>DATGJZ010000058.1:0-28604 GCA_035294925.1 Candidatus Angelobacter sp. | reverse complement strand
CGGATTCTGCAACTCTCGCCGTCTAGTTCAATAGTTTGCGCAGCCGGATGGTCACATTTTCTTCAATTCCCTGACGAAGCAGGTCAAGGTGCATAGCTGTGCCAGGGCGCGCCCGCAGCACCCTCGCCAAAAATGCCCCATCCAGATCAGCGCCGCGATGTCCGTTGATTGCCATAATAATGTCACCAGGAATGATTCCAGCCTCCCCCGCTGGACTGTCCTCAAAGACACTCATTACCTTCAGCCCCAGTGGCGTAATTCGCAGGCCTAAGCCAGTTCGGTTGAACACTTCCGATTGTCCAAAATGCGAGTTCTTCTCGATATAAAGCTTGTGCCGAGGATAGTCGAATAAAAGATTGAATTGCTTCAGGATTGCAGATCCGATGTTGCCGCTGGTTTCCTGCTCGTCTCCAATTCCTCCCTTATCTTCAAGAAGTTCGGCTGTTATTCCATGCATTGCCACCTGGTCGCCAATCTCCAGTTTGTGTGTGCGAACGAAGAACGCGGTTTCCCTGCCGCCAACTCCCTCGCCGGCAAAACCATGCAACCGTGGAGAGTAAAAGTGGACGAGATCATGGTGAGCGACAAAAGGAGCAAACAGCGTCAGCGTGGTATCTGAGCCTGTATCAATTTGAAATTGAGCGGGAATGCCATCGACATGGCCTTGAATGACAGGCACACGCTCATGAAAGAAAAAGGGAACGACAATTTGCCCCGCGGAGCGCCGAGGCGGCTTAATTTCAGGCGGGTAAAACGTGAGAGTTCTTTGCGCGTAGTCTATATAAACAGCCATGCTTCGCAGCAGTTGATAACCGATTCCGCCTACGATTTCCGGATGCAGGCCGTGCCGCAAGGCAAACGGGAGGGGAACAACGTAAAACGGTTGATTCTGCAGTGTAAGATCGCCAATTCTCAATGTCTCGACTGAAGTCAGCGCCGTGTTTACTAATCTGTTGCCCGCGCCGCGGCTAAGATAGGAGCCTGTAACCTTCAAACCCAGTTGCCCTACGATTTCCGGTGACAGGAAGTTCTGTGCTCCAGTGTCGAGCATAAGAAAAAATGGTTGAGGCGTATCATTGAGTTTCACTGGCAAGAGGATGAAATTGGCGACCAGACAGAAATGCACAGAAACAGGGCGAATCCTGAAATCTACTGCCTCGTGTGCCCTTGGGACACATGCCGCATCGGATGAAATCTGATCGCCCTGGGCGCTGGATGGGTCTTGCATGGGGACAGATGAACTTACTGTTGGGACAATCGGCCCCGCAGATCCGGACACCGGGTCTTGCTGTAGACCGAATCTGGACAATCCGATGTACATCACCACGACCAATGATGTAATCAAAATCGGGTTCTGCCGGGGTCGGGTCAGATAGCACGTCGGTTTCGCCTACGATGATTGAGCTGCGCAAAATGGTCAGATTGTCTGGCTGAGTCTGAAGCTAATGACTCGCGTTTGTTTGTAAATGTTCCAGCATCGCGGTCTCCCCAGCGTTAGAGTCGTGCCGTTTAATGGCAGTCATTATCTGGAGATTGCCGCAAAGACATTCGAGACATCTTCAGCTAAGTACCAAATACCAAGTACTAACGGCTGGATTTTCATTAACGCCGGTCGCCATCATGGTCCCAGTTCCGTCCACGCCGGTCGTCATTGTCCCTGCGCCAGCCGTTGTCGCGGTCGCGCTGATCGCGGTCGACGTAGACGCGATAGTGATCGTCGCGGTCACGAGCGCCGTCGACATACCCGTATGCATAGCCGCGGGCGTGGTCACGGTCCTGGTCGCCTATGCGAACCTGAAGAGATAACCCAGTGTGATACTCCTCCGCGGACGCTAAAGCCGAGCTGCCCGCGATCAATGCGCTGGTAATAAGCAACATTCTTAGCCGATTCATAAATGTTTCCTTTCTCAGCCATCGCCGATTCTTGCTTTCTGTATCAGGTCTTGGCTTGATTTCTGCCTCGCCAGTAAGAACCCTCTTCACTCACTCGTGTTCCGGTTTGCCGGGTTATGAATGGTGTGGTTTGGTAAAGATGATCAAGCCAAAAAAAATGACAGGAAGACAGCAAACGAAAGGCGGGACATGGTTTCAACATGTCCCGCCCCTGTTTTGTCGGCATGCAAATTTATTCAAACCGCAGTGCCTCAATCGGATCCAGCCGCGCCGCTTTACGCGCTGGATAAAATCCGAAGAACACGCCCACAGCCATGGAGAACACTACGGCCGCCATCACCGCCAGCGCCGAAATCAGAATGTGCCAGCCCAGCACCTTGGTGATGGTGATGGATGACGCCACGCCGAACAGGATTCCGATGATCCCGCCGGCCAGGCTCAATACCACGGATTCACTCAGGAACTGCCGCAGAACATCCGATTCCGTTGCTCCAATCGCGATGCGGATGCCGATTTCGCGCGTGCGCTCCGTCACTGATACCAGCATGATGTTCATGATGCCGATGCCGCCCACAATCAGCGATACTCCGGCAATCGAAGCCAGCAGCAGCGTCATGACTTTAGAAGACTGGTCTGCCAGTTGGGCAACGTCCGCCAGGTTGCGAACGCTGAAATCATCATCTTGTCCCGGACGAATCCTGTGCCGGTCACGCAACAATCCAGTGATCTGGTCCTGAGCCGCATAGCTGGCCGGTTGTGACGTGGCCGAGGCAATGATGTTCTGCAGCCAGTCCTGGCCTGTGATCTTTTTCTGCAGGGTGGTGATGGGCACATAGATGGCATCATCCTGGTCTTGCCCAATTCCAGACTGACCCTTAGCGGCGAGCACGCCGACAACCTGGAAAGGAAGGTTGCCGATGCGCACTGTCTGGCCAGTGGGGTCAGTATTGCCGAACAGATTCTGCTGGACCGTTGCGCCCAGCACCACCACGTTGGCGGAACGGGTCACATCATCCTGAGTGAAACTCGAACCACGGGCAAAATCCCAGGTTCTGATCTGGAAGTATTGTGGCTCGGTCCCGGTGATCCTGGTGTTCCAGTTCTGATTTTCATAGACGATCTGCGCACTGGCCCCGCTGCTCGGGGCCGCCATGGAAATGGTTGGGACTTCGCGCAGAATGGCCGCCATGTCATCGTAGACCAGGGTCTTGGTGGCGCCGCTGCCCAGGCGCAACCCGGCGCTGTTCACGCTGCCTGAACTTACAAAGATCACGTTCGTCCCCATGGCGGCAATCTGGTCCTGCACCTGCTGCTGCGCGCCCTGGCCCACACCCACAGTTGCGATTACCGCGCCCACGCCAATGATGATTCCTAGCATCGTGAGTAGCGAACGCATCTTGTTCCGCGTCAGAGCCCGAATTGCAATTCTCAAAATTGCCAGCAAATCCATAACCCCTCCTCATTCCAAAGATTGCCAAGATCGCCGTAATTGCCAAATTGAAAATCTTAGTCTTGCTCCTCATCTGCGGATGGCATTGTCTTGAGCTCTTCTGAAGCCCGTGGACGCTCCAGGACCGGCTGATCACGCAGGATCTTTCCATCCCGGAAAACTACAATGCGTTTCGCGTATTGCGCGATGTCCGTTTCATGCGTCACCAACACAATGGTCAGCCCGCCATCATTCAGCTCCTGGAAGATCTGCATGATCTCCACCGAGGTGCGGCTGTCCAGGTTCCCTGTGGGTTCGTCGGCCAGCAGGATGGATGGACGGTTCACCAGCGCTCGCGCAATGGCCACGCGCTGCTGCTGGCCTCCGGAAAGCTGGGAAGGGAAGTGTTCCAGACGCTCTCCCAGTCCCACCATCTTTAGCACCTCCTTGGCCCGGGCGAAGCGTGCAGCCTTGTCCATGTGCGCGTACAGCGTGGGCAACTCCACGTTTTCCAGCGCCGTGGTGCGAGAGAGCAGATTAAATCCCTGGAAAACAAATCCCAGCTTGCGGTTGCGAATTGCAGCCAGTTGCTTTTTTTCCAACTGCGCCACGTCCGTGCCTTCCAGCAGGTATCTGCCGTTGCTGGGCTTATCCAGGCAGCCCAGCATGTTCATGAAAGTTGATTTGCCGCTGCCGCTCGATCCCATGATGGCCACGAACTCACCCGGCTGGATCGTGAGATCAACTCCCCGCAGCGCGTGGACCTTGGTCTCACCCAGATCGTAGTATTTGTGCACGTCCTCCGCGTGAATCACCGGGCCATCTACTACCATATTGGCTCCATGAATCATGCCTGCATTCATTTCGACTTGAGCTAAAGTTGCCATAAATCCCTCCCGCTGCTGTCCTCGGTTTTTGCTCTTAAATCACAGATCACAGATCAAAGATCAGAAATCAAAAATTAAGCCATGGCGCGTTCAATGTCTTACCGCCCAAGGCCGCCCATGCCGCGCCCGCCACCCACACCCGGAGCGCTGGAACTGGCTTGCTTTGGCTGGCTGGAAGTGGCCGCGCCCACTACCAACGGATCGCCAGGGTTGAGCGAGCCATTCATCACCTTCGATACTTGAGTAAAGGTGTGATCGGTGATTCCCAGCTTGATCTGCACTGGCTGGAGTGATTTGTCAGCGGCCAGCTTCCACACCGTTGCCACGCTGGGGTCCTTCGCCTGCTTCGCAACCTGGGCCTGCGTTGGCTGGCCGGCGGTTTGTGGTTTAAAGCGCAAAGCGCCATTCGGGATCTTTACTACACTTTCCGCCTGGGCCACCGGAATGCTCACGTAAGCCGTCATCCCCGGAAAGAGCTTCATCTGTGGATTGTCAAAATCCACCACGGTGGTGTACGTAACCACATTCTGTACCGTCGTGGCATTCAGCCGCACCTGGGAGACCTGTCCCTTAAAGGTCTCGCTGGGAAACGCGTCCACCTTGAAGCTGACCGCCTGGCCGATGCGGATTGCTCCCACGTCGCTTTCGTCCGTGCTCACGTAGACCTGCATTTTGGTGAGGTCTTTGGCAATGGTGAACAGGGTGGGTGCTTGCAGGGATGCAGCCACCGTCTGGCCAACATCAACGTTGCGGGCCACCACAGTTCCGTCAATGGGAGACCGGATGGTGCTGTAGTTCAAGTTGGTCTGAGCCACGGTTACCTCTGCGGTCTTCTGTTGCACCACAGCCTGGTCTTGCGTGATGGTGGCTTGGGCTGCGGCTACGTCCGCCGTGGCTGACTGCCACGCGGCTTTGGCGGTATCGAACTGCTGCTGCGGGACAACGCCATCCTTGGCCAGTTCGTCATAGCGAGCGTAATCCAGGTGCGTTTGCGCTTCGGCCGCCTGGGCCTTGGTTAGATTGGCCTTGGCCGCCGCTAGGTTCGCGATTGAATCCTGCAAATCGGCCTTGGCCTGAAGCAGCGCTCCCTGGAACAGAGCGGGATCAATTTGCGCGATGACCTGGCTCTGGCTCACATGAGAGTTGAAGTCCACATTTAACTTCTGGATGGTTCCGGAAACCTGGGAGCCCACCTGGACCGTAGTAACCGCGGTGATGCTGCCCGTTGCCTGGACGACATTTTGAATGTCGCCTTGCTGCACCTTCTCGGTGTAGTATTGGGGGGCTTTTCCGGCCTCAAATTGAAATGCCGTCAGCGTACCGATTGCAGCCAGCACAACGGCAACGATGGACCATTTGGTTTTTATATATTTCATGTGAGTGCTCCAAGGGGGAACTTGCTGATCTTCATTACCCCCGCACGTATTGACCCGGCCCCGGAATGAGTTGTGGTAAAGAGTGAATAACAGCGGGTAAATATTTGTAATCGGAAATTACGCGCTTTGTTGTTCGCAGAAGGCGAGGGCTACGCCGGCTGAGTGGAATTCTGTTCTTCATTTTCGAGAAATTCAGAGCGTGGACTGCATTGCTGCTTACAGGGGCTTTACAGCCTGCAAATAATTCTTAACACCAGAGAACCGGGCCAGGATGTATCTTTTAAGTGCCCTTCCAGGATCAGCTTATAAATTAAGCATAGAGACCCTTATGAATAAGAAAGAAAGCTGGAAGTCTTTTGAAGAGTGGCTGAGCGCCTACACGGATCGTCTGCACATGGTCTGGCAGAGCAAGGGCAGTGACCTCGTGCGGCCAGATGTCTCCAGGCCTCTACTGCCAGCAGACAAGAGCACAGCCGGCAATTCAACAAATCCTAAAACCAAGAACACTTGATGACAGGCCACCTGGTGGAATCATTGGACGAGGACGCCAGCGTGAACCCAGTGACGCCGCCACTGCTCGTGTGTGAAATACAGAACGAGTAAGTTCAAACCGCCTGAGAACTCCTTTTCGCCGGCAGCACTTCCGATCAGCCCTCCCCGCAACCCGCTGGATCGAAACATGGTCTAAACTCTCATGCCTACACAGGAAACCCAGAAAATTGACACGATGATCCGTGAGGCAATCGCTCAAAAACGCCTGATTCGGTTTCAATATGGCGGCAAACAGCGAATCGCGGAGCCCCATGATTATGGGATTAAGGGCGGCACGGTACGTCTTTTCTGCTACCAGACCGGCGGTGAGAGCAGCAGTTCTCTTCCCAACTGGCGGCTCCTGCATGTTGCAAGAATTTGCGACATTGAACTGCTGGACCGGCACTTCCCCGGAAGCCGCGGAGAGTCTTACGGAAAGCATCTTGCCTGGGATCAGGTCTTTGCCCGAGTCGCGCCGCCAGATCCTGCTTAATCCCGGCAGCACTCTTGATTGCTGGAGCTCTCTTGTTCCGGAATCAGAACAAAGCAGAAAATTTCTTGCAATGGCCTCAATTGCTGATACATTTTCAGTGAGAGGTTCGCGCACCCAGGTCTGTATCCATGGCTCCCTCTTCCGCATTAGCCAATCTTGATCTGTTGATCGTCAGCAACGATTACTCCACTCTGAAGATGTTCGTTTACGCCTGGCGAGAAACAGGCAGCCGGCTGGATTCCACGCCCAGTATTACTTGTGCCAGGGATTTTGTGCAGAACCGGAAAATGCACGGAATCGTGATTGATATGCAAGTGAACGGCGCATTTGGATTTATCAGCCAGGTCCGAAAGAGCAGCGGCAGCGCGGCGCCCATCATTGTCGCCTGCACCGGCAATCCCCAGGAGGAATCGGAAGCCTTGGCGGCAGGCGCAAACTTCGTTGTACAAAAGCCCATCTCCACCGGAAGAATTTTCGATCTGCTGAGTCTGAACGGGTCAATCCAGGCTCCACAGCGGAGAAGATACCTTCGTCATCCGCTGGTCGCGCCTGTCACCATTCTCAGTGGTGCCACACAGCTTAGGGCGCTCACCTCGGATCTGAGTGAATCCGGAATGTCCATACGGTCGGTCCAGATGCTCGCTCTGGATACGCCCTTGAAGTTTGCCTTTCAGCTCCCCTCTACCACGGCTGTGACGGGTCTGGGAAAAATCATGTGGGTCAATGACGAGGGCTACGCCGGAATCAAATTCAACTCCGTGCTGTGCTCGGACGGAGCCCAACTTGGCCAATGGCTGGGCTACTGCTCCATGGTCATGAGCTCTTAAGCTACGCATCTGGCTTGGTCTGAGCTTTTGTAGTTTATCCCGAACCCTGAGCTTGGCGAAGGGGAGGGAACCCTGTTTCATACGGAGTGCCGTCGGGCGGATGCTCTGAAACAGAATGAATGTGTTTCGGTTTTAATTCTGACTTCTGCAATAGCCCGTCTCCTCCCGCCGAAAATCAAAAAATTGTTTCATCCGCCAACAGAGCGGTAACTGTCCCCTGTCCCCTGCTTTTCTGTATAGTTCTCGCTTGAGGCCCGCTGAGCGGATGCTGAAAACACAAACACGCAACCTTGTCTTACAGACTGACAGTTACAAGTTCACCCACTGGAAGCAATATCCGCCCGGGACGCAGTTCGTCTACAGCTATCTGGAGTCTCGCGGTGGAATGTTCGAGCAGACCCTGTTCTTTGGCTTGCAATATTACCTGCTTGAATATCTCCGCGGGCCGGTGGTTACGGAAGAAGACGTGATTGAAGCCCGCGGCTTTGTTGATCGCCACATCGCTCCCGGCGTGTTCAATTTCGATGGATGGATGCACATCATCCGCAAGCACGGTGGCAGGCTGCCGGTCGTTATCAAGGCGGTTGCCGAAGGCGCCCTGGTCGACGTCCAGAACGTGTTGATGACCATCGAAAACACTGATCCCGAGTGTTACTGGCTTCCCAACTATCTGGAGACGCTGCTGCTCAAGGTCTGGTACCCGATTACCGTAGGCACGCTTTCCAACGCGATTCGCAAAGTCTTTCTTGCCGCGTTGCATCGCTCCGGCGATCCTTCTCTGATTGATTTCAAACTCCACGATTTCGGCTATCGTGGCGTTTCCAGCGAGGAAACAGCGGGTATTGGCTCTGCAGCCCACCTGATTCATTTCAAGGGCACCGATACCGTCGCCGGCATCCGCCTCCTGCAGCGATACTACCAGTCCACTGAAATGGAAGGTTTCAGCATTCCCGCCGCCGAACATTCCACCATCACTGCCTGGGGCCGCGAGAACGAGCTCGCAGCTTATGACAACATGATTACTCAGTTTCCTGCTGGCATGGTCGCAGTGGTGAGCGATTCCTATAACGTCTACGAGGCATGCGAAAAGCTTTGGGGCAAGGTCCTGCGGGAGAAAGTTCTGCAGCGGGAAGGCGTTCTGGTGGTGCGCCCGGACTCAGGATATCCCCGTGATGTGGTGCTCAAGGTGCTTGAAATTCTTGGCCGGAAATTTGGATATCAAAGCAACGGCAAAGGCTATCGCGTCCTGAATCCCAAGGTGCGCGTGATCCAGGGCGACGGAGTGAACTACTGGACCATTCAGGACACGCTCACCGCCATGGCGCGCGCCGGCTGGTCCGCCGATAACATCAGCTTCGGCATGGGCGGCGCGCTCCTCCAGCAGCTCAACCGCGACACCCAGAAGTTTGCCTTCAAGACCTCAGCGGTGACCATCCATGGTGAAGAGCATCCTGTATACAAAGATCCAGTCGACGGGCACGACAAAGTCTCCAAGCGCGGCCGCCTGGCCTTGCGATACGTGAATGGGAAGTGGTCAACAAAGAAAGTGGTATCAGGAAAGCCGGATCCACAGGATGTTTTGCGGACGGTCTTCAAAGATGGCGAGATCCTCATTGAGCAGAGCGTAGCAGAGATTCGCGAACGGACGCACAAACAGGAGCCGGTTTCTGCCTAAGAAACTGAGTTCGGTTTGTTTTTCTACGTGCATCTACCTCTGCCTGGTTAGGTTTTGCTCGTGATCCTCAACTAGCCAATTACCAACTTACAAAAGTACCCAATTCTTCTGATGAGCCGTATTGACCATCCCTTGGCGACGATAAAGGTGGATATTGGTAGTAGCAGGATTCCAATGTATGGGAACCCTTGCTAAGGAGCACCGAATGCACCGTGGATACAGATTTATCAGTTCACTTTTTCTGACCGCCGCCCTAGCCGCACCCGTTGCGATGATGGCCGCCGCCAGGCCACAAGACAACAGGAACCAGGAAAACCGGCAAGGCGACAACAACAGGCGCTATTACGACAAGGGCCACAAGGACTATCACACGTGGGACAGCAATGAAGACCACGCGTACCAGCGCTATCAGGGTGAGCGCCATCAGAGGAAGGATTTCGTTAAGTTGAACACCCGGCAGCAGACCGTCTACTGGCAGTGGCGCCACAATAATCCCGATTAACAGATGACGAAATCGCCATGCGACGAATCACGCGCCCATTGCGGAGAAGCTGTGAAAAGCTTTAAGCAAGATTCTGCAGGAAAAAAAGCTTGCAGGGTCAGGGCGTTCTGGTGGCGCGCGGTTCGCCACAACGTTTCGCTAAAAATCGGCAGTCGACATTCCGAAGGGAAGGGCGCTGCTGCTTAATCTCCCCCTTACCGATCCCTGTGGCAGCACATGTCAATCACGACAGTGCTCGCGAGGATAAGTATGCCAAGGATGTCATCCTGCTGATCCACGTCCACGCCGCAGGTGTCTGACCACGTGAACCATTCTTTGGATACTCGCGCAATCGGTTTTCGTGAGCGAGTGAAGACGTATTCGTGGTCTGAGAAGCCTCCTTCGGCCACCAAGTCGTCCTGTCTGGGCACATTGACGGCGAATTCGCAGTTGAAGAAGGTAAACAAGTTCTTATGCACCCTGGCCCAGACAACATCCCCTTGGTGGATAGGTTGATCCCCATGGGGTTTCGTGCGTGATGGACGCAAGCTCTTTGCCGGCCAGGTCTTGAAAGGAAAGCTGGTTACGGAGGGTGAAAGCCTTGGAATCAACCAGAAACACGTCGCGGCCGGTTTCATCCTTGATAAGGAAGTCGTTTCCCAGGGAAAACAATTTCTGTTTCATGACGTACCGCATCTTCTGTCCTCGAGAAGACGAATTTCTGCTACTGAGGTCCAGGAAGGTTCCCATATTAGATAGTGCAGTTGGAGGGAGTTTCGTTACAGGAAAAATCAAGGAGTTTCATCTTTTTGATGCCCGATGTGCCCCTGAGCCCGGATCGATTCGCGCACATTCGCGTCAGCCTGTCCCAGCGCGCGGTGGATTCGGGGGCTAGAAGGTTTTGCCTTTCCTTTATCCCGACGTTCCGATTTCCCGATGCCCCGATCCATGGTGGGTCTCGGCTTCCAGGGCGTTAAAGAACTTTGAAACCAGCATCTTGGCCGTGCCCTCCAGCATCCGCTGGCCTACGCTGGCCAGCAACCCGCCAACATTCACGTCGCCGGTGTACTTGATTTCCGTCGCGCTGTTTTGTTCCTCGAGATCAAGGCTCCCGGAGCCCTTCACAAAGCCGGGCTGGCCTTTGCCTTCAACCACCAGTTTGTAGTGCGAGGGTGCAACCAGTTCGGACAAGATCACGGTAGCCGTGAACACGCCTTTGATAGAACCTATCGTAGCGGTGAGTTTGGCTGCGTAGGAGTTGTCGCCTGTCTTCTCAAGTTCCTGGCAGCCAGGTATGCACTTCTGCAAAACGGCCGGATCGATCAGGGCGGAAAAGACGCGCGCTCGCGGCGCTTCGATTTTTTGCTGCCCTTCAATCTTCATTTGGCCCGGGAAGCAGCCGTTTCTATCGCTCTCCGCGTGTAAACCTCCGCCAGATGACGGCGATATTCACCGGAAGCAAACAGGTCAGTGTTGGCATCCACGCCATCCGTGGCATGGGCCGCAGCGGCACTGAGTGCTTTGGCGTCCATTGCGGCGCCTTTGAGAGCATTTTCCACGCCCGTGGCGCGATAAGGCTTGGGCGATGCTCCGGTGATGCCGATGCCCGCGGACTGGCACTTGCCCGATCCATCCAAAGCCAGATTCACCGCCACGCCAACCACGGCAAAACCTGAAGCCGGATGACGGAACTTCAAATAGCACTGTCCAAACCGGCCCGTAGGAGTGTTGAAGCGGATTTCGCGCAGAATCTCCCCCGGCTGCATGGCGGTTGCAAACAGCTCGGTAAAGAATTTATCTGCCTTGACCGTGCGGTCTCCTTTGGCGCTGGTGAGAACAATGTCGGCATCCAGGGCGATCACTACCGCCGGCCAATCTGCGGCCGGATCAGCGTGCGCCAGGCTGCCGCCGATCGTGCCCTTGTTGCGTACCTGAACATCGCCCAGGTGGCCGGACGCTTCCGGCAGCAGAGGACACACGCGCCCGAGCAAGCCCGATGATTCAATCTGGTAATGCGTGGTGGTAGCGCCAATGCGAATCCCGCTGCCTTCCTGCCGGATATAAGAAAGCTCCTTGATCCTGCTGATGTCAATCAGCACCTGCGGTTGCGCCAGGCGCAGCTTCATCGCCGGAATCAGGCTGTGTCCACCGGCCAGCAGCTTGGCATCACCCTTATGCTTACCTAGGAGCGAGAGAGCTTCGTCCAAACTCTTAGCAGCAACATAATCAAATTGATTCGCAATCATGTGTGTCTCCGTTGATCTTATTCGCGTGTATTCGCGCTAATTCGCGGCTCAAGGTTTGCTCTTCCGATGCCCCGATAACCGATGTTTCCGATGTCCTGATTCGTTTATGCCGCTCCAGCTTTCTTCTGTCCAATAATCTGCCAGACCGTCTCCGGCTTAATTGGCATATCCAGGTGCCGGATGCCATAAGGTGCAAGCGCGTCCACTACCGCAGACACAATGGCCGGCGTAGCGCCAATGGTTCCCGCCTCGCCTACGCCCTTCACCCCCATGGGATTCACATTCGTGGGCGTCTCCGTGCGGTCCAGCTCAAGCCATGGAACATGCGCCGCCTTCGGCACCGCATAATCCATCAGCGTGCCGCTGACAAGTTGGCCTTGATCATCGTAGACAGCTTCCTCATACAGCGCCTGTCCGATGGATTGCACAATCCCGCCCTGTACCTGGCCATCTACCAGCAGGGGATTGATCACATTGCCGCAGTCATCCACCGCGACGTAGCGTTGGAAGTGAATCTCTCCGGTCTCGCGGTCAATCTCTACCACGACAATGTGAGTGCCAAAGGGGAAAGTGAAATTCTTAGGCTCAAAGAAGTAAGTGGCGGAAAGTCCCGGCTCCATGTCCAGCGGCAAGGTCTTGCCCAGGTGCGCGGCCAGGGCAACTTCCTGAATGGTCATGGATTTCCCATCCCCCCCGCTGAATTTGCCGTCTTTGAAGCTCACAGCCCCGTCTCCCGCCTGCAGCATGTGCGCGGCAATCTTGTTGGCTTTTTCTTTCAGCTTCTGCAAGGCGTAGTAAACGGCGGTTCCACCCACTGCGGTGCCCCGGCTGCCGAAGGTGCCAATTCCGTATTGAACAATCGAGGTATCGCCATGGATCACGGTCACGTCGTTGAGGTTCACGCCCAGCTCATCGCCCGCAACCTGGGCAAAGGATGTCTCCTGTCCCTGGCCGTGCGGAGAAGCCCCGGTCAGGATGGTGACTTTTCCCGTCGGCTCAATTCTCACCGTCGCGCTCTCCCAGCCACCGGCAGGCGTGGCCGCTGAAGGGCCTATGGCGCAAATCTCAACGTAAGTGGATACTCCAATTCCAATCAGCCGCCCCGCTTTGCGTGCCTTGCTTTGTTCGTCGCGCAGCTTGGGATAGTCGGCCATGTCCAGCGCCTTCTTCAACGCGCCCTCATAGTTGCCGCTGTCGTAAAACAAGCCGGTCGCCGTCTTGAAAGGGAACTCGCTGGGCGCGGGCATGTTCTTGCGCCGCACCTCCACCGGATCTTTGCCTAAGTCGGCCGCCACCAGGTCCAGCGCCCGCTCTATCACATACGTCGCCTCCGGACGTCCGGCTCCGCGATATGCATCCGTGGCCATCTTGTTGGTAAAGACTCCTGCGATGTTGATCTGGATGGCGGGAATTCTGTAGCAACCGGAGAGCATCAGCCCGGTGAGCGTAGGAATGGCCGGCGTGAGCAGTTGGAAGTAGGCTCCCATGTCAGCAAACACGTTGTATCGGAATCCGGTGAGGGTGCCGTCCTTCTTATATCCAATCTCGATATAACCCGTCTGACCGCGGCCGTGGATGGTGGCCTGAATATTTTCCCGGCGCGTCTCAATCCATTTGACCGGACGGCCAAGTTGCATCGAGAGCCAGCCCAGCAACGCCTCTTCCGCGTAGACGTTCAGCTTGGACCCAAAGCCGCCGCCCACCTCCGGGGCAATCAGCCGCAGCTTGTTCTCCGGCATTCCCAGCATCAGGGCGACCTGTGTGCGGGCCAGGTGGGGGATCTGGGTCGACGTCCACAGCGTCAACTCCTGCTCGCCGGGATAATAGCGCGCCAGGACGCCGCGCGGCTCCATGGCGATCGGCAACAGGCGCTTGTGCAGTATGCGCTGCTTGATGACTTTGTCCGCTGACTTCAGCGCGGCTTCTATATCGCCTTCACCGGCGGTGAGCTTATAGGCGATGTTGGTGCCAAATTTCTCATGGACCACCGGGCCGCCCTGCGCGCCCTTTTCTTCGTCCATCACCACCGGCAATTCTTCATAGTCCACCTGGATCAGGTCAGCGGCATCCTTGGCCACGTAGCGATCTGTAGCCACTACCACTGCTACCGGATGCCCAACAAAGTAGACCTTGTCCGTGGCCAGCACGCGGTGGTCTGGCGTCTTCAGGTCAGGCAGCGCCGCTGCGCAGGGCACCGGCCCAATCTTCGCCGAGACATCTTTGCCGGTATAGACGGCGACCACGCCGGGCACCTTGGCCGCGGCGCTGGTGTCTATCTTCTTAATGCGCGCATGAGCATAGATGGAGCGCAGAAACACCGCATGCAGCGTGTCCGGCAGCTTGATGTCGTCAACATAATGGGCCAGACCCTGAATCAGCCGCGGGTCTTCCGTACGCTTCTGCCTCTTGCCAAAATATTTTTCCGCCATAGGGCCTCTCAGTTTAATCAGTGAAAATCGCTCTCATCCGTGTCATCAGCGGTAAGGTGTTGCCTTTGTTCCTGCGGTTGTTTTTGGTTTTGTTCGTGGTTTTGCTAAGTACTGAATACTAACTACTAACTACTGCTCCCTTACCCTTCATCTTCTTGGCCGCACACTGCACCGCCTGGACAATATGCTGGTAGCCGGTACAGCGGCAGAGGTTCCCCTCCAGACCGTGCCGGATCTGTTCTTCGCTGGGATCAGGATTGCGCTCCAGGATCTGCGCCGCCGTCATAATCATGCCCGGCGTGCAGTAGCCGCACTGCAGTCCATGGTGCTCCCAGAAGCCCTCTTGCACCGCATGCAGCTTCCCATCGGTGGCCAGCCCTTCAATGGTGGTGACCTTGGAGCCATCCGCCTGGACGGCAAACAGCGTGCAGGACTTCACCGCCTGTCCATCCACCAGCACAGTGCAAGCGCCGCAAAGGGAAGTCTCACAGCCCACATGGGTGCCGGTAAGATTCAGCGCCTCGCGCAGATAATGCACCAGCAGCATTCGCGGTTCGACATCACTCTGGTGAGAAACTCCGTTCACCGTAACATTGATCTTCTTCGTCATTTCAGATCACCTCATTGAGCAGCAACAACAGCTTGGGTTAGCATCGCCTGAAGATCGTTCATCTTGCAGGAAGGAAATTGTATCGCGTCCGGTGAGATCAGCTGCACCAGGAGTGGTGCACTTCCGCATTTAGTACCGGTGCTCAAGGGTCACCCTTCTAAATGCTTTCTGCCAAAGTACCCACCATGCTCGCCATGCTGCAGGATCTGGTCCGGCACAAGGGACACGCGAACGCCTCCCTGTTGCAAGCAATTCGCCGGCACGAAACAGCCGCGCAAGACCCGGAACTGCGAAGGCTTCTGCGTCATATCCTCCTGGCCAATCGGTTCTGGCTGAGTCTGAGCCTGGGACGCTCTTTTGCGCTGGAACAGGAATCGCAGGTTCCTGAATCCCTGGATATTATCGCCACCCAGTTCCGGGAAACACACGCCGAGGAACTCCATTGGATCTCTCAAATCGCAGAAGCGGATCTGGCAAAAAGATTGGAGACGCCGTTCATTCCCGGGTACAGCTTTTCAGTTGCAGAAGGAATGATGCAGGTCTGCATGCACAGCCACGGTCATCGCGCGCAATGCGCCACCAGGCTCCGCCTCCTGGGCGGCACGCCCCCGGCCACGGATTTCGTGATGTGGTTGAAAGAACGCCCCTCTCCCGATTGGTCGTAGGCTGGCCAGCGCGTCAGCATCCGCGCGATTGAAGGCATCCACCCACGCCTTCACAACGTCTTTGGGTCGCATCAACATCATGAATGAATAGACCACAAAACAATCTGGACTTGCCTGGGACCGTCGGGCAGTGCGGATCAGTTGTTGTAAATCTCAGGGATGGGCTTTGCCCGCGGCTTCCAGGGCCTGTGCCAGGTCAGGATGTTCGGCCAGAACCTCTCGCATGCATTGTTGCCCCAGGTCCTGTCCCCACTGCTTGCCCATCTCTGCCATCTCGCCCGTCAGCTTAGGCAGCACTGTGATCGTCTTTTGCCCGAGAGGCGTCTGATAAAACTGGATCAAGCCCTTGATCTCTTCGTGCGACAGGTACTTGTCATAAAGCGGCACGGCTAGGTCCAGTAAAGCTTTTGGGTTGGCCTTCGATTGGAATTTTGCGAAGAACAGGTCAATTAACTTGTCCCGATACTCGCCAGGGGGTAGAGCGCTGGCCAGCAGTGGCTTGATGCTCCCCTCCATGCTGTCCATGGTCTGCTTCACCAGCCCCTTGGTCCCGGTCAGTTCGAGCAGCCGGCGGATATCAGCTTCCTTGGCTGGATCAATCGCCGAGGGTGCCGCAGAGGGAGTCTTTGCGGGCACATTCTGCTGCTGCTTCGGCTGCTTGGCGGAAACAGATTGCGGGCCAGTCTGGGGTTGGGCGGGCAGCCACGCCAAAAGAAGAAACCACACCATCGCCGCGCACGTCCTCATGAAGGCCTCCTGAGTGTTCGGGAAAAGCCGATTGTAGCTGATCGCAAGCTGGCCGCCAGTTGTTTTTGTAGTTCCGCACAAATGGCGCATCGAGCCTCTGATTGTTTCTTCAGATGCCCCGATAACCCGATGCACCGATGACCCGATTCCCCGGTTCCCTTACAATCAACCTTCCACATGCCTCAATTCTGTGATGTCGCACTGCCAGTCCCTTTGGACATGGCCTTTACCTACAGGATTGCCGGCGCCATCCCGGTGATTGGCGGGCGGGTGCTGGTTCCATTCAGGAATGAGCGCATGTCCGGCGTGGTGACTGCGCTGCATGACCGTCCGTCTGAAGTTCAGACCAAAACAGTGCTGCAGGTGATGGATTCTGAGCCGGTCCTGGATGCAACTCTCATGCAGTTAGGGCAGTGGATAGCGCAGTATTATCTGGCGCCCATCGGAGAGGTCTTCCGCACCATGCTGCCGCTGACGGCGGAGATCAAGAAGGTAAAAATCTACCACATCACTGAGACTGGGCACGAGGCGCTGCATGCCTCCGCCACCGCCGGATCTTCCCGCCGATCAAAACAAGAGATTGATGCTCAGATGCTCGAATACGCCGTTCTGGATTATCTCTCTATGTCAGACGATGTGTTGGAGGGGACAATCCGTTCGGCCACCGGCGCCAACCGCCAGGTGCTCGATAATCTGGTGCGCAAGAAGTGGATTGCACGCGAAGATGCATCCACCGCCCGTGACGCTCGCCGCACGATTCAGATTGCCGTTCTAAAAGAGATCAGCGGCAAAAAGCTGAATGAAAACCAGCAGAGCATCATCACCGCTCTGCAGCAGGCAGGTGGCAGGCTGGTGGTGGAACAGGTCCGCAATCTTGCTGTTCCACGCTCTACGCTGCAAACCCTTGTCAAGCGGGGAGCGGTGGAGCTGATGGAAGAAGCGGCTGAATTCAATGTAAGCAGCCTGAAAAAGCGCGGCCCTTCGCATCTGGATTTTATTTTCAATCCTCAACAGAAAGCCGCCCTGCAAACCATCCAGCAATCGGTCGAAAAGAAGAGCTTTTCCGTCGCGCTGTTGCACGGGGTCACCGGCTCCGGCAAGACTGCGGTCTATCTGGCCGCGATGCAAGCGGTCCTCGAGTCTGGCCGTTCGGCCATCCTGCTGGTACCGGAAATCGGGCTTACGCCGGCCGCTGCCGCCAACCTGTATCAGGTTTTTGGTGACCAGGTGGCCATCCTGCATTCGGCCCTCACCGATGATGAACGGGCGGAACAGTGGCATCGCATCCGGCGCGGCGAAGCCAGAATTGTTGTGGGAACACGCTCGGCCGTCTATGCCCCGGTCTCTAATCTTGCCTTGCTGGTCGTGGACGAGGAGCACGATTCTTCTTACAAGCAGGAAGAAACTCCGCGCTATCATGGCCGCGATGTGGCCGTGATGCGCGGCAAGCTCAGTAGTGCGGCAGTCGTGCTGGCGTCAGCTACGCCCTCGGTCGAGTCTTATCACAACGCGGAAACCGCCAAGTACAAGCTGATTGAGTTGACGGAACGGGTAGAGCGTCGGCCCCTGCCTGATGTCGAAGTGGTGGATATGAGGTTTGAATTCCAGCAGTCCGGTGAAGACCGCCTCTTCTCCCGCCAGTTAGTACAGGAAGTGAGCGAACGGCTGGATCGGGACGAGCAGGCAATGATCCTGCTGAATCGCCGTGGATATTCTTCGATTGTGCTATGCCGGGCCTGTGGCGAGACCCTTCAATGCAAGAACTGCTCCATCGCCATGACCTTTCACAAATCCGGCTATCGCATGGAATGCCATTACTGCAGATTCAAGCGTGCCGTGCCCAAGGTTTGTCCCGCATGCAACAGCGAATACATTTATTTCCTTGGCGCAGGATCGGAGAAAGTGGAAGAGCGGCTGCATGAAGCTTTTCCCCAGGCGCGCATTGGCCGGCTGGATCGCGATACAGTGCGCACCCGGCATGATTTCGAGCGCGTGCTGAACCAATTTCATGCGGGTGAGATCAATCTTCTGGTCGGCACGCAGATGATCGCCAAAGGACACGATGTCCACGGCGTAACCCTGGTGGGAGTGGTCGGCGCAGACTTCGCGCTGGGCTTCCCCGACTTTCGGGCGGCCGAACGAACTTTCCAATTGCTCACCCAGGTTGCTGGACGCGCTGGACGCGGCGAGACGCCCGGCAAGGTCATCCTGCAAACCTTCTATCCTGAGCATTACGCCATCCAGTTTGCCCAACAGCATGACTATCGCGGCTTCTATGATAAAGAGGTGCGCTATCGCCGCTGGATGCACTATCCGCCATTCAGTGCGCTGGCCAACGTGCTCGTCCGTAGTGACAAGTTGGAGCAGACGCTGAAATGGACAGGCGAGATCGGCAAATGGCTTGAGTCCACCCGCAATGAAGGTGTGCGCGTGCTGGGGCCATCGGTCGCGCCTATCATGAGGTTGAAGCGCGATTACCGCTATCACTTCATTTTGAAGGCCACGGGCCGGGACAAACTCAATCGCGTCTTGAAGAACATGCAGGCCTTCGCTGACAGCCAGAAAATTCCTCGGACGCACGTAATCATGGATATGGACGCGCTCTCTCTACTTTGATGGCTGCGTGAATTGATGGATGATGTCCACAATGCTAAACCCGTGGATGGGGTTGTAAGCGAAGGTGAGCGCGAACATGATCAGCCCGAAAACCGCCAGCCATCGTCTTTTTCCGTCCAGCGGAGGCAAGTTGGGAACTGGAGGATGGCGCCCTGTCACGCGCAACACCACGGCCCAAAGCAGCCAGCCCGGCCAGAAATACCATGCCAGCGGCAGTAAAGCCAGGATTGCCAACGTAGAAGCAGTCCGGTGCAATCGAGGATGGATGGCAAAGACGATATGCCCGCCATCGAGCTGGCCGCCAGGAATCAAGTTGAGCGCCGTGGCAAACATTCCTACCCATGCGGCGATGGCCGTGGGATGCAGGAAGAGCTGGCTGGGGTCGAGCTGTGCGATGGCCGCGTGGCTGCCCAGGGCCCCCAATACATAATGTGCCAGCTTGAAAATGAGTGGCATGCCGAAAGCCGCCGAGTCGCTGGTCTCCGGCGTCAGTGGCTTGCATGCCAGCAGCGCAAAGATCAACACCGGAACCGCTACGATAAATCCCGCGATGGGGCCGGCGATGCCGATATCGAAGAGATCTCGCCGGTTGCGAATCGGCGACCGGATGCGGATAAACGCGCCCATGGTCCCGATCAGGCTTGGGAAAGGAATAAAGTAGGGCCAGGTGGCATAGACTTTGCGCCGCACGCAGAGCATATAGTGTCCCATCTCATGAGCGGTGAGAATGCCCAGCAGGCAGAGCGAAAAGGGAACTCCCAGGAAAAGCCGGTGCCAGTCTGCCAGAGTCCAGGTCCAGGGCATAAAATACCCCTGTTCCGAAAAGGGAAACAAGTTCAGGTTGTGGTCAAATTCGTATTGCAGCCGGGCGCCGACACATAAGGTGCTGAGCAACGTGGCCAGGAACAGAAGAATGTGCAGCCAATACCGCCGCTTGGGCGGTTGGATCACAACAACTCTGATCTCCTGCTGTTCAGGATCATAGAGTTGGTATTCCTGCGGAACGGGGAGATCATCCGGCATGAACTAATCTATGGATTGTAGCTCCTTGCCGGGCTTGAACCTTACCGCTTTGCCGGGAGGTATGTTCACCTCCGCGCCAGTGCGCGGGTTCCGGCCGATACCGGTCTTACGCGGACGCACATTGAAGACGCCGAATCCCCGTAACTCAATACGCTCGCCCTTGGTGAGCGCCTGTTTCATGCTTTCAAAGACGGTTTCCACCGCCAGTTCAGCCTTAGTTTTGGTGATACCGGTCTTGGTGACAACTTCATTAATGATGTCGAGCTTGATCACGGACGGCCTCTCCCTGCCAATCAGCGTAACTTGCAGATACTATTGAACTTTCACGCCTATTGTCAATGAATCAGTAGTCTTGGTACTGGGGTCAAAGTCAGTACCGTAGTCTTGGGTCGAAAGATTCAAGACGTGAACTGATCTTAACTGATACGGGCAGGGTGGATTGAAAGCCCGTCATCCAGGCAAATCCATGACTCCACAAAACGAGGCCTGCTTTGGAAGAATTCTAGGTTTTCAATTTTGGCAATTACAAATTTTGGCAATTTTGGCAATTCTTCTCAGGGTTGCCGGCTCTCACTGGCCTTGTACATGTAACGAATCGAGGGCTTGTAAAGCAGCAGGTTGGAACCGCCGTTACGGCTCATCTTGATGCAGCACCTGTCGTACCACTCGATCAGGCCCTGGATCTGTTCGCCGTCTTTCAGAACTACAATCACCGGAGTCTTGCTCTGCATCTGTTTTTGGTAGTAAAAGTTCTCTGCGTGGGTTTGGTCCGGCGTGGCCATTTTTCGCATGGAAGGCATACGGTCTGTGCGTTCCAGACGCTCACGGCGTTCAGAAACTGGTTCTGTACGCGGGACCGGCGAACTCAGAGATGGCCGGATGAGCTTCCGATTGATGAATTCTTCTTGAGTAGGCTCCGGGGCCTGGCGAGCCGCTGTTGACTCCATTCCATCTTTCATTTCTATTTACTCCACCTCTGCGGCATAGGAAAACTCGGCTGGAAAACAGAGAAGCTTGACCCAAGTTTTGCCGGATTTGGTTGCGGATTGCTTTTTACCCTATCACAGCGCGGCCTCGGATTCAAACCCGGAATATCCGGTGCGCCAACATGCGCCTTGACAAGCCTACCTTTCCAGCGACAGCGCAAAAGCATCCAGTGAAAGCGAACGAAGCGCATTGCGGCGCATCCCGCTCTGTACCTGCCCCAGTTGCTGCGTTGCTTCGGTCATCCACGGGAAGTCGATGCTGCGCGCCAGCGCCTTCAATTCCGCGGCTATATCGGTATTTCGCACCAGGTCGGGCACGCCCGAGCTCAGCGCCAGAAGGTCCTTGAGAAGTGCATAAAGAGCGCGCAGGAGTTGGTCTGTTTTCTGCTTGCCCTCGGCGCCTGCCCGGTAGCCCTCCGTAGTCCGAAAGAGCAGCGAATGGTCGCCGGACTGGGCCGCCGCGCCCAGCAGGGCCAGGGCGTCTTTGCGTGATTCCATGTATGCGGCCAGATCGAGTGACCGCGCCATCCCCACCGCCCCGCCACTCAGCCGCGCCACTAGCTCCCGCTGGCGGGCATTCCATTCTGGCCGGTGCTTCGCCAGGTCCTGCTCAATTTCCCTGGCAGGGAGCGGAGAGAGCCTGAAGATCACGCATCGCGAGCGGATCGTGGGCAGCAGATCTCCGGGATTTCTGGCCAGCAGAAAAATGGTGGCATAGTCGGGTGGCTCTTCCAGAATTTTCAACAGGGAGTTGGCTGCTTCCTTGATGAAAGCCGAATCAGTGAAGATGTAAACCCGCCTGCGGGCTTCCCCAGGCCGGTAGTGGATGGTATTAATGACGTGCCGCACCTGGTCAACCTTTACCATCATCTGCGGCGGATCGGGTGGGATGACTAGAACATCCGGGTGAGTCTGTACCAGGATGCGCGTCTCTCGCTTGTCGGTGTCGCGGAGCGCCTCGCGGGCCTCCACTGCTTCGTTAAACCGCGATTCCAGGTCCAGCGCCTGGCCGATGCGCCGGCAATTGCTGCAGACGCCGCAAGAATCGGGCAAGCCATCCGTCGCTTTAGGTTGGAGGCAGTTCATCGTCTGCGCCAGCATCAGCGAGAGCGTGTACTTGCCCGTTCCCTCCGCCCCAGCCAGGATCACCGCATGGGGAAAGCGGTCGCGTGCCAGCATCTCCCGCAACTGCCGTACAATTTCCGGATTGCCTTGAAAATCAGCGAAACCCATGAAGATGATTTAACCACAACGCGGCAAGCCGCAAAGAAACAAAGAAGTTGGTAGTGTCCTAAGGTTAGGACGCTACCAAAAAATTAGAGTGGACCGCAGCCGCCGGGGTCCCCGACACGCGCCGCTGTTGCGCGTGGTGGGGTAGAGGTGCCCCGACTGCGTCTTCTTTGTCCACCCTGGAAAATCGTCGCGTGATTCGGTGATCGGCCAAGAGCCGTCGCCAAGGTCAATATGGTAGACTTAATCGGTAAATGGAAACTGTGATATCAAGGGGAATATCTGTTTCTGAAAGGCTTCTCCGGCGCGAAGCCGTGGATAATGCGGTAGCTGACCTCCGGCTGGAGGGCCTTATCCCCTCTGCCGATGCTCGGCTCACCTTCGAGCGCTTTGTTCAGGGCGAGCTGACCGAAGAGCAATTGCTCAATGCTATCCTCGCTCGATGAGCGATCCTTACCTCGATCCCCAATCAGGCATTCTCCTAAACAAGTTCGGTCTCAGCAATCAGGAATCTCTCAACCTGGCGGAAGCCAATG
Source organism: Candidatus Angelobacter sp. (assembly GCA_035294925.1). Taxonomy (GTDB): domain Bacteria; phylum Acidobacteriota; class Terriglobia; order Terriglobales; family Acidobacteriaceae; genus Angelobacter. Next base: position 5,924 of record DATGJZ010000058.1, on the reverse strand, counting down.
CAGTCTCAATGCGTTCAGTGCTTCTTCAACTCAATCCCGTGAAGGGTAACTTCGATTCCGAACATCTCAAGGCGATTCATTGGTATCTCTTCCGGGACGTCTACGAGTGGGCTGGGGAATTCCGCAAGGTTCCGCTTGCCAAGGCTGATTACGTTCACCTTGGGCAAATCACCCGATTCACGCCTCCAGAGTTGATCGAACCGCAGTTGGGAAAGGTATTTGGCCAGCTGGCTGCAGAGCACTTTCTCGAAGGGTTGCAGCGAAGAGACTTTGCTCGCAAGGTCGCCGTTCTGCTCTCCGAAATAAATCGCATTCATCCCTTCAGGGAAGGTAATGGTCGAGCGCAACGGCACTTCGTGCGCCAGCTCGCTGAGAGCCTCGGATACAAAATTCATTTTGGGGTAGTCAGCAAAGAGCGTGTCATCCAGGCCAGCATCCTGTCCACTAAGGGGGATGTGGCGATGATGGAGCGTTTACTCGACGAAATCACGGATACGGAGCGCATCCAACCCCTGGCCAAGGTAATAGCACTTCTTGAGACAAATCATTTCAATTGGAACGATTATTACCTGGCCACGACCACTCCCGGGCAGAACTACGCTGGCACGTTCGCAGGGAGCGACGGAACCAACTTTTTCTTCCGTGATGACGAAAACCGCATTTTCGTAGGCAATCTTAAAGACCTGAAGCGACAGGCGGAATCGGGACAGAAAATCATCTTCACAGCATCCTGAAAAAGGGCTTCACCAAGTCGTGTGGCTTCAAAAAATCCTCAAAATCTTCGATCAAATTATCAACTTACCAACTTACCCAATTACCAAATCCCAGGGGAGCCTTTCCTCCACGCTCCGCACAATCTTCTTGTGTACTTTCTCAATCGGCTCTCGGGCATTCACCTTCACCACTCGTCTCTCGCGCTCTGCGATAGCCATATAGGCCTCAAGGACCCGCTTATAGAAGGCGCGATTCTCTTTCTCAAAGCGGTTCTCATCGGCGCGCGAGCGCCTGGATTGCTCGGTATTTCTGCGGCGTGCGCGAGCGATACTGTGGGCGGGATCGGAAAGCATCAGAATGGTGATGTCGGGCTGGAGGTTCCGGCACAGGATTTTGTGGAGCTGAAGCACAATGTCGCTGCCCAGTTCGCGGCCGCCACCCTGGTAGGCCTCACTGGAATCGGTAAAGCGGTCGCAGAGCACCCATTCACCTTTGTTGAGGGCTGGCAGGATCATCTCGTCCACATGCTGAGCGCGATCGGCAAACATCAGCCCTAATTCGGCCAGAGGTGAGAGGCCGGCGGTGCGCGAATCGAGCAGGACGGCCCGGAGCCTCTCGCCGATAGTTGTTCCGCCAGGTTCGCGAGTGGCAATCACCTCCAGGCCGCGTTTGCGCAGATGGGCCGCCAGCTTTTCCAGCTGCGTGCTTTTGCCCACGCCATCGAGCCCTTCAAACGTAATGAATTTTCCGCGATGTTTTGAGGACACGTCACCATGATAAACACAATGCAGCGCCACGGCCTCGGGCAGTTGCCTATGTAGTCGCCGACTTGCGCATGTGGCTCCTCGGTAAGCAATTACGTTGGTCGTGCTGTAGCCCGCTGGGTCTCTTTTGAATTCGTTACGGCTTTACGACAATCTCCTGGGTATTTCCTTCCTTATTCGGACCAGAGGCGAATCCGCATTGCCACAAATTGAGCGTATCGGCAAAGCATGTGAACGTCTTTTCTCTGTTGGTCACCTGCACATTGCGCGAACGGTAGAAGGTCTTCATGTCCCATTTGACGTGGACGGGATAGACGAGCGTATCGGTGGCGCCCTGGCCCTGGTCTACATGTATGACCCACCGATGCGGCGCCCCAAGACTGAATTCGACAATGTCCATCGTCGTAGCCCCGTCCTGACCGGCCGGCGAAGGTTTCTCGTAGAGACAGCGGATGAGTTTCTTTGCCACATCGACCGGAGGCGGCGGGCCGTTTTTTCCGGCATGCTTAAGGTTGCCGCAATCCAGTAGTGCACGATCCGCCAGCACGGTCCCGTTTCCATCCACGCGGAGATTGTCCGTCAGAATCTTCGGCGCAGCTCCGCCCAACGGGCGAAAACCACATTCCTGAGAATAGATCGGTCGGGTGACGATTCGTGGGGCTTTATTAGGGAGCGGGTCAACCTGAACGGCGTAGTTCTTTGCCGTACCCGCATTTACCTGAATGATCGTTCCCTTCGAGGGGATTGCGTATTGTGTACCGAGACACGCGCCATTTTCTGAAAACTCGACGCGGTCGCCCTCCTTGTATTTGGGGGCCTGGGCCTGGACGCTAAGAGACACCGTGATGAACGTGGTTTCCAGCACAGCAACAATTAAGAATGCACGGCGGGTTTTTTTCATGGGAGTTCTCCTTGTTGATCGAATCGTTCTGCTAGCCAGTTGTCCAGAGCGCGTGAATTTTGTGATGGCGGCTGGCGGATCGCTGCGCGACTAAAAACCTTCTCGATCCTTGACCGACCGATAGGGCTTCACCGGATCAGAACTCCGGTTGGCGAAGTGTTCCGACGATATCAGTAAATGAGATCGGGCATTCACGAGATTTCTTAAATGGGCGCCGCGCCCTGGTCACGCGCGCAGCAGCTTGCGGAGGGCAACGATTCTGGATGGTTTGTCGTCGCTCCGGAGGCAATCTGGCCCTCATGACGAGATTAGCACCGGGAAGTCTTAGGGCTGTATCGGAAGCGCCAAATGTGAAGAAGGTAGGGCAATTCTGGTGTTCCGGGGCGCTTTCGATACAGCGACTTGAAGTCGGCCAGTGCAGAGTGATCGTCAAAAAGACCCCATCTTCCCGAGAAAATCTTCTTCGGGGAGATTAGAGTTCGTTAAGATATGTCCGCGAAGCCGTTCTGGCCAACCTCCATCTTGGACCCACTGCCCAAAATCCCCGCAGGTATGCCGAACAGGACCTTTAACACTTTTAATGACCACTTTGTGCGTCGAGGATCAATTTCAGTAGATGGCCAAATTCCGCTCTGTCTGTGCTGATCGATCCACGGTTGGCAATTTCCGCAATCGTCTTCGCATCTCTTACAGGAGGATCGTTGTCGGTGCGATGAACGATTACTAGATCGAGCGCCGGAATGATAAAAAGGTAGTGCGCGCCCGCCCCGCGGGCGGAAAAAATGCCCGGCGTCGAGACTTCCGGGAAATGCACTCCACCGTAGTCTACCCACCACAGGTATTCGTAGCCGCCAACATCCGTTCCATTGGCCTTCACCATCTCGCTGGCGTGACTGCTTTTTTCAACCCACGCCTCGGGCACAATCTGTTTTTTGTTCCAGCGGCCGTGACGTAGATAGAGCAACCCGAACCTTGCCATATCACGCGCTGTGATTTCAAAGTGATAGGTAGGATGGATCGAGGCTGGCCCGCCAAAATAAAAGACATCACTGGGCTGAAAGTCCTGCATCCCAATGGGCTTGGCGATACGCTGATAAAAGGCTTCGCCGATCTTCAACCCCGTTTTTTCTCAAAAATTGTCCCCAGAACATTAAAGTCCCAATTGTTGTAGTACCAAAACGTCCCTGGTGCGTGGCTCCCGCGGGCTGGACGGTTCTTCGCCATGGACTCGGTTTCAAAATCCACCAGGTGGAATACCCCCGAGCGAGCGCGCAGCAAATCGACGATCCGCGCTTGTTTCTCTTCCCTGGTTAATGGATCGGGTGCGTCGTCAATCCCCAGTTGCTCGAGAGTCTGGTTGATGTCAATCACGCCCTCGGAGGAATAGATTCCGAAAAGCGCGCTCAGCAGGCTCTTTCGCACGGAATAGGAATCGATCTTTTTGTCGATATCTCCCCACTCATCGATAACTTCACCGTGCTCTACGATCATCACCGCGGAGGTGTGAATCGAATCGCCGTTCGCGTATTCGTGTGCGGCAGCAAGTTTCTCTTTGGACCACTGGGCCTTTTTCAGGGAAGAGATTTGCCCCCACGACTTCCCAGGGAACCTCTCCTGCACCTTGGTTTGAGCGGGAGCCGATTGCCCTCCTGCATTTGCAAACAGAGCAGACAGTGCACAAACGGAAAGAAGGATCAGAAATCGAAATGGAGAACGCATAAGCGTGAATTTATATCATCCGCGGTACAACGTCACAAGCGATAGACCTCATCCTGCTCGGCCGGAAATTGGCCAGAAACCCCAAGAAACCTCTGCCATTGCTCGTTGGGAACTTTTCAGCCGTCAGAATCGTCTAAGTTTGAAGCGGTCGCGAAGAAGATAATCTCATCATGGCTTATATCGGACCGGTGTGCTTGGAGCAGCATTCGCGGTAGGCGCCCCATTGGCCATGAATTATGTGATCCGAGCAAAATTTGTGCAGAGATAGGTCTCAGGCGGCACTATGGGACGAAACTCGTTCGCGAATTCTCCCCGGGAAGGTTTTCCCCTTTTGAATTCACTCAGTCAGCAACAAACCCTTGTTGCAATTTTCTTCGATATCAGAGCCTAAGTTATTTTCTTTCTTTGTTTTAGGAACAGTTCGAAAGCAAACATAACATACGACGCGGCTTCTCCCTGTTGAATTCAACTGGAAGCCGCGTAAAATGCCCGCATGTCCATTTCAATTTCTCGAATTTGGATTGTGCTCGCTGCTCTCCTGCTTTCCATCCCTTGCCTGAGTCAGTCGGCCGATTACCCTCCTGAAGCCGCATTTATGGCTCATTGGGGCAAGATTCACCCTGACTACCCTTACGAACCATGGAGCGTGGCGACGATCCCGAAGTATGGCGCTAACCAGGTGGAGAGGTATGGCCGCCACTGGAGGCTTGTGATGGACGTTCCGGGATTTGTAGGTAATCGCCCCGGACTATGGGCTTCGGTGAAGCCATACGTATTGCAGGCCGGATGGTCGATTGTTTCGGAGAATCCCAACGGCGGCATGCTGATCGTCCTGCACTACAACCAGAACGGGGTTGACGCGTGGGCAAACGCGAGCACCGATAATCCCGCAAACAGGTTTTACCTGGAAATCATCGAGGTTGCGCCGCCGCCCATCTCGCTGACCTTGAAGGCGCCGGAGTCCATCCCCGAGAAGCTGAATCCGCGAAAAGAGGATTTCCCGTTCCTCTCGCCGCTTCCCGGATCGGTGGCCAAAGGCGGCAGCGAGTCTGAGACACCGTTCCGATTGACGCCCAAAGGTGCAAACCAGGACGAAATCGTCGCCAGTGGCTCGATGGATCGGGGCTACCAGTTGGAAGGTCTTTCGAAAGTGTTGTTCGCCAGGGTGTATCACGATGCTTTGTTGAAAGCGGACTGGTCCGTCGAGTACCAATCGGGCAACAGCGAAGTCATCGTTGCTCACTACAGTAAGAATGGGCGCAATATCTGGGCCTATTTGCTGGATCACGGCGCGGAGTACGTGATTCGCGTTGGCAAGGAAGCCGCGCCCAATCAGATGAAGGCCAGCCTTACGACGCAATGCCATGTGGCGCTGTACGGCGTACTGTTCGACTTCAACAAAGCCACGTTGCAGCCGGCGTCAGATGGTCCGCTGGGGCAGGTGGCCGCACTGATGGCGGCCGACCCGTCGCTGAAGATTGAAGTCCAGGGACACACGGACAACGTGGGTGGGGATGATTACAACCAGAAGCTTTCTGAAGCGCGCGCCAACTCGGTCATGATATGGCTGACGCAACATGGCGTCGCAGCGGGGCGGATGACCGCGAAAGGCTACGGCAAGACGAGGCCCGTCGCCGATAACAACACCAATGAAGGCCGCATGAAAAACCGTCGGGTCGAGATCGCCGACCCAAGGTGCACGCCCCAGGGAAAGTGACGAACTGTTGCGTTTCAGGACGTTCCTCCTATCCGGGCGACTGACGGATGCGGGGACGCAGCGCGGCATTCAGAGGTTTTTGTTTCACATCAACCCCTTAGCGCTGCTT
>DATGJZ010000057.1:0-24834 GCA_035294925.1 Candidatus Angelobacter sp. | reverse complement strand
TGGGAGAAAATGCTGCATACTCTATTCAAGGCTGAGCCTCCTCTGACTCGTTTTGTCTTCGCAAAACAAACTTATCAGAGCCTCGGCCTTTTTTTCTTGGCTCACACCTTCAGATGAGAAATGCTAATTTGGACAAGAGTGTCCTACTAACTCAAAGACGCTGTACGATGTTTGTATACCTTCCGGCAGAGTTCGCCGTACTCATTGTGAGTGTAGAATGCTGCGCATGTATATTTCTCGGATTGCCGGTGCGCTGCTGGGCCTGGCGCTCATCATTCCAGCACAAGAACAATCGTCGCAGCCAGTTGCGCAGCCGCTCGCGCATTTTCATCATGTGCACCTCAACACCACCGACCCTCAAGCGGCCATCGGCTTCTATACCGCCAAACTCGAATCCGAGAAGCGCAAATTCGGGGGCGCCGCGGATGGCGTGTGGGCTCATAAGTCGTGGCTGCTCTTTACCAAAGTGAATTCAGCGCCCAAGCCCGAGGTCACCTCTGCCATATGGCACATCGGCTGGGGTGGCGGCGACAACATGAAGGAGACCTACCAGAAACAGGTGGACAGCGGAACCAGGTTCCAAACGCCCATCACCGACATCAGCGACCAGTGCGATGGCAAGGGAGGCAATGGGCGTTTCTTCTTTTCTTACATTGACGGCCCCGATCACGCCCTGATCGAACTCAATACTACCGCCGCCAATGTTACGTATTTTGATCACGTTCACCTGCTCAGCGAAGATCCTATTGCCGCCGCCGAGTGGTACGTGAAAGAGTTCGGGCTCACGCGTCGCGGACCGAATCCGCCATCACGCGAACTGCGTTACCGCTGCGGGCGCCAGACCGGACCCGCCGTAGGCCTGATGATGGACGACGTGAGCGTGATTATTTATCCGGTCGGCAACGCCAAGGCGGCGTTCCCGGACGCCTGGAAGGGCCGCGAGGGCCTGGAATCAAGCCAGGGCCACACCATAGACCATCTTGGTTTTAGTGTCGTTAGTCTCGATCAGACCCTGGAACGATTGAAGAAGGATGGCGTGAAGGTAACAGACGAGCCGCGCTCGGTCTTCGCCGGCAAGCTCAGGTTTGCCTTTATTGAAGGGCCGGACCATATCCGCATCGAGGTGCTGGAAGATCACACGGCTAATGAGTGAGCAGAGGCCAGCCGGTGTGTCCGGGACTGCCAATGATATACTGAGGCCGTTTTTGATCTGCGGCTCATTTTCGACATAATTCGAATCAATCCATCGCCGCTGAAGACTACGCCAATGCGGAGGAAAAGATTATGATGCGCCTACCCGTAGCCGTTTTCTTGTTGAGCATGGCAGCCATGGCTGCTGACACTTCATCGAATCCCATCACCTTCAACAAAGACGTGCTTCCGATCCTGCAGAATAACTGCCAGAGCTGCCATCGGCCAAACCAGATTGCGCCCATGGCGTTCCTCACTTATCAGGACGTGCGCCCGTGGGCTCAGGCAATAAAAGCTGCGGTGCTGACCAAGAAGATGCCGCCCTGGTTCGCCGATCCCAGGTACGGTCATTTTTCCAACGAGCGAAAGCTGTCTGATGCTGATGTCAAAACCCTGGTTCGCTGGGCCGACTCTGGAGGCACAGAGGGTGACGCAAAGGACAAGCCGGCTCCCAGGGAGTTCCCTGCGGAGGGCTGGAACATCAAGCCCGACCTGGTATTCGCAATGCCGAAACCATATAGCGTGCCTTCCGAGGGAGTGATTGAATATACGTACATTGTGGTCCCAACCGGCTTCACCAAGGACACATGGGTCACGGCAGCCGAAGTTCTTCCCGGTAACCGGCAAGTCACCCATCATGTGATTGCATTTGTCCGCCCCCCTGGGTCACAGTGGCTGAAAGATGCCAAGCCGGGTGAGCCTTTCGTCCCGGTCATTCACAAACGGGACGCCAATGGGGCTGGAGCTGGAATTGATCAGCGGAGCCCTGATCCGCAAGCGCGCGCACGCACCGGCGATTCGCAACAGCCGGGAGCAGGTGGCAATGAGTTTCTGGTGGCTTACGTGCCGGGAATACAACCGCAGACGTTCAACCTGACGGGCGACTCCGCCAAGCTCATCCCCGCCGGTTCGGATATCGTCTTCCAGATGCACTACACGCCGAATGGCACCGCGCAAACCGACGTGACCAAGGTTGGCCTTGTGCTGGCGAAAGGAACACCCAAGTCGCGCTATCTCACCATCGGAGCCACTACTTTCCAGTTCGCTATTCCTGCCAATGATCCCAATTACGAGGTTCACTCTCAGGTCACATTCGAACAGGACGCTCAACTGGTGTGGTTGCAGCCCCACATGCACCTTCGCGGAAAAGATTTCGAATATCGCCTGGTTTACCCGACCGGCGAAACTGACACGGCGCTGAAAGTACCGAACTACAGCTTTAGCTGGCAACTCGGATACGACGAGGCCAAGCCGCTTGCCTTGCCCAAGGGGACGCGAATGGAATGTACCGCGCACTTTGATAATTCAATCAACAACCCGGACAATCCCAATCCCAACGTGGTAGTCAAATGGGGCGATCAAAGCTGGGAGGAGATGATGATTGGCTGGTTTGGCGTAGTCGTGGACGCAAGCGCCGATCCCAGCAAAATCGTAAAGCGAATGGCACGGCAGCCGGCCCCGGCGGCCGATTGAGAGGGATCGGGCGTCGGCAAATCGCACTATCGGAAGCACGTACTACGCTGCACTTGCTGAGGAACGCAGGGAACCCAAATGGAGACGCAGTCATGAAACGGATGGCGTGGATGGCGGCCTGCCTGATAGTTTGCGTGACCTCACTGGCCTCTGACGCTCCCAGGGGAACCGTGCCGCGTGAAGGACCCGACAGATACGATGCTCACGCAGAGCAGAACGGCGATTGGCGCAACAATGCTGACGCCCAAGCAGGCGCAAAAGACTTTCAAAACCGACGTGAACCGCTGCTGCCTGGTGGTGGAAGTGGCGCTATATCCGCTAAAAGACGGTCTCACCGAGGTGTCACTCAATGACTTCACCCTGCGCGTTGTGGGGCAAGACATGGGCGCCAGGCCTTCCAGTGCAAAGGTAGGAGCCTGGCACAGCAGCCAGGACCGCGACCGGCTCCGGCCGACGCTGATCGCCGACATGGAAATGGAACTCAATGAGAAGAGCCTTCCACCCGGCAGCACGGCCACGCCCGTGAGTGGCTACGTGTATTTCTCTTTGTCGAAAAGCAAGAATGCGAAGTATCAACTGGAGTACATGGTCAGAGGCAACAAAGTCCGCTGGCGCTGAACTGATCGGCATCTTCATCTTTTCTGTCCATGATCCGGCGAACCCACGCGCAGATACCCGGTTTCCCCATCTAACCTCTGCCCTGTCTTTCCCTTTTTTGGCTTGGTGAATCCAGGGTGTAAACTGGGGTGTTGCGATTCCTCGCCTTAATCCAGGGCGGATCGGAGTTAGCCTAATGTCACAGACCATTTATGCACCAATGCCACTGCAGGCTCGCAGGACCGAGTATGCCTCTTCCGTAGCGGCCTCAATCCCATGGACCATCTGGTGCATGGTTGCCGGCATAGTCTCCGGGGAGATCGGCGGAATCTGGGACATCTCCTGGCACATGTCCATTGGCCGGGACTCATTCTGGACGCCGGCCCACATCATGATTCAGTTGACGGGCATTCTGGTGGGCATTGCGTGCGGCTATATGATCCTCACCACCAGTTTTGCGGGTGGCCCGGCAGCGCGAGACAACTCGGTGCAGGTTTTGGGATTTCGCGGGCCGGTCGGCGCATTCATCGCGGCCTGGGGCGGCATTGCCATGCTTGCCTCGGCGCCCTTTGACAACTGGTGGCACAACGCCTACGGCCTGGATGTGAAGATCGTCAGTCCGCCTCACGTCCTGCTCTCCCTGGGCTCTTTCGCAATCAAGGTGGGGGCGCTTGCCTTGATAGCCAGCCTCATGAACCGCTCCGGAGAGGCGCTCCACAGAAGGCTGACGTGGCTATTCCTGTTTGTGGGCGCCGGGGCCGTGGCGCACCTTTCCGTCATGATCATCGAACCCACGTGGCCGGTGAACCTGCACACTGCCGGTTGCTACCTCGCCGTAGCATTGGTTATTCCTCCTATCCTGTTTGGCAGCGGCTGGGGCGCGGCGCACAAGTGGGGGTGCACCATCACGGCGGCTATGTACACCGCCATCGGGCTGGCCGCGGAATGGATTTTGCCGCTCTTCCCCGCGGAGCCGAAACTGGGCCCCGTCTATCACAACGTCACCCATCTCATCCCGCTGCGTTTCCCGCTGTTGCTGATTGTGGGCGCAATCGTAGCCGACTTGCTGCTCCGAAAACTAGGAGACCGGACTGCATGGGCCAAAGCGGCTGTGGTCGGCCCGGCTTTTCTGTTGAGCTTTTTGGCCGCGCAGTGGCCGTTCGCGGATTTTTTGATGTCGCCGGCTTCACGCAACTGGGTCTTTGGGACCGCCTACTTCGGCTACTTTGACCCCGCGGGATTGCTTTACGATCCATACAAGTTTGTGGTGCAGACGCGTGGAACTTTCCTGTTAATCATGGCGATGGCCGTAGTGGCATCCATCCTCATGACTCGCCTCGGCCTCGCCTGGGGCGACTGGATGCGACGGGTTAAGAGATAGAAAGCAATTCGTAATTGGGTAAATTGGTAAGTTGGTGATTGAAAATCAAAGGCGAAAGCATCCTGCATTGGTTCGCACGGTGACAATGAGAGATTCGAACATCTCGACCGTTGCTGGGTTCAGTTTCCGTTGCTCTATCCTAAAGTTGATGAGTGTCATCAGTGTGAATCGCTGATAAGTTTTGATTTTTCGATTACCCTATCCGACAACTTACCCAATTCTTCTTGGTGCTTATGCGAAGATTTCTGGCCATTCTGCTTGTTATTCTCACGCATGGGGCAGTGTACGCCCACGTGGGCAGTGCGGATGTTTTCTACGAAGGCGACGCCGGACCTTACCACCTGTTTGTGACCGTGCGTATGCCGCAGGTCATTCCGGGCCTTGCGGAGATTCAAATACGCAGTGCGTCCAATGATGTTCAGGACATTGAGGTTGTGCCCATGCGCCTGTCCGGGCCAGGATCCAATCTCCCGCCCATCCCAGATATAGCGGAACGGTCGAAAACGGATCCTCAGTTCTTCGTCAGCAATTTGTGGCTGATGGAGTTTGGCGCATTGCAGGTGCGCATCCAGGCCAATGGCACGAAGGGAAAAGCACAGCTCTCCGTTCCGGTTCCCTCCTTCGCCCGGCAATCCCTGCCCATGGAGAAGTCCATGCGTGGCCTTCTTGCGTTTCTCCTATTACTTCTGACGCTGGGATTGGTGTTGATTGCCGGCGCAATCGTCCGGGAAAGCAGCGTCGCTCCGGGAGAAAAACCCCAGCCATCCAGGATGCGCCGGGCAAACGTCGTCATGACGGTTACGCTGATCGTGATGGCCACAATTATTTATCTTGGTGGAAGGTGGTGGGGTGTTGAAGCGAGGACCTACCAGAGCAACGTCAATTTTTATAAGCCGCCCACTGCTGAAACCACGCTCCAGAATGGCAACCTCCTGGTAATCACCGCCGCCGGCCAGGACAAACGGTGGTCAAGCAAGATCAAGATGGATGACGTGATTCCTGACCATGGCCACCTGATGCACCTGTTTCTCATCAGGGTGCCGGAGATGAATGCAATGTGGCATCTCCATCCCGGCCGTACCGAAGGTGGTTCGTTTTCTGAAAAACTTCCAGCAATGCCCGCCGGCCAATATCAGCTCTTCGCGGACGTCGTAGACAAGAACGGCTTTCCCTGGACCCTTGTAGGAAAACTGGAGCTTCCCAAAATAGACGGCACGGCTCCTGCGGGTGATGATTCAACGTGGCTGGGCGCGCAGATAGCGCAGTCGCCTGCAAATGCGACGGTGGCGCAGCTTCCGAATGGCGGCCACATGATTTGGGAAAGAAGCAGTGGCCCGGTGCAGTCCAATACTCCTATGAGCTTCAAGTTCCGCGTGGAAGATAAAGATGGCTCGCCCGCCCGCGACCTGGAGCCTTACATGGGCATGGCCGCGCACGCGGAGGTTGTCTCCTCAGATCTGAGCGTATTCGCTCACATTCACCCGGCAGGATCGGTTTCCATGGCAGCCCTTGACCTGGCCCAGGCCGGGCTCACCAGCCCATCCACCACCGGAACGGCGATGCCGATGCAGATGGCTGCTTCATCCGGTCCCCTGGCCCCGGAGTTCAGCTTCCCATACGGCTTCCCTCATGCCGGAGACTATCGAATTTTTGTGCAGGTTAGACGAGCCGGCGAGGTGCAGACGGCGGCATTTGACGTTCGAGTGCAGTAAATCAGTACTTAGTATTGAGCATTTAGTATTTAGCAAAATAAAAGGCAAAACTTTTTGCTGCGAATCCTCGCGAATGAAGGCAAATTGAAGACAGTACTGAGTAAGACCAAAAAGCAAAGCCCGGAGGCTTCGACAAGCGAGGAGTTCGTAAGGTTCTTCGATCTGCCCCGCTGGCTCGACTCCCGAAGGTGCGGGTCTACGGTTATAGCGGGGTGAGAATGGTACGGGGGTTAGATTTTGATTTTGCTAAGTGCTAAATACTGAGCACTAAAACTGCTCTTCTACCACTTCCGCACGGGCCCCACATCCACATGGACGAAGGCATGGCGGCGGTAGTAGCCCACGCCCCCCTCATGCAAGTCCAGGGCGGCATTGCGCAGCTCTTGAGTGCTTACGCCCGGCACGCGGATGTCTATGGCCATGGCCTGCATGTGCAAGCTGTGTTTGGCCACGCGGCGTGAACGCCGTCTTAAGGCGCGATTCGTTTCCGGAGTCCTATACCCACATACCACGTCGATTTCGCCCTCGGGGCGCCCTACGGTTGCGGTGAGTTCATGCAGCAGATCGAAGAGCCGTGGATCAAAATGGGCGATGGAGCCGTTGCGTGAATCCCGCAAAAAATAATCCAGCTCGTCGATCGCATCAGGAAGATACGTGTCCCCTTTGCGGTAGACCACGTCAATATGTTCGTCAGTATGGGTGTGATAAAGACGCAGCCGGTAACTTGGTTCCGTGTCCGGCGTGGTGATGGCCGGGGCCGCAGTGGTATTTTCAGGCGCACGAGCCGCGTCATCAGCTCGACCGAGTGGAACAATGGCAAAAGCAAGAATGAGAATAATGGAGTGCAATAGAGTTCTAGCCTAACATATCCTTCAGATTTTGCGGGTAACTGCTCAAGTAACCCTGGAACATGTACTTTGATGCCGGGCAAGAGCCGCGCTGTTGGATCTTCCCTTCATTCTGCAAAGACTTCCCTTCCTCGCTTTTGGCGTAGACGGTCCCGTTTGCAAGCACGATACCCGCAAAAAATAGCAAGAATTATCCAAGACAAGTTATCGTTGCACGGAGTAAGATTATCGCCATTCAATCCCCTGTTTATCAGGAGGTTACATGGCTCTGAATCGTAGGGAGTTCTTCAAGATAGGCGTAGGCGGCGGTGCTGCCGGCCTGCTCTTCGGCTTCGCTGTAAAGCCGGCGCTGGCACAGGCCAAGGCGCTGAAAATAGCGCGCACCACAGAGACCCACTCCATCTGCCCCTATTGCGCGGTGAGTTGCGGCGTGATTATTCATACGCTGGGCGATAAGGCCAAGAACGTGACGGCGCAGGTGGTGCATGTTGAAGGCGATCCCGACGATCCCATCAACCGCGGCACCCTGTGCCCCAAAGGCGCCTCTCTGTATCACGACATTCTGAATGACCGGCGACTGCTCAAACCGCAGGTACGACGCCCTAACAAGACCGAGTGGGAAGACATCTCCTGGGACCAGGCGATCAGCGAGATTGCCCGCCACATCAAGACCACCCGTGACAACACCTTCGTGGAAACGGACGCTCAGGGGCACACGGTCAACCGCTGCGAGAGCATCGGCTTCAATGGCGGTTGCACTGACACCAACGAAATCAACTATCTGATCGTTAAGAGTATGCGCAGCCTGGGGGTCTGCTACCTGGAAAACCAGGCCCGTGTTTGACACGGCCCTACGGTCTCCAGTTTGGGGCCAACATTCGGACGCGGTGCAATGACCAATGGCTGGATCGACATCAAGAACGCAGACAGGATGTTGATCATGGGCGGCAATCCAGCCGAAAACCATCCTTGCGGCTTCAAGTGGGTCATTGAAGCCAAGCGCACCCGCGACGCCCAGTTGCTGGTGGTTGATCCCCGCTTCACCCGGACGGCAGCAGTGGCGGATAAGTTCCTGCAGATTCGCGCCGGGGCGGACATTGCTTTCCTGGGCGGTTTGATCAATTACGCCCTTGAGAAAAACTATATTGCCCGGGACTACCTGGTGAATTACACCAACGCTTCCTTCATCGTGAAGGAAGGCTTCAAACTCCCCGAGGACGGGCTCTATTCCGGCTACGACGCAGCTGCCAGAAAGTATGACGTCTCCACCTGGAATTACGAGGAAGGCGGAGACCTTACTCCCAAGGATGCTGCGGCTGCAATAGCTGTGGCCACCTCCACGCTGGTCAAGCCCCCGGCTGCTCCGGGCGCCAAACCGGCTGTAAAGACGGCCGCCGCTCATGCCGCACCCCATGGAACACCGGCCAAGGCCGCACCAGCAGCCGCGGGCGCTGCTGCGGCGCCTCCGCCGGCAGCCCTGCCGCCCAAGGTGGCCTACGATCTCACGCTGGAGCATGACCGCTGCGTCTTCAAATTGCTCAAGAAACAGTATTCGCGCTATACCCCGGAGATGGTCTCAAGCATCACCGGCATACCCCAGGATAAGCTGGTGGACGCCTATGAGATGTTCTCCTCCATCCGCAAGAATGGAGACATGAAGAAGGTGGGCACCATCATTTACGCCGTAGGCTGGACGCAGCATACCTTCGGCACTCAGATCATCCGTACCGCCGCCATGGTGCAATTGTTGTTGGGCAATATTGGACGGGCCGGCGGCGGCATGAACGCGCTGCGCGGGCACTCCAACATCCAGGGCGCAACCGATATGGCCGGTGTGTTTGATATTCTTCCCGGCTATCTCAAGGTTCCCGTACCGGCGGACAAAGACTTTGATACCTACGTGGCACGGACCACTCCTAAATCCGCCAAACCGAACGAGTGGGACTCGTTCAATTACTGGTCGAACACTCCTAAATTCTCCGTTTCTCTCCTCAAGGCGATGTACGGCGACGCCGCCAAGAAGGAGAACGACTGGGCCTTCCACTATCTGCCCAAAATCGACCGCAAATACTCCTGGGCCGAACAGTGGGACGCAATGTACCAAGGCAATGTTAAAGGGCTACTCGCCTTTGGCATGAATGGCGTAGCCATTGGCCCAAACTCGAAGAAGAACATTGAGGCATTGAAAAAAGCGGACTGGCTCGTGGTCTGCGAGATCTATCCCGACGAAACCAGCGAGTTCTGGAGATCACCCGGCATCACCGAAGAGGAGATGAAGAAGATCAATACCGAGGTCTATCGCCTGCCCGGAGCCGGATTCGCCGAGAAGGACGGCACCTTCACCAACTCCGCCCGCTGGCTGAAATGGAAATATGCAGCGGTTCCTACTCCGGGAGACGCCAGGCTGGATCAAGAGATTCTGTCCCGCATCTTCCTGAAAGTGCGCGAGCTCTATAAGACCGAGGGCGGCAAATTCCCTGATCCTATCCTGAATGCGTCGTGGGCTTACTCCAATCCTTACAGTCCTTCTTTCAGTGAAGTGGCCAAGGAGCTCAACGGCAAGGCGCTTGCCGATCTCAAAGATCCCGTCACTGGCCAGGAGATCAAGGCTGGCCAACAGGTACCCGGGTTTGCCTGGCTCAAGGATGACGGTACAACCATGTGTGGCAACTGGCTTTACTCCGGTTCCTGGACTGAAGCCGGCGCCCAGAGCCAGCGCCGCGGTACGGATGATCCCTCGGGATTGGGCATCTTTCAGGGTTATGCCTGGTCCTGGCCGGCAAACCGCCGCGTGATGTACAACCGTGCCTCCTGCGACATCAACGGCAAACCCTGGGACCAGGATCGCAAGCAGGTCTGGTGGAACGATGGTCAGCAGAAGTGGGTCGGCAACGATGTCCCCGACTTTAAAGTGGATTCGCATCCCAAGGACCACATGGGGCCGTTCATCATGAATCCGGAAGGGATTGGTCGGGTCTTCGTTCCCCTGGCTGCCCTGGCCGATGGGCCTTTCCCGGAGCACTACGAACCCATGGAAAGCCCCATCGCCAACCCGCTGCACCCGCTGCAATCCAGCAGCCCGGTGGCCAAAAAATTCACCTCAGACAAACCAAAAGCATTCGAAGGCGACAAGTACGGCACGCCGGCCGATGGCTATGACGTGGTCTGCACTACCTACCGGCTCACCGAGCACTATCACTACTGGACCAAGAACAATCCGGTGAACGTACAACTGGTTCCCGAACCGTTCGTGGAAATATCCGAGGAGATGGCGGCCGACCGGGGCATCAAGGGTGGCGACAAGCTGAAGATCTCCAGCGCCCGTGGCGCTTATCACGCCAAGGCCATGGTCACCAAGCGAATCAAGCCCCTGACCGTTGGTGGGAAGAAGGTGTATCCCATCGGCATTCCCATCCACTGGGGTTACCGCGGCATCTGGGAGGACAAGGAACGGAAACACGACGAAAGCCGGGCTGATATCGGCGGCGTCAACATGTTGAGCCCAGCCGCCATTGACCCCAACGCCTACACACCGGAGTTCAAGGGATTTCTGGTGAAGGTAGAGAAGGCTTAAGGAGCGGAGCATGCCAAACGAGAACCTGCAAATCAAAGCAATTTCAGGGCACCCCGGAACGGTGCCGGGCAGCAACGCCTCCCGCGATTACGATGTTTGCAAGCTCATTGACACCACCACCTGCATCGGGTGCAAGGCCTGCGAAGTTGCCTGCCTGGAGTGGAACGGTTACGAGTTTCGCGACACTACTTTCGATAATACCTACCAGACCATGCCGGACACGGCCTGGAATTACTGGAACCTCATCCGCTTCAATGAGCACGAAAGTGAAGATGGTACCCTGAGCTGGCTCATGCGTAAGGACCAGTGCATGCACTGCGCTGATCCCGGCTGCCTGGAAGCCTGCCCCGCCGATGGCGCAATCGTCCAGTATGCCAATGGCATTGTGGATTTCAATCAGGAAAACTGCATCGGCTGCCAGTACTGCGTCACGGGATGCCCGTTTGACATCCCCAAGTTCAATCCCGCCACCAAGAAAGTTTTTAAATGCACGCTTTGTTCGGACCGCGTGGGCGCGGGGCTGGAGCCTGCTTGCATCAAGTCCTGCCCAACCGGCTGTCTGCACTTTGGCAGCAAAGAAGACATGAAGGACTTGGCCGAGAAACGGGCCAGGCAGTTGCACAACACCACCTCCTACAAGAACGCAGGAGTTTACGATCCTGATGGCGTGGGCGGCACGCATGTGATCTATGTGCTCCACGATAAAGATCATCCGGAAAGATATGGTGGCCTGCCCAAAGACCCGCGCATACCGATCATGGTGCGCTTGTGGAAGCACCCGCTGAAGTGGTTGGGAAATATTGGCATCGTTGCCGGAATTGCCGGCGTTCTGCTGCACTATGTGCGCTTTGGGCCGAAACAGATCAAAGAGGAGAAGAAGCCATGAGTAGCTCCAGCGTCATGCAGGAAGCTGCCACTGTACCCGAAGGCCGGATCCTTCGTTACACCTTCAAGGAACGCATCTGCCATTGGGTGACCGGCACAGCCTACGTGTATTGTTTGATGACCGGCCTCGCCTTCTACTCACCGTATCTTTTCTGGATGGCCACAGTACTGGGTGGCGGCCCCACGACGCGCTTCTGGCATCCCTGGGCAGGTTTGGTCTTTTTTGTCGGCATCATATGGATGTATGCCATGTGGAGCAAGGAAATGGTAGCCACCACCGAAGACCGCCAGTGGAACCAGAACATAAAGTACTACATCACCAACCAGGACCATCTCCTGCCGCCGCAAGGCCGCTTCAATGCCGGACAGAAGATGTTTTACTGGGTCATGGTCTACTCCACCATCATCCTCCTGATCACGGGTGTCATTATGTGGTTCCCGGAGCTGATCGCCGGGCGGGCGCACTGGCTGCTCACCATTATCATTCCTGTCCACGTGGTTGCAGCTCTAGTCACAATTGCAGCTTTCATTATCCATGTTTACATGGGCATGCTGATGGTTCCCGGCAGCTTCAAGGTTATAGTGTTAGGCCACGACGACGATGCCTGGGCGAAGCAGAACCACCGCCTCTGGTTCGATAAGGCGAAGGGGAAAAAGCAGTAGCTAGATGCCATCCACCTGGGACCAGAGAATAGCCCGAGCACAGAAACTCTCAAAAAATGAGTCGCCCGCGCGAGATGTCCTCGCACTTTACATTAAGGTCGCCAATTTCCAGAAACGCATCGGTCAAAATCTTGATGGCGTAGATCACCCTGACATTCGTTCGCTGCTCAAATTTCTGCCCGAGTTGAAAATGCTGGTGAAGAGTTTGGGTTCCGTGCCTTTGCAGGCGGCAATGGCGGAACTGGAAGATGATCCGGAACGCTGGACCGAGTTGCTGCTGACACATTGGGAGCAGACGGCGGAATCGCGCTCGCCCGCCCATGTTTTTCTTGCTTACCTGCTGCTCCAGCCCTACGCCCAGCATGTGACCAGCCGCATGAACATCTCTTCTGTCAACACCTCTCCGCAGTGTCCCGCCTGCGGCAACCCTCCGCAACTCTCTCTGCTGCGCGACTTTAATAACGGGGCCAAACGCTCCCTTTTGTGCTCGCTCTGCTCTACGGAGTGGGAATTTCGCCGTGTTCTGTGTCCCTATTGCGGGGAGCAGCATAAAGACAAGCTCCCGGTATTTACCGCGGAAGAATTCGAGCAGGCCCGCATCGAGGCGTGCGAGACCTGCAAGTGTTATGTCAAATGCATTGATCTAAGCAAGGATGGAAACGCCATGCCGCAAGTGGACGATCTGGCTACTCTGGCGTTTGATCTATGGGCCCACGAGCAAGGATATGTGCGCCAGCAACCCAACCTGTTCCTGATGGAAGCCCCGGAACCTCTGGAATTGCCATAATCGCCCGCCGCGGCGGGCCAAAATTGCCAAAATGTTGATCGTGTATTTGTCCGCCCCCGCAGTGCAGACAAGGCGGCGCTGCTCTTGTAGTGTTGCGTTGAGCTAAAAGCCAAGAGCTAAGAGCCAAAAGCCTTCCCGCCTCCTAAGACTTTAGTTGACAAGCGCCCGGCGCTGGAGGTATCCTCCTAATGAGTTAGGAGGTTGTCAGCTCAATGAAGAAACCCAGGGTCAAACAACTTACGCCGGTCGAACTGGAGATCATGAAGGTCTTGTGGCAAACCGGCCCTGTGACGGTGCAGACTGTGCGGGAAAAATTGCCCGGCCTGCCGCGCCCCGCTTACACCACCGTCCAAACCATGCTCAACGTATTGCTCCGCAAAGGAAAAGTGACGCGTGTGCTCAAAGGCCAGGCTTACGAATACGCTCCGGCCGTCAGCAAACAGGCGGCTGTTGGCCAGGCTGTGCGGGACCTTCTGAATCGGCTCTTCGGAGGCTCATCCGAGGCTCTGGTGATGAATTTAATCCAGAACCGCCAGTTGACTCGGGAGAAGCTCACCAGGCTGACAAAAATGGTCGAGCAATCCCAAAATGCAAAGGAGCAGGGCCATGACGACAATTAGCCAATCGGTTGTGACCTTCTTACTCAACGCCCTGTGGGAAGTGACGCTGGTCTGCGGGGTAGCGCAAATCGGGTCGTGGGCCATGCGCGCCGCGCCCGCCCGTTTCCGCTATCGAGGATGGCTCGCGGCGGCGATTCTGGCGGTTGTATTGCCGCTGGGAAGCATCTTTGCTCCTCTCCGCGCTTTAAGTCTTTTGTCAGCTCCGTTGGCAACTGTGGATCAGAGCAACTTCTGGATCAAGACGCGCGGCTCAGCTTTCGCATCCAGCTTCTCCCTGTCATCAGCCTGGATGTACCCTCTGGTCTTGAGTTACCTGGCTTTTCTTGGGTACCGGCTCCTCCAATTTGTGTGGGCTTGGCGCAGGACCAAACAGCTTCGCCACAGTGCATACCTCCCTGAGTTTCCTTCGCCCGTACTCTCAATCATGGAGCGCTGCCGGTCTTCCTTCGGGATAAGAACGGTTTCGATCCGCTGCTC
Source organism: Candidatus Angelobacter sp. (assembly GCA_035294925.1). Taxonomy (GTDB): domain Bacteria; phylum Acidobacteriota; class Terriglobia; order Terriglobales; family Acidobacteriaceae; genus Angelobacter. The sequence continues at coordinate 10,626 of DATGJZ010000057.1, read as the reverse complement.
CCCGCTCGTGCGCGGGCCGTTGACCGTTGGTATCTGGAGTCCACAAATCCTGCTCCCCGCGGACGTGCTGACCACGGCCAGCCATGATACGGCCAGCCATGATGATGAGTGGACCTCCATGCTGTCTCATGAGCTGGCGCATATTTGCCGGAAGGATTTTGTGAAGAACCTTGCTTGCGAACTCTTGTGCCTGCCCGTGTCCTTTCATCCCCTGATGGCCGTGATCAAAGCACATCTCGCCGCCGCCCGGGAAATGGCATGTGACGAACTGGCAACCGGCCGTTGTATCGCGCCGGAAAGGTATGTGCACGCTCTACTCAGCATGGCAAAAAAGATGTGCTATCAGCCGTCCCCTGCTGCTCTTGACTACAGCGTAGGCATTTTTGATGGAAATATTCTGGAGGAACGCATTATGAAACTATTGCACAGAAACTCTCTATCCGTATTCTGGTCGCGGGCGTCACTGGCTCTAGTGCTGGCGGCGCTGACGGCCTTGAGCATCTCCGCTTCTGCCTTTGCCGTCAGGATCGGAGAAGAGAAAACAGCTACCTCGTCCGCAGCCGGCACACCAACTGGTGACGACAGCAAGATCGCGCGAGTTGGCCCCGGAATCACACCGCCTCGCGCAATCTCCACGCCGGACCCGGAGTATACCAGGGCAGCGCGTGACGCGAACGTGGAAGGAACTGTACAGCTTTGGTGTGTCATTGGACTGATGGCACGGTGAAGAATGTGCGGGTCACAAAATCTCTGCGTCATGATCTCGATGAAAACTCCATGACGGCAGTGCGGAAGTGGATATTCCAACCTGCCTTGCAGGAAGGAAAACCAATTGAGGTCCAGGTAAATATTGAAACCACATTCCACCTGTATGCAGGCAAAGACAAGATACCGGACCAGTTCAAGCCGTAAATCAAATTATTTGGCGCCGGGTTCGGCCAGTTATAACAGGGGACGCCAAAGCGTTGGTTTTGACGTCCTCATTTAGCCTGGAGCGTGCTATGCCAACGTCTTCCGGTACCGTGACGGCGTGGTCCCGACAATTTTGCGGAAGACCCGCGTGAATTGGGACTGGTCGGCAAAACCCACGTCATGGGCAATTTCCAGAAGATGCCCTGACTTCTGCTCCAGGAGACGCTTGGCTTGCTCCATCCGGCGCTGGAGAACATAACGGTGCGGAGTAATCCCCGTACTCTGCTTGAACGAGCGGCAAAAGTAGTACGCACTCATTCCCGCGACGGCGGCCAGCGTGGAGACGCACAGATCCACGGCGATGTTGGCATCCACGAACGCCATCACGCGATTCAGGCGCAACAACGGCATTCCCGCCGAAATTTTTGCCGGCAATGAAAATGGCCGGATTCTATCGCTTAAGCCAATTGTGGAGGAACCGTTCCAGCCATTAAGCGCGTCACCAGTAACTGGCGCTGGACTAGCGATACGTTGCACTTTCACGCGGGGAATCACTCTCGCATTCGACATCAGTCTCTCCCTTTTCGCCCTCACTGAACATCGAACCGAATAGCGTGGTTGGTGGCGAAGAGTATAAACAGAGCAGTTGGCAAGTAGCAATTGGTCGTTGGCTGTTGGCTCTTGGCCTTTGGCTTGATACTCTTAGCACCAACCAATTCTCAATTGTCCACGAGCCAATTCTCCAGATCACCCGATCGCGTACACGACCAAAAGGCCGGGAAGCAGTCAGTGGCTTCTATGAACTGCGATCTCAGGGCAGCGACCTGGCTGAGTGCTTTTTCTAACTGAACTGGCTTCTGAAAACCGCCTTGATGTGATGCAGCCGTTTTTCCAATTCTTTTACTTCATCTGTAAGACCCAGTTCGTTCGCGATGCGGATGGCATCGAAGAACGCCTCTTTGGCGTCACTGTACAGGCCGGCGACTGAACCGTGGCTTTCGTACATCTGGTCATAAGCCTTTTCACCAACCGCTTTGCAGACGCGCAGTTGATTGAGCTTGAGTTCGCGCCCGGTGCGCTCGATTGAATCATCGCTGGGAGCAAATTTGACCGGCAGCGTGGTCAGGATTGCTTTGTCTTTCATAAAGCGTCCGTTGCGGTAAAGAGAAGGCAGTTGCCCCGGCAATTTTGCTTGAGGAAGAATGAACAGGTCCGGGAAGTAAGGCTGTTGCAGCAAAGAATCCCAGTTTTCATCCAACAACCAGTTGCTGGCGACTGGAATCGCGCAACACTCCGCTCCCAACGCTTCGTACAAATTTACTAGCACGCGCAGCAGCGTCATGGCCGGAGGCGTCGTGAGCCTCTGCTCCTCGTAGGCCTCCCAACGCTGGTGGAGCAGTACGTACGGCTGTCGGCGGCCGCGCAGACGGAATTCCAACTCAAAACGCTGGCGTCCGGAAAAGGCCACCACGCAGCCATCCCACTCAGGACCAGATGCAATCGCGTCAGCGCCGGTTGGGTCGCAAAGCCGGTCGCCCTTGCGCCAGAAGCGGTCCTGCTGTTCATACACCAACTGCATCACATTCAAGCCCTGGCGCATCTCGAAGCCGTGATGAAGCAGCGCAAGCATCACGTGCATCCCATCTTCAATCAGCGGTTTTCCACTCTTTCTCAATCCCCAGAAAACAGCAGTGCACCCTCCTGCGCCTGAGACGAGTGGTTCGATCGCCTCAAAAGGCAATTCCGCGTTTACGGCGCTCGCTTTGACAAAGAATCGAACATCGGCGCCCAGAGGATGGCCCTCTGCATCGCGACGAATATTGGTCACCGTTCCTTCCGCGTGCTTTGGCAGGCCAGGTTCGTAAAGTCCGCTCACCAGGCGGACGCTGTCGCCCTTGTAATACACCCATATCTCCTGGAAAGGGTGATTCTAGCAGCCCACTCTTTCCGCCTGGCGACATCAATGGCGTCAGCCGGATGGTAGGAACCAAGGACAAGCAAGAAAGGCATTGGTTGTGAATCTGCCGCCGATTGCGATTGCAGCGGCCGCAGGCAGCTGGAACGCAGCCATCGCGTCGTCGGTGGAGGTGCTGGAAATTGAGTGGTTCGATCTTAAAAAGGGGCCGACCTCCTGTGAACGAAATTAGGCTCACAAGAACCCAAATCTCACGTTGCAGAAGGCCGGCCGGTGATTTTCAGTATGTCTTAGGTTTCAGTGAAGCAGATCTTACGGGCACACGCATTGTCCCTTGCTGTTGCAGTGAGCACGCTGCCCACCGCCGCAGGTCAAATGGAAGCAAAACGACGGGCATGTTTCTGGCGGCGGTGTCGACTGGCCATAGAGAGCCAAGGCCGTCGCAAGGACTAGAAAAAGTTTAATCAACGTAAGTTTCTTCATGGATTGATCTCCTTTGCTCTTGAATCAAAGAGGTCCCGCTGAACTGTGCTTCGAGCACCGTCCAGAGGGCCTCCGCGTTGAAGAATTGTATTCCAAATTGGGAAGGAATTAACGATGACAATATCATGATTTGTAAAGGACAAGGCGTGGACCATAATGGGAGAATTCTAATCTGCGCCTTCCAAAAGCAAATAAGCCCAATCGCTGCAGTCAGGGTCATGAGTGTTAAGGTCTTGCTTTTGCCATTTGCTAATTGCGGTTTGCTCATTGCCCTTTCTGTTACATTGTTGGCCATGAGTAACCCACTGCAAATTCTCCTTTTAGCCTGCACGGCACTCTTGCTGATGCCCGTGAACGGACGGGCGCAAGCGCAGGGTCAGCAAACGCCGCCTGCAACCGCTTCCCCTCAGGCGAATGCCGGCGATGTGGACACCATCGAACACATCATCAGCGCTGTCTATGACGCGATTTCCGGACCCATCGGACCGCGCAATTGGGGCCGCTTCCGCTCCCTCTTCTACACCGATGCAAGACTGATGCCCAGCCGTCGCGATGATGCCGGCAAGGTGAGCGTCTTCAACTTTACACTGGACCAGTACATCGAGCGGGCCACGGGGGTCTTTAACATAGAGGGCTTTTTTGAAGCTCAAGTCAGCAATCGCATTGAAGTCTGGGACCACATTGCCCACGTCTGGAGCACCTACGAGTCACGCCACGCCAAAGGAGAAAAACCGTTCGCCCGTGGCATCAACAGTTTTCAACTGTTCAACGACGGGACCCGCTGGTGGGTGCTGACCATCTACTGGGAAGTTGAGTCCGCGGGACATCCGCTGCCGGAAAAGTATTTGAGCAGGTAAACAAATCGTGAGATCAGGTCAGCCCTGTTCAGGCAGTCGGGAAGCGTAATGGTTCGAAATCCTCGTTATTGAGATCTGTCGTATCGGTCGGCACGCAGTCAGGACCAGGTGTGGATTCCAATGACTCCCCAATAGGCAAAATACGCGGTGGCAATCAGCAGTGCAGAAGTTATGGCCGTCGAGAACCAGCGGACAATGCCGCGTATCTCACGCTTCCGCGCCAGCCATAAGGCGACGGCGCTGGCTATAGAGGCCACGCCAAAGATCAATGTGGTGAGAAAGATGCCAAATGACCAAATGGTCAGCTTTCCCAGGCGCGCAATCATTTCGTTGCCAGCCTGCACAAAGAGGATTTGGGCCGCCACCAGGCTCAGCATGGCGATCAGAGGCAAGAGACGTATGGCGCGTTCGGCCGGACGGCGGCGCTTCCTGATGAGACCACCAAAGATCCAGAACGGGGCATAGAGCAGGACCGAAACGAAGGCAAGCAGGAACCATATGACGAGAACCGCCTCGGCGGCAGCAAACCACGTGGGGACACGCTTCCACGTTGTTCCGAAGTAGACAAATCGTCCCTCGGCATTGGGTACAAGCAGCGCCCCGGTCGCAATCGGTGGGGCTGGTCGCTCCTTTGGAAGGTGCCGAAACTGCTCGCCATCAACAGGTGCGAAAGATTGATTCCCTGTCCCGATCATGTTTGAGAACACCAGATTGCCGTGTTCGAAATGGACCCGATACAACCCAAAACGATCAATAAAGCGAGTGAGTTCTCCGCGCGGAGATGCGGGCTCATACCAGCCGGCATACTGCCGGGCGTCGGCGGGCAGTTGGGCCGTGGCGGGCAACGGCGGCCTGGTGAGCCCGCGCGTAACGTATGCGCGGATCGCGTCGCCGATCTTGCCGAACGCCTGGCCATTGGCTGCGTTGATGCTGTAGAAGTAGCCCACGCCGAATTCCGGCATATACGCCATCTCCGTTAGTCCGCCTCGCACGGCGCCACCGTGTCCGTGATACACGAAGCCATCGTTGGCGGATGTGTAGTTACTCAAGCCATATCCGAATTTCAGGCCCTCCTGCGCTTCCCACGTACGGGTTGGTGTTTCCATGCGATCGATGGAGACTGCCGGCATGATCTGCGTCCCGCCTACGGCGCCGCGATTCAGGTAAAACTGCACGTACGCAGCCATGTCTTTAGCAGAGGCGTTGATTGCGCCGGAAGGACGTTCCAGGATGTTCCAGTAGGGGTACGCCGTCTTGCCGTCCCCATGATAGAGGGTGGTCAATTGGGGCGAAGGCTGTTCGAAATAGGTGGCCGTCTTCATGCCAATGGGCAGAAAGAAATTCTGCGTGACGTAATCCTCGAATGCTTGGCCGGTAATCTTCTCCACAATATAGGCTGCAACCGGCGGCCCGGAGTTGCAGTATGCCATGCGCGTTCCCGGCCGCCAGCGTGATACGCGGGAGTGATGGTCATAGTCGAGTCCTTCGCGCAGGGTCATGCCCCTTGTATCTTTGGCATACTCCCGCAGATGCCAGTCGTCCCAGCCGGTCGTGTGTTCTAGCAGATCAACCACGCGTACCGGGTCAGTGGCTTCCCAGCGATTCTCAAACCAGATCTCGGGCGCGAGTTTGTGCACCGGGTCTTGGAGCGAAAGCTTGCCTTCATTCACCAGCTTGAGGATGGATAGCGAGGCGAAGGCCTTCGAAGTCGAACCGATGCGGAACAGCGTTTCGTCCGTGGCGGCCTGATTCGCGGCTATGTTGGATTTGCCAAGCCCTGCAACCCATTCGGGACCATCGCGGTGCACGATGGCGACCGATGCGCCGGGCGTATGTGTGTCCTGAAGGATTTTCTCCAACTGTTGACGGAGCTGCGCGATCGATTGCGCCGGCTTTGGTGGCTCCTCTTTCTGCGCAAAGACGGCAGTAGCTGGCAAACAGAGCATGAGCACCAGCAGAATGGGCTTCACGCTCTGACCCAAATATCGTTTTCTCATTCATGATCTCCTGACGTGTATGAATGCTCCGCCGCAGATTTCATGCACGAAAAAGTACCGGCTACTTCCGGCCGTCGTGATACTCGATTTGTACTCCCCAATTTAAGTCATGAAAAGACGTTAACTAACGGTTCTCATCATCGACAGTCTAAGACCGTTATGCTTCTTCCTATTTTTCTGGGTTTATTTCTTGCAGTCACACCCGCGGGCGACCGCACCCCCGATCAAGTGCGCGTTCGCCTGGTAACCGACGAAGCCGACGCAGTGCTGGTCATTCTGGGCGACAGAGAAGCCGGCACGCCGGTGAACGACGCCGACTGGCAGCGGCTCTTCAATTCGGACGGCTATCGGCGGTTGAAAAGACGTGAAGAGTCCATGGACCGGGCATTTACTGAAGACGACTTCAAAAAGTTCGTGCTTTCCGACGATCTGCTGCAGAAGGCGCCAAAGCTGCGGCAGGCTTTGAAGACGTGGGCGCGTGCCAGCATGGACCGACCCGCTCGTCTGGCCCTGGCGTATCTCCCTAAAGAAGCGCATATCCATGCCACCGTCTATATCGAAATCAAGCCCTTGACCAATTCGTTTGTCTTTGAAGTCGGTACAGATCCGGCCATCATTCTTTATCTCGATCCCGAAGTCCCACGGGAGAAGTTCGAAAACACTGTGGCCCATGAGCTGCATCACATTGGCTTCGGCACCTGCTGTCCGTCAAAAAGCGACGAAGACCTCCAGGCGAAACAGTCAGACCGCGTACAAACGGTGGCTAACTGGGCCAGCGCTTTTGGCGAAGGATTTGCCATGCTGGCAGCGGCCGGCGGCAAGGATGTGCATCCTCACGCCGTCAGTCCAATCGCCGATCGGCAGCGCTGGGACCACGATATAGCCGGCTTCAACAAGAACCAGCAGGATCTCGATCAGTTCTTCCGCAAGATCCTGAGTGGCGAACTCAATAAAGACCAAGCCAGCGAGCAGGCGTATACCTACTTCGGCATCCAGGGCCCCTGGTACACAGTAGGCTGGAAGATAGCAGTTACCATCGAAGAAGTCTATGGACGTGAGCGCCTGATTGAGACGATGTGCAACCCTGCAGCGCTGTTTGCCAAATATAATGATGCAGCCCGCGAGCTGGCGAAGAAAGGAGGACCAGCACTACCGCTCTGGTCGCCGGAGATAATCCAGGCTATGGCTCCCATGCAGCACTCTGCATCTTCTGTATCTTCCAGATAATTCATGTCACCCGACTGCTCCTTCACTTCACCTGAAATTCAGGTGATCCGAGCGTGAGCCCGATGATCATCGCCAGCGGTTTGGAGGGATCGGTGAGGAGATTGCCGCCGATCTGAGGATCGTCCAGCGATTTGCGGATTGTCTTGTCAGTATTTTTGGAAATCTCACCGCCGATCAGCGCATCTTCCACCAGGGTCACGGCGGCATCAGTGCCGCCACTGGTATTCACCGGGACGATCTCCTCTTTGGGAGCGCGGGCGAGCAGCCCTAAGGCAAGTACCCGCAGGGGATCGAAATTTACTCCACCCATATTCCCGGCGGTGATGGCCGTGGAGAAATTCAAGCGCTCCAGCAACGCATCCGAATTCATCCACGCTTCAGCCCTGGCCGAGTACCCGGTGGGAGGCTGCATCTGGTAGAGCGGCATTCCCATCTTATTCAGGGCCTGGACCACCGGCTGGGGATTCTGAATCTGGGTTCCCGTGGCCCGAATGGCCGAGGTCACAAATTCCAGTGGCGTCTTCACCTTCTTTCTGTACACCGCCGGCGACCAGAATTCCCTGGAACCAACCATGGTGCGCAGCACTTCTTTAATGTCGCCATCGGTCTGGAGAAAAGTCTGCGCCATCTGTTTCACCAGCTCTGGTGGAGGATCGTCGGCGACGAACCTGCGCGCCAGCTTGGTGGAGATGAATCGGGCTGTGGCCGGACTCTTGCAGAGGATATCCAAAGCCTGTTGGCCCTCATTGATCCCGGCCTCTTCAATCGTGCGGTTGAGAATGATCTTAGGCCCAGGCTCATGCCGTTTGGGATCAAACAAAAATCCCCATCCCTGGTCAAAAGGCTGAATCGTCCAGCCGGTAAAAATGCGCGCCATTTGCGTAACGTCGGTCTGGGTATAGCCTCCATCCACGCCCAGGGTGTGCAATTCCATCAGTTCGCGGCCGTAATTCTCATTCAGGCCGCGCGTGGAAGCATTGGGCTTGGGTGGCTGGCCTGGCCGCACACCGTTAGCCTGGGAGTTTGGCCCGACGCTGAGCCAATTATCGAGGTAGTACAGCATGGCCGGGCTCTTGGCTACAGCCTCCACCAGATTGCGGAATTTGCCCAGCGCGTTGGGACGGATCACATCACGCTCGTAGCTGGTGACGAAATACTGGTCCTGGTCTTTGTAGATAAATACGTTGAAGTGATTGAACCAGAAGTCCGTCATCACCTCTTCGAGTTGCCGCTCGCTGTAAACGGCGCGCATGATCTTGGCCTGTTGCAGCTCTGACACCACAACGCTTGTAGGATTGCCATTCATGGCGGAGAAGACTTCCCGCTCGAGAGGAGAGAAGTCCGCTGCCAGCTTTCCCCGAGCATCGCCGGGGATGTACTGCGCCAGGATGCGACGGTCATTGAGCGGCAGCTTCATCAAGCTGGTCATTCGGTTTGCCTTGGGCAGGGTCAGCAGCATGTCGCCGAGATGTGCCGCCGCATCTTTCTTCGCATCTTCGGCAGTTTTCTTTTCTGCTTCCATGCTCTTTCGGGCTGCGTCATCCGCCGGAGGCGTTTGCGCGGCAGCATTGGCCTTCTGTTGTTCCTTATAGTTGTCTACCAGGAGCTCCCAAAGGCCATACTGGATTGGGTCGGAGGGTAAAGGCCTCTTCCCTTCTGCTGCCTCCCGGATCATCTGTCCGGTGGGAAAGGCCTGCGCCAGTTCTCGCGGCTGCATGCGCAGCGTTCGGTACTGCCCAAGCTTGCCATCGAGCGCGGGGTTAGGAATCTGCGATGGATTCAGTTGCTGCTCGATCCACTTGTCCACGCCCATCGCCAGCACCTTCTCCATGTCCCCTGGACGTGGACCGAAGGTCAGCCGCTGAAGCGCGTGCACGGCACGATCATGCTCGGAGAGCGTTTGAGGCTTGGGAGGAGTTTTCGCGTGCTTGTCTCTATCCTTGCTCTTGTCGCTGTCTGATGCTGGCGCAGCCTGCGATCCCAGCAACAGCAGGACGGCAAACGCAACTGTTCCCAAGCGTGACATGCAAGTACTCTAACCCAGTTCACCTCTGAATGTTGTGCAGCTCTTCTCCGTGTATCCCGTACGTTAGTGCTCAAGATCTTCGCCGCTTGCGACGATTTTCCCTCATTCTTTGTTTTGGAATTTGCGTTGATTCGCGGCCAAAGGGTCTTTAATCTGCGACCATCTTCTGTTGACTTTTGCAATTGACGTGTACGGGATTCCAGTAGTAGCATGAAATTTGAAATTCGAATGGGACGAAGCCAAGGCCGAAGCGAATTGGCGCACGCATGGAGTCAGCTTTGATCTGGCGCGGTCAGTTTTCCGAGACGTATTTGCCATCGAGCGCAGTGATGACCGCGAAGAATACGGCGAAGAGCGATTTGTCGTCATCGGCATGATGGAGGGCCAGGTCATTCTGTTTGTGGCTTACACCGAGCGTGAGGATCGTGTTCGAATCATTTCCGCTAGAAGGGCGACAGCACATGAGCAAGAAGACTATTTCCGTCAAAACTCCTAAACCTCTGCGGTCGATGAGTGCTGATGCTGTTGAGCAAGCCGCACTTGGCGATCCCGATGCTCAGCCGCTCACCGAATCCGACTTTAGGCGCATGAAGCGAACCCCGCGGGCAAAAATGATCCGCCGCGCTCTGGATCTGACGCAAGAAGAATTCGCCGCTCGTTATCACATCCCGCTGGGCACGCTGCGCGATTGGGAACAGGGCCGTGCAGAGCCGGATCAGCCAACAAAGGCATACTTAACTCTAATTGCCCGCGACCCTGAACACGTGGATCGCACACTAAATCCAAGGTCTCACTGAAAGCCTTCAAACCAAAAGATCCCATTACGGCTGTTTGGCAACCCGAAGATTTGTGTGTACTAAAGTTGCGCCGCCAGTGTTCCTTGGCTATCCTGCCGGATGGAGGTACACAGTGTGCCTGTCGGGCGACGGCGGAGTGAGGTTGTTGCGGAGTTGCGGCTTCTGGTGTTGCCGGCAATGTAGCCTGTCCTCGAAGCGAGGTTGCGCAGCCAAAGGAGCCAACCCACCCCAAAGCCAACGCAGGTTACGGATGAGAAAAATCAGAAATCGTTGGACTGCACCCCTGAGGTGAGACAGTAGGCAATCGTTACACGTGCCGTTAGATGGAATTTACTATTCAAACAAAACCCTTTTTGTTCACAATCGTGGCGGCTGGTGAAGCGCAAGCGGGCTCTGCTGGAGAGCAACCCGC
>DATGJZ010000056.1:0-5387 GCA_035294925.1 Candidatus Angelobacter sp. | reverse complement strand
TGGGCACTTGGCGGTGCAATATGCGAAGGCCGCGGGCTTCGAAACCATCGCCGTTTCGCATTCCCCAGACAAAGATAAGATGATTCGCAATCTCGGTGCGGATCAGATTGTCCGCGACGGAAAGAGCCTTGCGGCAGCGGGAGGCGCGGATGTAATTCTCAGTACTTCAAATTCGACCAGGTCGATGGTGGACAGCATTCAGGGATTACGGCCGGATGGCCGGCTCGTAACGATGGGTGCAGATGCGGAACCGCTTTCGGTCTCGCTCATGGATCTGATCGGAAAACGCATTCGAATAATCGGCAGCCAGCAAAACGGCCCTGAGTATCTGTACGAAGCACTTGATTTCGTCGCGCAAGGGAAAGTGAGAACGATTGTCGAGACCTACCCATTGCAGGAGGCGCCTAAGGCTTATGATCGGGTTGCGGAGGGCAAGGCTCGCTTCCGCGCGGTCCTCACAATGTAATCATTCTCGCCAGTTGAGCTGCCCAAAGATGTCTGTGGCAAGTTACTGTACTCGCTGCATCCAAAAGCTTCCTGGCCAACGTCGAAAACGATCATAGGACGCGAACCCAGCTTCCAATTTATCGGGATGTCGCAGATGCATGTAACTGCTGGCCCATAGAACCCGGAAGCTATTGTTGAAGGCCAGGAAAGCCTGAAGCAAATATTGTTCGGTGTAAAACCGGTGCTCGCACACAACTAACTCCCGCTTATACTCTGCCGGTAAGAAGATGTCGTGGACGTGGATTACCACTCCTGGCTGGAGCCGAGGAAGTATTTCGAGAAATTCATGTTGAACATCACCGCCAATCCTGATCACGTGACTGGAGTCGATGAACAGAATGTCGTTCTTGCCGAGGGTTGTGAACTGCGACATCGGGACATGCTCGACCCGCTGGCGAATCAAGCCCGCAAGTCCGGGAAACCCTGCTTCAAGTGTCTTGTTTGGATATGGTTCGCAGGCGATGAGCGTTCCTCGTTTACCATTCTCTTTCTCATTCATGAGCAGCGCTTGAGCGGCCGCATAAGTGGAGAAGCCGGATCCTATCTCGATTATTCGTGCGGGTTTGAAATATCGAACCATGCAGTAGAGGATCTCGCCATCTACCGACTCAAACAGACCATTGTTAACATAATATTGGTGTGCAACCGGCGTCTTCTTGCGAGGGAACTGCGAATATTCCTGCTTGTAGTCGGCGGTAAATTGAGCGAGCAGGCCCAACTGAACCTCTTCATTCATGTTGATCCCAACGAGTTCGGAATGTTGGCTCCAAATTTCGGGTTTTAGTTCTCGCAGATCCGGTACGGGGTGCATGTAATGGACCGGCGTCACATGGATGCCGACCCTCTCCCAGAAAGAGAATGACGCGCGGATCAACCGGCGCAGTGCCGCGTGGTATCTCCTGCCGATTAGCGTTTTTTCGCCTTGTTGCATCCCAATTCTCCACGAACTTTATTAGGAAGATTGCACGGCTGACCAGAGGTCGACACTTGCCAAGAAACATCGCTCCAGGATCCGGACACGAAAGATGCTATCCCTCCATCTCCTTCCCACCCAGCGCTAGCTCCTCCGCGCTACATACTCATTCTGCCCGGGGGCAACAGGTCCCAAACCCGCCAGAACTCGCGCATCTCATCGGGCAGACCTAGAGTGACCCGGATAAAGGTACTCATAGAAGGAAACTCGGGACCGATCAGGACGTTATGCCTTTTAAAGTGCGCAATCACGCCGCTCGCCTGGCGCCCGGCATCCATGAAAAAGAAATTCGTGTGCGAATCCAGGGGCTTCAACACGCGCGCTTGGGCCTGATTAAAGAATTCCTGCCGGTCGTCTTGGTTGCGTTTGACTGCCAGCCGAAGAAATGCAGTGTCCTTGAGGGCGGCACTGCAGGCGAGCGCTGCCGCCACATTTACACCAGCCCACAATTGATAGGGAAGGAGTCTGCGAATCGTAGACTCATTCGCCACCGCATAACCGACCCTCATTCCAGCCAGCCCGTATACCTGGGAAAAAGTCCGCGTCACGATCAGACGGGGGTCGCTGGCTGCAGGCTCGAGCATCGAGGCATATTCACTCGAAGCGCCGGCGTAATGGTGGTAGGCCTCGTCAATTAGCACGTAGATATCCTGCGGCAGAGCTCTCAGAAAGCTTTCCAGCCTTTTTCTAGGCGTGATGGTGCCTGTGGGGTTGTTCGGGTTGCAAATGTAGACCAGGGTGGTGCGGGAATCGGCGCGAGCGAGCATGGTTTCCAGGTCGTGCTCGTATCTGTGGTTCAGTGGAACTGAAACAACCTTGCCACCGACCGCCTGCGCACAGTCCCGGATGGCCTCGAAGGTTGGGTCGGCGAGGACCAAAGTGTGCCCGGGAGTGAGAAATGCATTGGCACATATGCGCAAAATATCGGTCGATCCGCAACCGAGAAGAACCATTTTTTCGTCCACTCCATGGAAACGGGCGATTTCGGAGATAGCATCGTTCAAAGCGGGGTAGGGATAGCGATTGGAAAACGCCGAAGCGGAGCGTAGGGCATTCAAGATAGCGGGTGATGTAGGATAGGCGTTCTCATTTCTATTCAATAATATAGGCGCCTTGGTGGGGGTGCGGCCGGCCGCTGCAAGCGGAACACTCAAGATTTGTGGGGACAAGGCCGTAGCGGTTACGGCTCCGCCCATCGAGGAAAGGAAATCTCTACGGGAAACGTACATTGGACCTCTCTTTGCTTAGGATCATGACCTGTGAATCATAGGCCATTTGTTGTCTCTCGGTGACAACCAAAACAACGGCTATCCTCGTCTGAGAAGCGGGTATCCAACCGTCTGAGAAGAAATGGGTACTCAAGCCCGTCCGCCATTCTTGACATTATGGCGGCATTGAGTGGAAGGAGCCTGGATTATGAACAGGAATGGGAAGTGCCAGGCCCAAAACATTGCGCTAAGTTTGCAGCGCCTGTTGGTCGCCCTTGCCTTGACGAGTGGAATGGCGATCGCTCAAGGCCAGTCGCACGCAGTTGGCAACTGGTCCGGCCGGTTCTCGTCGCATAATTTTGCTTCTTTTCCGGTGTCCCTAGCCATCACACAAGACGTGCGCGGCAACCTTCGCGCGAGGGCAACCATCGTTCACCCCTGTGTCAAGAACAGCACCTTGATAGTGACCATGGTGGGCAACAACATTGTTCTCGGTGGCAGCGATTCCGATGGCGATACCATTACATTCCGCGGAGACATAGACCCAGCGGGAACCTTGCTCAACCTGAGCTTCGTATTGAATGGCAGCCCCAGCGGACGCTGTGAGACTGATCAGGGCCAGGGCTCTATGGCAAAACAATGACCACAATGCAGGAATCTGTGAGCCCGGCGTTATTTGTTTACCGGACGGAAGTCTGGTGCGGAAGGCAACTGCTAACGGCCTGCCTGTCTTTATTGCTCGTCATCGTGGCCGCGGTTCTTCCCTCAGTCGGGCAGGCACAGAACACTGGGCAGTGGTCAACCCTTACGTACACCATGCCCATCAATCCCGTTCATGCAGCGCTTCTGAACAACGGTAAAGTACTTGTTGTCGCCGGTTCAGGCAACTACCCTGCCAACTTGACCAATGGAATCTTGCAAGCCGCCGTCTGGGACCCTGCGACGGGAACCATTTCGGTTCAAAACGTTGGTTGGGACATGTTCTGCAACGGAATGGTGGGACTGCCAGACGGACGCGAGTTCGTCTTCGGGGGCACGCTGCAGTATGACCCCTTCCATGGTCTGGCCACCACAGCCACCTTCGATCCCTCCACCAGCAACTTTATCAACCAGCAAAGTATGGCGCACGGACGGTGGTATCCGACCGGCCTGGTGCTGGGCAACGGTTTGGTCATGGTTTTCTCCGGCAGCGATGAGAACGGCAACACTAATAAAGCAGTGGAGCTTTATACCCCGAATACAGGTTGGAGCACGCAGTATCTCGCGGGTTGGACGCCACCTTTATACCCTCGCTTACACCTGCTGCCTAACGGTAAGGTTTTTTATTCTGGTCCCGGGACCAGTTCAGCGCTGTTCGACCCCATCGCCCATACTTGGCAAACCAATGTCGCCAATACCAACTACGCGGGCGTGCGAACCTATGGAACCTCCGTTCTGCTACCGTTGACGCCGCAGAACGGTTACACGCCCAAGGTCATGATTATGGGAGGTGGTAATCCAGCAACCAACACCACCGAAATCATTAATCTAAGCGCGGCCACGCCGGCATGGGCCTATTCCACGCCCATGTCAGAAGCACGTATCGAAATGAATGCCGTTCTCCTGCCTACGGGGACCGTGCTGGCCGTCGGTGGCTCAGTGAATGATGAAGACTCAAGCACCGCTAGCCTTGCGGCCGACCTATTTGATCCCGTTGCCCAAACGATGAAATCTGCCGGCAGCGAGGCCTACGCGCGTCTTTACCACTCCGTATCTTTGCTTCTACCCGATGCCACCGTCTGGGTGGCGGGCGGCAACCCCGTACGCGGCACATATGAAACCCACATGGAGATTTACCAGCCGGCTTATCTGTTCACTACCAATTCTTTTGGGCAAACGGTTCCTGCCACCCGTCCCACCATCACCAGCGTTCCGGCCTCGGCCTACTATGGGAGCACATTTCAGGTGCAAACGCCCGACGCAGCAAGCATTTCCTCGGTGGTGTTGATACGGAACGGCTCGGTTACCCATGCCTTCAACATGGACCAGAGGATGGTGGGGCTCTCGTTCACCGCCGGCTCCGGCGTGCTTACTGCTAGTGTGCCCTCAAACACAAATATCCTGCCTCCCGGATATTACATGCTGTTCTTGGTGAACAACAGCGGCGTGCCATCAGTCGCGAAATTCGTGCACATCGGCGCCAGCAGCCCGCCCCCGAACGGCATCACCTTCGTGCAGGTGAACGCGGCCACGCCGCAAAGCTCGACCGCCTCGGTCCCCGTGGCCTACCGTTCCTCGCAGATCGCCGGCGACCTCAACCTGGTGGTGGTGGGCTGGAATGATGCCACCTCTTCCATCTCCTCGGTCGTCGACAGCGCCGGCAACAGCTATGCCCTGGCCGTGGGCCCCACCCGCGGCACCGCCATGACCCAGGCCATTTATTACGCCCGCAACATCCGGGGCGGGGCCAACACGGTCACGGTGAACTTCAACCAGGCGGCCAGTTATCCCGATGTTCGCATCCTGGAATACAACGACGTGGATACCACCGCTCCTCTGGACGGGACCGCGGCGGCGGTGGGCAGTAGCAACACCGCCAACAGCGGTTCGGCCACCACCAGCAACGCCAACGACCTGATCGTGGGCGCCGATACCGTCTATACCGGCAATCTCGGCCCCGGCCCGGCGTTCACCGCCCGCATCATCACTTCGCCCGATTC
>DATGJZ010000055.1:0-56249 GCA_035294925.1 Candidatus Angelobacter sp. | reverse complement strand
GCTCGCCACTTTCATTCGCTCCACGGCATACTGCTGGAACTCCAGCGTATACCGCCCGTTCCTTCTCCTCTTTTGCACTTTGCAACCCCTTTACTGCAAAGTGTAACGTTCCTCACTGTCTCATTTTTGGGGTTCAGTCCATCGTCAATAAAGACAAGGGTTGTAACGCTGTTACGCATGCTGGCAAAACCAACGCCGGGCAGCTCGGATTCCAACTTTGTCCACCGCGAACAAGGTTGGGTTTAAACGGCGATTTATGCAAGTACGAGCTACCTGGCCTGGCCTCTGTGGTAAGACTTTGCACTTGGTTTTGCTCTTCCCTCCCCTGCCTCCGTCCTCTTTCCCCTGATCCTGATTGCTATAATGCGCGGCATGAAAAAACCACTGCTCATTGCTGTTACTGCTCTGATGGTTGTTTCTGCGGTCGCACAAACGGTCAACACGAAACACGCTACCGGCACCGGGACCAATGCCAACGTCTACCCCCTGCAAGACGGCTTTGTTGACGCCCATGGCGTCTTGATCTATTACCAGATCATAGGCCGCGGTGCGCCGCTGATGGTGGTCCATGGTGGGCCGGGAGCATCCCACGATTATTTCTTGCCGTATCTCTTGCCGCTGGCCCGGACCAACAAAATAATCTTCATTGACGAGCGCGGCTCGGGCCGTTCGGAAAAGCTGGAGGATGTAAGCCAGTACACTGTGGAAAACATGGTGGAAGACGTGGAAGCCGTTCGCCAGGCCCTTAATCTGGGCAAAATCAATCTGCTGGGACATTCCTACGGTGGTGTTTTGGCCCAGGCCTACGCGCTGAAATATCAAAAGAACCTGACCCATTTGATTCTGGGCGGCACCTTCTCCAGCACCGCCGCTTTCAATGAAGTCCTGGCCCGCCAAAAAGAAAGTATGCCGCAGGAAGCCCGGCAGAGGCTGGATGCGCTTGAGAAAGCCGGCCTTTTTGGCAAAGGCAAAGACTGGGAAAAGAACCGCTATCCGGACGATTATGCCCGGCTGGCCTGGGGCGATGGATATTTTCCCTATCTTTATCAGCGGCGCCCGGATCCGAATTACGACCCAGCCGCCGGCAACACCACTAACTCATGGGACCTCTACCGGGAAATGTGGGGATCGCACGGCGAATTCATTGTGGACGGCAACCTGAAATCGGTTGAGTACACAGACCGGCTTTCAACCATCCACGTGCCGACTCTGGTCATTTGTGGTGATCACGATGAATCGAACCCCTCCCTCTCCCGCACCATGCACGAGAAAATCACGGGCTCCCAACTGGCCATCGTGCCCGAGGCAGGACACCTGGCATTTGTGGACCAACCTAACTTGTACATCAAGACGGTGAATGATTTTCTGCATGGGAAATGAGCTGCGGGGTTTGGTTTCGAGCCGTATCCGCGTACACTGATCTACGGTCATTGAACGAAATTCAGCCTGATTGGAAAAAATATGTTTCATTTCAGGACGCACCGTTTTGTCTGCCTTTTGCTGGCGACATTCTGCTGTGCACAGACGCCTTCGCGTTCCGTTCACGGAACCGTGCACGACCAGGCTGGCGCAGTGGTCCCGGCGGCCCGTGTAACGGTTCAGGGCCCCGGCTACAAGCAATCAACCCAAACCACGAGCGCTGGGGATTTCAGCCTGGCAGGAGTTCCTGAAGAGACCGTTGCGCTCATCGTGGAGGCCTCAGGGTTTGCCCATTTTCAGAAGTCGCTTCCAGCAGCGGAGGTCCTGGCGGATGTTGTGCTTGCTCCTGCGCCGGTAGCGCAGGAGGTCAATGTTACGGCGAACCGCACTGACATCAGGCTGAGCGACACTGCGGAGAGCATCAGTGTGCTTCCACGCTCGGCAATGGACTCAACCGCCGCTGAGACCGTGGACGACACGCTTCGGCAGATTCCCGGCTTTACTCTGTTCCGCCGCTCCGGCAGCCGCATAGCGAACCCTACATCACAAGGAGTATCGCTCCGCGGCATCGGCGCCAGCGGCGCCAGTCGCGCCCTGGTCCTGTACAACGGCATTCCACTCAATGATCCGTTTGGTGGATGGGTCTATTGGGGACGCATTCCCAGCGAGGCGGTTGGCGCAATGGAAGTTCTGCGTGGCGGGGCCTCCAGCCTCTACGGTAGCGGCGCTCTGGGAGGGGTCATCAACATACTTCCTCGGGACGGGGAACGGAATCTTTCTTCCGTGGACGTCTCCATGGGAACTGAAGGCACGCCGGAAGTCTCTGCCATGAACTCCTTGAAGCTGGGAAATTGGCTCCTGGAGAGTTCTGGTGAGGTGTTTCGCACGGCGGGCTACATCGTGGTCCCTTCCGATCAGCGTGGCACTGTGGATACCCCTGCTAATTCTTACCATCAGGAGGTCGGCAGCACGCTAAGGCGAAAATTCGGCGCTGGCGACGTATTTGCGACGGGATCTCTCTACAATGAAGTGCGCGATAATGGCACCGTCGTCCAGAAGAATGACACCCAGCTCTGGGAGGTCAGCGGCGGCACGAACATCACGTCCGTAATTGGCAACCTGCAGGCACGCGGATACGGCGACGGAGAAAGCTTCAACCAGACATTTTCCAGCATAGCCCTGAACCGCAATAGCGAGTCCCTGGTCAACGCCCAGCACGTTCCTGCGCAACGGATCGGCGGCAGCCTGCTGTGGTCGCGGGAATTTGGTCAGCGCAATTCCCTGGTCGGCGGCGCAGACTCGAACCTCGTCCGCGGATTCAGCAATGAAGAAACGTTTGCCGCACTGCGTCCGACATCGCACGTCAGTGCCGGCGGAAGCCAGCTATCGTCTGGAGTGTTCCTTCAGGATTTGGTCCGGTTGACTTCGCGCCTGCTGCTTACTCTGGGCGGCCGTTACGATAGCTGGGACAACTACGATGCCCATTCCCAGACCGTCCCGCTGGTTTCAACCATCAAACCCGCCTTCACCGCCTTTCCCGACCAGAACAAACGAGCGTTTAGCCCGCGCGGCGCCCTGCTCTACGCGGTCAATAACCATCTTTCGCTCACGGCATCCGCGTACAAATCATTCCGCGCCCCCACGTTGAACGAGCTGTACCGCAGCTTTCGCCTGGGTAACACCGTGACCCTGGCAAATTCACAGTTAACAGCGGAGCGTCTGGCCGGCGCGGAGTCCGGAGCCAACCTGTTTTTTGGACGCACCCGCCTCCACGCCGCCTTTTTCTGGATGCAGGTCTCGGACCCAATTGCAAATGTAACTTTGACCACGACTCCCGCACTCATCACCAACCAGCGCCAGAACCTCGGCCGCACCCGTACCCGCGGCATTGAAACGGATGCAGAGTGGCATTTCCGGAAGCTGGATCTCAGGGCGGGATATCAGTTTGCGGATGCTGTGGTCACCAGCTTTTCCGCCAATCCACGCCTCCTGGGGTTGCAGATCCCCCAGATAGCGCCCCACCAGTTCACTTTTCAAACCACTTACCATATGGGCGCTGGATGGACGCTGGCCCTTCAAGGCCGGGCCTCAAGCAGCCAGTTTGAAGATGATTTGAATACCTCGGTACTGGACCCCTATTTTCAGCTTGATGGATACGTCTCCAAGCGCCTTAGCAACGGGTTAGAAACCTACCTTGCAGCGGAAAACATCTCCAATTCGCGCATCATGACCGGAAGAACTCCGGTAGTCACCGTCGGTCCGCCAATTTTCGTCCGCGCAGGTTTTAAGCTCCACTTTGAATGATTTTGAAGTCAAGCTTCGCCAAATGCTGATTTCGGTTTTGCCAGTTGCTAAATTGCTAATTGCGTCTCAGCGGCTGGGATGGTCGCCGCTCGCGGACGGCCCCCCTTGATCAGGTCCGCGGCCTTTTCCGCCACCATGATTGTGGGTGCATTGGTATTGCCGCCGGGAACAATGGGCATGATGGAAGCATCCACCACGCGCAACCCTTCCACTCCATGGACGCGCAGCTCGGAATCCACCACCGCCTCCGCATCGGTTCCCATCTTGCACGTACCCACCGGATGATAGAGGGTTTCAGTGATTCTTCGCGCATAGTCGCGAAAGCCCGCGTCACTCTGAATGTCGTCCCCGGGAAAAAGCTCGCGCCCCCGGTACCGGGCCAGTGCGGACGAGCGGCTGATAGCGCGCGCTACTTTGATGCCTTCCACCATGGCATCCAGGTCCCGCCCATCGGCAAAATAGTTGGCGAGAATGCGGGGCGAGTCCAGCGGATTGCTGGACTTCAGAGTGATTGAGCCTTTGCTGGAGGGGCGAACCAGCGTTGGTCCAAAGCTGAAGGCGTGCTCTTTGATCTTCTCTAATCCGTGGTTTTTGAAATAACCGGGACCAAAATGGAATTGGATGTCCGGCGTCGGGCACGCGGAAGACGATTTCACAAACCCGCCGGCTTCGCCCACATTGGAAGTCAGGAGGCCATTCTTGAAGCACATATAGCGCAGCAGGCTGGTCAGGCTCTCAGCATTGGCCAGGCTGACCGGCTCCAGGCACTGGTAGATAAGGCCAACGGAAGGATGGTCTTGCAGATTCCTTCCCACACCCGGCAGGTCGCAAACAACGGGAATGCTGAACGTCCGGAGCTGAGGGCCGGGACCAATACCCGAAAGCATCAGCAACTGGGGAGAGCCAATCGCTCCCGCGCACAAGATCACTTCGCGGTCCGCTCGCTCCTGCCGGTTGCTCTCGCCCTCTTGAAAACTCACGCCAACCGCGCGCTTGCCTTCAAACAGGATGCCACTGGCGTGTCCGGCGGTGATCACTTTAAGGTTGGGCCTGCCCATGGCCGGCCGCAGGTAGGCGTTTGCTGCGCTATGCCGTCGGCCATTCTGTTGCGTGACCTGATAGGTCCCGAAACCCTCTTGCGATGCAGCGTTGAAATCGGAATTTCGCGTGAAGCCAGCCTCCACGGCCGCTTCCACGAATGCCAGTGACAACGGATTGGCGCTGCGAAGATCGCTTACATTCAGCGGCCCTCCCGTACCGTGGTATTCGGATGGCCCACGCTCCTGGTTTTGAGATTTCTTGAAGTAGGGCAGGACGTCAGCAAAGCTCCAGCCCGGATTGCCCAGTGCAGCCCATTGATCGTAATCCTCGCGATTGCCGCGGATGTAGATCATGGCATTGATGGAACTGCTGCCGCCCAGGACCTTACCCCGAGGCCAGTAGAGTTTGCGATTCTCCAGTTGCGGCTCCGCCTCAGTAAAGTAAGCCCAGTCACACGATGTCTGGAACAGCTTGGAAAAAGCTGCCGGTATATGTATTTCCCGTCTGGAGTCCGCTCCCCCGGCTTCCAGCAGGAGCACCTTGACGGAAGGATCTTCCGTGAGACGATTGGCCAGCACGCATCCGGCAGAACCCGCGCCCACAATAATGTAATCGTACATTTTTTTGATTGGCCTCCCGAATATAGGGTACAGGTTACAGGGAACAGGGGTCAGGGCAAAACCAAAATCTCATTTGCTGTAGCCTCTTCAGGGGCGCACCTCGGCAAAGCACATGTTTTTTGCCCGGCTGCGGGTGTGCCGCCTCCATTTCTGGAAAAGAGTGCCGTAGGAGTCTGTGATGTACTGGGCCGGCGAAATATGCAATTGCCTCGCGACGGCTTCGATCCATTTGCCCGGACCTTCGATCTCGCCGAAATTGCCAATGGGAGTCTCGTCCACCACGATTTGACCGTGGCCGTCAGTCCACTCGGTGCGGAATTTCTCGTAACTGAAGACCGCAACAAACCCGGTGTTCTCCAGAATCGACGTTAAGGCCTCGCCATCCTCGACCCTGGTTTCGATCTCCGGACGTGACTTGTAGCGCCCTATCCTGGCCTTACCCTTAAAAGTGACGGTCCACCGGTCTCCGTACTTGCGCACGCGCAGCAACGCACCTTGTTTCCGTAAAGTGTGGGCTCGGAAATCGAACAGCGTATTCATCTCGTGGGTACGGGGCGTAGCCAGCCGAATGCTCGCCTTCCGCAATCTGGCCGTCAGCTCAGTCAGATCATCGATTCGAAATTTGACTTCAGTCTCCATGGAGGAATGCAAAGCAGAGGCATTATATGGGAGCTGCAGGCTTTCCTAAACATTTGACGCCAGTTCCCAAAACGTTGCATATGCACACTTAACATGCATAACCAAAGCAACTAAACCCGGCGAAGGCCACATCCAACGGAACGGTCTAAGGTATGGATTAAGAATGGGTTACGAACCGATAAGAGATGGATTACCATTACCGTGGTAAAAACGCAACACTTTTATTTTTTAATTCTGATTGCAAAATTGGACTTTCGTCTTTCAGAACCATACAATTAGAGAACTTTTTCGAGGGGGAACAACTTTGTATTTCACAAGGAGTGTAAATGAACCGTGTACTGTCCATTCTGATGGCAGCCCTGTTTTTGGTTGCCAACGTGGGGGCGGCTCCAGTTCCAGATCACCCCGTATCCCAAGTTAAGGCAAAGATCAAAGCTTCTCCATCAGCGCCTAAACCGTACCAGATCGGCAAAGCCTCCTGGTACGGTAAACAATTTCACGGCAGGGCCACCGCCAGCGGCGAGGGCTTTGACATGTTTGACCTGACCGCCGCCCACCGCCAGCTTCCTCTGGGTACTTTGGTCAAGGTGACCGACCTGAGGAATGGTAAGTGGATCATCGTGCGGATCAATGACCGGGGTCCATACATTAAGGGCCGGATCATGGATCTCAGCTATAGCGCCGCCCGCATGCTGGACTTTCATGCTGGCGTCGAAAGGGTGCGGCTGGATATAGTCGAACCCGAAACGGTGGCTTCCATTCAAAATCTGACCGAATAGGGCTATGATTCTCGTAGCCCTATGTCCCCGGTAGCGCTACAAGAACATCGCGAACGATTGATCCTTGCCCTGGATGTGCCTGACTCCAGCGCGGCCCAGCGACTGGTCCAGCAGATCGGCGATTCCGTCACCTTCTACAAGGTCGGTCTCCAGCTTTTCACCGCTGAGGGGCCGGGCATTGTCAGGGAGCTCATCGCCTCCGGCCGCAAAGTTTTCCTGGACCTGAAGCTCCACGATATTCCCAACACCGTTGCCAAGGCGGTTAAATCCGCCGCCGAGCTGCGCGTCAGCATGTTGACCGTGCACGGCAGTGGCGGGGAGGCAATGCTGAAAGCGGCGGTAGAGGCCGCAGGCCACCGGCTCTCCCTCCTGGCAGTCACGGTGCTTACCAGTTTGACCGATGCAGACCTGCAGGAGATCGGTTTTTCCGGGACCACCTTGGATCAGGCGCTGCGTATCGCTTCCCTCGCCCGCTCTTGCGGGTGTGATGGCGTCGTTACCTCTCCCAGGGAAGTCGCTGCCCTGCGCAAAGTGCTGGGTGGAGGATTCGGGATCGTGGTCCCCGGAGTGCGCCCTCTCGGCAGTGCTCGAAATGATCAGGAAAGAACCGCCACGCCCGCGCAAGCGATTGCTGCTGGCGCCAGTCATCTGGTGGTTGGCCGGCCCATCACCCAGGCTGACGATCCCGCTAGAGCGGCGGATGCAATCCTGGAAGAGATGGCCGGCGCCGCTGTTTCTTCTGCGCCATGAAGACGCAAGAAATGCCGCGAGCGCCGTTCTTATAAATCCTGGCTCTTGGGGAAAAGTGTCGCGTGACTATTCCTGCCGGGAGTCCTACAATCATCCGGAAGTGAGGTAAGAGCCATGCGCCGTTTTCTTATTCTCGTTGCATGTATGTCGGCAATCGCCGGAGCGCAAACTCAGAATAATAATGATCAGACAGCCGCGTCCAGCCAAAACGAGTCAAGACAAATCACCGTTCCTGCGGGAACAACGGTGCTGCTTCACCTGCGGAGCCCCATCAATACCAAGAGCGCACGGGTTGGCGACTCCGTCTACTGTGAGACGGCATTTCCTGTCACGCAAGATAATGTGATGGTCATACCCTCGCACACCTACGTGAAAGGGCAAATTACGCGTGTGCAGCGGCCGGGCAGAGTCAGTGGCCGGGCAGAGCTTCAACTCCACTTCAGTACGCTCATCTATCCGGACGGTTACACGGTTCAACTACCCGGCGCGCTGGAAAATACTCCCGGAGCGGAAAACCACACGATGTCCGGCGAGGAAGGAACCGTGAAAGCAAACGGCCAAAAGGGCAAAGATGCGGGAACGGTAGCCACAACAGCTGGGACGGGGGCGGCCATTGGCGGGCTGAGCACAGCTTCGGTCAAGGGAGCAGGCATTGGCGGAGGCATTGGCGGCGCGGTCGGCTTAGCCAAAGTGTTGTTGACCCGCGGCCAGGAAGTCCGTATGGAAACGGGCACTGCGCTGGAAATGGTCTTGCAGCGCTCTCTGACAGTGGATCCCGCGCACGCAGGTTCGGCACGCAATCGCAATGCCCTTGATTGATTGGCCCAAGATAGGTTCTGACTGATTGAAATCGATTGCCGATTGGGCAGTTTCTATGCAAAGCGAGTCCATCGAGAATCCATTTTTTCTGATGTGCGACTCTGATGTTTCTGTGTTTATAAACGACCTTTCGTCCGTTCCAAATTCAATATGAGTGGTTTTTGTGCATATGGAATTTGGTATATTGCTCCTCCTCAGCGCTGCACGTAACCAAGGTAACTGGCTGAAAGAGAAGCGATTTGCCGGATTTCAGTAAATGGTACTTGGAGTGCCCCTAAGAGGATGCGAGCTATTGGTGTATCTACTTAGCTCTTTGATTTCATTCCGTCATTACTCTGCTGTCACTTCAAGCCTCCGAGGAGGGATAGATGTCGAAGAAGGTAACTTTTCTCTTGACCGTGCTCACTCTGTTGTTTGCAGCGGTCGCATTCGCTCAAACCACCGCCAGTATCAAAGGCACCGTCACTGATGCTTCCGGCGCAGCCGTTGTCGGCGCGAAGATAACGGTGACGGATCCTGCAAAAGGGCTCGAGCGCACCACCACAACCGGCAGCTCCGGCGACTATGAGGTCCCTGCCCTGCCGCCCGGAGTCTATAAGGTAAAGGTCGAGCAGAGCGGATTCCAGGCCGAACAAGCCGAACACGTAACCATCGAGGTCAGCCAGAACATTGTGCAGAACTTCGGGCTCAAGGTCGCCAGCTCTACCGAGGTGGTCACCGTAGAAGGAACAGCGCCGATTATTGAGAGCACCACCATGACGGTCGGCCAGACCATCGATCAGCGTACAGTACAGGAAATTCCGCTCAATGGCCGTCACTTTGTTGATCTGGCGCTGCTGATACCAGGTAGCGTCACACCGCCGCAGAATGGCTTCCTGACCGCCCCCCTGCGCGGCCAGGGCTCTTTTGCCGTGAATACGGCCGGGAACCGCGAAGATGCGGTCAACTGGATGGTCAACGGCATCAACTTGAATGACATGGTGCAGAACCAAGTCACCTTCCAGCCGACCATCAACACGGTAGCTGAATTCAAGGTGGATAATTCCACCTACAGCGCGGAATACGGGCGCAATGCGGGGGCGATCGTCAATATTGCCAGCCGCTCCGGCACCAACGAATTCCACGGCGAGCTCTACGATTACATTCGAAACAACTTCTTCGATGCCCGCAATGCATTCAACAATAGCCTGAGCTCTACCGGGACTCCGCTGCCGATGGCGCCGTTTAAGCGCAATCAGTTTGGCGGCGATTTTGGTGGCCCTATTTACAAGGACAAGACGTTTTTCTTTTTCACCTATGAAGGACTGCGGCATCGTCAGGGACTGACCCTGACGAGCAATGTGTTTCCGGACACCAGCCCGACGCCTGCGACCATCAGCAGGGCCAGTATTGCGGCCGCCGGAAACCCGGTAGCCAATGCGCTGCTCGGCCTGGTTCCGCATGCTAATACGACTCTCGGAAGTTCACCGGTTCCCAACGCGTTCACCGGTTCCGGCACGGCTCCGGTCAACATCGACCAGTGGACGGGAGACATCAACCATAACTTTAGTGACAGGGACCGCCTGCACGGATACTACGTGTACCAGCGGGACCTTCGTCAGGAGCCGGCACAGGGCGCCGATATCACTGGATTTGGAGACACGCGCCAAGGTCATAGGCAGGTCTTTACCCTGAACGAGACCCATGTGTTTACCTCCGCTCTGGTCAACGAGCTGAATCTGGGACTCAACCGGATCCATATCACCTTCACACCCAATAACCTCACCAGTCCCGCCTCACTCGGTCTCGGCTCTGCGTTAGGGCCAAATGAAGCGTTTATGCCGACCATCGACGTTCTGGATCAAGGCGGCGGCTTACTGTTTGGCGCAGAACGCGGCTTCCCGCAGGGGCGTGGCGATACCACTTCAGTGATCGGCGACACCGTGAGTTACATCGTTGGCCGCCACTCCATGAAGTTTGGCACCGAGTTCCGTGATTTCCGCAATGACAATTTCAACGGCGATCCCGGACAGCTGATCTTCAATACTTCGGCGCAATTCCAATCGGGTACAGTGGCTTCGGCAGCCAGAACTGTGGGGAACGTGGCTAACCGAATCACTCAGAATGGCCTCGATTTCTTCGCCATGGACAGCTTCAAGTTTAGGCCCTACCTTACGGTTGAGCTTGGACTGCGGTATGCCTGGAATATGACTCCTACTGAGGCTGATGGCCGCTTTGTGAACTTTGTGCCGGGCGCGGGTGCCGGAAGCATGCTAGTCCCGACAAGCACACCTTATGCACAGAACAACAAGAATTTCCAGCCGCGGGTAGGCTTCGCCTGGGACATCTTCCATAACGGCAAGACTGTGCTGCGCAGCGGGTACGCTTTCCAGGTGGATGAACCCATCACGGGAATGGTTACGGGCTTGAGTTCCAATCCCCCATTTGCCCTCCCCATTAGCGTTGCGGCAAATCCCATCTCCGGCTTGTCTGCTCTTTTTAACGGCACGCCAGCCAGCATCTCTCCCAGCATGACCAATCCAAACTTCCGGGACGCAAATATCCAGTCCTGGAACCTCAACGTCCAGCAGCAGATTACGCGCAGTTCATCCATGATGGTCGGTTACTTTGGATCCAAGGGAACGCACCTGGAGATTGACCAAAACATCAACCAGTTCGGCGTTCTTGGGTCGCCTCAAATTAAGGGTTTGAACCCGACCAGGCCCTTCACGACTCTCTCCGCCAATAGCCCAATCCTGCCCGGCGTTACCCTGGCCAACAGCATCACCGAACACAACAGCGACTCTAATTCGAGCTACAACGCTCTGTGGGTCAGCGGCAACAAGCAGATGTCCCACGGCCTGCAGTTGAATGCGTCGTATACATACTCCCACTCCATTGATGATGCCTCGCGCAATCTCCAGGGTATTGTCCTGCCGGATAGCACGAACCTCGCCAGCGGCCGTGGCAGCTCGGATTTTGACGCCCGCCAACGGATCGTGATGAATGCGGTTTACGATCTGCCCTTCAAAGGCAATCGGTTTGTAAGCGGATGGGAACTGGCGCCGATCTTTTCGCTGCAGAGCGGTAACCCGTTCACCATCGTGGTTCCAAGCACCACGATTACTGGGGTGGGAAATACTGTTACCCCGATTGTTGTTGGCCCGATCAACGTAACCGGAAATTCGCTGGGACAGTGGATCGCCCCCAGCTCGGGTTCATTTGCCGGTACATTCCTGATTCCCACTACTACTCTGGGAAACATGGGACGCAACTCCATCGTCGGGCCGGGATTCGGCGACCTGGATCTGGCGCTGGCCAAGAACACCAAAATAACGGAAAGAATCAACCTGCAACTGCGCTGCGATGCATTCGACCTGACCAACCACCCGAACTACGGTCAGCCGGGTAGAGTGCTCTCCGCCTTAACAGGACCGGGTGTTGCCAACGAGTTCATCATCAACAGCACGCGTTTCCCCACCGGCGACTCCGGTTCGGCACGGCAGTTGCAGCTGGCGATAAAATTGATGTTCTGATTTCAGCGCGCCACTTATGAACTAACGCACCCCGGCAAAACCGGGGTGCTTTTTTATTCCTCTCTGGCGCTGGCGGGCCAGGCTTTTGTCTCACTTTCAGAACTCGCTAACTGCCACACAAACAAAGCTTTTTGCCATAAATGTACACTCTTCGCTCGACAATCGCCCACAACTCGCGGCACAATAGATGCTTCTCTTATGGAGAGCCTCTGCCGCTTGGGCTGATTTTGGCTGATTGGTCTGCCCGGCAGAACAGCTTGCGCGCCACCGGTCAGAAGTGCTTGCCGGTATTTGACGGATGGCAGAAGACAAGGGATTTCTGAATGGTGAAGGCCGCCTCACACTCGCTGCTCCTCATGTTGGCCCTGTTATTGACAGCGACCGCAGGCTTGGCTCAGCAGGCGGCCCCGGTTCTGAACACGCGTGCTCCAGTGGAAGTGGAAGATAACTTCCTTCAAGCGTCCGGCGCCCAGGCGCACTTTGAGGCGAGCAACAAGATGTCCGACCAGGCCAACTTGTTTCTGGCCCAGGATCGCATTATCTCTGTACCCCACTTCAACAATTCTTTTGCGTTCCAGGGCAAGCCTTTTCGCTATACGGTCGTGGGCCACAATCCGAGGAATAACCAGACCACTACCATCCCCACGCAGATCGTCCCCATTTCTTTATTTTTTGAAGGCTATGTGGATGCGGAAGGCAAGCCGATTGTTCTGGAAGTGGCGCCAAACCTTTCCACAATCGTCAATTCACCCAACTTTCGTGCCGCGCAATACCCAACCGGCTATCTCCAGTTTGGAGACGCCGTGCAGCGCGCGCAGTTTTTCCACGCTATGGCGCCGGAATGGCACACAGTGCTGGATGCTCCTCAAGTGCTGCGGCCGGTCAACATCTGGGTGCCGAGAGGCTCCGCCACTCTGTATCGCATGCGCTCTACAGGTGCAATTTTTGCTGTGGTAGATGAGGGATTCTTCATCTCGCAAATCAATACGATCATTCAATTTGAGGAGATGGACGTGAGCGGCCTCCCCATCGCCCTGACCGCGAACGTCTTCCTCGCTCCAGCAGCGGACATCCGCAAGTGCTGCGTGATGGGATTTCATACGTCTTTTGACGCGGGCGAGCGTGACGACCTGCAATTGGTCCAGACGTTCATTTGGGCGAGCTGGATCAGTCCAGGCATTTTTGGCGGGACCGTGGCGGATGTTACCGCCATGAGCCACGAAATCTCTGAGTGGTTGAACGACCCTTTCAGCACCAACATTGTGCCGGAATGGCAGTTCCCCACAGGGCCGGCCGGATGCCAGAACAACCTGGAGACTGGCGACCCGATGTCGGCGTCTCCGCACGCCGGCTATCCGGTCATTATTGACAACTATACCTACCATCCGCAGAATGAGACTTTGCTGCAGTGGTTCCAGCGCAAGACACCTTCGGACGCCATCGATCGGGCCTACAGTTTTCCCGACGAAACACTGCTGACCTCGCCCGCACAGGGCTGTGCTTCCCGCTAGATTGCCATAACCGCCGAAATTGACAGAAGCGAGAGTCCAGCCACTTTCAATGTCGCCCGTGGTGAGGTTGGTTCCTCAACTTTGGCATTTTGGCAGTTCCGGCGATCATGGCAATCCTCTTCCTCTTCCCCTGATGCGTTAAAATAGCTTCCGCTTAATTTTGGAGGAGATTGAAGAATGCGCAAACAGATCTTTTGTGGAATGGTCCTGGTGCTCGCTGTCGTGTTTTCCAGCAACGCCAAATCACCGGTGCAGTATGAACTCAAACAGAGGTTTACGCTGGGCGGCGATGGAGGATGGGACTACCTCACCTACGATGCCCAGGGCAAGCACCTGTTTATCTCGCGTTCCACCAGGGTTCAGGTAGTCGATCCTGAAAAAGGCACATTGATCACGGAAATTCCTAACACTAAGGGTGTTCATGGCATTGCTCTCGCCCGGGACCTGGGCAAAGGTTTTACCAGCAATGGCGGTGAAAACACCGTCACCGTGTTCGATCTGGAAACGCTGAAGGAAACAGCTAAGATCAAATTGCCGGATGGCGCGGAAAACCCGGATGCCATTCTCTATGATCCCGCTTCCCACCGCGTCTTCACCTTCAACGGGCGCAGCAAGAACGCAACCGTGATTGACGCCACCAATAACACCATTGCCGGCACTATCCCACTGGACGGCAAGCCGGAATTTGGCGCTGCTGACGGCACCGGCCTGGTCTACGTGAATATTGAAGACAAGAGTGAGCTACAGGGTATCGATGCACGTAAGGCGGCTCTCATCAGCACCTGGCCCCTGACCGGCTGCGAAGAGCCATCCGGCCTGGCCATGGACCAGAAACATCACAGGCTGTTTGCTGGATGCCACAACAAGGTAATGGCCGTGGTGAACTCTGATACCGGCAAGGTGGTTACCACGGTCCCGATTGGCCAGGGCGTGGATGCCAATGGCTTTGATCCAGGCACCGAGCTTGCGTTCAGCTCCAATGGTGACGGCACGCTGACTGTAGTTCATGAAGACTCGGCAGACAAGTACACTGTCGCGCAGAATGCAACCACCCAACGGGGCGCTCGCACCATGGCTGTGAATCCGAATAATCATGAGGTCTACCTGGTCACTGCGGAGATCGAGGAGACGCCGCCCGCAGAAGGCCAGACACGGCCAACCCGCAAGATGAAGCCGGGCTCGTTCACCCTGCTGGTGATGACGAAGAAATAGCGGTCGCCTGCTGCGGCCCTTTATCGAGCCAGTGCCCTTTCGAAGGGGGCGTGTGAGAACCCAAAACGGGCTTTTGGGGGATGTCTGCAAGCCGTCGGGTCCTCTAAATCGTTCTCACACACCCTTCTTGGGAGGCCACTTGGGCGATGGCCGTCTAGGGCCTTAATTCTGCGTTTTCAGCTCGATTTTTTGCTAGACTATGCTTATGAAACGGCTCCTGTTGGTCACAGCGGTACTGGGTGGAGCTGCTCTGGTTCCATTGGCAGCTCAAGCGCAACGCGGCATGAGTATGGGCGCACACGGTGGTGGCGTTGCATCGGGTCACGCAAGTTCCGGTTTTGCCGCACGACCTGCAGGGAGGATGGCTGCCGGAGGATCGTTTCGCCCAGCGGGAATGCACGTAGTTTCCTCGCATGCGCGGATGTCTGTACCCGGCCAGCGAGCATTTTCCGTTCGAAACAGGTTTGCCTTTAACAGGTTCAATCGGTTCAATCGGTTCCCGCGCCGGCATTTCTTCTTCGGCAACCAGTGCTTTAACACCTTCGGCGCTGGTTTTGGCTGCGCTAATCCATTTTTAGCCGGGGGTGCTGGCTATCCCTTTTACGATCCCTTCTTCAACGATTATTCCAACGCTGCTCCTCCTCCTCCGCAGCCGGCAGTCGAAGAGGGTGGGAGCGATAATAACCGCGAATTGGCCTCTGAAGTGGAAGGCCTGTCCGACGAAATCCAAGCCATGCGGGATGAAGGGCGGGCGCGCGCCGAGGCGAGAAACAATGCTGCTTCCAAAGGGTCGTCTCAGCGGGAAGAGGCAAATACGGTCCTGGTTTTCCGCGATGGCCGCCAGCTTTCCGTTCGCAACTATGCCATTGCCGATCACACCATCTGGGTGCTTAGCAACAATAGCGCACGCAAGATCCCAGTCTCGGATTTGGATGTAGCGGCGACCGAGCAGACGAATACAAATAATGGCGTAGAGTTTCGCTTGCCCCGCTAGCTTTGAGCATAGCTACTCTGGATGGGTTTCAAGATACCTTTGCACCAGAGCGCCGCAAGCCTCCACAAACTCGCGCTCATCACCATTGAATGTTGCCAGGAAATAACTCTCAGCATCCAGTTCGCACACCAGTTTTTTGCCCACGAAGATGGGCACCACAATTTCTGACTTGATCAGGTCGGACCCTGCAAGATAACGCGGGTCCCTGGTGACATCGTCAACGACTACCGTCCTGCCGGAGGAAGCGGCAGTGCCGCAAAGTCCCCGACCCAGAGAAATACGGGCGTGAGGCGTGAAGCTGCCGGTGTGTGGTCCTAACATCAGAAAGCCTGGATCATCTTTGTCGATCAGATAAAAGCCGACCCAGTTGTAACGTGATATCTCTTCGTGGAGACGGTCGCACATGCGTTGCATCATGGACTGCCGGTCAGAAGACGAGTGGATGAGTTCTTCAAGCTCCTGCAGCAACTCCTTATATATGGGCATTGAAACAGACTGTACCGCCGCTGCATGGAAACAGCAATACAAATCTGGGTAGGCAAAAACACTCATGCGTTTTGTAGTCTATCGTGAACCTGAGCTTGTCGAAGAGGAGGCAACACGATTCATAGCAATGCGCCCAGGCGCATGCTTGGAGCAGAATCCATGTGTGTGAGCTGTTCCCCTGCAATCGCCCCTAATAAGCGGTGTACGGTCCAGTACCTCCGGGAGGAAGAGGGGCGGCAATATCATCAAAGCAAAATTCTGAGCGGGCAGGGCGTTGGCATCGGCCACGCCGAAGTTGATCATCGTGCTGTTGCCGTTCAGTCCCTGGTTCGTCAAAGAAGTACTACGGTCAACCAAAGTTTACAGCAGCTTTGACATCATGATGCAGTGGCATTCCAAGCCGTAGCTCAACCGCCGCGAGGAATGGAATTCCTGCCGACCCGATTCCAGGTATCCAAACTTGCGGTAAAACGGCAACAACTCCGTGCGCAAGCTGAGCACTGAGATTTCCATAAATTTGCATCCGCGCCGGCGGCAATAATCTTCAGCGGCCTCCACCATAACGCGCCCAAGGCCTTTGCTTTGCTCTGAAGGATCAACTGCCAGCATGCCGAAGTATCCCCGCTCGCCGCTTGTCTCCACGTAAACGCAGGCGACGGAGCGTCCGGAAGGATCTTTCGCCAGCAGGAAGTCGCCTTTTTTCATCATTTCCGCTATGCCTGCCTGGTCTGTTCGCTGACCTTCAAGAAAAGTCTCAATGGCAAATGCGGCATTCACTACTGCCGCCATGGCTGCTATGTCAGCATTGGTTGCAAGCCGAATGTGAACACCCGAAGACGACTTTGGATCAGAGGGCATAAGGCAGCCACCGGCGCAAGGTGTTTTCGGTCATGGTCAAAATTCTAAATGCAGCATGCCCGCTCAATGGCCCGTGTACTTTCGGAATGGGTCTCTCGTGCGGCAGTCAGGCGATAATGCCGAAGCACAAAGAATCTGCTGCTGACTGCTGACCGGTAAGCAAATGGAAACCAAACGCCTCATCTACATCCTGCTCCTCGGCCTCCTCTGCGCGGGAGCGGCGGCGAGAATCGGCATGTTCTTCTGGCAGAACGCCCGCGCCAATGACGAAGAGAAAAGGGCCGTTCAATCCAGAATCCAGCACCGGCTCGATGGGTTCCAGCAATATCTATCGTTGGATGCACCCCCAGCACGCATGAGCAATCAGCACCCCTGCGTCTACGAGTCCATGGACTCAAAGACAATGGATTCAAAGATCCTGGGTCCGCAACTGGGAGAGTGCGGCATGGCGACATCACTGTTCTCCGATCCGGTGGATCGCTTTGAGGTCGATCTCCGATATGGCAACTTTGTGCTGCGTCAGACGGATCTGTTTCTCAGCGACGGCTTTCCCGTTCCCTTTACGCGTGCCTACACGTCCCTGGATTGGTTCGAGCCAAACCATTTCCATGCCTTTGGCAAGAACGCAAATCACACATATGATATTGCCCCGCTGGGCACGAAGAATCCTTACACCTGGATCGGAATCGCGCTCGAGGATGGCGATTTTCTCTTTTTTGACCGCATATCCAAAGGCACGGGCTATTCTGACGCCCTCTATCGCCACACGGAAACAGGCGGGCGGTTCTACAAGACCATCATCTACTGGAATGAAAACGGCTGGACGACCAAATTGACGGATGGTTCTTTGATTTATTTCCCTGAGTCTTCGAAGGCCACAAAGATCGCGGACGGCGCGCCCACTGAGATTCAGGATGCCAAGGGAAACAAGCTGCACCTGGCACGAGATGCAGACCATAATCTCCAGGAAATCCAGACCGCCCATGGCCATGTGATTCGCCTTACCTATAACGACCGCGGTTGGATCAGGCGTATCGAGGACGACCAGGACCACTGGGTGGCGTACCTGTATAACTCTGACGGCATGCTGGCGACAGTGATACCCTCCTCCGGGAAGAGACGCGACTACGAATACGATGACACGCTGCTGACCGTGGTTCGCGACGAAAGCGGCAACATCCTGGTAAGTAATACTTACGATCAGGGGCGTATTGTCGCCCAGCAATTTGCCGATGGACAGGTCTACGAATACTCGTACCAGGCCTCACCCAGCGGTCAATACATCGAAGAAGCAATCGTGCGCCTGCCAGATGGCTCCCATCAGGCATTTGAGACGGCGCCTTCAATTCCGGACTATGTGAAGCAGCCCAGGCAGTAGGACAGAATCTAAGACCTGCCACGTGTGCCTGGACAACAGCTTTCCATTTTCCGATTCCCCAGTAAACGCCAACAACTCATTCTCCCTGCGGGGTCAGCTCCTTACGTCCGGCGTCGCGCCACTGTTTGTGTAGGAGACTGTTTGTGGGGGCATTCCAGCACGACAATGATGTTCTGATCTTCTCCATCCATTCAATCGAGCCCTTGTCATTCTGAGGGGCCGCTCTTGCCCTTTGGCCCCGAAGAATCCCCGCCACGTTCCTCAGCAAGAGGATCTCTGATTTGCCATTTCTGTCTTGGCAGCAGCTCTCCCCATCCTTGTGCCAGATCGTCCCACTTCGGGTTCACCGATTCAATCAAAGCGATTTTCTTCTTTCGCGTCCAACCTTTGATCTCTTTTTCTCGGCAGATTGGGGCATGAACATCGCTGAAAGGCTCACAGTGAACGAGGCGGTTCACATCGTACGTGCTGGTAAAACCTGGTGTTTCTTTATTTCTATGTTGAAGCACACGATGGAAAACGCTATTGGTAACCCCAGTGTACAGAGTCCCAGAATCGCTGGTGAGAATGTAAACATAGTAGGTTCGCGGTTTTTTCGGCATGCGCACTCTCGGGATTCTTCGGGGCCATAAACCAAAATCGGCCCCTCAGAATGACAAGCTGAATGCTGTAAGAACTGGCCAATATTACCGGGCTCGGCCGACTTTTTTCCGGCCCAAAAAATGGGGCAAACCTAAGCGGAAAATCATCTTCGCGCAGCCTTCCTTTTCGTCCCGATTTGCGCCACCTTCTTTTCCATCCTGATGCGCTTTCTCTCCAGCCGGTATGCGTCTTCCGCTTCGCGTGTAGTGAGGTTGATAGTTGAGGAAGCTGCGATTTCAGCGCGCAGTTGGTTGGCCGCCATCTTTCGGAGTTCCACAAATCCGGGCGCCAGGATTTTGGTGGACTTCAGGCGCTCCAGACTGTCTGTAATTTGTTGAACCGCCAGAGAGATCAGGTACAGGGACTCATAAACTGCCGTCTTGCCGGGACTGCTAAGATTGGTAGTAGCCATGGTCGCCTTTCACTCAGGTGATTTTGGTCAGGGCGGCGTCAGTGATAGAAGCACTGGCGTTGCCCGCTCTTTTTATTCCACATTCCAAGGGCGAATGCAAGGAGAAAGAATGGAATCAATTAAAAAAATCCCGATATCAGGTGACAAGATACAGCATTTCCTATAGCCTGAGATTCATGATTGTAACTATTCAGCTTTCCGACGAGCAAGCCGCAGCGCTACAAGCGAAAGCAGCAGCCCAAGGTTTCAGCCTTGAGCGATGGTTGCAGAGCCTGGCTGAACAGGAGGCACAGGTCCAAGTCGGCAGTGTCGTCGCCGAGATGCGTTCTTTACGGGCACGAGTCAAGCCTGATCCTGAAGGCTGGACGACACGCGATTATGTCAACTTCGGACGCCGGTCTCAGTAAGAATGCCCGCGCTGGTGGTTGATGCCTCTGTTGCCCTTGCCTGGGGACTCCCGGATGAGATAAGTCCATATGCTGACGCAGCGTTAGTCGTTGGGGAACAAAATGGGTTGCGTGTTCCTGAAATCTGGGCGCGGGAAATCACCAATGGGCTCACCCTTGCTTATATCAGGAAACATATCACGCCTGCCGACGAAAAAGCCTTTCTCGCGGCAATGTCTCGCCTCACTATTACCGTCGACGGATCGTCGGCCCTTAATGATCCTTCGGGACGGAACAGTAGCTGCAGTTCGTTTTGGCCTTACCGCTTACGATGCGGCGTATGTTGATCTCGCACTGCGGGAAGGATTACCCCCCGCCACTCTCGATGCCCAGATGCGCAAAGCTGCAGAACGATCCGGCGTTGCTATCTTTGCGCAATAAAATCCAACTCCTCCTCTACCCCTCCCCCGACTCCCGAGTAAACGCCAACAACTCATTCGCTCGACGAATCAGCTCTTTCCTGTCGGCATCGCGCCATTGTTTGGGCAGGAGGCTCTTGCTGGTGCATTCCAGCACGGCCACTATGTTCTGAAGATCAATCTCGGTGGGATACGATGGGGGAATAAAGTCTTCCAGTGCGCCTTTTACGTCTTCCTGATTTACCACCGTCTGGTCGTGCAGGCTGGCGCGCATGCGGCTGCGGACCAGGACGGCCTCAATGTCCGCGCCGGAAAGGGTTCCGGCGTTGTCCAGAAAGAATTTTTCCAGATCGGCTGAGAAGGCCGTCATGCCCGACTTCTTCTGCATGGCGCGCAGCAGCGCCCGGCGCTCTTCCACTGTCTCCGGATAAAACAGGGCGATGTGCTCTTCCGCACGTCCCTGGCGCTTCAGGTCCACCGGCAGCAGGTCAGGGCGGCAGGTGAGGAGAAACCAGATTACCTTGCCGCGATACTCGGTATTACCCATGAATTGCGCGATCTGGGCAAAGACGCGGTTGCTCACGCCACTGTCGCCGGAGCTGGAGCGGTCACCCAGTTGAGCGTCGGCTTCGTCGACAATCACCGCGATGGGGCTCATGGCCTTGAGCAGGTTCAGGACGCGCTCCAGGTTGCCTTCCGTCACGCCCTGCCACATGCTGCGAAAATTCTTGAGCGTCACGGCGGGGACGCCCACCTCACCGGCAAAGCAGGTGGTAATAAAGGTCTTCCCTGTTCCCACCGGCCCGCAGATCACGTAGCCCATGGGCAACACGCTGGTGTTGCCGGACCGGATGGCGGCGGCTGCATCCTGCAGCTTTTTTTTGGCCTGATCGTTGCCCGCCACGTACGAAAGATCGTAACGGCTGGTGACAAACTCCAGCAGCCCGCCTGACTCGGCCTCAATCAGCTCCTTCTTGCATTCGTTCAGGAACTTGAGGGTAAACGGCTGGCGGTTCTGCACCGCGTGCGAGATCAGGCTTTGCAACTGTACGCGCTTCAGGCCCGCGCCCAGCTTGGCCAGGACAGCATCACTCACCTCCGAGCCTGCAGGCAGCGGATGGGTCTTAAGCTGCCAGCGGACAAACTCCAGGCGCTCCGGCTCGTCCGGCAACGGGATGGCAATGGACGACACGCCGGGGTTCTGCACGATGCCCTGATTCAGCTCAATCTGGTTCTCAGAAATAAGAATGATGGTGACATCGGCATTGAGAAAATCCGGATTGCGGGCCCAGCGCTTCAGGATGACCAGCGAGTTGCGGTCCTCGGCCGGCATGCCAAAGACGTCTCCCGCGGGCGCAATGGTCTCGGCAAAATCGATGACCAGGGCGATCTTTTTGCCATCGGCAATGCGCAGGCGCAGATAGTTATCCAGGATGTTCAATACCGCATCGGGATTGCGCGGCAGGCCCGCGGAATAGGTGCTGCCGTGAAAGGTATCGTACCCTTCCAAGGCGCGGCGGAAGTCCGACTGCGTATCCGGGTTGCCAAAGGCCAGCCCGCCTCGGTCGTAATGCAGGACCAGATCGCGTTGGCCAAACAGGGCCGAGGAGAGAAACTCATCCAGCGAGACAAAGTCCGTGCTGCCCGAACGGCGCAACGGAACCAGGTCGCGGACGTTGCCATACAGGACAAACAAGGCGTAAGAGCGCGAATAGTATTTTTCAGAAAGCTCACGCGCCCATGCGGGCAACGCTTCAAGATACGCCGCCGAGTTTACGGATGGTGACGACATCAAAACTCCTTAACCACAGAGGAGCACAGAGGAAAACCAAACTCTTTTAGCCGCGAATGAACGCTAATCAACGCGAATGAAGGCTCCAATGGCTTCTCAATTACGCAATTACCAAGTTACCCAATTACCAAATTTTCTTTCCTAGCTTCGAATGCGCGTGCGCGATATGCCGGTTGAATCCGCACTGGAAGCGTCATCGGCCATGGCCATGACTCCGCTCATCTCTGACGGCAGGTTACTGAAAATTGCCTCCATCTGCTTGACGGTCTCTTCCGTCTGCTCCACATCATGCACCAGGTTCTCAAGCTGGTCGCTCACCTGCTGCGGATCGCGCATGGTGATGGACTGGTCGCGCACCAGTTGCAGCACGTCTTCCATGGCGGAGATCTGCGCGTCAATCACCTGGCGATTTTCCGTGATCTTCTCGAACTTCTCCACCCTCTTGCCCAGGATTTCAATGCGCTTCTTATCGATTTCCTGCACCTTGGGCGGATCGGTGTTCAGCCGCTTCTGCAGTGCCCCAATCTCATTCTTGATGGCATCGGGATCCACGGTCTTCATGTACTGCCGCTGCTGATAGGCGGCCTGCAGCAGGCGAGCGTAACCGTGCAGGAGCCCTTCCAGCCGGGCGTCCATCTGCTGCACAAAAATTTGCGAGGTGGAAGAGAGTTGGGCAAAGTTTGCGCGGATGCCCCCGCAAACCTCGGCCAGCTTGATGTAGCGGGTCTGCAGGTCGCCGGGCAGGTTCCTTAATAGGTCACTCAGGCTTTGCTGGTTTTGCTGTTTCTCTTCCGCCAGCTTCCACGAGCGCACCAGCCGCTGAAAGCGGTTATTGTTGGGAATCACGGAGAGATACATCAACTCAGCGCCGGCAGCCAGGATCACGGGCAAAAAGCTGGCGCTCACCAGCGCAAAGGCCCCGGCCGCCGCCAGACCAATCCAGTTGTACTGGATATGGAAGGCCTCTTTCACGTAATTGATGTTCTTTTGTCCGGTTCCCGGAGTCGGGTCATCAATCGCCATCAGACGCTTACCCTCACGTGGCCGCCAATACCGGGAGCGCGCTTGAGGCTGCCCAGAACGTAGTGTTGCAAGTCGTGGAACTCGCTCTTTTCTTTCAAGCCCAGATCGCGCGGGCGATCAAATGGCACCTGGACATCTTCCACGATGGTTCCCGGATGCGAACTCATAATAAAGATCCTGTCGGCCAGGTAGACAGCCTCTTCCACGTCGTGCGTGACAAAGAGAATTGTACAC
Source organism: Candidatus Angelobacter sp. (assembly GCA_035294925.1). GTDB lineage: Bacteria > Acidobacteriota > Terriglobia > Terriglobales > Acidobacteriaceae > Angelobacter. Next base: position 33,016 of record DATGJZ010000055.1, on the reverse strand, counting down.
GCAGTCTCATCCCAGATTTGGAGCAAAAGCTGCTGCATTTCACTGCGTGTCTGGGCATCGAGCGCGCCAAAAGGCTCGTCCATCAGGATCACGGATGGCCGCAGTGCCAGGGTCCGGGCAATGGCCACACGCTGCTGCATCCCGCCGGAAAGCGTCTCCGGATACACGCCGGCAAACTCTGTGAGCCCTACCGCCTTGAGCAGATGGCCTACCGTCTCCTTGCATTGCGCTTCCGGCGTTCCGTTGATCTTAAGGCCGTAGCCTACGTTCTCTTCCACCGTAAGCCAGGGAAACGAGGTGTATTTCTGGAAGACCATGCCGCGATCTTTGCCAGGACCGTGTACGGGCTGGCCGTTGACCAGGATTTCGCCCGCATCGGGCCGGTCCAGTCCGGCAACCATCCGCAGGAGAGTGGACTTCCCGCAGCCTGACGGGCCGAGCAGCACGCGAAATTCGCCGATGTCGCGGCCCGCGGGAGAGAATGCGTCTTCGACTTCCAGATTGATGTCCTTTAAGGCCTCAATACGTTCGCCCTGCGGTGACACAAAGCTGCGGCTCACGTTGTGGATGGCGATTTTCAGCTTCTTAGCTTCCATGGTTCACCGAGGCCTTGCGATGCTGTCCGGCGCCCACAGCGGCCGGCGCTTGAGAGGAGGCAGACTGCGTAACCTGACGCCAGGGAAAGAGGATTTTCTCCAGGAAGGTGAGCAGCGCCCGGAACAGGAATGCCGCTACGCCAATGGCAGCGATGCCGGCATAGACCAGGTCAGGACGATGAAACTGCTCCGCCGACTGGATCATTGCCCCCACTCCTCCGTTGCGGTTTACGATCTCCGCCAGAATCACGTAGGTCCAGCCAATGTCATAGAGGATGCGGAAAGAGGAAAAAATTCCCGGAAACGAGGCGCGAAACATCAGCCATAACACCTGATACCGCTTTGCGCCCAGGGTATATGCAGTTTCCAGCAGAGAGTTGTCCACCCGGTTGACCTCTTCCACCACCACCGCCAGCAGGTAGAAGAACATGCCGAACCAGAGGAAGATCACCTTCATGCGTTCCTCTATGCCGAACAGGCCGATGAACGCAGGAAGAAATGCTGTCAGGGGCATAGAGCGCATGGGCGCAGCCACCGGATTCACCAGGTCATGGACCCAGCGAAAGCTGGCCATAAGCAGGCCAAGCGGAATGGCAATCACCGCGCACCACAGGAACGCCTGGCCTATCCGCAACCAGCTTGTCTCCACGTTCTTGAGCAGCGCGTTTTCGGTAAACAGCGCAGGAAACGCCCGAATCACCTCCATGGGGGTAGGGACGGAGAACCGGTTGACCAGGTCCCAGTGAGTCACAGCGGCCCACACCGCTATTACCACTACCCAGGCGAAAACGGCCAGCGCCAGCCGGACAGCACGGGAAAGCTCAGTTCGAATCTCCCATAGACCGTTCGATGACAAAGTTCTTAACTCCTAAATACCAGATTACCGCTTGCGAGCAATCGGGACATCGCGGGTATCGGTGCATCGGGATATCAGATCAGTAAGACCGGGTTCCTTGAAAATCCTTAGCAAATTTCTCTGCTGATTCGGAAGGATCTCGCTCTTCAATCACCAAATCACCAACTTACCCAATTACCAAATTCTTCCGCTGACCCGATGCCCCGATTTCCCGATGACCGGATGGAATCACTGTCCCGGATTGGCATACAGCTTGATGTCCGTCCGGCGGTTTTTCTCGCGGCCTTCGACCGTGGCATTGCTGTCAATCGGCTTATCAGGACCGTTGCCCGCAGTCCGCAGGCGCGCTCCGGGAAAGCCATACTTTTCCATCAAATACTGCTTGACGGCATCTGCGCGCTGGCGGGAAAGGTCCATGTTGTACGTCCGCGAGCCGGTGGCATCCGTATTGCCTTCAATATCCACCACGGTATTTTCGTAGGCGCGCATCTGGCCGCCAATCTCATCCACCACTTCGCGTGAATCCAGGCTCATGCGCGCCGAATTGGGATCAAAATAAATGGAGCGATGCTGCGTTGCTATTGGGACTGCGCCCTTTGAGGGCGCGTGATATTCAATGGGCGCCTCGCTGGAAGCGGTAGAGAAGCTGCCGCTCAACTGCTGGATGTACCGGCGGTCCAGGCTGTCCTCAGGGTCGTTGGTGTGCTTGATCATGCGCAGCTCGCGGTACATGTCCTGGGCCATGCTGAAGATGTTGGCGTAGTCAGCGTTCGCCCCCTTGGTTCCCATAAAGGAAGTGTTGTCCGCATAATCCGCCAGCTTCACGCCGCCCAGCATGGTCTTGGCCAGGTCAGAAGGAATACTGAAGTCTTTGACCTCACCAATCAGGTTATAAGCACGCGCCGGCTGGTTCTTGATGAACTCCACGCCCTCCAGCCAGCCCTGCGTGAATTTGACCAGCGTTTGCGGGTACTTGGCGGCAAAGCGGTCGCTCACCACGAGAATATCGGCAATAAGACGGTTGGCAATGCGCGTGTCATAGATCTTCTTGGCGCCCGCGCGCTTGGTCACCGCGTCACTCATGTCCGGGTCCCAGGCCACTGCAGCATCAACTTTGTCCTGGGCAAACAGCACCGCCGGCTCAATGCCATCCTTGGTATGCACCGCATTGTTGAAAATATCATTGCGCTGCTCCGTGCTCAGTCCGGAGGTCTTGAGGCCGTTGTAGAGCAGGAAGTGCGAAGGTGTAAATGGAGCAAAAGCCACTTTCTTGCCGGCCAGGTCTTCAATACTGTTGATGCCTTGCTTGCCGATCACGCCATCGGCTCCGCGCGACCAGTCCACCATGAGAAAAGCATGAGAGCCAAAACCCCGCTCCTGAAACTGGGCATAGTCCTTGGCGTAAACGTCCGTGGTGGTTAGCATCACGTCCACGTTGTTGGTGGCCAGGGCAGTAGCGCCGTCCGTCCAGTCATCGATGATCTTGAAGGAGACCTTCAGTCCCTTGGTGCCAAAGATTGAATCGGGAGCGGTGTTCAGGCCGCCATTGGCGACCAATCCGGCAGCGCACCCGACCCAGACGTTCAAGCGCACGCGGATTTCAGGATTGTCCGTGGTGGAGGCCACAGAGAGCGGCTCAGCCGTGTTGATCTTTTGGGTACTGCTGCTGCTGGAGTCCTTGCTTCCGCCCGTCAGCTTGCCAAAATCAACGATGCCGTATTTGTAAAGGGTATAGCCGACCAGCGCCAGCCCGATCACGAAAATCAGAAAGTAGCCGCCTTTTTCGATTTTTACCGCCATGTCGTGTCATCCTCCGGTAAAACGTTTGCGATTGAGTCTCGGTTCTTGCTTTTGCTTGCTCCTCTCCCATTCAGTTCCTGCAGGAGAGTTTGCATTGACGAGTTATGTAACGTTCGATCTAGTGTCGAGTGGCGCCACCGTTCTCACTCAAGCTTGCTGTTCATGCAGCCCGCAGCCGCACATTCGCGATAACGGTCCTCGATAAATTTTGTCCGATCAATGGTCATCCTGGTGGCGCAATCCAGATTCACAAAGAAACCATCTTTGGGGTCATTCTTCGAGCAAGCGGAGTTGCGTGATGCAATCCAGGCAAGCTGACCCCTCTTCAAGGCGGTCTTCCCGTTGGCATCAAGTTTCAGGCTCAACTTCTTGTAGGTGTCATTGAGGTTGTGGTCGGCCTCAATCCAGATTTTGTTAAGGCAGTAGAGACCGTCAAAATCATTCTTAGGATGGTCGCAACTGGATTGGGCAAGAAGTGGCAGAGAGAGCCCCAAAAAGAAGGCGACTAGCATGTTTTTTTTCATGGCGTGCATCTTAGCGCAGAAGCCGGCGGCAAGAAATGCGTTGCCGGGCTTCGGAGTTCCTCTCCAGTCTAGAGTTTTGCTCGTACTTCCCTGTCGGTCTTTCCTGGCCCCTGTCCCCGAACCTGCAATCACTTTCCTGTTCCCTAAGTTTTCTGCGGCTCCTTGCCGCCAATGGTTTTTTCTACTGATCCACCGGTTGTTGCGGCCGCAGGCGCAGCCAGGCCCATTTCAATCTTGAACTGCTTCACCAACTCGCCGGCTTGTAGCGTCTGGGCCTCTTCTTCAATCTTGATCTTCTGCTGGTCCACATTGCTCAGGGCCATATCCATGCGAGCTTCATTCACGGCGGTCTCTTCTTCTATCTTGCGTACCATCTCGTCGTGGGTCTGGCTGATTCCGGCCACCTCAAACTGCTCCATGGCATCGGCCACTTTCTTCTGCCACTGGGCGCGACGGTGGTCGGCAATGGCGTTGAGCGCCTCCTGCGTCTTGCGGTCTTTCTCGCGCATGAAGGCCTGCTTCACCAGCATCGCTTTATCAAAAGCGGCGCGTGCGGTGGTGAGCTGTCCCTGGGTGCGCGCCAGAGCGCTCTTCACCTGTTGCAGTTGAGTAGCAAAGCTGCCGGCCAGATCGTCGCGGTTGCCCTGAATCGAGGCTTTCACCTTGGCAGTAAGGTCGGCCACATCGTTTTTATACTTGGCTTCCTCGCGCTCCAGCAAGGTAACGTTGGCCTTGACCATGGCGATGCTCTCATTCATGCGCGGCACCTGGTCATTCATGTCGCGGATGTTCTGCTCCAGGATGAGTTCGGGGTCCTCAGCCACGGAGATGAAAAAACCAATGAACGAACGTATCACCCTGGTAAAGCGTCTCCACATAAAAAGCTCCTTTGCTTAAGACCGCTTGGCAGTTTTCGGCGCCGCCGCTGGTTCGCTGGCGGTGTTGCCGGTTGTAATGGGGTTTTCCGTGACAAAGTATGCAACTGCGTCAGAAATCTTCTTCTCTTCCTGCTGTTTTTTCAGGCGCCAGCCGAAGAACCGTTCTTTTTCCTGTGCCACTTCATCGTTGTTTTTCTGGATCTTAGCCCGCTGCTCGGCCACCAAACGGTCAATATCGGCCTGAAGCTGGGCGTTTTCTTTCGTCTTGCGCGCTTCCAGGTCGTCCACGGCCCTTTGCTGCACGGTTTCAAAACCGTCCAGCGCGCGATCGCGGCGGACCGCATCCTGGATCACATCCTTGATATCAACACCGGCGGCATCCAGGGCAACCAGAACAGAGGAACGCTTCACATCAGACGGCAAACTGCGAATGTGCTCACTCTGCAGCATCTCTGAGACTTTCAATATGGAATAGCCCTGCGGCGCGGCAGGAATCTCAGCCGCTTTGTAGATCTCATCGAATGTGGCCGCTTGAGAGACTGGAGAGGTGAACTTGGGCACCGTGGCGACGGTCTGGGCAATCTCGGCTACGCTTTGCGCGGGGCTTGGAGCTCGAGCGGCTGCATCGCGATCCGGCGAGTCGCCCTGGGGCACGTTGGCGGCATCATCCACCGAGACAAAGTAGTTGTACCACTTCTTGCTCATGAAACCTCGCTATTCGAGAGCTGGAGCACACCTCACTCCGCTCACCCCCCCTTCGAGCCGAACCGGCGTAGCATTCCAGGGGCCTAAACACACCTTACACGCGACTCAGACAATATTACTGGTCCAGCCGTCATAACGATAGAAAAATGCGTTGCCCGGGGGATACTTTGAAGATTGATATCGTTAGAAAAAACTTATTCCGGGAGAGAGGTCTTTGTCAAATGGCGCCCCCACATGATTACCCGTGGGTAATAATCATCAGGAGGTGCTGGTATCAGGGCACCATATTTTCGCCTTACCCAGCTCCCAACGCTATTATCAGCCAGTAATAGGATGAAATTGGGCAGGCCTTGAGCAAGTTCCAGGTCCGGCAGGTTTTATCAGTCCATTCACGTTCATTGGGGTGATAGATGGCTGCGATAGAGCCCGTTTAAGCTATGTATAATCGTTGCAAACAGCTCTGATTTGGTAACTGGCCCCTATCTGTGCCCAAGATTGCAAGAGAGCGAAGCGAAGAGAACCGCCGCCGGATTGAAGCGGCGGCGCTTGAACTGTTTACCCGGCAAGGCTTTCACGGAACCAAAAGCCGTGAGATTGCCGAAAAAGTCGGCATCTCTACCGGAGCCATCTACACGTATTTCACCAGCAAAGAAGCAATCTACGCCGGTCTGGCGCAAAAATACAGCCTGCACGTGGATGAGTGGGGCCAGCAGACCGTGGGCGCATTGAAGAATCCTCTCTCCAAGCACGACCTCAAGAAGCTGGCTCACGCGATCCATACCAAAATGTATGAGGATCCGGAGTTTTCTTTGATGCTCCTCAGCGACGTCATTGAATTCAAAAACCAGCATTTCCGGGAGGTGTTCCACGACATGCCGGCAAGGTTCCGGCGCCTGCTGGGACCGATCCTGGAGCAGACCAAGAGGAAGCCGGGTTGGCGCGGAGGAGATCCGGCCTTTGCCCTGGCCGCAGTCTATATCTACTTTTTTGTCTATGCATTGGCCGTGCGGCACATGCAGGGCGAGAAGGCCATGGGAGCTGGTTACGAGCAGGGGATCCAGTGGTTTGTTGATCTTCTTTACCGCGGGATATGGGGTTCAATGCCAACAGGCCCGCACGGCAATTCGCACAGAAAATCCAGGAATCATTCTTCCCCAACGCGAATCCTGCACAAGGACATCAATGACTGGGTCGACTATATCCGCTTCGTTTGCGGCCGCCTGTGGAGCTCGCCGCCGGACGATCTGCCCAGCCATTCCCACGAGAACAACAGAAGCAATCCGATCAAGCGGCCCATCCTGTTCCTTCCTGCGATTCCCAAAAACCAGATTGATGAAAACCAGCTTCGTATCGAAGAGGCCGCCCTGGAATTGTTCACCCGGCAGGGCTTTCATGGCACCAATATCCGCGATATTGCGGAGAAGGCTGGGGTCTCCCAGGGCGCCATTTACATGTACTATCCAAGTAAAGAGGCCATTTTCGAAGGCCTGGTGCGAAGTTACCGGCACTGCATGCGCCGGTTTCTTGAGCGCGTCTTCCGGGCCCTCGAAGATCCTTTTTCCCGGGGCGATCTCAGGTTGCTGGTGGCCGCAATCCGGGCCTCAGTCTATGACGACCCTGAATACTGGCTGCTCATGTACATTGACGTGATTGAATTCAAGAACCAGCACTTTGCCAGCCTGTTTCACGATATGCCGGAGCAGTTCCGCCGCCTTCTGGGGCCGGCCAGCGACAGAGTCAAAAAGCAAGCCGGCTGGTGCGGGCTGGAGCCGGCGCTGGTAATGTCGATGATCTATCTCTATTTCTCCACATACTTTACGATCGAAAAAGTTATGCACGGCGACCAGCATCTGGGTGTCTCGGATGACGAAGCAAGTGAGCGGTTGATCGATCTCTTTTGCAACGGGCTGTGGGACTCGCAAGCCAATATCTCGCCTCGCAAATCCCGGACCCAATCCCGGAAGACCGTGCCCGCTGCCAGGCGCGGTGTGCGCCCTGCCAAAGCGTAGCTTCGAGGCAATTCATTTCAGAACGCATTTCTGTTCGCCTTCCCTCTCCGCTGACTGCCTGCTAAACCATTTAGGGTTCGAAAGCCATCCGCCACATTGAGACGTTGGATGTCTCTTCCGATGACCCCGATCCACCGATGACCATTGACCGATTGCTGCACCTTGAATCCGCAGTTCCCTTAAGACGGGTTGCCTCAAAATAAAATGAGTGATTGTTCATTTTTATGATCGTTTGCTTTTTATTTATGGTAGACTTCCCCTCCAAGCTGCCGGTCTGCAGCCCTAGAAGGCAGGCCGCATTTCAAGTTTGGCCTCAAGGTCCGGCAAGCTCAGCCAAGAAAAAGGAGGTCTTCCCCCCATGCGCCGAATTGTGCCCCCATTGATGAAAGTAAAGGGATGGGTGTTAGCCGTATCTGTGCTCGTAACAGCGTGCGCGCTCATCAGTGTGCCGCTCCTAACGGAAGGTGTCTCTGCCTTCGCAACCGGGCCTTCATTTGTCGAGTTCGAAAGCGGGCAGGTACGCCCGATCGCTATGTCTCCCGATGGCACTAGGTTGTTTGCCACCAATACTCCCAACGGCACGCTGGAAATCTTCAACATCACTTCCACCGGCCTCTCGTTCCAGGCTCGGGTTCCCGTGGGCATGGAACCGGTAGCGGTTTCCGCCCGGAGCAACAGCGAAGTCTGGGTTGTCAATCACTTGTCGGACAGCGTGAGCGTGGTGAGCCTTACCGGAACGCCGCACGTTGTTCGTACCCTGCTGGTGGGCGATGAGCCGCGTGATGTGGTGTTTGCCGGCTCTCCGGCGCGCGCCTTCATCACCACCGCACATCGCGGACAGCAACGCACCGATCCCTCGCTGGCCAATGTATCAGGCGCGGGTGATCCGCAACTTACCACTCCGGGCGTTCCGCGGGCGGATGTCTGGGTCTTTGATCCAGCCAACCTCGGCAACACGCTGGGCGGCATTCCGCTCAAGATCATGAGCTTCTTCACGGACACGCCGCGCGCTCTGGCGGTAAGCCCTGACGGAAATACAGTTTTTGTAGCTGGGTTCAGGACCGGCAACCAGACAACGGTAATAAACGAGGGCAGAATCTGTCCTAACTTCACTACCGGCCAGACTTGCAAGCTGGGCAACGGCGATGCAGGTGTTGGCGGACATCTTGGCCCCGGCACGGACGCGACTGGCGAGACGGCTCCTTTCGTCTCCATGATTGTCAAGTTCAACAACAACACCGGTCATTGGCAGGACGAGCTCGACCGCGTTTGGGATGGGTCTGTGGACTTCACCCTGCCGGATACAGACGTCTTTTCCATCAATGCAAACAACCTCACCCAGACTGCCTCCTTCGCCCATGTGGGCACTACGCTCTTTAACATGGTCGTCAACCCGACGACAGGGCATCTGTATGTATCGAACAGTGACGCCCAGAACCAGCGCCGTTTTGAGGGACCGGGAGTTTTTGGCGGCTCGACCGTGCAAGGCCATCTGGCCGAGATGCGGATTACCGTGATCAACGGCTCGGCTGTCACGCCGATTCATCTCAACAAGCACATCAACTACAACATTCTCAATACCAACCCTGCCTTCGATCCCACGGCAGCCAGCCACAGCTTGTCCACGCCGCTGGATATGGCCGTAACCAAAGACGGCAACACTCTCTTTGTCGCTGCCTTTGGCTCCAGCAAGATCGGCGTGTTCAACACCACGGCGCTGGAAAACAATACCTTTGACCCCACGCAGACCAGCGCGAACTACATCACCGTAAGCGGTGGCGGTCCCAGCGGCCTGGCATTGGATCAGACGCGGAACAAGCTGTACGTGATGACCCGCTTTGACGATGCGGTCAAGGTAATCGACCTCACCTCCAACCAGGAAGTTCAGCAACTGCCGCTGCCCAATCCCGAACCGCCGTCAGTGGTTCAAGGGCGGCCATTCTTGTATACCCCGCAGCCTGGCGGCAACGGCGAAGCATCCTGCGCGAGCTGCCACATCTTCGGGGACAAAGACGAGCTCGCATGGGACCTCGGCAACCCGGACAACGCCACCACCACTAATCCTCTTACCATTAACCTTGGCAATCAGGCTCAGCTGGGGTTGACCCTGTTTGGCACGCCAGGACAGATCAACGGAACCGGGCAGCTCAATGTCTTCCATCCGATGAAGGGACCCATGACCGTGCAGACGCTGCGCGGTTTGTCCAACTCGGGAGCCATGCATTGGCGCGGCGACCGTTCCAATGGATTCTTTGGCGTGAACGCCACCGATGAGAATTTGAGCTTTAACAACTTCATCGTGGCCTTCCAGGGCCTGTTGGGCGACAACCAGATCAGCACTGCCGATATGCAGAAGTTCACCAACTTCCAACTCCAGGTTGCGCTGCCACCCAATCCGGTACGCAGCCTGAACAACACACTGAACTCAGCCCAGCAGGCAGGCGAGAAGTTCTTCGCCGGCAATCGCCCCGCGGATGGCATTAATCTGGGCATCCTGGGCGTCATTCTGGGACAAACAGCCTTCACCTGCAATGGTTGCCATGAAGTGGACCCAACGGAGGGTGAATTCGGCACCAGCAAGCATGCCAGCTTTGAGGGTATTCAGCAAGTCTTCAAGATTCCGCATCTGCGCAATATGTATGACAAGGTTGGAATGTTCGGCTTCCCCCGGACCACTTTCTTCAACAACAGCACAAGCGGCTTCCAGGGCGATCAAATCCGTGGCTTCGGCTTCACCAACGAGGGCTCGGTGGATACCCTGTTCCGCTTCTTCAATGCCGTGGTATTTAATCCCCAACTCAACGCGGGCTTCCCCTTGTTCAATCCTGACGCCACGCGGCGCAATGTTGAACAGTACGTGCTCGCATTCGACACCGACTTAGCCCCAATTGTGGGCCAGCAAGTGACACTCACCAGCGGCAATTCGAGCGCCGTGGGACCGCGTATCGCTCTTATGGAGCAGCGTGCGGGAACCGCCTTTACCTCACAGATCCTGGGCGGCAAAACCACGGAATGCGATCTGGTGGCAAAAGTTGTACTGAACGGTGCTGTCAAAGGGTTCCTGTTTGATCCTTCATCCGGGAACTTCCTCGATAACGCCGGCAACGCTACCACTGATACTGCGCTGCGCGGCCTTGCCGCCACCGCGGGACAAGAGGTGACGTTCACTGCCGTGACCCCGGGTTCGGGCTCACGCATTGCCTTTAGCCTCTAGGTATCGTCCCCCTGAAACCCCACGTTGCCGTAAAAGCGCGTGGGGTTTTCTATTGGTGGGTCTTCAGCAACTGCAGATTGGCTAGAGTCTCCTTCCACTCCTTTTTATGCTTCTTAGTTTCGATGGGGCGGGAGAGATCGACGTAGAAATCCAGGATGTTGGAACGCAGCGATGGCGATACCTGGACCAAGCCGCCCCTGGCCAGTCTTTGGAGAAGCTTGGCGTAGGTCTTGTCGGCGAGTTCGTACTCCCCGGCCAGAGTGGGATTGCCGGTGTCGTAATCGCGGTTAGGCAGCTCCAGTTGCCGGGTCTCGAATTCCGTGAGCAGCCTGTCATATAGCGTTACTGTACCCTCCACGCTTTTGATGTACATCTTCTCAGTTTCCGGAGTAGGTGGCTTGATGTCCAGAGAGCGCAAAGGACCAATTTTAGGCAGCAACTTCACGATGAAAGCCAGCACCCTTGACCCGAATCCGGGCCGCTGGTAGTTTTTGCCCCAATCGCGCTCGTACTGCGTCCGTGACAGGAGATAACGAAATCTGCGTGGCTCAAAATTAGGCAGAGCTTCCAGCTCTTTTTTCTTGGTCACCAGCGCCACCTTGGTCAATTGCGGGATCCACTTGCTTACGGCCCTGCGATAGCTGCCGATGGACCGGTCCTCATTGGAAAAAATCTCTGTCAACTGGAGCCCATAGGTCTCGGCAAAGGCGCGATCCAGCAAGGGCTGTGCCACGTCAAAACCTATGAAGTCATGAAATGCATCGGATGTGTACAGTTCCTTGGCAACCTGCAGCACATCAAAGCCGAACTCCGTCTGTATGTGGGCGCTTGGACTCTCTGCATAGGTAACCTCGTCGCCATATTTCTTGCGCAGCTTGGGAAATTGCAATGCTACAGACGCATTGACCGTTGGATGGCCGCTGTTATCGGAAGCATAGTGGCCCATGGCCCCCAGCGCGAAAGCCAACTCGTTTATGTCTTGCGCGTCGTTGAGAAGCGCAGCCACAAAATCACCGCTGCGGACGTAATGGACCAGATCGCTGAAAAACTTGTTGCCCGCTGGATAGTAGCCCATGTCCTGAATCAGGCACCCGCCATAGGCGTAAGCATGTGCGTGACGTAGATCCTCCGGAGTGGCATTGGGATAGCGCTCCAGCAGAAGCCGCTTAATGTGCCGTTGCCAGACAAAATCAATTACCTGCTCGTGCGTGAGCACCGAATAAGCGGTAGAAGGCAGGGCGTTTAGCAAAACAAACATCACGATTAGCAATGCGGCACAAGCGCGGGATAAAGGGCGTGGAATTCGCATACGTTAAAGTTTTCAGCCGATCAGCTCAATAGCTTAGATGTAACATTTCCACTCTGCTGTTTACCTGATGTACCGATTGCCCTTCCCAATAACCTGTTAGCTATCCTCAGCGTTGAAAATCTTAGATGCTTTTCTGATGAACGGATGACGAGATGTCTCGATGGCTCCTGCGTTTCCATGTAACCTGTCCCCAGTGACCTGTAACCCGGCCTTTCAATGTTTTAGTTTCCGCCCACAGTCCCAGGTCCCGGAAGCAACTCCATTGCTATCCTCATCGTCGTCATCATCGTCGCTCTTATTTTCAGCGGTTTTAAAGGTGAAAGTTCCACTCCGTTCATCATCCTTCACCACCACCTGGCCATAGGCGGAGAGACTGTCGCCATCCTTGGGCTTTATCGAAATGCCAATGTTGGTGTACGTGCCTGGCCCTGTGAATTGATCATTTTTCTCCTGGCCCAGAGCGGAGGGGCCAATCGTAAATGACAGCGCCTTTTTGTCCTGCGTGGGAAAATTAAAGAATGCGCTGCCCGCAAGCGGGCCCGTCCCGGTAAAGCAGACGGCGCCGGTAACATTGCGCTGAAATGGTTTCTGAATCTGTGCGCCGCCCTGATCAGGATAGGTTTGAGCACAGGTGATGAGCACGATCAAGACACAAAAAACAAACCGGATGCTTCTCATGGTCACTACCTCGGCGCAGCAAGTATGTAAGGAGCTTAGCTCTCGGCTCTTCGCTGGTTCGGTTAGCGCTTCGCCTTGGCAGCCTCCGCCGTCTGCGGAGCGGTTGCCCCTGTCCTTCGATTGAACCAGGAAACAAGAAGCGAGGAACTCCGCACCGGCAGGAGGCGCTGCAGAAAGTCGAACTGGTAGGCGTCCGGGCCTATCAAGATGCGGGCTTTATTGCGCAGCACTCCTTGTACGATCACGTGCGCCGCCTTCTCCGGCGAGGTGCGCACCAACTTGAGGAACTCTTCGTTCCGGCCCGCCCATTCCTCCGTGCGGGTAGCTGCTCCAGCCCTGGCATTTTCTGCAATGCGCGTGCGAATCCCGCCGGGATGCACACACGTAACATGGATTTTGCTGCCGCTGAGTTCCCCGCTCAAGGCCTGGGTGAATCCGCGGACGGCAAACTTACTGGCGCTGTACGCCGATTGCCCCGGTGGACCAATCAAGCCGAAGACGCTCGAGATGTTCACTATGTGGGCGTCAGGTTCACGCTGCAGCAGCGGAATAAAGAACTTACAGCCGTGGACCACCCCCCAGAAGTTGATGCGGAACAGCCAATCAAATTCATCCAGGGTGAGTTCGGAGAAGTTGCCCCACAGCGCCACTCCTGCGTTGTTGATGAGGAGGGATGCACGGCCAAAATCCTGTCCCACTCTTCGCGCAAAAGACTCAACCGCCGAGGCGTTGGACACGTCAACGTTATAGGTCTTCACCTGTGCCGTACCGAGCAAGCCACGGGTCTCTTCCAGCGTGGCCGGGTTGACGTCGGCCAGGGCCAGTTGCGCCCCGTGGGATGCAAGCTCCTGCGCCAGCGCGCGCCCAATCCCTGAACCCGCGCCCGTCACAACGGCGACCGCGCCTTTAAGGTTCTTCATCGTGACCGCAGTTTAACATCTTTGAAGCCGTACCCGGAATACACAGGATCGCGAGACTCATCACCACTCAGTAATCAGCAGTCGCAAATTTATACACTTGTCAGTCGCCGAACGATCTCGTCAGCCACCGCATCCGCGCGGGCAGCAATCTGATCCGGGGTCTGGTCCTGGATCGGGTGCGGCACATAGACAGCATCAAAGCCGGGACGGCCAAGAGCGCCCGCCTGGACGCGGGCGGGCGTTCTAAATTCAGTAGTGGCCACAGCAACCGCGGGGATGCCCATGTTCTCCAGCCTGACCGTATCGTGCAAACTGCACGTTGTACACGACCCTCAATCAGCCAGCCCTTCAATCACCGCGTCGGCCACGCTCAGTTGCTCGATCACCGGATCGGGAGCGTTCTTGGAGAAGGTCGGCTTCTTCGTCCGAAGAATCTCACCAACGTGGTACCGTTCACGCAGGATTTCTTCCATGCGGTCAAGAAAGAAGCTGCCGCCAGGTTTGCTGATGTCCAGCAAGCCAACCCTCTTCCCTGCCAGGCTAGCCAGCCGCGCCGGAGGCGCTGCGGCCTTTACAACAGTCTCATTCATAGGATTTACGAGTGTCAGCGGCATAAGTTGTTACCCCCGGAATCAAACTCTATGGTTTTCCAATCACGAATCAAAAAATCACAAATCAGAAATGGGATACGTCACCATCTGGCTGCCCCGATCGCCCGTGGACCAGCTTCCGATCACGGCTGAGAATTTTCCCGCTGTCCCTCCGGCAACGACGATTGTGAGCGACTCCGGCGAACGGAATTTCTGATAACAGCGTTCGCCGTCGATGGTGATCTCGCGGTATTGCGAAACAAACTGCGTTCCCTCGCCCGGATCATCCTGGTAGTGGCGCACGGGAATTCCCGTATTCGCAAACAGGAATTCCTTCACCTGCTGCTTGCTGAAGCCGTCCCGATGCAGGGTCTTCACGTGCTCCGGACACAGCACCACCACAGCCTCAAACATCATGCACATGCGGTAAGACCACACCGTGGCCAGTTGCCGGGAGATGGTCTTTAAGATGGTTGTACCGCGCTGCGCATTGTGCTCGCTCACGCCGCGCGGCGGATCGCCGGCAAACAGGGTCAGCGCGCTCTGTGTGGATTTAAGTCCGCGTTCCACGTGCAGCGGCTCCCACGGGCTCTGCTCTTCATTCTCCGCGATGCAGTAAGAGAACTTGCCGGGATTACCCAGCGCGGACATATCAATTCCGTCCGGACGTCCTCCCCCAATGTTCAGGAGAATGAGTTGCAGTGCGCGGCCAAGCGTGCTGTTGGCGCGGGCCACATTGCTGAAGACGTTCTGGCGCGACCAGAAGCCAAGCTGCTGGCGCACCGGGCCATTGATGATGACCAGCGGCGCGGCAAAATGCGTGGTGGCCTGAACCCCATGAATGTTGAAACGTTCATCGCACACCGCGCGCACCAGTGGGAGCAACACGCGCATCATCTCCGGAGCGCAGCCCGCCATCACCGCATTGGCGGCGATCTTCTCGACTGTGGCCTCGCCGTAAAACGGCGCGATGCGGGCGATGATCTCCTGCGCGGGAAAATTGCAGGCCCGCAGCATCGCCTCTACACGTTCCACCGTCGGGGGGATCACCGGCAAAGCGTCGCCGAAATGTTCTGAGCAGTAGGCGAATGGGTCTTCCTGATCGGCCAGAGTGATCCGTGAAGCAGGTTCGGCGGTGCGACGCAAGAACTGAATTCCCGGTGCGCGGCCGTTATTCTGTGTTTCCGCTGTGTGCGTCTCCGGTTCCAGGTGACGGGAACTGCATCCGGGCTTCCACGGGGGTGCGCCATCATGTTCCGGCGCTATAGGAGCGTGCCCAATCGCGGCAGCCAGCTCATTGAGCGCCGCCTTATCGAAACCGATAACCGAACGCAGAACATGCCCGGTTCGATCGAGATGAAAAATAGTGGGAACGGACTGCGGATCGTAAGCCCGTGAAATCTTCAACCCGTGGTCCACTTCCACCGGAAAGCCGATCTGCATCTGCCGGACAAATTCGCGTGTTGTCGCCTCAGCATCCTGCGAAATTCCCACCAGTTGAATAGAATCGCCAATCAGCCGATTTAAATACGGAAGGGTAAGCTGGCAGGTGGGACAATCCGTTTCAAAAAACACCAGGAGCGCATGCCTGCCCTTGGCCACGTTGGGTACTGTCGGTGCGATTTGGCCTTGTTCGATCATGAACGTACCAGTCTATGACAAAACGGGAGTGCAGAATCAAAGAGCGCCTCTAAAATTCCTGATACATTGTGGTGATCTATGTTTGAGAAAGTGGCAAATCTTATGAAGAAATTTCTTGCCGCGTTAATCTTCCTGCTTGCCCTGCCCGCAATACACGCTGCTGAACCTCAGCACCTCTACAAAGTTACCCTCGTGCAAGCCGCGCCGGGCAAGCTGCTCGAGTTGATTGACCTCTACAAGACCCGCGCAACAGCATATCAGGCAGCGGGCGACGAAGCGCCTCTCTGGATGCGCCACAGCCAGGGCGACCACTGGGACCTGATGATCCTCTTCCCCATGGGCGGCTACATAGAGTATTACCAGCCGGAACGCGTCGCCAAACGCAAGAAAGCAGAAGAATCCATGGGCGCCACGCTGGAGAAACTGAAAGCGGACATCGCCTGGCAGGAAGACCTCTTCACCTACGGCCCGCCACTGGCCGATCTGCGCCAGGCGTTTGCCAACGGCGCTTACTTCCACGTGGAGATGTTCGTTGCGCTGCCGGGAAAATTTGCCGACCTCTACCAGGAAAGACAGATGGAGAACGTTTATTCTCAAGCGCTCAAGCAGCCGCAGAATTTCATCTTCGTTCGCGATCAGGGGGCGGCCTGGGACCTATTCACGATTGGCGTTTATCGGGACTTAAAACACTACGCCGAGAGCGCCGACGTTCCCCCCAAAGATCAATCCGCGGCAGCCAGGGCGGCGGGATTCGAATCACCGGGCCAGATCGGACCGTACCTGCGGCGCTTCATCAGCACCCATCACGATACGCTGGCCACGGCGGTGAAATAAAACATCGGGCGATTTCTCGTCTCAGGAGTGAAAGCGGCCACAACGCAGGCCATCGCCCTTCCCAAGGATTTTGCCCCGGGTACAAATGACCCTTAAGGCCGGTGGGGAACAACGTCAAGGATCCCACCGGTCGCTGGGCTGATCTCACTTGTCGCTCCCGGAAGAGTAAAGAAGCACTTAAAGTGGTAGCTACCGCCGATCGTCATCGCACACGCTTCGGAGTCCAACATCGTATCGGTCTCCTTCCCACTGGGGGAGAGAAACACGATTCTCAGCTTGCCTCCTTTGGGGTCCTTGAAACAAACAGTGTCGCCTTTGTGCACTTTTCCTGGGGTGACGATGACTCCGTCATTTTCTTGGTCATACTCGACTGAGATGTTTTGAACCTCAGGAAACTTGTGGGCCGCTGCGATGGCGCCACTTTCAGGAACCTGATGAGTCAAAGTTTCCATAAAACTGAATCCTCCTTATTTGGTTTCAGCTCTCAATTGTTTAAAGCGAAAATCGCCCTGTAAATCCGCCAAGTCGGGATGGTGTGCCATTTCATTGCGGGTTTGGGCAGTGGCCATAGCTGCTGCGGCAAGTGCCCGCTCCCGGTCGCCCAGGGCCTCATAGGTCTGGACCGCGCAAAGCACCACCTGGTCGTCCCTGGCCGGAGAATTCAGGGCGGCAGTGATTTCCGATCTAGCCTGGGCCTTAAAGCCTAGCCGGGCCAAGGCGTAAGCGAGGTGAGCACGGGCAGAAGCGCTGGCTGCACTCGTAGTTACCTGACGCAAGGCCACCGCCAACCCATGCCGATAGGAGTTCTTGGCGTTTACCAGGTCTTTAAGCCGCCGCTGTGCGTCGCCCAGGTTAAGCCAGTAGATAGGCCAGTTGAGCTCCATTGTGACTGCCCGTCGGTAGTAATTCATGGCCTCCTTTTGGCGCCCTTGAAAAGCGAGCATGACTCCCAGGTTATTCAGCATGACCGCAGTTTCTTTCTTGTCCAGCAATGCCCGGTAGACTTTTTCCGCCTCGTCGTACTTAAACACCGCAATGTAAGCAGCAGCCAGGCTTCCATAAGCATCCACCCGATCTGGAGCGTATTCGATGTCTTTCTTATACAGCTCCTCCGCCTGGTCATACTGGCCCTGACGGAATCGAAGGGCTCCCAGGTACTCATAGGGCTTGTAGTTGTTAGGCTCAATGGACATTGCCTGGGCATAGTCGGTCATGGCTGCGTCCAGCCTGTCCTGCAACTCATAAGCCAGACCCGATCCAAGCCAGGCTTCCATGCTGTCAGGTTCAATCTCTTCCACTCGCTTGTAGTCTTCCAATGCTCTTGCATAATCTCCCTGGAACGTGTGCAGGAGCCCGGAGGCCCTCCTTACGGTGGGAGAATCGGGATTCAGCGCCTCTGCCCTGGCCAGCCAGAACTGCGCGTCTTTCCCGGCTTGTTCGTCCCCCTGAGCGCGGTACTTCCTCATGTGCGCCTCTGCCAGTCCAGCCGGAGGCAGGGGTGAATGCGGGTCGATGCGGGCCGCTTCTTGGAGTTCGGGAATTGCGTGGATGAAGTCGGGGGGATCACTCTTCAGATACTCGCGGCCGCTCTTGTATGCGGTGGCTGCCGCTGCGACCACGGTCTCCGGCTGCGATCTCCGGCGAAGATGCAGCGCCCAGGAGACTAATCCCGTTAAGCCGGTGCGGAGGTCACCGAGATCGGCTTCGGCAAAGTGTCCAGAGTAGTCCCGAACATGGGCCATAGTGCGCAAATCAATGACAGCGCCCTCGGCCTCCAGACCATCAGCTTCGGGGTGGAGTTGCAACTGCAGCGCGTGGGTCGCACCAAAAACTCTTCCCGCCTCCTGTGGAGTGGCAACGCCTTTACTCACGGTCCTGGAAAGCGGGATCACGGAGGCTGTGGCCTTTCCCACCTGAATTTGCTTCACTCGTTCTGCCACGTCTTCCAGGATACCCTGGCCCGGCTGCGCGAGGTCACTGAGTGGTTCCGGCAACATAGCCAGGCGAATGGCAGGCGGCGTAAACATACCGACGATCCTCGGGGTGACCAGGGTCGCCACAACAAGACATGCGGCAATCGCCACCACGGGAGCTGGCCTGCGGTAAAAGGGCTTGTGTTCCAGGACGTCGAGTATCTCCGCTGCCGAGCAACGCTCTTCTGGGTTAGCTCGAAGGCAGGGCAGGATGGCCTTGTTCCATCGGCGGGAAAGGCTCTTCACCAGCGTGGTGGGAGCAATAGAGGGATGAACTGTGCCATTGCCCTCGGCGGTTGCTGCAAATGGCTTCTTGCCCGTGACCATCTCGTAAAGGATGACTCCCAGGGAGAAGACGTCAGAGGCTTGTGATGCCTTTCCATCGAGCCAAAGTTCCGGGGCCATGTAGCTTGGTGTGCCGCCCGCAACATTGCTGGCAACCGCGCTGTCTGTAGACAGTCCAAAATCGGTGATGACTGCGCGGGGGCTGCCGTCTTTCCTGCGACAAAGGATAACGTTGCCGGGCTTAAGATCGCGGTGCAGGATATCGCTGCGATGGGCTTCAACTACGCCGGCACAGAGCTGGCGGGCGATGGCCAATGCTTCTGCTTCATCCAGCTTGCCTCGCGCCAGCCTGTCGGAGAGGGTCTCACCATCCAGAAATTCCATGGTGAGGAAGTCCAGATCGCCGAATTCCGTCGGCGTTGTGTGGATCTCATTGACCAGACAAATGTTGGGGTGCCGGACTTTGAGCGCGCCTTCCAGTTCCGGTGACAACAGACGGCCAAACCCGGGCTTGGCCAACTTGATAGCAATCCGTTCTTTGCGCTTGTTGTCAAAAGCTTCATAGACGATCCCCATGCCGCCATCGCCTACGCGGCGCAGGATTTCAAATCGCCCGCAAACAGTTTGACCAGGCTCAAATACCTTCTCCACCACTTCGAGGTCAATGAATTCAATCAAGGGCCTACTCAGAAAGCCGCTCATGCGCTCTTCCCAGGTCACTACTTCAGATACCTCCCGGTAGAGCTCCGGATCATTCTGGCATTCACTCTGCAAGAAGCTGTCACGCTCGTGGAGCGGCTTCTTCAGCGCTTCAGCGGCAAGGTTCATAACACGCTCATCGCGCTCTGCGGGGTGGCTCAGCATATTTTCTTCAATTGCTCGAATCGGTCTTGCTCAATCGTTCAAATAGCCATTTGCGGCCTTCGTGCAGGTGGCGTTCCACCGTTCTCTCGGGCAGGTTGAAGTTCTTCATAATTTCCTTCACCTCATATCCAAAATAGGTTTTGGCCACAAGAATGCCGCAGGTCGTGGGAGACTCTTTCTCCAATTCGTCCAGTAACCGGTCTACTGCCAGACGCACCTCCAGACGGTTGCGCCCCGCCATAACACCTTCCGGTAAATCTTCAAGCGACAATAGCTCTGCTGTTGGCCTCCCCCGCGCACGGTCAATGAGGAAACGACGAAGCTTTATAGTATAGATAGCGAAGAAATGTCCTCGGTCCCGCCAATCAATTACAGGGTTTGCGTCCAGCAGTTTTAAGAAGACTTCGTTCACCAATTCCGTACGCTGGAGAGAATAGTTGGGATGTTCACGATTACGAAGTCGCGCTGCAATCCTTTGCAGCTCCGGCATGAGCTGGCGGAAGATCTCCTCTCCCGCAACCTGGTCGCCTGCATGCCAACGTCGCAGCAGAACCGTAATGTCCTTGGGACTATCTGACACGCGTTGTCCGCTTTATTAGGGTAGACCTGGTGGTTATTATAAGTTAACCGTCGTAAAAACAGAGATTTATGCAGTTTTCTTTCCTGCATCGGAAGGAATGTTAAGGTTTCGCCCTGAAGCGTCCTGTCTTTTTACCTTTGCCACCCACCGGCTCGCCTGCATTCATTTTTTTCGAAACCAGAGTGGCGGAAATATTCAGTCCCTACCGCTATCTCCAGTGCAACCAAATTCCCGTCCTGTACCTGAGTGAGTGTTAAAGGCATCGGTTACCGCCGAAGCTGGAAGGCAGGACGTGTGGAAAGAGAAGGACGCCATCCACTATGTCGGCAGTTGCACATACCTTTGATTCTGATTATGTGAATGCTCTTCGCCAGGGGAATCCTGCGATAGAAGCACATTTCGTTCACCACTTCAGCCCCATTCTGCTGCGAACGCTGCGCCGCAAGGTGCGTTCGGCCGACCAGGCCAGGGACCTCCGCCAGGAGACTTTTCTGCGGGTCCTGGCAGCTGTCCGCTCCGGCCGTGGGGTACACAAGCCCGAGCGGTTTGAGGTATTTGTGATTAGCGTGTGCAATAACATCGTGCGCGAAGCTTATCGCGAGCAAAGCCGCTCCATAGCGCTCTCCGAACTGGAAACCGAACCCGCCGCGGGCTTCCCCAGCGCATACTCACTGGTGTTGGCTGACCAAATTCGCGACAACGTGCGCCGGATGCTTTCCCAACTCGACGTCAATCAGCAGGACATTCTGGAGGCGGCGTTCCTGGACGAGCAAGACAAGGATGAAATCTGCCGCCGGCTGGGCGTTAGCCGCAACTATCTGCGTGTTCTTCTGTATCGGGCGAAAAAGCAGTTCGGCATTCGAGCGGAAGAGCACGCGCTGCAGACTTCCCGGCGGAATCGCTCCCGGCGAGTTCAGCGCGAACACAACAGGGCATGCGCTTCAACTGTACGTCATTCCTCTGCTCCTTGTATCAACGGCAATCTTCTCCTTTCAGCCTGACTATGTCGCAGCGGATTTAGCGGAACCTTGCGCGGCCAGAACATCAATCACATGCCGGACCGTGCGGGTTTCAAAGAGCTTGATAGGCAGAAGTTGCAACTTGATGAGGATCGGCGGCGAGATCACCAGATGGCCAAATAATTCCGTTCGTACGTCTAAATCGTGAATCGCTGCCGGAAGTCTTTCCGGCGGAGTTGCGGCCAGCTTCGTAGCTTCTAACCAGGCATAGTCGCGGGCTGCCTGGAGACTGAAGTTGATAATCACGGTCTCCGTGCGCAGGCCAAATTTCTCCAGCAGCCCGATCAGCGGCGATACCTCCGCCATCTCCTTTTCCACCGTTCCCACCTCGCCCGCCAGCACGGCATTGATCTGATCGAAGTCGGTCTTAAGACCGGCCAACTGCTCTCCCGGAGCTACAGCCGCAGCCGCGATGCCGAGGTCGAGGTTGATGTGCGCATTGATTCCTGTCAGGAGCTGCTGCACGATTAACGGATACCAGGCCGAAGCGGACCGGAATGCCAGACGCCAGCTCAGGGTCGTCGCCTGTCCGGAGCGAAACTGCTCGTATGCAGTCAGATAGCGATTGGCAAAAGTGACATCGAGCTTCTCCATCAGCGGACCGTTTTGGAATTTGCCCTCGTCAATTCCCTCCTTGACGCTGCGAGTCACGCGGCGGTAAAGGGCGGCAAAATAACCAATCCGGCTCTTCTGCGTCCAGGCCCAGTTGATGATCTCGTCCAACTTCTGGATGACTTGTTCTACGGTTTCGACAGATTTGGGAATTGCGGGTGCTGATGCGGCGGCCATGCCGCAGCATCATATCGCGATTTCAATGCCGGTCAAGCAAAGAAACGATCCGAGGGAGCCACAAAACTTGAGAGTTCAAAGCTCAAAGCAATATCGATCGAAACTCTGGGCAGTCAGGACTCGATGATCCGATATACCGATGACCGGATGCACCGATTGCCAAAAGGGACAGGAGGCTCGATACCGAGTTAGCTGTTCTATGGACTGGGCCCTCGGCGGCTCTATGCCACCGCCTCCTCTCTCAACGCCATCTCAATCTCTTCAATCTCAGACTGGCTCAAGCGAAATGCCGCCGCGCCAATGATTCCCTGCACCTGCTTGGGGCTGCGCACGCCCACAATGGCGCCAGTGACCGCCGGCAGGCGCAACGTCCAGGCAATGGCCACCTCGCCCGTAGTACGGCCGTGGCGCTTGCCGATCTCGCCCAGCAGCGCGGCGACGCGCAGATTTCGCGAGAGCAAAGGCTCCTGGAAATTCGGGCTCTTCTTGCGCCAGTCTTCTGACGAAAGTTTCGCGATCCGCTCCCGTGTCATAGCTCCGGACAGCAATCCGGCCTGCATGGGTGAATAGACAATCACGCCAATATTGTTCTGTTGAGCGTACGGCAGAATTTCCGGCTCAACTTCGCGGCGCAAAATGGAATATGGCGGCTGAAGGGAGGTAATAGGAGCGATCTTCTGTGCGCGCTTCATCTGCTCCACATTGAAATTCGAAACGCCGATGTTTCGGGCCTTCCCTTCCTGCTTGAGCCGGAGCATCTCCGTCCAGCCTTCCTCAATGTCCTCCTCGGGAGCAGGCCAATGAAGCTGGTAAAGATCAATCGCGTCCACTTTCAACCGGCGCAGGCTGGCCTCGCACTCCCGGCGAATGGATTCCGCCTTGAGGCTCTGGCTGATCTCTCTCTTCTCATTCCAGACCAGTTCACATTTCGTAAACACAAAAGGACGGTCGCTCCGCCCCTTCAAAGCCGCAGCAACCGTTTCCTCCGAATGCCCCAGGCCGTACACTGCGGCCGTATCAATCCAGTTGATGCCCCCATCCAGCGCCTCATGGATGGCGGCGATGGAGTCCTGGTCATCCTGCGGGCCCCAACTGAAGGACCACCCTCCTCCGCCCATGGCCCATGCGCCAACTCCGATTGGAGTGATAAGAAGATCGCTGTTGCCCAACTTGTGTTTTTGCATCACGTGTCCCCCTTTGCCGGCCTTCCATTCTATTACTGGCCGCGAATGAGCGGGGACCAGGTGTTCTCAATATGGGGATGAGTTGGTTGACCGTGCGCGTTGCAGGAGCCAATGCCTGCATTATGTGGCGAGCAGTTCGGGTACTTCAATTCTGCGGAGTTGGCTGAGGTCGAGTCCCAGACTTTTGCCGACGCCCTCTCCATAGGCCGGATCGGCTTTGTAGAAGTGCGTCACCTGCAACTCCTGAATATGCCTGGACGCCTGTCCCAGGCTGCCGACAATGTTGCTGATGAGGCGCTGCTGCGTATCCTTGGGCATGAGGCGGAACAGGTTGCCGGGTTGGGTGTAGTAGTCGCCCTCGTCGCGATGATTGTGGCGGTCTACCGTGCCGCTGATCATCCTGGGGCGTTCACGATAGGTTGCATCTTGCGTTGGACCGCCAAAACTGTTGGGCTCATAGTTCGGTGATGCGCCGCCATTCCCATTGAAACTCATCGCGCCGTCGCGGTTGTACGTGGCAAACGGGCATTGCGCCCTGTTGATCGGCAGGGAGTCATAGTTGACTCCCAGACGATAGCGGTGTGCATCCGGGTAAGAGATCAGGCGGCCCTGCAGCATTTTGTCCGGTGAAAAGCCCATGCCGGGGACGATGTTACGAGGTTCGAACGCAGACTGCTCGACTTCGGCAAAATAGTTCTCCGGATTGCGATTCAAGGTCAGTTCACCAACCTCGATGAGCGCGTAATCCTTGTGCGGCCAGACTTTGGTGAGGTCGAAGGGATTGATGTGGTAGGTCTCCGCTTCCTTCTCCGGCATCACTTGCATGCACACGCGCCACTTGGGAAAATCCCCCTGCTTGATGGATTCAAAAAGGTCTCGCTGAGAGTAGTCTGGATCAATGCCCCGCATTGCACTGGCTCGTTCGCCGGTAAAGTTCTTGATGCCCTGCCTGGTCTTGAAGTGATATTTTACATAGAAGAGCTCATTCCGTGCGTTGATCAGGCTGAAAGTATGACTGCTGAAGCCATCCATGTGGCGGTAACCGTCGGGCGTTCCACGGTCGGAAAACAGGATCGTGACCTGGTGCAGAGATTCGGGTGAAAGCGACCAGAAATCCCACATCATGGTGGGCGACTTGAGGTTGGTCTCTGGATCGCGCTTCTGGGTGTGGATGAAATCACCGAACTTGAGCGGATCCTTGATAAAGAAGACCGGCGTATTGTTGCCCACCATGTCCCAGTTGCCTTCTTCGGTATAAAACTTGAGGGCAAAGCCGCGGGGATCGCGTTCGGTATCGGCGGAACCCTTTTCTCCGCCGACCACGGAGAAGCGGAGGAATGTTGGTGTGCTTTTGCCGGCCTTCGAAAAGAGCTTGGCCGTAGTGTACCTGGTCATGCCGGCGTTGGTGCAGACGAAATGACCGTGTGCGGCGGAGCCCTTGGCGTGGACTACGCGCTCGGGGATGCGCTCCCGGTTAAAGTGGGCCATTTTTTCGAACAGCAGGAAATCTTCAAGTACAATCGGGCCACGCGGACCCACCGTAAGAGAGTTTTGGTTGTCGCCAACAGGGCGTCCTGCATCGGTGGTCATTACCTTTTTGTCTTCTGGCATACCCTCTCCTTCTTAATACTGCGATCGACACACCGGCCGTGGCATTGCACTGTGGGCGTTAGTGCATTCTTACAATGCTGAAGACCCATCACCTTGACCACGCCGAAAACCCTGTCTTGAGGATTAGCCAAGACCGTCCGCGGACTGAACGCCCGCCGTGGCGGGCTGAATGGTGAGTGCTCAGGTCGGTTCAACAATTATCCGGCGTGCAGCCTGGGCGGGCTGTGCAGAATTGGCCACCTTGGGATTTTAGTTCCGCGGATTCTTGAAAAGCAGCCGCTTAATCGGAACGGAGCGCTTGCACCGCGTCCACCCGGGCGGCGCGGGACGCAGGCAGGGCCGAGGCAATCACGGCAGCCGCGAGGATTACCGCAGCGGACGCAATCAACGGTAGCGCCCCTGGCAGTTGTACCTGTGCGAGATACTTGCCAATCATGCGTTCCAGGACAAAACCAACCAGGAAGCCCGCGGCTACACCTATGCCCGCGATCACCAGCCCTTCTAACAGAACCTTGGTGAGAATGCTGCGTGGTTGGGCACCCAGGGCCATGCGGATTCCGAACTCACGCGTGCGCCCGCTCACCGAAAAAGCCAGCACGCCCGCGACTCCAACCACGGAAATCAATAGCGCCAGGGTGGCAAATCCGCCGAATACAATGGCATTGAGGCGGTCCGGCGTAAGTACCTCTGCGCGAATGTCTTCCAGCGTGCTGGCTCGCTCCACCGGCTGGTCTCCCGCCATCTCGTGGACTGTGCGGATAACCGCAGGAACCAACGCGTACGGGTCATTCTTCGCTCGCACGAACAGTCGTCCGTTAAAGCCTTCCTGGTCGGACGGCTGGTATATCGTCATCGCCGGCGAAGGTATGATATTTTCATCATCCACATCGGGCACCACGCCGACGATGCGCCGTGGCCCGGTGCTGATGCCGATGAACTTCATCACGCCGTCCGTCCACTGCAAGTGCCGGTTCACGGCGTCCCGTCCGGGAAACAATTGCCGTGCAATGCTCTGGCTGATGATGACCACGGGTTCGGCGTCCTCCCGGTCGGTGTCCCTGAAATCGCGCCCCTCCAGGAGCGGTACACCCAGAGTTTCGAAAAATCCCGGTGCGATCGACCGGAACCGCGCGCGCGGATCATCCTGGCCGTTCTCGCGCTTTGCGCCCTCCAGGCTGAAGGTGAAGCTGATGCTCAGCCCCTGGGCGTCGCGCCAC
Source organism: Candidatus Angelobacter sp. (assembly GCA_035294925.1). Lineage (GTDB taxonomy): Bacteria > Acidobacteriota > Terriglobia > Terriglobales > Acidobacteriaceae > Angelobacter. The sequence continues at coordinate 6,940 of DATGJZ010000055.1, read as the reverse complement.
GGAACGCTAAAACCTGAAGAAACGTGTTCCACTCCCGGCAGCGTGCTGATCCGGCGCTGCACGTCACGATAAAACGCGCGTACCTGCTCCGGCGTTCGCCCGTAAGACATCACAGGTAGATTCACCGCCAGAACGTGCGCGGTTTCGAATGGTGGCTGTGTCTTTTCCAGCACCAGCAGAGTTCGCAGCAGCGCACCTGCTCCGGCAAGCAAGAGAAACGAGGCTGTAATCTGGGCAACCGCAAAAATTCGGAGCCGCCGGCCGCTTGCCCCGCTAACGCGAGCACCGCTGCTCGATAGTCCCAGCCCTCCTGAGGCATCCGCGGAGGGCAGGCGCGGAACAAAGGCCAGGAAGATGGCTGCAACCGATGCCAGCGCCACCCCGATCCAAACCAGGCTGGAATCGAGCGAGAGATCGAGTGCGCGCACCGAGAAACGGGACGCATAACGCGACAACACGAACACCATCGGGGCCGCGATCAAGACGCCCGCTAACGCCCCGCTGCCGCAAAGCACGAGACCTTCCGCCAACAGTGAACGCCGCAGCATGGCCGTGGTTGCTCCCAACGCCGAACGCACCGCCAACTCGGACTCGCGGCGTACCGTTCGAGCCAGAATAAGGTTGGCAACATTCGAAGCGGCAATCACAAACAGCAGGCCGGATGCCGCGAATAGAATCCACAGGATGGTCTTTGCCTGTGAATTGATCTGGTCGTGCATCCGCGTCACATCGATTTTGAAATGGTCCCCGGATTTATACGTCTCCGGGTGTGCGGACAGCATCGCCGCGTATACCGTGCTCAACTCCGACCGCGCAGCGTCGAGCTGCGCGCCCGGGGCAAGCCGCGCGAAGACCTCCGTCATGCGATGCTCGCGGCCCGTCACCATAGTGGCCGATAGGTGGTGCGGGCTGGTGACCACGTTGGCAATCATCTCGGTTTCCACCGGATATGGCACCGATGGCTCCAGGACCCCTACGATGACCGCCGAACGCGTGCCCTCGAAGCTCCCAAGCCTGAGCGTCTTTCCAATCACGCCGGGATCAGAGTGCAGCCCGGTGCTCCAGTAGCGATACGTCAGCACCACCGCGCCCGCGGCGTTTGGGCCATCGTCGCCGGAATTGAGCAGACGTCCAATCACCGGCCGCAGCCCCATCACCTCGAAGTAGTTGCCATCAACAACCCCGGCGCGGACCTCGCGCGGCTCGCCCAGCCCTACCATGGTAAAGTCGACCGGTGAAAAAGTACCGAGCTCGCTGATCGTCTTCAGTCCACTGCCAACGTCCTTGATTTCCGGGACCGAGAACCTGGAATTGTCTGAGCCGATTCCCGGAGCGCTCTGGCGGATGTAGAGCAACCGGTTCTCATCGCGATTGGCCAGCGGCCGGAGAAGCACGCCTCGAACAACGCTGAAGATTGCCGCATTCGCGCCGATTCCCAGAGCCAGGGTTACGGCCACTGTAATCCACAACGCGCGAACTCGCCCTAAAGAACGTACCGCAACTTTCAAATCGCGAAAGAATGACATGCCTGTTCCTCTACTGGGGTGTATACCACCCTCAAAACTGACTTGTAAACCACATAAGATAGACGAACGGAATGCCAGAAAATCGACACAATCGATACCTTGAATTAAAAGTTTTTTTGCGGGCTTTCAGCCTGCCTGGGCCGAGGAGAGTAGCGGCTTCGATGGGACTGGTAGAGGATCAGCTGGGCCGGCCGTCGGTGATGCGTACTGACCGGCAACTTTCGACCGGGCGCTGCATCGGCCCGGAATTATACGGGCAAGCGGACGGCGCTCCTCGGAAGTACAATAACCGTGTGTGGCTGCCGCCACTCAAAGGAGACCCAAAATGAAAGGAATCCAGAAGAAGCTTGATTTAAGCCAGGAGGCCGTCCGTAACCTCACCCGGACAGAACTGAGAGATGGTAAAGCCGATCTCACCTTGCGGGGCTGCACCCTGGGCACCTGCCCCACCAACTGTGCTTGTCCGCCTCCACGGTGAAAAACTTTGAGCGACGGGTCAGCGCTCCCGTCGCTCAACTTGTTTGACTACCATCCTGTGGGAACTGCTATCAGGCAGCAATTTTACGTTCTTTGCCGAGCAGACGGCCTATAGTGCTTTTGGCCTTCTTTTCCGCCTCCGCCCGTGTTTCAGCCTCTCCCCTCGCCACAATCTCCTCTACCGGACGCAGGCGATAAACGGCAAATCTCCAATTTAGAGCGAGCTGCGTCTGGGGATCTCTGGGCCGTTCAAGGTCATAGGCAAAGCTGGCATCGTGATGAATACGCATTGTGTCCTCCAGAAGCAAGAGCTTGTACAAAACGTAGATGCTTAGGGAGGACCGGTGGTTTCAAGCTTTTCGATTGGCGCGCAGAGATGCGGCAGATTCAGTTCAGGTGAAGTCTGGGCATATCACGGCGGCGGCGGTCCCATAGTGCAAGGTCGACAATTTCCTGGATCATCTCTGCATAGGAACGGCCCGACTTCTTGGCAGCCATATAAAACTCAGAGTTGCTGGAAAGCCACGGATTGGGATTGGCCTCAATCACATAGACCTCGCCCTTTTCCGTCAGTCTCATATCAATCCTGCCATAATCGCGGAGCCGGAGGGCGCGATACGTAGCCAGCGCCGTCTTGCTCAGCAGCTCAGTGATTTTTTCGTCCAGATCCTCCACCGGCGCGGATTTTGTGACCTTATACGCCTCACTGTCCTTGTCCCACTTCACCTCTGTGCCCGCCACCTTGGCCATGCCCGCCGGCAGGCGGGAGAGGTCCAGTTCGATCATCGGCAACACCTCAGGATGCTGATTTCCTATAATGCCAGCGTAGATTTCGCGGCCCTCAATGTACTCTTCAACCAGGGCGGGGGAGTCAAACTCCTCCTGAATGTACTGGATTCTCTCCATCAACTCCTTCACATTCTTGACTACCGAGCCTTGATCGATGCCGATCGAGCCATCCTCGGAAACCGGCTTCACGATCAGCGGGAAGGAGATGTCGTGGCAATGATCCAGGTTTCCGCGAAAACAGGTTGCGAAAAATGGGGTCCGAATGCCATGAAAGGCAAACAGTTTTTTCGCCAGCCCTTTGTCCTGGGCCAGATGCAGCGCCTGTGGGCCGGCGCCGGTGTAGCGCCGCCCCAGAAGATCAAGATAAGCGGCCACGTGCATCTCTTTGTTGTCGTCCCCGGCGTACGACTCCACGATATTGAAGAACAGATCGGCGTCACAGCGGCAGAGCGCCGTCAGAGACTTTTCGTCGCCATCCAGAACCTGGTAACTGGGCTCATGCCCCAGGCTTTCCAGCGCTTCAAAGATCTCCTCGCGGTCGTGCTTCTCCCTCTTCTTTCGTTTCTTTCCCGTGCTGCGCTTTTTCTTTACCGGCTCGGGGGGCGCTTCCTCCTCTTCCCCCCAATTTTCGTAAAGGACAGCTACTTTGAGTTTCTTCTCCATATAGGTCCGCAGGCTATTCTGAACCCTTGAAAATCGATAACTCACTGGGGTCTATTTTTGTCCTGAGCACCATCGCGATGCCTCCAGCAGCGATGACCGAACCGGCAGCCCCCGCCAAAAATTGCAGATCGAATGACGGAGGTTCCTCCAACTCATCGCTGCTTCTGGTGCCACACCATGGTTGAGGCGGGTCGATCATAACCGACGCGCTCCCTGCCAAGATCATCGCGCCGAAGAGGAATAGACCGGTTCCCAGAGACCGCATCAGAATTGTTTTCGACATGCTACCCTCCTCGGCTCCCGGTGCTCCTCGAATTCCTTCTCCTTGTTGATCTCCTTGTTGATTTTCACCTTTGCACAAACTTTCCCCGGATCACATAGTTCATCGCCAGTGCCGTGGCATACACCGTAATCTCGGTGAGATACTCCTTTTCTTTCTTTATATCGGCCCGCAAACTGAGTTCCCCAACTCTCGCCTCGATGGATTCTACTAACTTCTTCGCCAGCGGGCGCTGCACTCCCGTCCAGTAAGCCAGCTTATCCACGAGAGGCTTGCGATTTTCGCGCAGCAGGTCGGCTGCCGGCCGCACCCCCTGCTTTCGCCGTCCGGAGATTTTGAATATGTCCTGAAGGTCCGTATCCAGCGAAAGCTCGCCCGTGGACGGTTGCTCGCTCAGGACGGCCTCATAGAACTCGCCCACCGTAGTCTCCATCTCGTCCACGGTAATGTCCTTGCGTCCCCGCGCTCGGGTGGGTTCGTTGTTGGCCAATTCCTTGGCCACACGATCCACGTAACGGAGTTTCTCAATCGCCGGCCATTCTTTATATTTCTCTCGCCAGCCCGAACGCGGCGTGAGCCAAACCGCAAAAGTCTCAGCAAAGTCCTCGTCAGGATGTTTCTGGGCGTACCAGCCCTCCATGTGACGCACAAAGCTTCGTGAGAAGGCAACCGGACGATAGTCGTCGCGATATCGCCTGCGGTATGGCCCAAAGAGGCGTTTCCACTCCGGCGTCTTATAAAGGCCGTAGGCGTAGTTAATGGCATGGCCCGCTTCGTGCCGGAGGTACATCATGATCTGGCTGGCGTCCTCCAGATCGTTCAGCTCCTTCTCCAGGCGCGCCAGCTTCGGATCCGCAAGATAAAAAGGAATGCCGATGACCGGCTCTCCGGATGGACATCCCCACTCATCGGTCAGATAACACGCAGGGCGGAACTTCTTGAGGCCCTTGCGCTCAATCTCGCGATAGAGTTGCTGGACGAACCGGTCCAGGGTTGACCCTTCGAGTTTGAGCCCCAACTCGCGAATAGGCCGGGTCAGGATCTCCCGCACTTCTGGCGGTGCTTTATCAAATGGACGCAAGTCCAACTCCGCCAATAGGTTAGCATAGGGGCAACCTCGGGCGGCAGTTACTCTCGGTCATACCGCAAACAGACCGGCTACGGCAATTGATGAATGTCAGTACACGGCTTAGCTGGCTGAGTGGGCGGCGTTCCCGGCGACAAATTGGGCGCCGTAAAGTCGAAGAACTCCGTCATATCGGGTTGGAATGCATCCCGGTTGTTCAAACTCGGCAAGTTGAACCTCGTCTCAATGAATTTCAGCATGGCCGTGAAATCCATCGACGTGTGGGAGACAAAATGCGGTTTGGCAAACGGCGAAATCACCATTACTGGAACGCGAAAGCCCGAAATCGTGAAATCTCCTGGTGGATCTCCCGGCGGGATGTCCTGAGGCGGGATTCCGTCCGGATTGACCGTTTTCATGGGCGGCTGGTGATCGTAAAACCCGCCACCCTCGTCGAAAGTGAGAAAGAACACACTATCTTTCCACGAGGGGCTGTTCATCAGGGCAGTGACCAGGCTCTCGGCATAGGCGGCTCCGACTTGAACGCTATTCAACGGATGCTCGTCTTGTCCGGTTTCAACTCCGGTTTCAATCAGCGCGACTTGTGGCAGCGTGCCGTTCTTGGCGTCTGTCGCGAAAGTCTTGGCATCGGCAAAATGGTCCACGTGTTTGGGTGTAAAGTTTCCGAAGAAGTTCATGTAGGTGTCGCCGGTTTTTCCCGGCGCCCAGCCATTGGTCACGTATACCTTCCACGTAATGTTGTTGTCCTGAAGTAACTCAAAGATGGTCTTTGAGGTCAGCCCATTCTTCGGCGGAAAGGCGTGCCCCTGCGACGTAGCCGCCAGGAAGTACATGCGGTTGGGTTGAGTGCGAGCCGGAACGGGGCTGAAAAAGCGGTCGGAAGTGCCAAATTGTGTTGCCGCCCAGTAATAAAATGGCAAGTCCTGATCGGTGTAGAAGCCCATGGCGCGCTTACCTGCAGTGTCTTTATATCCGCTGGTGTGCGCGGCGAATCCGCCCGCCATGGATGCGAATCCATCCATCGGAGGCGGGTCTGCTGGATGGTCCTGATTCGCCAGGTCCATATCTGCGTGAGCCTCCTGCCATGATCCGCTCAGGTCCTCACTACATACGTTCACCATGTGAAAAGGAGACACGTTGGGAGAGTGGTCCCAGGTCTTAAGTGAGACATTGGGCGGTGTACCGTCTATCTCCTGGGAAAGCCCCTGCTTGGCCCGATAAGCATTCAAAGCCGAGCCGAAGTAGTGATCAAAACTGCGGTTCTCCTGCATGAACAGGATGACGTGGTTGACCGACTCGATGGTAGGGGTCGGCGTTGGCGTGGGCGTGGGTGCTGGCGTTGGTGTCGGCGTTGGCGTAGATGACGTGCTGCCGCCGCTCCCACCGCCGTTGTTGTTATTTCCAATAAATCCGGGGGCCGGCCCGGCGCAGCCCACCAGTAACAAGCAGCCAAGAAAAATCGCGATGAACAAAGCTTTTCTCAACACACGTATACCCATCCTCATCCTGAAAGCGTGAAGCGGAGAGCGTGTGAAGCGGGAACTCGAGTCTCGTCACTCATGTTCGGCTTGCACCAGGGGGCCCTCAATAATTCAGCTTCTGGGACTCTGAATGTACGATCAACATCGCAAGCAGCGGGTTGCCTTCAAAAAGTTGTGGCAGCTCACCTTAGTCCTGAGTCCTATCAGTGGAGATCAGTCAAATCACTGTCACTGTCCGGCTGGCCGTCGATCAGTGGTAAGGCTATTTAAGTGTTTGTTTCCAGGCCGGTGAACCTGTCATGAGGATTGCCAAGGCATTGCCCAGGCCGAATGCCCTCCACCGATTGCTCGCTAAAGTCACTCGGAATCAGCACGCGCTCGCCACATTGAGACATCGGTGTTTCTTCCGATAACCCGATGTACCGATGACCCGGTGCCCCGATTATCCGTACGACCCAACTCTCGAACAGCAAGCAGTTGCTTATGGCCTATTTTTTTGCTTCGTCTGGAAAATCTGTGGGTGAGAAACAGTATATGGAGCGATTAACTCGACCTTGCGTTTGATTGTTTGATTTGCTTGCCCAATAGAAGAGGAGCAGTAGCCGTGGCGGTGGGAATGTGGGAAGCGCGGGGTTGG
>DATGJZ010000054.1:0-47976 GCA_035294925.1 Candidatus Angelobacter sp. | reverse complement strand
ACCGACGCCGTCCGCGTTCATCCAAAACAGGCGATAATTCCGCGTAACGCCGCCGAATGCCTGCCGCAGACATCACCATTCGCAAACGCTATCACATTGTAATTTTCAGTTGAAGTACTTATTTATGCACACCGCCTTAGTCTTTAGTACTTAGGAAAATCAAGTTCTGGGCGGCTCTGCCGCCTGGCTCGTCCGGACTTTCGCCTGTTACTTTGTGTTCGGGATTTGGTGGTCCTGCCTCATTGGTTTGAAACGGTTGTTGGTCCACTCGTAGTAATAGGTTCCGCAGTTCTGCTCGTTGGGGCAGCCATCTGCTATGAACAGGCGGCTGTTTGGTTTGTATACCGGTCCTTGAAACTCACGCCCGTTGCCGCCGTCCGGCAGAAGCGCTAGATTCCGGAAAGGTGGATCGAAGACGCGGCCTGAAACTGCGTCGATCACCGCCAACGAGACGCAGGCAGAGCCACAGCCCCATTCGGCAATGATGTAGTGTCCAGCGAAGTTAGGGCCCTTTCTTACTGCCGTGCGAATTTGCGTGCGAAACATCCGGTCGGATTCGGTGGCCAAGACGGGTCCCGCTGGTTTGCCCTTGAACACAGGGGTGGCGGGATAATCTTCGAATCTAAGCGACCAGGTCGGGGCCTGTTCTTTGCCCTGCGGCGCCGGTTGCGCGGCGACAAACAGGCAGGTGGACACAAGGGCCAAAGGGATGGCAATCGCTTTGCTTAACATGGTTAAATCATTTTAGCGGGTACCGGCCTAGACGCTTGACGTATGGTGGGGGCGGGTATCTTTTACGAGTTGGGGACGACTTGGGGAAGGATCTCGCCAATTGGGCCGCGCAGTACGGCATCGGCCAGATTGTCTAAGGGAGTCGGCTCGGCGTTCAAAATTACTACTCGGGCCCGCGCAGCTTTTGCCAAAGGCACCACGCTGGCCACGGGGTAAACCATGAGACTTGTACCGATGGCAAGCAGGAGATCGGCTTCCCCGGCTGATCGCATGGCGCGCTCGATCACCTCCGGCACCAACGCCTGGCCGAAAGAAATGGTTGCGCTCTTGAGAATGCCGCCACAGCTCCTACAAGGCGGATCTTCTTCGCCGGCACGCACCCGCTCCAGCGTCGCTTGCATGGGCCCACGCCAGTCACAGTTCATGCAGACAACCTGGTGCACGGTGCCGTGTACCTCGATCAACTTGTCCTGCGCGTTGCCGGCCTGCTGGTGCAGGCCGTCAATATTTTGGGTGACGAGCGCGTGAAGCCGTCCGCTCTGTTCGAGCCGTACCAGAGCCAGGTGGCCGGGGTTGGGTTTGGCCTGCCATGCCGGGTGAGAAAGACGGTGTTGCCAGGCCAGCTTGCGAACTTCCGGATCGGCCATGTAGTAGCGGATGTCGGAGAGCTTCTCGGCCAGCGGGTTCTGCGTCCATAGCCCCTTGGGTCCACGGAAATCGGGGATGCCTGATTCGGTGGAGATGCCGGCGCCCGTAAGCACTACAACGCGGCGCGATTGACTAATCCAATCGCGCACAATTCGGATCTGCTCGTCTTCTCTTGGTTCCGGGATTCGCTTGGCCATCGCGAGTTTTATTTTACAAAAACCAGCACTGGATGTTGCGCAAGACAACTAAGCCCATTAGGAGTTAGAATTTGCAGTCGTTCAATTGCAAGCGCGGAGGCCATCCTGTGGACGATCTTCCGGAAAAGAAAGAAAAGAAGCGCAAGTCAAAGCAGTCCTCATCTACGCCATCCAACTCCGGCCTGTCGCGCCGGGATTTTCTCAAAATCACCGGAGCTTCTGCCGCGGCGCCGCTGGTCGCGGGTGCTGTGGCCATTGTGGCTGAAGCGCAGCAGGAAGCAGCGGTCCAGGGGCCGGGAAAGGTTCCGGTCAGACTGAACGTCAATGGGAAAGAATACAATGCCCAACTGGAGCCACGAGTCACGCTGCTGGACGCGCTACGCGACCAGTTTGAGTTGACCGGGGCCAAGCGGGTGTGCGACCGCGGCACCTGCGGCGCTTGTACAGTGCTCATGGATGGCAAGGCGGTTTATTCATGTTCCATTCTGGCCATTGACGCGCAATCTAAGCCCGTTACCACGGTGGAGGGCCTGGGCCAGCCGGGCAAGCTGCATCCGATTCAGCAGGCATTTGTGGATAACGACGCCCAGCAGTGTGGCTTCTGCACTCCCGGATTCGTAGTGGCCTGCAAAGCTTTTCTTGACCAGCATCCTAATCCCACGCTCGAGCAGATCAAGCACGGGCTTGGCGGAAACTTCTGCCGCTGCGGAACCTACGCGGGTATTCGCCTCGCGGTGATGCAGGCGGCCAAAGCCACGAAGGGAGCATAACCATGCCAGACGACAATGCCAAATACGCGTGGCCGGTGGCGGAGAAGAGAGCTTTCATCGGCAAGCGCATTTCGCGAGTGGACGGCCCGGACAAGGTTTCCGGCCGCGCCAAATACACATACGACCTGCATCAGCCGGGCATGCTCTATGGCAAGGTGGTGCGCTGTCCTTACGCTCATGCCAAGGTGGTGAGCATTGACACTTCCGCGGCGGAGTCCATGCCGGGAGTGAAAGCAGTCCATGTGATCCAGGGGCCGGGAACGGAGATCCAATGGGCCGGCGATGACATCGTGGTGGTGGCGGCGGTCGATGAGCCCACGGCGACGGATGCGCTGCGCGCCATCAAGGTGGAATACCAGCAACTTCCATTCTTTGTGGATGATTTCACCGAGCCCAGGGATGTTCCGGTAGGAAACGGCCCGTTGGAGTTGAGAGACCTGATTGGCATGTTCACCAACCAGGTGCCAGAGCCGCAGATCATCCAGGCGATTCAGCAGCGAGCCATTACCTTTAAAGTCTCGGATGAGATGGTTGACCAGATGCGCCAACGCAAGATCGGAGAAGAGGTAATCAAGGCCTTGCAGGCTGCTCCGGTGAAGGAACCGCAGGCGAGCAAGTCGCCTTTCAGGAAAGAGAGCGAACAGCTCAGGGGCGATCCGGACGATGCGTTCAAACAGTCTGACGTAATTCTAGAGGGGATTTATGGCTGCCCTGTGATCACGCATTGCTGCCTGGAGAGTCACGGCTCAATGTCCGAGTGGACGGATGACGATCATCTTTTTGCGCGCGTCTCTACCCAGAACGTTTCCGGCTTGGCCAGCCAATTTGCCCAATCACTGAAAATTCCTGCCGCGAACGTGCATATTCATCAAGACCACGTCGGCGGCGGGTTTGGCAGCAAATTCGCGATCGATCGATGGGGCGTCTATACGGCCCAGGTCTCAAAGAAGGCCGGCGGCAAGCCGGTGAAATACATGCTGGAACGCGCGGCCGAGCTGGAACTGGCGGGTTGCCGTCCCTCGATATTCGCGCGCGTCAAGGTAGGCGCAAAGAAAGATGGCACGCTGCTGGCGTGGGAGTCGCACTCCTGGAACACAGGCGGTCCCGGTGGGGGCGGCCCTCCTCCCATGCCTTACTGCATGGACTTTCCCAACCAGCGCAAGCAGCACGTGGCGATCTCCACCAATATCGGCCCGGCCCGTGCTTGGCGCGCGCCCAACCATCCTCAAGGCTGCCTGGTTACCTGGGGCGCGCTGGAGGACTTGGCGGCTAAGCTGAATATGGATCCCGTGGACCTGACATTGAAGAACATTCGACTGACAGCTCCGCAGGAGGATACATTCCACCGCGCCGACACCTATGTGGAGGAACTGCGCATTGCCTCCGAACTGATTGGCTGGAAACAGAAATGGCATCCGCGCGGCCAGGGTGGCGCAGGTCCGGTCAAGCATGGTTTGGGTATGGCGATTCATACCTGGGGAGGCCGGGGACATGAGAGTAATTGCCAGCTAACCATCCATCCTGACGGTTCAGTGGATATCAAGATCGGAAGCCAGGACCTGGGAACGGGAACGCGGACGTGCATCCTGATTGTGGCTGCCGATACCCTCGGTATCTCCATGGACGATCAGCTCCAGCTGAATCTGGGTGACAACCAGTATCCGGCCGATGGCGGATCCGGCGGGAGCACCACTATAGGCGGCGTCAGCGCTTCCACGCGTCGCGCCGCGGTGGATGCTTTGACCGGGTTGTTTGCAAAAGTCGCACCGGCGCTGAATGCCCAACCGGACGATCTGGAGGCAGTCAACGGAACCATCCGTGTGAAGTCGGATCCAAGCCGCAGCATCAGTTGGAAGAGTGCCTGCGCCAAATTGGGGACCCAGCCCATTCAGGTTGTGGGCAAGAATCCTGGTCCCGGCGACCTGATCAGCAGCGGAGTTGGCGGTGTTGTGATGGCGGATGTCTCGGTCGATGTGGAGACTGGCGTGGTCAAGATGAACAAGCTGGTCTGCGTTCAGGACTGCGGGCTCATCATCAACATGAAGACGGCTGAGAGCCAGACCTATGGTGCATTGATTTTCGGCATCGCCTCCGCCTTGTATGAAGAGAAGGTGATGGATCCGACTACCGGGCGCATGTTGAATCCTAATCTGGATTTCTACCGACTGGCCGGCATTGGAGACATTCCGGAGCTGGTGGTACACATGATGACAGGCAAGGGATATGACGAGCGGGGCCCAATCGGCCTGGGCGAGCCGCCTACAGTTGGCCCGGCGGCAGCGATTTCCAATGCTGTGGCCAATGCCATCGGAGTGCGTGTGCCGTTCCTGCCCATTACGCCCGACCGCGTTGTGGCAGCTCTAAATCAGGGAGGTAGCCATGCGAGCGTTTGAATACACCAGCCCGAAAACCAAAGAACAGGTCATCCCGTTGCTGGGCAGCAGTTGGGGCGAGGTTGAAGTGCTCGCCGGCGGCACAGATCTGCTTTCCTTGATGAAGGATGAGATCACCACTCCCAAGCGGCTGGTCAACATCAAGGAGATTGCCGATTTGCATGGGATCACGCGTGGGCCGGGGCCCGGTGTTCGTTTTGGCGCACTGGCGACCTTGGCGGAGATTGGGCGCAATGAAGGCATTGAAAAAGAGCTGCCCATGCTGGCAGCGGCAGCGTCAGACGCGGCCAGTCCGCAGATCCGCAATATGGCAACCCTGGGCGGGAACCTGTGCCAAAGGCCGCGCTGCTGGTACTTCCGCACTGGGAACGGATTGCTGGCCAAAGATAAAGATGGGAAATCCCTGGTGGAGCGGGGTGACAATCGCTATCACGCCATTCTGGGGAACGATGGGCCGGCATATTTTGTGAGCCCCTCCACGGTGGCTCCGGTGCTGATTGCGTATCGCGCAACGGTGCACCTCCATGGACCGAAGGGAATGCGCGAGCTGCCGCTGGAGAAGTTTTTTGTAATTCCCAGATCGGAGCAGGAGCGCGAGCACGACCTGAAGCCCAATGAGTTTGTCACGGAGATCCTGGTGCCGCCGGCAACGAACGTACGGGCGGCACAATATGAAGTCCGGCAGAAAGAAGCCTTTGACTGGCCCTATGCCACTGCCGCTGTCGCCCTTACGATGAACGGCAGCAAGGTAGAGAGCGCCCGCGTGGTTCTGGGGCACGTTGCGCCGATTCCGTGGGTGTCCGCTGAGGCGGCGCAGGCGTTGGCGGGGAAGACGATAACCCCTGCAAGCGCAGAACAGGCGGCCCAGGCTGCCGTGGCTAAGGCGAGGAGCCTGGGACACAATGCGCAAAAGATCCATCTGGCCAAGGTTGCCGTGAAGCGGGCCATTCTGAAGGCCGGAGGTGTGGCATGAGCGATTCACCGCGTTTCAATACGGATCGACCGGGATTGTGTTCCGCGCTTCACTGGAAGAGCCAGTTCATCTGGTCTGAGCAGGACCCGACCGTGCCTGATTCCAACTCCGGCCTCTTCTGGTGCGGTCTTACCCAGACCTGCATCGGCCCCGATGGCCAATTGGCCGAGCCGGGGAACTGCTGTTCGGGGGAACGCGGATGTCATTGTGGGGAGAAATAGAGGACAGGTTACAGGTGACAGGCACGCGCCATCGGGTGCGCCTCTGAGCCAGAGAGCATCTATAGAAAAGGGCGTTTTGTGGGCCCCCAGGAAACAGGTAAAATAGACAGAGTTAAAACGTGGAGTTTGCCATGCGTAAAGCTTTGTTTCTGGTTGCATTCGTTGCTGTTTGTGTTTTTGCCACTTCGGCTTTTGCCCAACAGATTAAGGGCGAATATGTTGAGACCCGCAGCGCGGACGTCTATACCGGGCAGTGCGTTGCCAATGGCGAAGTTGGCTTGGTGGGCGATGAAGCCATTCTCGCCTGGCACATTAAGGACGGAAGCTGGGACGGCGTCTCTCTGAACGGGTTGAGTGTTGTAGGCGCAGTGAAGGCCGGGGCCACGCTAGGCGATCCTTACGGCAAGCCCTATCCCGCGAAGTCAGTTTTAATGGTGGACCGCCAGGCCACGCCGCAGCAGCGGCAGGCGCTGATTAATTTTGCCCAGGAGATGGGCGGCGAACTGCTTCGCCATATCGTCAAGGTCATGGATGTGCCCATCAACATGGAGGTCTTGCAGGAGCACCATGCCAGCGCATCAGTCCATGCAGGCAGCTTCGTGACCGTGGAGACTCGCGCCATTGGCGAGAACGATCACCTGTGCGGGAATGAATCCACGTTCTATCCGCCGCTCACCGAAACCACCCACGCCATGCCGGCAGTCGCGCTGACAGATGAATACCAGGGCCAGGGACTGAACGATACTTGGACGCTGCACAACAAGCGCAGCGCGTTTGTGGGGACATTTGAGAAAAGACAGCTACTGGCTAGCAAATAGCAACTCGCATTCAGCCCGCGGGCCCTTAACAATTGGCCGTAGGGCGCAATTACCAGCCAGAGTTGCCCGGTACGCGCCCCGCCCGTTCCAATCACGGGTGGGGCAATTCTGGCGCGGTGAAGGGGAATCAATGCAGTACCAGTGCAGTGACAATTTACCGGCAGGCTTTGCTTTAGTGCTCTGACCTCTGCAACAGTTCTGCCAGGTGTTGCTGCCAGATTGCCGGCCAGCTGTGGGTGCCGTGTCCGCGAGTCTCAGCTGTAATGGGCAGAAGCACGTATTTGCCTTTTTTCACTTGCTGGATGTCCACGTCAATAATTTTCAATTCGGGTGGGTTGATCTGGTCGTCGGCTGAATTGACCGCGGTCAGTGGCGCGACGATTTTGTTCAACTGCGGCTCGGGGTTGTAGTTCCGCGAAGCGTCAAAGTAATAGAGCATGTCATTGGCATCCGTAGTCTTTATGCCTTGAGCGACCCTTTCTTCCAGATAAGCATCGGCCTTTTCCCGTGTAGGCTCCTCTTTTTGCATGCGTAGAGGAGCGCTGCCCATGAACAGCAGCACGCCTTCGGCTGACGCCAGTCCATGAGGTTGGGTCTTGTATTCGCCGTTGTTCCAATCGGGATCGGTGCGAATGTCATCCATAATCATCCGGCGCATCATGCGATTGCGCCCGGCAATCTCGATTGGCTGGCTGGCCAGCGGCATTAGCGCGTCCATGAAATCAGGATGCTGCTCGCCCCAAAGCCAGGTATGCATTCCGCCCATGGAGGTCCCCATTACCAGCCGCAGATGGTTCACGCCCAGTCCCTGGGTAAGGAGGCGGTATTGAAGCTCAATCATGTCGTCGTATTCGTAATGCGGGAAGCGCATGTGCATGCCGTCACTGGGCTTGCTGGACTGCCCGTGGCCAACGTTGTCCGGCATGATGATGAAATATTTGCTGGCATCCAGCAGTTGGCCCGGGCCAAACAGCACTCCGGCAAAATTGGCGGAAAGAAACTGGCGCCCCGTGCCCCCGGTGCCGTGCAGGATGATTACGGCATTGCGCACCTTGCCGCCAGCGTCCTTCTTGGACGCGCCCAGAGTGTAGTAATGGAGTCTTACCTCCGGCAGCCGTTCGCCCGACTTAAACTGAAAGTCCTTGACCACAAAGGTCCCCTGATCGGGATTGTGATAGTCAGTAGACTGGGCGGCTAGCACCTGGACGGAAATTAATACCAAAAACCACGGTACTACTGCGCGAAAGAACTTCATGAGTGGCTCCTGCAATTTATGATTTGTGATTTTTGATTTCTGATTGAACCCCGCGCCGACCCCGTAACACCACCCCGGAGGCGCAAATCAAGGATCACCGACGGCCAGAAATCATAAGCCACAAATCATAAATCACAAATCAAAATTGGTTCCATTTATAATGTCCGTCCGCAAAAAGAGGAGTTCTTGATGATGGATCGCAGGGCATTTCTTACGGTTTGTTCGCAGTTCGGACTTACTTCCACGTTGCTGCCCGGAGTTCTCTGGGCCATGGCCGACCCAAAGAGCAAGATTACCCGCGAGATGATTGATAACGCCTCTCTGATCGCGGATGTTCCGATTGCCGATGAATACAAAGAGATGATGCTGGAGTCGTTGAACGACTTCACCAAGGACTATGACGCCATCTACGAACTGAAAATCGGCAACCAGGTTGCGCCCGCCATCATTTTTGATCCCGTGCCGTCGGGGATGAAGCTGGATGGGGAGCGGCGGCCGGCGAAGACTTCTGGAGCGCCTAATGTGAATGCCAGCGGCGCACCCAAGAACCTGGACGAGGTGGCTTTCTATTCCGTTCGCCAACTGGCGGAGCTGGTACGTACCAAAAAAGTCTCATCCAGCGCGCTTACGAGCATGTATCTGGAGCGGCTCAAGCGCTATGACCCGGTGCTCAAGTTTGTGATTACGCTCACGGAAGATCGCGCGCACGCCAAGGCCAAAGAGGCCGATCAGGAGATTACCGCCGGGAAGTATCGCGGCCCCCTGCACGGCATACCCTGGGGTGCGAAAGACCTGCTGGCGGTGAAGGGATATCGCACTACTTGGGGCGCAGGCGGTTTTGAAAACCAGATGATTGATGAGGATGCCACCGTGGTGCAGCGGCTGGATGCAGCCGGCGCAGTGCTGGTGGCCAAACTTACTCTGGGCGCACTGGCCCAGGGTGACAGATGGTTTGGCGGGATGACCCGCAATCCCTGGAATTCGCAGCAAGGCTCCAGCGGATCGTCTGCCGGATCAGCTTCTGCTACGGCTGCGGGGTGCGTTGGCTTTGCCATTGGCTCAGAGACGCTCGGCTCCATCTCCTCCCCGTCAACCCGTTGTGGGACAACCGGATTGCGTCCTTCTTTCGGGCTGGTGCCACGGGCCGGCGCCATGGCCCTTTCCTGGACGATGGACAAGCTGGGTCCGATCTGCCGCTCGGTGGAGGATTGTGCGCTGGTGCTCAGCGCAGTTTACGGTCCTGATGGCAAGGACCGCACCGTTCAGAATGTTGCTTTCAATTGGGACGCAAGTCTTGACTGGCGCAAGGTGCGCGTCGGTTATATTAAGAGCGATTTTGAGCCTCAGCCGCCCGCGCCTGAACCTCCGGCGGAAGAGAAGAACCTTACCGCCGAAGAGAAGAAGAGGCGCGACGAGGAAAAGGCGAACCGTGAACTGGGGCGGGCGCGCCAGCTCTATGACAAACAGTTCAACGATGCCGCCCTGGCCAAGCTGCGCAGCATGGGAATCAACCTGGTTCCGGTGGAGTTGCCGAAGTATCCCTACCAGGCGATGCGTACTATTTTGCTGGCGGAAGCTGCGGCAGCGTTTGATGATTTGACCCGCAGCGGGCGCGACAAGCTGCTAACCCGGCAGACGCCGAACGACTGGCCAAACACCTTCCGCAGCGCGCGTTTCATTCCCGCGGTCGAGTATATCCAGGCGAACCGCGCGCGCACCATGGCCATTGACGGAATGGCGAAAGTGTTCGAACAGGTGGATGTGATAGTGGCCCCAACCTTTGGCACGCAACTGGTCGTCACCAATCTGACCGGACATCCGGCTGTGATCCTGCCGAATGGCATACGCGGAGACGATGCTCCCAAGCCGCAGGTCAGGGATGGAGAGCTGCAACCCGGAGGACCGGGAACCCCGCTCAGCCTGACCTTTCTGGGACAGCTTTATGGCGAAGCCAAGCTGCTGGCCGTAGCCAAGGCGTATCAGGATGCGACTGGTTTCCATTTGAAGCATCCGAACCTGGCATGAAGACCCGGCAAGTGGCGACGGGCAAGAGTTGGCGTAGTTGGTGCGACGATACCCGCTAACGAAAATGCTCGCGCCGGACGAGGTTGAGCTATTTGTTAACTGCTAATTGCTCTTATGAAACTCCAGCTTAATGGCGAACAGCGTGACTTTTCAGACGGGCTCAGTCTTGGTGCGCTGGTTGAGCATCTGGGGATGAAGTCTGACCGGGTAGCGGTGGAGTTGAATCTTGAGATTGTTCCGCGCGCGAACTGGGCGGCTACACAGCTCAAGGATGGCGACAATCTGGAGATTGTCCACTTTGTGGGTGGCGGAAAAGATCACTGTGATATTGGAGGTACTGAACATGAATGATGACATGGACACAGGAAGGCAACGCTATATCGTGGTGTTCGGAAAGAACGCGGTTGACCTGGAAGAAAAACTGAACAACCCTAATTTTGTGCCTTCCGGATATAAACTCGTGCAGCTGGCGTTCAACTCCGCGCAAGGAGAGTATCTGACGATTCTTGAGAATGAGTGGAGATAGAGAACGAGCCTTTGGCCCTTGGCTCTTGGGCTTTAGCTTCTGTTTGGTTGCTGCCGGCGGCGTTGTCGTCAGTACGTTTCGTTGACTGCTCCTCAAAAGTAATCAAAACGCTGAAGACAAAAGCCAAGAGCTAGTGGCCAAGGGCTGCTTGTTTACTAACTGCTTACTTTCCCATTGACATTCCCTCCTGCCACCTTAAAATGTTGAAAACATTTTCTTCAGGAAATGTTTTAAACATTTCCGGTGGAATATGGAGCAACGATTTACATCCTCGCAAGTGGTCGCCCTGACCGGCATTACGCCGCGCCAGCTTCAATGGTGGGACGAGCGCGGCATCGTGACGCCGCAGCGGGACGGGCGGAGACGCCTGTACACGCTGGATGACGTGACGGAAATCGCGGTGATCTGCGCGTTGCGCCGCAAGGGGTTTCCTCTCCAGCGGGTGCGCAGCATCATGAAGTTCTTGCAAAAAGAGTTTGGAAAACGGCTGGCGTCCACCGTAAGCAGTGGTTCTGAATACCACCTGCTGACGGACGGCAAGCGCATCTACGTGGAGAACTCGCAGCGCCAGGTAATCGACCTCCTCAAGAATTCCCGTCAACCCATGTTGGGCGTGTGCCTGAGTGATGCGGTCCGGGAAATTCACGCGGAGATATTCGGCCGCCGGCCCGCGCAGGGCCAGACGGCCAACAACGCAACCAGGAAGAAGGAGCCCTGTAAACCGGAAACGAAGCAAAGCCAAGGTGATCGGAGGGTGAGATGGTGGCGGAACTCAACATTCTGACGGAATGGATGCCGGAGCAGATGGGGCCGGGCAGCCTTTTTATTCTGGAGAATGCAGGTGAGGTGGGTGAGCAGGATGACCCTTATTGGGCGGTTTTGTCCTGTCCTGCGTGCGGAACGCTGGGATTGATCACACGCAATCAGGTGCGTGGCGCAATTCCGGTGATTTGTGGCTCGCGGCTGTGTCCAGCGCAATTCATGATCCTGAATGAGCAGGTGATGCCGCGCCTGCCGATGTAGGGTTGTTTGGGGTTGATGCTTTGTAGTTTATCCCGAGCGTAGCGAGGGAATCGCTACTGCTGCGAGGATATCTGGGGGCAGAGGTCCTCCGGCTGCACGTACGTGTCGGGTTCCCCTCCCTTTGGTCGGGATAAACTACAAAGACCTCACCTTATGCTCGGGATGAACTGATTGCTGCTGACGTCTGGATGGGCACTTGCTCCTTGATGCTGATGCCGAAGCCTTCCAGCGCGGCCACGCGCTTGGGGTGGTTGGTCAGCAGCCGGATTTCCCGGATGTTGAGATCGGAGAGGATTTGCGCACCCATGCCGATGTCCCTCTGGGTTTTTCTCTGATGGGCCACGCTCGCGGATTCGCGCACTTCACGATGAAAGACCAGGCGCTGCGCATCATCCACGCTAAAGCCCTTTGAAGTCTGATGCAGGTAGATCAATGCGCCGGTGCCATGGGAGGCAATCATCTCCAGTGAGCGGTCCAGGACCATCTGGCAATCGCAAAGCGCGCCGCCAAAAACATCTCCCGCGAGGCAATGCGCGTGCATGCGCACCAGCACCGGACCGGGAGAGTTTTCCACGTCGCCTCGTACCAGGGCAACGTGGGATTCGCGGTCAAGCTGGCTCTCAAAGGCAATCATGCGGAACTCGCCATGCCGCGTTGGCAGAAGGGCCTCGCCCACGCGGACCATGTAGCGCTCGTGCGCCATGCGATAACGGATCAGCTCCGCTACGGTAAGCATCTTGAGCCCGTGCTTCTGGCAAAACTCGATCAAATGAGGCACCCGGGCCATGGTGCCGTCCTCGTTCATGATCTCGCAGATCACCCCTGCGGGAATCAGGCCTGCCATACGCGATAGATCCACGGCGGCTTCCGTCTGGCCGGCTCGCACCAGCACGCCGCCTTTGCGCGCACAAAGAGGAAAGATGTGGCCGGGTCGCACCAGATCGGCATGGCGGCTGGCGGGGTCGATGGCGACCTGGATGGTCCGCGAGCGGTCATGAGCGGAGATTCCCGTTGTGACGCCCTCGCGCGCCTCGACGCTTTCGTAAAATGCGGTTCCGTAAGGCGAGGTATTCTCGCGCGTCATCGGTCCGATGCGCAGATAATCGAGTCGCTCGGGAGTCATGGCCAGGCAGATCAATCCACGGCCATACTTGGCCATGAAATTGACGGCTTCCGGAGTGACCTTCTCGGCCGCAAGGGTGAGGTCGCCTTCATTTTCACGGTCTTCATCGTCCACGACCACGATCATGCGCCCGGCGCGGATTTCCTCGACCGCCGTGAGAACGTCAGTAAATTGCGAGGAGGCAGACATAAGGGGTTCCTGGGGGAAATTGTAGCAAACCGCTAGAGATCGGGGCATCGGGATATCGGCGCATCGGAAAACCAAAGCCGAGATCTACCACGAGCGACGACGGCGGCTCCAGCACCGCCGGGGGGCTTTGCAAATCACCAGTCACAAATCAAAAATCACAAATGGCTGTTGGCTGGCATACAATTCTCTTATGGCAAAGTCATCCCAGCCCTTTGAAGTTGGCTGTCCGTGCTGCAGCGCGGTATTGAAGGTAGACCCGGCCACCAAGGCGGTAATCTCCCATGTTGCGCCTATTAAGCCAAAAATGTTTGCCGACCTGGACGCAGCAGCCAAAGCCATGCGCGAGCAGGACGTTCGCAAGGAGTCAATTTTCCGCCAGGCTGTAGACAACGAAAAGAACAAGACTGACCTGCTGGAGAAGAAATTTCAGGAGGCAGTCAAGAAGGCCAAAGAGATGCCGGACGAAAAGTTTATCCGCGACATTGATCTCGACTAGGCGACCAGCGTTTTGCCACCTCATCTACTCCTGCTGGGACATAGAGGCGCACGGAATTACGCGCCTGAGAACACCTTTGCCGCGTTTGACCTGGCCCTGGAACATGGCGCCGATGGCTTTGAGTTTGATCTGCGCAGCACTCGCAGCCGGCAGATTCTCATTTGTCACGACCCTGGACTGAACCGCTTGTCCATTCGCCGTTCTACGCTCAAACAGCTCCAGGCACACAGTGGGGCTCCGGAGGAGTTTCCGCCCTGCCTGGAGGATGTTTTGCAGCGTTATGCGAGCACTGCTTTTATGAATCTGGAGGTAAAAGTCAGGGGCATCGAGCGGCTGGTCTACCGGATTTTCCGCAATTTTGCCCCACAGCGCGGTTACTTCATCTCGTCATTTTGGCCGAGCGTCCTGCGCGAATTGCACCGCATCGATAGCACGCTGATTCTGGGCACGCTCTCACAAACCCGGTGGCAACTACGTCGCTGGGACCGGCTGCCCGCTGCATATGTTGTGCCGAACTATCGTTTGCTCTCGCGTAGATTGGTGGAAGAGATTCACGCGGCGAAGAAGCTGGTGGTTACATGGACGGTGAACGAACCGAAGAAGATGCTGCGCGCTGCGGAGTTGGGAGTGGATGGAATCATTTCCGACGATACGAAATTGTTGCGGGAGACGCTGGGAGGCAGCAGATGACCTTACCCCCTCCCAGTGAGGTAATTTGGTTAGGCTCCGTCAGTGTTTACAGCGCTGGCGTAACCTGCTTTATTTTTATGACAAAACATTAGGGCGAATAAAAAGAGAAAAAGATCGAGAAATTGTGATAGTCGTGCAATTTTGAATTCTTATTTTAGTCAAACTGCAAGAATCGGCACCGGTTCTCAATAGGGCGTATGATTAGATCAGTGACAACTTCAACCAAACCCGCTCTGCAACGATGTCCAGTGTGCCGTGGCTCCGGCTTAAAAGATGGCATGCGCTGTCCAACCTGTGACGGCAAAGGCGAGATTCCACAGGCTGAAAAAGCCAAATAACCGGGACGATCCGGGTCGGGTGGTCCCGCATACGGGATGGAAAAACCGCCGGGGCTTGCCGGGGCTATTGACTAACTTGCGAGCTTATCTGCAATTTGTCGCCTGTGGTCTGTTCCCTGTGCTTAGGATGCAGGAAGCGCTCGCGCTCCGCTTCAAAGCGTTCCAGTTCGTTGTGAATGTGTGATTGGTCCCAGCTCAGTGCGGCGCCAATCCTTGTTGCCGCCTCCAGGCTGCAGGATACTGACCAGCATGGGCCCAGGGCGACGGGCACACGGCGCAGAAGAACATCGGCCAGCGTGACCGCGGACTCATGCATTACGGCCTCCACGGCTTCCGCCACAATATGTTCACTGTGACTGCACAGAGGCGCGCGCAAATTCTCATGAAGCGATGCCGTGCGGGCGATGGCCAGCGCTCGCCGTCCATGCCATGCGGCAATGGCATGCGCGGACGATTCGGGAATCTGCGCCTTGCAGGCTACCAGATGCGCCCATTGCGCCAGGGTCGACTCAATTCCATTGGCCGGTGCGGGCGCGGCAAGAACGTTCACCGGCTCCAAGACTGGTATGCCCAGCTTCCTTGCCGCCTCTCTGGCCAGGCTCATGGCGGTGGTGAGCTTTCCGCCAACAATTGAAAACAGGCCGGCAGCACCTTCCTCCTGATGGTCGTAAATGATGTGTTTGCGGGTCACGGCAGAAAGTTTCTCGCCGGAAGCGTAGGGAAGAGAGCGCACTCCAGCAAACGTGTAACGTACGTCTGCTTTCGTGAGGCCTGAATTCGAAAAGAGCCGGGAAAAGCTGGCGAACAGGTAATCAAGCTCGCTCTCCGCCGGCTGGACGCTGCCGGGATCATCCGAATCCGTTACTTCCGTAGTGCCCACCAGCACCTGGTGGTTCCAGGGAATAACAAAAAACGGACGGCCATCCAGCGCTTCTGTATACACGGCTGCGTTTGGCCCACCGGCAAATTGCGGTAGCACAATATGCGACCCGCGAACGCCTCCCACCAGTCTGCGCGACTGGAGCCGGGAACGGCCCAGAACAAAATCGGCCCACGGCCCGGAAGCATTCACAACTTGCGTTGCGCTGACCTGAGATTCTCTTCCCGAAATGGTATCGCGCAGACGGGTGCCGGTGACTCGACCGCTCTGGCAAAGAATCTCAAGCACCTGCGTGTAGTTACAGGCCGTGGCCCCGTCAGTAACGGCCTCCGCCAGCCATTCCGAGACCAGGCGCTCCGGGAATTCGCACTGGGCATCTTCATAGGAATAGACAGACCAGCTATGGCCACCATCCAACTGGCGTTCGAATACATGCGGGTCAGGCCAGATATTTTGTGGCCCGCCCGCCCAGCGGTGGTAGAGCCAGAGTCCGGTCCTGATGGCCAGAGAGCTGCGCAGGAGTGAGCGCTGGTCATTGGTAAGCGCCAGCAGGAACTGCGCGGGCCTGACCAGATTCGGGTAGCGGCGCAGAAGACGGTCGCGTTCCCGCAGTGACTCACGCACCAGGCCGACTTCGCCGTGCTCGAGATAGCGCAAGCCGCCATGAATGATGCGGGTGGAGCGGCTGGTGGTGCCGGAGGCAAAGTCGTTTTGCTCGACCAAAGCCACCCTTTTTTTGCTCCGGGCACACTCCCGAGCTATGGCAACGCCGTTTATGCCGCCGCCGATAACCAGCACATCAAAGGTCTGGCCATCCAGGCAGAGTCGTTCGGGGCTGCGTAGCTGCACATCCATTTAGATGCAATCCTGCGTAGCTAGTTCTATCACTTTTCCGGAGGCCCTGTCTGGAAGTGATCTGACGAAAAAGCTGCCGACAGAATTATGACTTTAGTCACGCTGAGCGAGTCCAATAAAATCGCTGCAAGGCTTGAGTTTCAACCGGAGATGTGCAACCCGGCGGCAACATGCAGGTGAGATCACGCGGGCGGTTTTTTCGAGTGACGGGGCGGAGGCTGCAAAGAAACCGCTGGCCGGCTATTTGACGGTGACTTGCACGCGGCATTTGATCCGCTGCAAGGCGTCTGCTATTGTGGCCGCGCACGCAATATCTCCGGAGTTGACGATGATCCACACAGGGCGCCACTTTCTGCAGATTCCCGGCCCGACCAATGTGCCTGACCGTGTGCTGCGCGCCATGGACCGTGCAGTCATCGACCATCGTGGTCCTGAGTTTGCCAAGCTGAGCAGGGAAGTGCTCGAGGGCCTGCTTCCGATTTTCCAAACAAAGGACCCGGTGGTGATTTATCCATCCTCTGGATCAGGGGCTTGGGAGGCGGCCATTGTGAACACGCTTTCGCCCGGAGACCGCGTGCTGATGTTTGAGACTGGACATTTTTCCAACCTCTGGAGAGACATTGCCACGCGTCTGGGAATGCAGGTGGAGTATGTGCCCGGCACGTGGCGGCACGGCGTTTCTTCCGCTGAGGTGGAGGCGCGGCTGGGGCAGGACAAGCACCAGACGATCAAGGCCGTCATGGTAGTCCACAACGAGACTTCTACAGGCGTGACCAGCCGCATTGCCGACGTTCGCCGCAGCATGGACCGTGCCCATCATCCGGCATTGCTGATGGTGGACACGATTTCTTCCCTGGCGTCGATTGACTATCGTCACGATGAATGGGGCGTGGACGTGACGGTTGGCGGCTCGCAAAAAGGGCTGATGCTACCGCCTGGCCTCAGCTTCAACGCCATTTCCGAGAAAGCGCTGGCGGCGAGCCGGAGCGCGAAATCGCCTCGCTACTACTGGGATTGGCAGGAGATGCTCAAGCCCAATCATGCCGGCTTTTTCCCATACACCCCGGCCACAAATCTCATCTATGCCTTGCGGGAGGCGCTGCTGATGCTGCATGAGGAAGGATTGCCCAATGTGTTTCGCCGCCATGCGCGTCATGCGGAAGCTACGCGAACCGCGGTGAGAACCTGGGGCATGGAAATAGTCTGCGAGGATCCGGCTGAGTATTCCAATACGCTGACCGCGGTGTTCATGCCGGAAGGCCAAGATGCGGACCGCTTGCGCGAGATTATCCTTGAGAAGTTTGATATGTCACTCGGGACCGGCCTCTCCAGGCTTGCCGGTAAAGTCTTCCGCATCGGACACCTGGGCAGCTTCAACGATCTCATGCTCGCCGGAACCTTAAGTGGAATTGAGATGGGGCTGCAGCTCGCGGGCGTTCCTCACAAGAGCGGAGGCGTTACCGTGGCCCTCAAGAGTCTCTTATGCAGCTATCAATAAAGATTCGCCGCAAGGTACTGTTCTGGAGGAAGGCGTCGCTTCTACCCGCGATCGATGAAGATGAACAAAAATACTTTGCTGGCTCCCGGCCGCTCCAACTTATGACAACGCCTTCCCAGAAGCCTCCGGCTGCCTCCACGCAGACCGGCCGGCCAGTAAGAGTTTTTTCCTCCACCAACCTTGTGCTCTTCATGATCTGCCTGATGTATGGGCTCGCATACATTGATCGCATCAATGTGAACACGGCGGGGCCAGTCTTGCAAAAAGAGTTCGCACTGGACTCGTCCCAGCTTGGCTGGGTGTTTTCCGCGTTCGGCTGGGCTTATCTGGTGTTGCAGGTTTCCGGAGGCTGGCTAAGTGACCGTTTTGGGGCGCGGCTGGCTCTAACGGTCTGCGGAATTGTCTGGGCGGGTTCCACGATCATGATGGGTTTGGCGGGCACGTTTGCCATGTTGCTGGTGGCCCGCGTAATTCTGGGCTTGGGCGAAGGCGCCACCTTTCCCACGGCCACGCGCGCATTGTCTGACTGGATGCCGGCCAGTCTCCGGGGTTTTGCCCAGGGCATAACGCATGCTTTTTCCCGTCTCGGAAATGCTCTCACGCCGCCGTTGGTGTCCTGGTTGATCTTGAAAACATCATGGCGCGGATCATTTGTGATCCTCGGTGTAGTCAGCCTCGTCTGGACCTTGCTTTGGTGGCTGTATTTCCGGGATGATCCCTCCCAACATCGCGGCATCACCCCTGAGGAGTTGCGAAGACTTCCCAGCTACTCTGCCAGGATGAAGAAGACGAAAGAACCCACGCCGTGGGGTGCGCTGGTAAAACGCATGGCGCCGGTTGCGGCCGTCTACTTTTGTTACGGGTGGACGCTGTGGCTCTACCTGACATGGCTGCCATCATTTTTTATGCACAGTTACAACATCGACCTGAAACACGCGTCCATCTCGTCCTTTGAAGTCTATGTGCTGGGCGCGGTGGGCAACACACTAGGAGGGGTGATGAGTGACTGGATCTTACAGCGGACTGGCGACCGGAACAAAGCGCGCCGCAATCTAATCGTCATCGGTTTCCTCTTGTCACTGGCCTTCATGCTGCCGGTGTTGATGTTGCATAGCCTGAATCTGGTGGCTGCCTGCCTGACGGCAGCCTTTTTCTTTGCTGAATTCACCATCGGACCTTTCTGGGCCATTCCCATGGACATTGCGCCGCGTTTCTCCGGTTCTGCCAGCGGCCTCATGAACGTTGGCTCGGCGTTGGCTGCGGCTGTCTCTCCGCTGGTGGCGGGATATGTGATCAAGTGGACCAACGACTATAGACTGCCCTTTATCGGTAGCATGTGCCTCCTTTTTGTGGGCGCTATTCTGGCCTTCTGGATGAAGTCCAATGAACCGCTGGCTGGAGCGGAAGCGCATTGAGCGGTGCAGAGCGATTCTGACGGACATCCTGCCGGCGAAGATTGGCCTCTGTAGACGGTTGATAATACCTTTCATTTAAGATGAGGTAAGGAGCCGCCCAGTCATGGTCCGTAAGGATATCCTGTATAAATTCGCCGATCTATTCGGTACAAAGAAGGTAAACGGCCGCGAGCTTAGTGTGGAAGAAACCATCACCACGCTCACGCGAGAGCTGCGTCCCTTCATTGCCGCGGCCCTGACCGCGCGCAGGAAGCTGCTCGAGTCGCCTGCTCCCGTCCGGGAGAAATATGCTTGGCCCAAGTGGGACCATTCATTTGAGGATCCGATCAGCGGACGGTCCTGGACGTTCCGCCAGATTGTCCAGGGTCTCATTGATAACCTTCTAGACCGCGAGAGCGAGTGGCGTTGGCGGCTCAACGACGATGTACCCATCCCCAAGGATGCTCATCCGCTGACGAATCCCGGCCTGGAGCTGACCGGGCCCTGGCATCCGCTGGACATGGCTTTCAATGCTTTAAACAGCCCGGCGCCCATGAACATGCCTGACTTCGAGGATGCATCGCCACCGCACTTTCAGCCTGACGGCACGGCCACAACGCAGCCGGTAGGAGTTTTTGCCGCCCTGCTGAACGCAAAAGAAATCTTTGAAGGCCGCTGGACGGGACGCGCCTACGAGGTGGTGAAGAAGGGAAAAAAGCGCGAGTACAAAATCAATAAGCCTCCGGAACAATGGCCCACGCGCTTTGGCCGTCCTCCCGGCATTCACATTACTTATGACCACATCACGGTGGACGACCAGCCCGCGCCTGCCCTGGTTGTGGTCACGGCCCTGTTGACGCTCAACAATTACGATGCTTTGAAGCGCGCCGGCGCCGGCGTGTACTACTACATCCCCAAGATTCAGACTCCTGAAGAAGCTCTCATTGTGGAGAGGCTGCTGGCGCGTCTGGAAGGCATGATCGGCGTTCCCGCCGGGACCTTTAAAATCAAGGTCCTGTACGAAGAGGGCAATGCGGGCCGGACCCTGCCCGCGATTGCCTGGGTGCTGCGCCGCCGCCTGGTGGGGACGAACGTTGGCCGATGGGACTACCTGGGCAGCCTGATGGAGATGTGGAAGGATGATCCGCAGGGCGTCTATCCCGATCCGCAGACCATCGGCATGTCCGCACCGATCATGATTGCTTACCAGCGATACAACGCGCTGATGATGCTCATGGCGGGCATGAAGAATGGCGAACTCACCAATGCCGCTCCGATTGGCGGAATGGCAGCCGTGATGATCTATCAGCAGAGCGATGCCTATGGGCGCGCCAGATATAACCCGCTTGCTCTGCGCGCCATGGTGATCGACAAGCTGCGCGAACGCATGCTGGGGTTGATATTTGTGCCTGATCAGCCCTTACCTGCAGGTCAACAACCAACTCTGGAAGACATTCTGGCGAAGCGGGTGAAAGGGCGGCTCTACGACGCCTACCGGCAAAGCTGGGTTGCGAGCCCGGAGCCGGACTATGTGGCGGCAGGGAACGCGCCGCTTCGAGCGCCTGTGGCTCAACTCCAGGCAATCCTCGACTCGCCTTCGCAGAATGTAGACGTAAAAGGAAAACAGGTGCCAACAGCGGCCAGTGGGCTGAGCGAGGCAGAGCGGAGCGTCCTGCGATCTGTTAGTTTGTTGAACGCGCAAGGCAAGATTACTCCGCTGGTTGTCGTCAGGGAAATGCTGGACGCACCGGAGAAAATCTTTACCCAACAGCTTTGGGATTCCATCTATGGCGTGCCCAAGGGCGAGATTACTATTGAGCACATTCAGCACGCGTTCTATATGGCGGCGAATTACGGTTACCAGATCCTGAATGGCAACTTCGCGGCAGCCATTGACGACTACGAGCTCAAGCTGCGGTTCATGAATGACCTGGCTACTTACCGTATCGATGTCTCCTGGTTGTGGACGCTTGTGCATCACCGGGCCGCCATCACCAGGGATGGCTACCTCAAGCGGCCGGCGCTTACGGAAGATGGAGTTGAACCGGCGGCAAATGCCGACCTCGTGAAGGCCGGAACCCGCTTTAGTCCGGAGTTGTTCCAGAAAGTGTGGGACTACCACAACCAGTGGACAGCAGAGTTCTTCGCCGAATTGGACCGCCGTGGTGATCCCGGCCGGTTTGACCGGAGCAGAGCCTCCGTCATTATGGAACTGTTGAAGCGGCAACTGCTTTCACCACACTACATCCAGCACAGCGCCCGCTTACTATTCGTTTTGGGACAGGCCAATCCGCAGGCACGCGCGCAGATTCTGGATGCAATCTTCGATCTCTCCCGGGAGGAAGTGGTGAAGCGGGTCGAGGCAGGAACGATGGAGAGGCTGGCATTGGGCGCTCATGACTATGTGTTTGACATTTTTCCCGCAGTTGACGGAGTGCAGGCAGTGCAGCGGCCGGGCACGGTTGCGGTTTAGGACAATCCATGATCAGCTTTTTCTCCATCCTGGCGTTGGGATTCTTCCTGGGCATGCGTCATGCCACCGATCCGGATCATGTAATCGCAGTCACGACCATCGTGAGCCGCCAGCGCAACATCAAGAAATCCGCTCTCGTTGGCGCGTTCTGGGGGCTGGGCCACACTCTGACCATCTTGCTGGTGGGCGCCGCAATCATTCTCTTTGGGCTGGTCATCCCGCCCCGCATCGGTTTGAGCATGGAGCTTTCAGTGGGGCTGATGCTGGTGCTCCTGGGAAGCATGAATGTAGTGGGCTTTGTGCGCTCCATGCCCGCTGGTCCGATCCACTCGCATGAGAGCTCAAGCGTGGTTCATGCTCACTATCACAGCCACGGAGAATACGTTCATAATCATCCGCACGGACATGAGCCGGAGCAGCATTTCCATTCCCATGAAAACACGCCAGTCGCCTGGCTGGATCGCACCTTGGGACGAACCGGTCTGTATCAACCGTTGCGCCCGCTTGTCATTGGAATTGTGCACGGCCTGGCCGGATCGGCGGCCGTTGCCCTGCTGGTGCTGGCCACCATCCGCAATGCCTACTGGGCCGTGGGATATCTGCTGATTTTTGGCGTGGGAACAATTGCCGGCATGATGTTGATCACGCTGAGCATTGCTTCCACCTTTCACTTGGTGGGAAGAAGCCGGCAATTTTCCCGCTATCTCGGCGTGGCATCCGGCCTGATCAGCCTGGTTTTTGGCCTGGTGGTGGCATATCAGATCTGCATCGTTGACGGTCTGCTCACTGGCCATCCACAGTGGACACCGCGGTAGGATGCCGGTCAGTGGATTGGATGTAACTCAGGTGCCGATATCCCCGAAGTTCCGATGAGCCGGCGCCCTGCTCCTGCGGGCATTTTTCCATGCTCACCAATTTCTCTCTTGACCGTCTTTGTCTAGGTATAGATAATCTAGGCCTTGGTAATCTATGGCTAAAAATGAAATGCTTCCCGGGACTTTGGGCATGCTGGTCCTGCGCGTGCTGCAACATGGCTCGCTGCACGGTTACGCGATTGCCCAGCGGATTCATCAACTCTCCAACGACCTGCTTCAGGTGGAAGAAGGCTCACTCTATCCCGCGTTGCAGCGGATGCTGCTGAAAGGATGGGTGCAGGCCGAGTGGGGAATATCTGAAACCAACCGCAAGGTGCGTTTCTACCGCCTGACGGCCGCCGGCCGCAAGCAGTTGCAGGCGGAGATCAGCGACTACGATCGCTTGAACCAGGGCATCCAGGCCGTACTGTCCAAGGCTTGATGGAGGAGTGATGGGCGAGTTCTTTCGGCGGATTTATTACCTGCTGAACCGGCGCAGGCTGGAACGCGAGTTGGCCAACGATATTGAAGTCCATCGTGAAATGATGGGCCAGGAGTATCGTAAGGACTTCGGCAACACGTTGCGGGTGCGTGAACAGGCGCGCGAAGCGTGGGGCTGGAGCTGGCTGGACCATTTCGCGCAGGACGTCCGTTACGGACTCCGCATCTTGCGCAAGAATCCTGCATTCACTCCGGTTGCCATGCTGGCGCTGGGACTCGGCATTGGCGCCAATACGGCCTTATTCAGCCTGGTGTACGGAGTGCTGTTGAAGCCGCTGCCTTACGCGCAGGGCCACCAGTTGGTGGTAATTCGGCAGGCATTCGCCAAAACCGGCGCCGACGATGTCTTGTTCTCAGTGAAGGAGATCGAGGATTACCGCGCTCAGAGCAAGTCGCTGGCAGAGCTGGAGGAATACCACGGGATGTCCTTCATCCTGCTGGACGGCCAGGAGCCGGACGAGGTGCGTACCGGCGTGGTGTCCGCTCATTTCTTTGACCTGCTGGGGATCAAGCCATATCTGGGAAGGTTCTTTGCCGATACCGATGACAAGCCGGGCGCAGACGCTGTGCTCGTGCTGAGCTATCCATACTGGCAACAGCGTTATGGCGGCGATCCCAGCATTGTGGGACGGCGTTTTCGCATGAATGACAAGGTCCATACCGTGATCGGCGTGCTGCCGCCCATCCCGCAGTATCCACGCGAAAACGATGTTTACATGCCCACCGTGGCCTGCCCATTCCGCTCTTCCGAGATGATGATCAACGGGCGCGAACAGCACATGATGCGTGCGTTTGGGCGGCTCAAGCCAGGTGTGAGTTTGAACTCTGGGAACGCCGATATCGCCGGAATTGCGGCCCGCTTGCAGCGGTCCTATCCCGCATACTATCCGGCCGATCAAGGTTTCACCGCCTCTATGGACGGTTTGCAAAACCAGCTCACGGAACGGGTGCGGCCCATGTTGTGGATGCTGCTGGCCACGGCTGGCCTTGTTCTCCTGATCGCCTGCGCCAACGTTGCCAATCTTGCCCTGGCGCGGACCATGCGCCGTGAACAGGAGCTGGCTCTGCGCGCGGCCGTGGGGGCGAGCCGAGGCCGGCTGGTACGGCAATTGCTCACGGAAAGCACTCTTCTAAGCCTGGCGGGAGGAGCGCTGGGTCTCTTGCTGGCGTGGGGCTGTCTCAGTCTGCTGGTGCGCTTTGTTGCCGGTTTCACCACCCGCGCCGCCGAAGTGAGCATCAGCACGCCGGTCCTGTTGTTTACGCTGGTAGTCTCTCTCTTGACTGGCTTGGCGTTTGGCGCGGTTCCGGCATTTTTCCAGCGTCTTGATGTGGTTCATTCCCTCAAGGAAGGAAGCAGTACCGCAAGCTCCAGGAGCAGCCGCCACACCGTGCGCAACGCCCTGGTGATGGCCCAGGTGGCCCTGAGTTTTATGCTCCTCATCGGCGCCGGCCTTATGATGCGCAGCTTCATTCGCTTGCAAAGCGTTGATGCCGGTTACGATGCGGAGAATGTCCTCACCGCGCATGTGCCCTTGAGTTTCACCAAATACAAGGATGACAAATCTGTAATCAACTTCTTCGATCGGGTACTGCAGAAGCTCGAGGGCACGCCCGGCATCCGGGCTGTGGCCGCAAACAACGGTGCGCCACTCACGCCGCACGGACAGCCATCCAGAACCGCCTTTGTGATCGAAGGGCGGGCGTTTGCGCCCAACGAGGCCAGGCCGGAGTCCGATGAGATGTACGCCACGCCTGACATCTTCCGCACCCTGGGTATTCCTCTCATCAGTGGACGCTTCTTCACGCGACAGGACACCCCCGATAAGCCTGTTGTGGTTATCAGCCAGTCTCTTGCTCACCACTATTTTCCTCACCAGGACCCGCTCAACAAGCGCATTTCCGGTGACGACGGGAAGCACTGGGTCACGATTGTTGGCGTCGCCGGTGACGTGAAACAGTACGGCCTGGAGCAGGAGCCCGTGGAGACCGTCTATGTGCCATTTGTGCTGTCGCCTATGGTCGGCACGCTGCTGGTCAAGACCGCCGGAAATCCCATGAACTACCTGAAGCAGGTGCGTGACGCGGTCTATTCCGTAGATCCCGAGGAGCCGGTGACCGACGTGAAGACGCTGGACGAACTGCGAGGAGACTCCATGGCTGCAACCCGGCTCACCAGTTTGCTGCTGGCAATGTTTGCCGGACTTGCGCTGGCTATTGCCGCTACCGGGCTCAGCGGGGTGACGGCATTGCTGGTGAGCCAGCGCACGCGTGAGATTGGTATACGCATGGCGCTGGGAGCACAACGTACGGCCGTATCGCGGATGTTCGTGGTGCAGGCAATGAAGGTCATTCTTTTCGGGTTGGTCATAGGGATAGCAGGTGCGGCGCTGGGGTCGCGCCTGATTGCGACCTTGTTATTCAGCACCCCGCCGACCGACCCGCTTACATTTGTCGCTGTGGCATTGCTATTTGTAGTCGTGGCATTACTGGCCAGCTACATTCCCGCGCGTCGCGTCAGCAAAGTGAGCCCGCTGATTGCATTGAGATCTGAATAAAGACGAATGATTGGCTTTTCTAAACTGACAGGAGTTTGTCATGAAGAGAGTTTTTATCGTATTGATGGTGTTGCTCTCCATGGTGGCTGCCGCCGTCTGGACTGCGCATAAGGCATCGGCCAACGCCGGCGCTTTGAACCAGCCATCCTACACTCCCGATGGCAAGCTCACGCTTCCAGCTAACTACCGTGACTGGGTGTTCCTGACTTCTGGTTTTGGCATGAACTATTCCAACGGCACGAACTCGAACCCCATGTTCACGAATGTTTACGTCTCGCCCGAGGCATATCAGGGCTTCAAAGCAAAGGCAAAATGGCCGGACAAGAGCATGTTCATCGTGGAAATCTATTCCCCCGCCAGTCATGGCTCCATCAACAAGTCCGGGCACTATCAGGACAGCTTTATGGGTCTGGATGTCGAGGTGAGAGACTCGTCGCGTCCCGAGGAGTGGAGTTACTACAATTTTGAGCCGGGCCATAATACAGGTGAGTCAGTGGGGCCGGGCTGCAACAACTGCCATACCAGGAATGCTGCGGTCGAACACACATTTGTGCAGTTCTATCCCACCCTGCTGGATTTTGCTATTGAGAAGAATCTGATCAAGCCGGGCGTTGATATTCCCTTGAACCAATCCCGCTTGATGAAGATCATGGACAGCTCAGGGTGGGAAAAGGCCGAGCAGGCATTTTACGATGATCGCAAGAAGAATCCTGATTCCGACATGCTGGGCGAACATGTGTTGAATATGATGGGATACGGTCTCCTGCAACAGAAGAAGACGGACCGCGCAATCTCGGTCTTCGAGCTGGTGGCAAAGAACTTCCCTGATTCCGCCAATGCTTATGACAGCCTGGCTGACGCCTACGCCGCAGCCTCCAAGCCGCAGCAGGCCATTGCTGCTTCGCAGAAAGAGATATCCGTGGCCCAGAATGACTCAAACCTGAGCGCAGAGCAGAAAAAACAGTTTGTGGAAATGGCGCAAAAGCGCATCGCGGAGAACCAGAAGCATTAGATCTGATCTTCCTGCATGTGCGGCCAAAAATCTCGGCCAGCAGTTAGCGTTTCATGCACTACCCCCCGGCGTGGCCAGCGGCTGACTGCTGAATGCTCTCCTGACTGCTTTCCAATGATAAATTTGATAGGTGACTACGGGAGAGAAATTCGAGAAGGCCGTTGCCATCATGACCCGGCTGCGGGCGCCGGGAGGGTGTCCGTGGGACCGCGAGCAGACCTTTGACACCATCAAGCGATATACCCTGGAAGAAACCTATGAAGTCCTGGAGGCCATTGATAACCGCGACTGGCCCGAGCTTACTCTCGAACTTGGCGACCTGCTTCTGCAGGTGCTCTTCTACTCAGAAATGGCCCGGGAAGAAGGCCGGTTCTCCATCAATGACGTTCTCGACGCGCTTAGCGACAAACTGATCTCGCGCCATCCGCATGTTTTTGGCGCCGTTAAGGCTGAAGACGCTCAACAAGTCCTGAAGAACTGGGAAGCCTTTAAAGCTGAAGAAAAAAGGAAGAAACTTGCGGCTGCGGGAGCCAATGACGAGATGGCTGCAGAATCGCTTCTGGGAGGAATCTCTTCTAAAATGCCGGCCCTGCTGGAGGCCCACAAGATCAACTCCAAGGCCGCCCACGTCGGCTTTGATTGGCCGGAGATGGAAGGACTCTTCGACAAGCTGGAGGAAGAGACGGAGGAGCTGCGCGCCCATATTAAAGACCTGCCGCCGGGCGCGCTGAAGCCGGGAAATAACTCCAAGATTCCAGAAGCGCTGCGCGGCCGGATTGAAGATGAGGTCGGAGACCTATTTTTTGTCCTGGTGAACATTGCCCGCTATCTCGCGGTTGATGCCGAATCAGCGCTACGCCGGACCAACCGCAAATTCCGCCAGCGTTTTGGCTGGATGGAGGAGCAACTCCGCAAACAGGGCAAAAGGCTGGAAGAGAGCACGCTGGAGGAGATGGAAGCGCTATGGCAGGAGGCTAAGCGGCAGTAGTTAGTATTCAGTCGTTAGCCAAGACCAAGATCCAAGGCAATTCAGCCGCGAATCAACGCGAATGGCAAAGAGAACAGAAGGACAGGGAAGTGCTTTCACTAACTACTAATCGCTAAGTACTAAATACTGAATTCTAGTCAAAGGCCAAGAGCCAATGGCTAAGAGCTAAGAGCGAATGGCCACGAACTCCTCCATCACAATTCGACCGTGCAAGGGCATTGACGAATTCAATGCCTGCGTGAGTTTGCAGAAAGAAGTGTGGAAGTTTGAGGATGCCGAACTGGTTCCTCTGCGCATGTTTGTTGTCGCGGAAAAAGTTGGCGGCCAGATTATTGGAGCGTTTGAAGGCGACGCGCTGGTGGGCTACGTTTTTTCCGTCCCGGGCACGCGTGCCGGCCACACGTATCTGCATTCCCACATGTTGGCCGTTCGCGAGAGTTATCGCAATCAGGGCGTGGGGAGGGTTCTGAAGCTGGCGCAGCGCAAAGATGCTCTGGAACGCGGCTTTGAATTGATCGAGTGGACCTTCGATCCGCTGGAGATCAAGAACGCCTGGCTCAACGTGATGAGGTTGGGCGCAATCGCCCGGCGCTACTATGTGAATCACTATGGCTACACCTCTTCCGTCCTGCATCAGGGCTTGCCAACTGACCGGCTGGTGGCGGAGTGGTGGCTCAAGTCAACACGCGTCCTCGATTTGCTGGACTACGGCAAGGAGCCTGTCTTTCAGCCGGTGAAGAAGATCACCGTCCCGGCGGAAATTTACCACTGGAGAGCCTCTGCGGCTGATCTGCCCAAGGCGGCGGAAGTCCAGAAGCGAAACCGGGAGGAATTCTTACAGGCATTTTCTCAGGACCTGACAGTGCTGGGATTTGAGTGCGATCCGAAGGACAATGGAACATTTCTGCTTGGACGATGGGAAGAAGAATATGGGTACTTCAGTACTTAGTATTTAGTACTTAGGAAAACCAGCACTGCAAATTAAATGCCACGTGGCGCAAGGATCTTCGCTTCGGCTAAGGATTAAATACCAAATACTAAGTACTGGGGTAAGCCATGAAGATTGACGCAATAACGCTACGGGAAATTCGTATGCCGCTGGTGCATTTCTTTGAGACCAGCTTCGGGCGCACTACGGAACGCCGCATCCTGCTGCTGACTCTGCACACGGATGGTCCTGATGGCTGGGGCGAGTGCGTTGCCGGCGAAGATCCGTTCTACAGCGAGGAGTCAATAGATACCTGCTGGTACGCGATTGAGCGTTACCTGGCGCCGGCTCTGCTGGGCAAGACAATCGAGAAAGCCAGCGAGGTTCCCGCGTTGCTCGCGCGCGTGCGGGGGCACCGCATGGCCAAAGCCGCTTTGGAGAACGCGCTGTGGGACGCAGAAGCTCAGGTGCGGCGACTTCCATTGTGGCAATTGCTTGGCGGCACGCAACGCGAAATTGCCTGCGGCGTTTCTATCGGAATTCAGAACTCGGTTGAACAGCTACTGGAAAAAATTGAGACCGAATCGGCGGCAGGATACCGGCGCATTAAAGTGAAATGCAAACCGGGATGGGATGTCGAGATTTTCGAGCGCATACGGGGGCGCTGGCCGGAGATCGTCCTGAGCTGCGATGCCAACTCTGCTTACACCCTCGATCAGACTGAGCACCTGAAACAGTTTGAACGCTTCAACCTCCTCATGATCGAGCAGCCGCTCTGGCACGATGATTTTTACTTTCACGCTCAATTGCAAAAGCAACTCAAGACGAAGATCTGCCTCGATGAGGCGATCCACAACCGTCGTGACGCCCAGGCCGCCATTGAACTGGGCTCATGCAAGATTATTAACATCAAAGTTGGGCGCGTGGGTGGCTTTAGTGAGGCCATTGCCGTGCACAACACGGCCAAACAAAGTGGCATTCCGGTGTGGTGTGGAGGAATGCTGGAAGCCGGCATTGGACGCTCCCACAACATTGCCCTTTCGACGCTATCGAATTTCACCCTTCCGGGCGATGTTTCGGCCTCTAAACGTTACTGGAAGGAGGATGTGATTGATCCGGCAGTCGGGGTATCGGCGCAGGGGTTCATTCAGGTCCCCAATACTCCGGGGCGTGGATTTCAGATCAGGACCGACCTGATTGAGAGGCTCACGACCCGGCAACAGACATTGCGGACTTAGTTAGGGCATGAAATGGGCTTTACATGATCAAAATGCGCGAATGCACATGCTTTTCGCTGGTTCCTCCTCCATCTGCCTACCTTCGTTTAGTGGTTGCTGGCGGAGGCCGACGTATTGCCCTGCTGAAGCATTTCGTAGGCTCGGGAGATGGTCAGGTCGTCAGGTACGCGGCGAAAGTCCGTAAGGATCTCTTTTTGCCTGACATTGAGCGACTTGAACAGAACGATGCGGCCTTGCATATTCACGTCCAGGGAAACCGTGTCCCAGTGATTGTCGCCCACGTTCTTCTGAATAACTTTGAAGGTCCCGCCTTTATCCAGATGCCCGAACAGCCCCCAGCCAAACCGCACCTCCTCGACGAGACGGCCTTCAATCATTGCCAGCCTCATGACTGAGCGATCCACCCACAACTTGCCGACCATAGCGTGATAGACCATCAACTCGCGCGTGGGAGGCGAATAGCGCGGATTGGGAGTGAAGGCAAGGTATACCAGGTCATCCGCGGTGCCATCGTACTTGAAGATAAAAGCATCCGGGATAGCTCGGAGAAGCTCTTTGGCTTTCTCTTCGTCTTGCTTAGACCGGCGTTCCCGGCGCGCCTGTTCGGCGGGATCATCCACCTGCTTCTTCATCCGCTGCTCATCATTCATGCGTTGCTCGGCTGTGAGCGGCTGGCCATTGATTAGAAGAGTCCTGGCCAGGGAACCATATTTGGTTTGGATTACGTCCCGGTCCTGGACGGACGTCTCGTCTTCTTTGTGGAGGCGAAATCTCCAGTGGGTGTGGTCTTTGTCTTGAGCGTCCAGTTCATGCTGTACCATTTCGCGTACAAACTGATTGGGATCGGCGGGAAGGGCCGGAGTAATAGGGGGAGAGTGCTGATCACTAGCACCCGCAGCCAGGACGGCTGCCAGGAAATACAGCAATCCAGTCCGCAGTTTTTTGGGGGACATAAACCTACTTTGTTAGAGTCCGAATTCCAGCAGCTAGTTGCATTTTACAGCCGGAGGCCCAAAAGCGCGACAGGCGGCTTTCGCCGCCTGCTGTGCAATCGACCTCTTCGGAAAAGGCAGTCCCATTGGCTCTCTTTCGCCGCGACCGGTCAGAACCCGTTGTTCCCCTGGTTTTCGGCTCCTGGCGTGCCGCGACAATTCTTCCGTCCTGGCCGACACACAACTAAAAAGCAACTACAAGGCCAAACGGTCGAATCCCAGGCAATTTTGTTGTGCCCTGTAAGTGATAGTAAACAATATGGTTATATATTCCCTTGATCGGTTAACTAAATAGTACATGTTAGAAAGAGAGCAAATTTTCCAATCTGGGAAGGGAAGTGCCACCTGTTAGCACAGCAGGCCAACTTTGAATGCCTGAATTGAATTTACGTCCGCGATTTTGCTGGGGGATGGTTGTCTTACAGGCCAGACAGAGCGAGCGGTGAATCGGTTGAATTTCAACTCACTGTGTCAGTCCACCCCTATCTTCGTCTCAAGACTGCTGGCAATCAGGCCGTGAGCGGTCCGTTGGAGGACAGGACAAACCCCTTATCGTCATGGGCTGCTATGTTCGAGGAAGCTCTACGTGACCTTTCCAGGGTCTAAGTACCTTAGTGCGAAGAGTGTGAAGACACTGATTGCGGACGGTCTTCTCCTTGGGTATAGTCAGCTCAGTACGCTACTACGGGAGCCAGCCAAATGTGGAAACCACGCCCTGATGAAAAACCTGTGTCGTCAAATTCTCCAAGTCAACCAACGCTCGCACCTCCAAGCGCGCCTGCTTTCGGCCCGGGCAAAGAGACCCATTCTCTGGAGCCGGCAAAAGCGAGCCAGCCTTTTCGCGCCGATGTAGCCGCACATATCGGCAAATCTGTTCTGGTGAAGGGCGAGCTTTCCGGCAGTGAGGATCTCTATCTTGATGGAGAAGTGGAAGGCACTATTGAACTGAATAACCACACTTTGGTGGTAGGGCCGAATGGCCGTGTCCGCGCTAATATCAGCGCGCGGGAAGTGATTATGCACGGCAAAATCGAGGGGAATGTCATCGGGACCGAGCGGGTGGAACTCAAGAAGTCCTGCGTGCTTTCAGGCGACATTACGACGCAACGGGTGGTCATTGAAGACGGAGCGTTCTTCAAGGGATCAGTTGACCTGCAGAGAGAGAGCAAAGCGGAACCTCGCAAGGCCGTAGCAGCGGCCAACGGAGTAAGCGCCGCACCAGTTGCAGTCATGAGCGCGCAAAGTTCATTTTCAGAGCACCAGTAGTTTTGGTAGGCTAGACTGAGCGAAGCCCCGAATTAGCTTCAGCCCTGGGGTGAAGCGAACTTTCATGCGATGGTTCCGTGGCAGCGAGGTAGCGCAACCCAAACCAGCGGTCAAAACCAGCGCGGGGCCCAGGAGCAGCCGCCGCTCCACCGGCTTTGCGGAATTTACACGTTCGCTCACTGGCTATAAGGACCTTTCTGCGCTCGATCTGGGGCCCACTTCTTCCGCCAACATCGCATTTCTCACCGGCTTCGGCGGACGCGTTCATAACGAAGACATTCTGCGCGCCTCGCAAGACAGAACCTATCTGGCGCGGCAGGAAGACGGTTCAGAGATGCTGGACCCGCAAAAATTTCTTTCCGAAAATCTTGATTATCCGGAGCACCGCTTCGACGCCATCCTGTGCTGGGACATTCCAGACTATCTGCCTGAAGTCTTGGTCAAGCCGATGGTGGAGCGAATTCACAAGATTGTGAAACCCGGCGGAATTCTTCTGGCTTTCTTCCACACCAAGGATGCCGGCCCCGATTCTCCCTATTGTCGCTACCATATTGTCTCCGGTGAAGTGCTGGACCTGGAGCCAAGGCCCGATTTCCGCCTGCAACGTGTTTTCAACAATCGCCACATTGAGAACCTCTTTAAGGGCTTCTCCTCACTCAAATTCTTTTTGGCCCGGGATAATATTCGGGAAGTCCTGGTCGTCCGCTGAGCCCGGGCGCAGTTGGAACCGACTGCGGTTGCGGAGTAGTAAGCCCGTCTTGTGTCGTTCAGCGCTGTAAATTTTTCCTAGGGCTTCGCATTCTAGGTACTCTTGTCCTTACATGTGGCACATAAGTTCCCACCAAAAGCGAATGGAGTCATGCTGAAGTCTTGAATAGCTAGGACAGACTCCTGCTTTATCTTATTGAGACCAAATATAAAGGCATTAAATTCATCAACTTAC
This sequence comes from Candidatus Angelobacter sp., assembly GCA_035294925.1. Lineage (GTDB taxonomy): Bacteria > Acidobacteriota > Terriglobia > Terriglobales > Acidobacteriaceae > Angelobacter. Next base: position 15,182 of record DATGJZ010000054.1, on the reverse strand, counting down.
GAGAAGTTGACAATTTTTTATCGACTCCTGAGTGCAATTGGGCAAGCGGATTGCTCATAAGGAGATGTTGAAGTGGAAGTAAGCCATCCCCAAAACGCCCAGAAACGAGAGGTAGGCCATGACGAATAGCGCAATCGAGACTTTGACCATCTATGTTCCCGCTGTTAAGACGCAAGAGATCCGGTACAACGAAATCTACGCGGAAAACTGCGACAGAATCTATTCTCTGGCGTTCTGGATGACAGACAACGAGTTGACTGCGGAAGAACTGAGTACAAATACTTTCCTGCGGGCATTTGCAGCGACAGATCAACCCGCGGGCGAACAGATTGATCGTGCATTTTTGACGGAGGTTCGCGAGTTCACAGCCATCGGCGTACTAACCTTGAATTCCGCCACATCAACCCAGACCCAGAGCATGCACCACAATGTAAAACGCATTCATTTAGAGCGGGCGGTGGTACAACTACCCGCCACGGAAAAGCTGATCTTCCTCATGCACGACGTTGAAGGCTACGAGCATGGCCGAATTTCGCGTCTGCTCGGAATCACCTTGGAAGAATCAAAGGCGGGACTTCATCAAGCACGGATGCAGATACGCAACTTGATTGCTCGGATGTAATAGCTCGCATCAATCTCCTCTCTCCTTGTTGTTCTTTTCAGCCCCTCACGAAAGCGAGGGGCTGTTTGTATATTTATGTTAAGTTCCCGTATTCTTCGAAACCTTTTTTGTTTTTTGCCGTCTATCTAAGTAACAGAACATACGCAGTACCCCCACGTGGGCGTCGCCCCTTGATACCGGCGCCCACTTTCTTTTGGTTCCGCATTTTCCTTCCATCCATAAACTGTTTTCTTTCTCATCGGGCTTATCCGGCAGAAGATACTTTATAGATAGGATTAGTGAAGAGCCACGATAAATCAGCGTAGGTTGTGCGCAGGATGAATTTTTGGCGGATGCTGCACGTAAACCGAGATTGTGACCGCTGCGATCGCAATCAACGGCAACAAAGCAACTCCCGAGGGCCAGTGCTGGTAGAGGACTGCGCTCGCCACTGCCGCCAGGGCGTAGAGTATAAACACCCACGCCTGCAGGGCCAGTGAGCGTTCCATTTGCGAACCTTCTTCCTCTTTTCTTTCTTCCTCTTCGCTGCCCCAATGATGAATCAATCCGGAAATCAGGCTGGTCATGGTTCCGGTGATGTAAGTAGTGGCAATTCCCGGCAGGTTCAGGCGCTTGACTGTTGCGCTTTGCATTCCCATAGCAAAGCCCGACAAGACGATAAGAGCTTCCACCACGCGTTCGTCCTTTTGCGGGAACGGGGCAAAGAACAGTGCCGCGAACAGGGCCAGCACGATGGTCTCAACCAATACTGCGATCCGCACGCCCTTCCAGGGAATGCCGTGGACTTTCTCTCCCACCAGGATCGAGCCCAGCACCACTCCAGCGGTAAACGTAACCAGGGCCACCAGGGAGCGCACGGTGGCTATGCTCAGATCCCGCCCCACAGAGATGCCCAGCAGCACAGCGTTGCCCGTCATGTTGGCAGTGAACACATGCGCCATAATGTATACGATTGAGTCCACACAGCCTGCCGCCCAGGTGAACAGCAGGATGGTGCGTCGTCGCGGGGTTGTGTGGTGCTCCATGGTTACTTCTTGGTCCGCTGGTCTTGTTCTTGCTCGTTTTCGACCGTTGGAGTGGCCTTTCTAGCTTCTTCCCGCAGCTTGCGAATCTCCTCCAGCCGTTGGCCTAGCAGCTTCTCTCGTCCTTCAGCGGTTGGATGATAGTACTTGCGGCCGCGAAGGTTGTCGGGAAGGCAATCCATGTCTGCGACTTTGGTATCGAGATCGTGCGCATACTGGTAGCCTTTGCCGTAGCCAACTTGCTTCATCAATGAAGTGACGGCATTGCGGATGTGCAAGGGAACCGGCTCAGCGGAACTCTTCTCCACATCCTCCAGCACCTGGTTATAAGCCGTATAGAGCGCATTGGACTTGGGCGCAAGCGCGATATAAACAACGGCTTCGGCCAGGGCCAGCGCGCCTTCCGGCATCCCGAGAAAATCAAAGGCATCTTTGGCGGACAGGCAGATATTGAGCGCTTCCGGGGCGGCCAGGCCAATATCCTCTACGGCCATGCGCACCACGCGACGCGCAATGTAAAGCGGATCTTCGCCCGATTCCAGCATTCGTCCCAGCCAGTAAAGCGATGCATCCACATCACTGTTGCGGACAGATTTGTGCAGCGCGGAAATCAGGTTATAGTGCTCTTCGCCGGCTTTATCGTAGAGCAGGATTTTTTTCTGGAGCGTGTCTTTGAGGATCTGATCGCTTATCTCTCCGCTTTCTCCGGCAGTGGCGGCCGCAACTTCCAGGACGTTATACGCGGTGCGGGCATCGCCGCTGGAATAGACGGCAATCTGTTTCAGAATGTCGTCTGAAGCCTGCAGCTTCAGATTGCCCAGCCCGCGTTCGCCGTCGGCTAATGCCCTGCGGAGCAACACGATGATTTCTTCCGCGGTCAGTGGTTTCAGGATGTAGACGCGGCAGCGTGAAAGCAGCGCGCCGATGATCTCAAATGATGGATTTTCTGTGGTCGCTCCGATCAGTCGGATGTTTCCTCGCTCCACGTGGGGAAGAAAGGCGTCCTGCTGCGCTTTGTTGAAGCGATGGATTTCGTCTATAAACACGATTGTCCGCGTGCCGTACTGGCGGGCCTTCTCCGCATCCGCCATGACCTGCTTGATTTCCTTGATTCCTGCGAGCACGGCGGAGAATTCGATGAACTCAGCTTGCGTGATGTGAGCGATGATTTGCGCCAGGGTAGTTTTGCCTACTCCCGGAGGTCCCCAGAAAATGATGGAGCCGGGATCGTCGCGCTCGATCTGCATGCGCAGCGGCTTGCCGGGAGCGAGGATGTGTTCCTGGCCCACAAATTCATCCAGCGTCCGCGGGCGCATGCGGTCGGCCAGGGGCCGTGCGCCCTTGCCTCGCTGGTCCGGCACTGTCTGGAAGAGACCCATGTTTTAAGATCCGTTCATCACTTTGGCGCCAACAAGAAATTGGGGTGATCGCCGTGATCCGATGATCCGTTGATCGGCACTCCTGTCACACGCAAAGTGGCGTACGCCGGGGACGCCGGTCACCTGAACAGCACCCGGCTTCGCTCTTGTTTCCACCTGGATATTTGCTTCTTGCTAACGACTGAATACCTACTGTTTTCTCCCGATCACCCGGTCACCCGATCCTTTCCGTCGCGCCGCTTCATATAAGAGTATGGATGCGGCAATTCCGGCATTCAATGACTCAACCCTGGGAGAATGTGGAATTGTCACCAGTTCGTCGGAGTGGGCGGCAACAGCGGGTGGCAGGCCTGAGCCTTCACCGCCAATCAGTAGCGCCAGCGGTCCGGTCAAGTCGATCTCGTCCAGTGACTGGCCTTTATGCGACGAAGTCGCCACCATCCTCACGCCATGTTCTTTAAGACTGGTGACAGCCTCTGCCCAGGATACGCGGATGACGGGCTCACGAAAAACCGAACCAGCCGATGCCCTGACAACCTTGGAGTTGAAATGATTGGCCGTCTTTTCTCCCAGTAGTACAGCGCGCGCGGAGAATGCCTCCGCAGATCGGATGACGGTGCCTACATTGCCAGGATCCTGAACGCCCGCCAACCCCAACAGCAAAAGATCAGGGTCGCTCTTGCTGTGCTCTCCTAGAATCTCTTCCAGGCGAACGGTCTTGGGTTTGACCAGTGCCGCCACGCCCTGGGGCGTCTCGGTGGCTACAGCGCTCAAAAAAACTTCATCCGGCAGCAGCAGTGCCTCAGCATGGCTGGCGATCTGGGGAAGCAGCCGGCTGGAGTGTACTCGGCCGCTCTCGCTGAAAAATACTGTCTGAAAACGCAAGCCGCTGCGGATTGCCTCTTCAATCAGGCGGATGCCCTCTATCGCTATGTAGCCTTCGCGGGTAGGCTCGGCTTGCGAGAAGGCTTTGCGTAGGTCCTTTACCTGCGCATTCTGGCGGCTGCTGACCGGACGCAGGCGGGCTTCGTTCTGGACTGGCATAAAGCAAACCTTACCACTGATCTGCTCTCATGAACACCGTGGCCGAGCCTTCAAGTGATGTATCGCCGGATAAGCTCAATGGCGGCAAGCGTAGTTTTGCACAAAACGCAGCCAATAACAGCGAAAGATCGGCAGTCAAGCCTTAAGCAGCGGCCCGCTGCTGATTTCATCGGGCTGAATGTGTTGCGTTACTGAGGTGGGATCTTTTTCCTCAGAGTGCGCTTTTCCGGCACGGCGTCGTCAACGATGATCTTCTTCGGCGCCCTGCCCGCTGATAATACGAGACTTGGATTCCCACTCTCCAGCAAAGCAGCTGTGTGTTGGATATGGGAAGAAAGTTCTTCCCGGATGCGGTCCAGGTCAGAAAGGTCGCGGGCGAGAGCCGCGTATTCTTCCTTGTTCCCCCGCGAGCCCGGTGAGACAAGGGAGTCCAGGGATTCGCAAACCACGCTCAGGTCGTTGTACAACTTGAAGGTGGTAGAGATGCTTCCATGGGAGGCTTGCGTATCGCGAACCAGCGTGGGCACGGCGAATTGGAGGTTGCGGCGCAACGCCACGGCTATCTGCGCTTTATGCGCGCTGTCTCTGCGCCAGAATTCGAGCCGGCGGATCTTTCCTGCACTGACGTGCAGGCTGGTAAGGTCCTGGTTTGTCGCTGGGGCCACCCGCGTCAGTTCAGCCAGCGACGAATTCAGGTCGTGCTCACCCGGTAGAGCCGGGTCGTAGGTCGCAGCCAGCCTTGACTGTCCGAACGAGCCGAGGCTGAAAACGAAGACGAAAATAATCGTCAGGGCTTGCCTGCGTACTTGCGGAGGAAGCATGGTCTTCATAAGTAAGTTAAGCTCCTTCGGGGAGTGTGGTAAGCATAGCGGGATCAACTCAGATTGGCGCGTTACTGACGTCGAATCGACTGTAGCAACTGGCCCTGTCCCTTTGGGCGGGAACCCCGGGGAGAATTGGTAATCGTGCAGGTTGCTGACTGGGTAGTTTCCCCTATGTTCTTTGGCGACACTTGGGTGGATTAAGGCCTGAATACCCCCGCGGTGGCTGCTCCGATGTTCGTAGTTGAGAAAGCCTGCACGAATATGGTAGCTTTGCCCATTTCCAATCCCACGAGTCGAGGAGCTAGTTTGGCTGCGGAAGTTATAAGAATCAACCCTGAAAACCCGGATGTGCGCCTGGTGGCGTATGTGGCCGATCGGATCAAGGCCGGCCAGGTGGTGGGGATGCCCACCGACACCTTTTATGGTTTAGCTGCAGACCCCCTGAATTTACGTGCTGTAGATTTGATTTATGAAGTGAAGTCCCGCAGCCGTCACAAGCCTCTGTCACTACTGATCGAAAGTGTAGAACAGGCCGAATACCTGACGCGCCCTCTTCCCGATGTTTTCTATGAGATCACGCGCAAGTATTGGCCGGGCCCCCTGACCATCATTGTGAAAGCTTCTCCGCGCCTCCCGTTAAAGGTCACGGCCAATACTGGCAACGTGGCCCTGCGTGTTCCCGCAGCCCGTATCCCGGTGGAGGTGATTCGCGCCGCCGGAGTCCCAATTACGGCCACGTCAGCCAACATCAGTGGCGAGAGCGAATGCACCACGGCCGATGGTGTGCGCGCACAACTCGGTAGCCAGCTTAGTCTGATTGTGGACGGGGGTACGAGTCCGCGGGAGGTAGCTTCCACCATCATTGATATGAGTGAGCCCGATCACCCCACGATTCTGCGCCACGGCGCCATTCCTGAGAATGAACTGGCCGAGTTCCTGCATTAATGGCCGGCGCCAGGGTTTGGAAAAAATGGCTGCTGTTCTTCCTCGTTGTGGTCGCCGGGTATGTTGGTGCGGTGTACATCGGCATTCTCAGGCAATCGACGCGAGAGGAATCGCGCAGCGCCGATGCTATCGTGGTCTTTGGCGCCGCGGAGTATGTCGGCAGGCCGTCTCCGGTATTCAAGGCCCGTTTGGACCACGCCGCCGATTTGTTTCATCAAGGGCTTGCGCCCATCGTGATTACAACTGGGGGGGCGGGCGCCGATCCGAAGTTCAGCGAAGGGGAGGTGGGCAGGGATTACCTGAAGGCGCTGGGCATCCCTGATGACCATCTCATTGCCGAGACACAAAGTGTCGATACGGCGGAATCGGCGCGACGCGTGAGCACTATCATGCGCACCAATCGCATGCATACCTGCCTTGCGGTCAGTGACGGCTACCACATCTTTCGCATCAAGCATATGCTGGCCCGGGAAGGAGTTACCGCCTACGGCTCTCCCCGGCCCAACTCCATACCGCTATCGTTCGGCAAAAGAAATGAAGCCGCCTGGCATGAGATCGCAAGCTATACGCTGTGGCTGCTGAGACTGTCGTAAACACCCCCTTACCATAAACAAATCTCCCTGGGCTCATGATGTGCCATTTTGCGCTCTCTCTGACTGCTCTGGTCTTCGGGAGTGAACTGCGCCTTTTGTTAAGAATTTGTAATATCTCCCATCCTGCCGCAAGTCCCGCAACAACTCTGCCCGAACGGTGTTCTAATATTTTTGGGAGTCAGTGTGGGCTCTTGAAACGTCTAATACTACGGAAATCCTGAATTACCGCAACGATCTGGGGGTAGTTATGTCCTTGACGATCCGCCTCTCGCTATCTTTTATGCTCCTTTCTCTGGTTGTACTCACCGGATGCGGAAGCATGACCAGCGGTGGCGCTGGGCCCATCAACGGTTCGTTCAACAACTCCAGCCTCAGCGGCTCCTACACGATTTCCTTTACCGGCGCGAATCAGAATGGCTTTCTGGCGGTGGCCGGCAGCTTTCAGGCCAACGGCTCGGGCACCATCACCGGCGGCACGGTCGATATTAATAGCGGTGGCGGCATATTTCAGAACCAGTCCATAACCGGCACGTACAATGTTCACGCCAACGGGCAGGCTACTGCGACCCTCATTGCCAGCGCCGGCACTTTCGACATTGACTTTGTACTGCTTTCCAGTTCGAGCGGGCTGGTGATGCGCTTTGACGCCAATTCAAGCGCCAGTGGAACCATCGCTCTCCAGACTTCGTCTGCTTTCTCTCTTGCCGCTCTCGCCGGTAGTTTTGCCTTCAACGTTTCCGGCGCGAATGCTGCTGGAAATGGAAATCCGGAGGCCTCGGGCGGTGTTTTTACAGTAGACAGTTCCGGCAATCTCACCAGTGGAGTCCAGGACACGAATGACTTTGGGACCATCAGCTCCAATGTAGCCATGACGCCTGCCAACGGGGCCATGACCAGTCCAACCAATGGCCGCGGCACTTTGGCCATTGGGGGCCGCAACTTTGTCTACTACGTAGTCAATGCAAATCACATGAAACTGATCGAGGTTGATCTGGCGCCGGCCCTGGCCGGGGATGCTTTTCGCCAGTCCGGGACCGCCATATCCGGCTCCTTCGCCTTCACGATCGCGGGGAATACAGGCGCGCTTTTTGCAGCGGGTGGAATTATCAACACCGATGGAGCAGGCAACGTGCTGAATACCAGCACCGAAGACGTGAACAATGGCGGTTCGGTCACCGAGAACATCGCCTTGAGCGGTACCTACTCTGTGGCCGCCAATGGCCGCGGTACCCTGGCCCTGAATGGTAACACCTTTGCCATCTATCCCTCGACCGCCGGGATCCAGGTAATTGAGATTGACACCTTTGCGGTCGCTAGCGGTGCAGCCTTCCAGCAGACTGGACCCTTCTCCAACTCATCCGTTCAAGGAAATTACGGCTGGGATTTCACCGGAGAGATAGGCGGCGCGAATGAAATCGATTCCATAGCCCAGTTTGCGGCTACCGGTGCAGGAAGCGCCACTGGGGCGGTGGATTTCAACAATGGCGGAGGCCTGAGCAACAATCTGGCCTTGACCGGCACTTACACTATAGCCGCCAGCGGGCGCGGCACTGCTACGTTCCAGAGTCAGATTGGCACGCAGAACATTGTCTTTTACGTTGTGAACGGAACCCGCGTTTTGTTCATCGATGTAGACGGTGGCTTGGTGGCGGTGGGAGAGTTGGACCACCAGTGAGAAAGATTGCCAGAGTTGAGAAATTGCAAAATTGAAAATTGAGCGTTGCTAAGAGTTTCCTGGTTCCAGGCCGAAAACGCGAAGGGCCAACGGCAAGGGCTAAGAGCTAACAGTCAGGAGCCCAAGTGCCGCCAATGCTGCTGCGGCCGTACTGAATAGATTCACCACATCATTGTTCAGATAGCGGCTCCGCTCCAGTGTTGCTCCGAGCACGCTGTCCACCAGCATCCCGGTAACGCCGGCGCACGTAATCACGACAGCGGCCCCGGCGGAGACCATTCCAAGAGCTGCCGCGGAAGCGGCGGTAACCGCTGCCGCAACCAGACCTGCGCCGGTTCCGCTCAGGCTGATCCCGCCGTCGGTGCCTGGAGGGGCCGCTTCCCAGGTGGTGATCAGGACCGTTTCGCCTGAGAGTGCGGCGCCAATCTCGCTTGAAGTTGTATCAGCCGCCACTTCCGCCAACCCGGCCAGGGCCAGCAGGAAGGCCTGGTTACGAGAGGGAATCGCCAGTATCAACGCCGCAACTCCCAGATTGGCCATAACCTGGGAAGCAGACCTCCCGCTCTCTGCTTCGGCCATCAGTAGCAGGTGCTTGCGCGAAACGCCTGCGCGCGTGGCGGCCAGGGTCACAAAAAAGACAATCAGGAGCACCCAGAACATTCGCAGATCGCGGCTGGCCAGAACAAATGCGATGATGGCCCCAGCCAGCGCGCCGGGGGTGTTGACCCCATGTGCGAGGCGGGCCATCAGGGCAAAAGCGGCTGTGGTGGCCAATGCCACGTACAGGTGGTTGCCTGAACGAAGCAGCGCCGCTCCGTGAAACCAAAACATTATGGCCAGCAATCCGGCAGCACAGATCAGAGCGACTGCCTCCGCGGTTGGTGAAGAGCGCTTTCTGGATTGGTTGCTTGTCACGGCCTTATCCTTGGTCAGGTTCATACTCTCCGGCTTTGGTGGCATGAAAGCGCATGTAGCGAATCCTAACAAAAGCCTTGCGGCAATGGAGGCGGCCGCTGGCTACGCCGAGGGCATGGTCCCTGTTTTCTTTATCAATACGTGACGGTCAATTTCTAAAAAAATTTGCGCAAGATTCTGGATTGAGCCCGTTCTCAGGCTAAGGTTTTCTCCGTCCTGGGGATCAACGGGCCAGGGCGAGGGAAAAGCCGACGAATGAGCGCGAGTGCTGCTCTGATGTAATACAATGGTTGTTCTCAAAGCAAATTTTGATCACTACCGGTGAGCCGGCGGAGAAGGAATGATTTCGAGCAACCGGGCCGTATGGGCGGTCCTTGTTATAGTTATCGCGGTTTGCGTAGCGCTGGTTACCGGCTGCGGTGACACCTTTCGTCCCACCATCAATTTCCAGCCTCAGCCGGGCGGTGATCCAGCCGCTGTGGGTCAGGCAGTTGTATTGGCGACCAATCCCGCGGGCACCGGTAGCAATACCCACATTGACGTTTCTGGCGATAGCAGTGTCGGCGTGGTAAATGTTGGCCCCAATCCTGTCTTTCTGGGCAAGGGAATTGGCCGGGCATTCGTCCTCAACAGCGACAACACGGCAACGCTTTATGTCGCGTTGCTCCCGGAATCAACGACCATCAATACGGTCACGCTGCCGGCGACCACCAGTGGCGCAATCGGCGGCGCTGCCAGCAGCAATGGCAACATTTATATTGCCAACAGCGGCTCTAATGACGTCAGCGTAATCGCATCCGGCCAGAATGTTGTTACCACGGTTGTTCCTGTGGGTAGCCAGCCGGTGATGGTGGGGGCCAATGGCAGCGGCAACAAGGCGTACGTGATCAATCATGGCGACCATAGTGTCACTGTCATTGGCACCCAGGACAACATTCCTGAAGCTCAACCCATCCAGGTTGGCGCCCAGCCCATCTGGGCCGTGATGAGCAGTGATGGTGTTGACGTTTTTGTCGTGAATCAGGGTGACGGAACCGTCAGCGTGATCGATACCACACTGGACATCGTAATTGCGACCATCCCGGTAGGCCCATCGCCTAACTTTGCCTTCTACGACAACGTGCGCAAGCGCGTCTACGTAACCAATACCGGAAACCATACCGTCAGTGTCATCAAGGCTGACAGCATCAATCTGGGCGTGACGCCTCAGATTTTGCCCGTAAAACTGGCGGACGTGACGCTTTCCGGCACCCCGATTTCTGTGGGAGCGATCGCCGATGGAACCAGGGCATATGCTGCCCTGGGCAATTGTCCTGCCGGAACCAATCACACGAATCTGCAGACGAACCTTGCAAGCTGCACGGGCAACCAGGTGAGCGTGATTGACGCGGTGGGTTTGTTTGAGAAAAAAGTTATTCCTGTAGGTTCGGGAACCGTTTCCATCGCTCCCTCCGTCGATGGCACCCGAGTGTATGCAGCGAACGCCCACGATGGAAATATATCCATTATCAAGACCTCCACGGATTCCGAACTCATGCGCGTTACGGCCCCGCAACAAAGCTTCGGCTGCGCCAATCCCTCCTGCGGCGCCACCGGTGTGCAGACCCCTTTCATGGTGTTGACCTTCCCGTAGGAGAATCAGCCGGGATACCATTTCGAAGGATCGCGTCGGTGAAAAGTTGTTCACATTTCCTTGTCGATCATGCCCAAGACGAAAAATTAACATTTTCTTAGCGGTTTCCTCTTGACAGCTCCAGAGTTCCTTCCATATAAAAATCAGACTGGCATTTTGCAGGAACCCCACTCTACTCCTGCGCGCTGAGCATTGCTGAAGCATGAAGGTGTAACGAACTCGCGGAAGGAACGTGCCCACTCCATCCGCGTGAGCAACCCCTAGCCGGAACAAATAAGCACGGCGATATCGCCGAGGTGTGCCTGGTTCACGGGAACCTTGTAGCAGCTTGACGTGTCAATAGGTGTTGCCGCAGTGTGTCTGCACGAGCGGCGGGAAATAAACGTCATGGCTCGTGGTAGGTCATTCCGTAGTCGGTTGTCCCGGGTCCCAGTAGGTTAAGCCGAATCTTTCATATAGGTTGGAGACACAGAGATGAAATCATGCAAGTGGCTCGTGCTCGTGGCAGTCATGCTGGCGGGTGTTGTTCCCGCTTTCGCGCAGAGCGCACCCAATCTCGCGAATGGCTTTACCCCTTACGGTTCATTTGATGAGCACCAGATTGGTGCGGTCAACCTGATGAACGGAAACCTGGTCACTCATGTTTCCCATCCACAACATTACCCGCAGCGGGGCGGTCGGCTCAATAACGATTTCGTCCTGGCCCTCAACGCCAAAACATGGACTGTCCAAAGTTATACCAGCCCCGACAATTGCTGTCCGCCGGTTTACTACTGGACCTCCAATCCGGGCTGGGGGCCACTTAGCATGTCCAGCGGAGCAACGGTTCTTCCCTCCGCTACCCGCACGTATGAAATCGATGTGGACCCCGCGGGCAACACTACCTATAGCGACTATGGCTACCACGTTTCGACGTGGGATGGTGGAGTGGATCCTGCAGACTGGAATATCGCTCCAGGCAACCCGGATGCCAATGGCACACCTCAGGGCGGAACGATATTCGATCCCGACGGCAACCAATATACCATCGCCAGTTGGGCCGGACCATGCCACACGACCACCAATGACGGCCTTAACGGCAACACCATGACGACCCTATGCAATCAACTCGCTCACGCGACTGTTGCCCGGGATACCAATGGCAATATCTTTGGCCTACCCAACAGTAGTCCGTTTACGGACACCCTGGGCAGGACCTTTGGAGCCTTTCCCTCCTCCGGCAGTATCAACAGCACCTCCGATTATTCCGGATGCGTCAGTCCGCTTCCCATTGCGTCGGCCAACCTCAACACCTATCCTGGCCCAAATGGGGTGACCAATCAGATCAAGGTCTGCTACTCCACCCTGCAGTTGCAAACCAATTTCGGCATATCCGGCACCCTTGAATTTCCCAACCGGTACAGTGGGAGCGCAAATGTATCCGCGCCCATGACCATGATCCTGCCCGATGGCACGAAGTGGGTTTTCCAGTATGACAGCTACGGCAATCTCACCTCTATCGGGCTGCCGCTGGGAGGATCGGTGAGCTATCAATGGGAGACAGTGGCATTTCCGCCTGTACCGGATAGCAACATCACCGTCAGCCGCGCTGTGTCCTCGCGCACCGTGAATGATAATAATGGCAATTCTTCCACGTGGACGTACCACTGGATGACACAGCAAACCACGGGAAGCTCTGGGGCCGTGACCTCCTACACCAATGTGGTCACCGATCCGCTGGGCAATGATGCGGTGCATGTATTCACGAACCTGGGGAGTGCGTACTATGAAACCAGCACACTGTATTACCAGGGTTCCAGTGGTTCGGGCCAGTTGTTGAAGCGTGTGGACACAGCCTACCAGGTTGATTGCGTATCTGGAATAGCAGCACCAAATGTGTGCAGTGCTGCGACGCCGCCGACGTACGACCTTCCCATCAGCATCCAAACCACGGTCTATCCGAGCGGCGAGGTGAGCAAGGTAACCAAGAGCTATGACACAGCAGGACTGGGCAAAGTGGTGGCGGAAAAAGACTATGACTGGGGCCAGGGGACGCCGGGTGCGCTGCTTCGGGAAACCGACACCACATACGAGTGGCAGGCTAACAGCGCCTATCTCAACGCCAATTTGCTGGATCTGCCGGCGTCTGTGGTGGTGAAGGACGGCAATGGCAACCGGGTGGCGGAGACAGATTACACCTACGATGAATCTGCTTATCTGACGGCATCGAACATTACCACGCAGCACGGAGCGGCGCCCAACACGGTGCGCGGCAACCTGACCACAGTCAGCAAGTGGTTGAACACCAGCACCAGTCCCGTGGTGAGCCACACCAACTGGTATGACACGGGAGAGGTGTACCAGCAGATTGATCCACTGGGAAACACGACCACGCACAGCTACGATCCGGCTTACGTGGGCGGATATTCGACCAGGACCTGCAACGCGCTCAGCCAGTGCGTGAGCGGCACTTATGACTTCACTACCGGCCTGTTGACCAGCTTTACCGATGCCAATGGCAGCTATGCGGCCAGCGGGAACACTCCGGGCGATCCGGCGCATACCAGCAACTACAGCTACGATTTCCTGTCTCGGCTAACGAGCGCCCAACTCCCGCCTGATCCCGCCGGAAACAACCCCCAAACGACCTTTAGCTATTCCGCTGCAGGGACCTTTCCCATGACAGTGCAGCGGCAGAAGACGATTACCACAAGCTTGACTGACACTTTGACGACGTACTTGGATGGACTAGGCCGGCCTTACCAGACGCAGCACGCCACGCCCAACGGCAACGCCACGGTGCAGACCACCTACGATGGCCTGGATCATGCCGTTAGCGTTACCAATCCTTACTTCTCCACCAGCGATCCCACTTACGGGGTGATCCAGACCCAGTACGACGCTCTGGGGCGGGTGACGCAGGTCACCAAGCAGGATGGAAGCGTGAGCAGCATGGCTTATGACACCGTGCCCATTCAGGCAGTCGCCGGAGATTGCACCAGGACCACGGATGAAGCGGGCAAGCAGCGGCTGACCTGCGCCGACGGCTTGGGGCGGCTCACCGAGGTGCACGAGCCGGGCGACAACTTCAGTGGCACCCAGGCGCAAGGCTCGTTCTCCGTTGGCGGGAATCTGCAGACGTACACCATTCCTGGCACCAATGCGACAACGGCCACCGGCAGCGTGACCATCAGTGGCCGTCAGCAATCGATCATCACGAGCACCAGGGTCTGCGATCAGTACGGCCTCAATGGCCGCTGTGTCGCTTGGGAGACGGACAGCACCACTACCTACGATTCGGGCGCAGTTACCATCACCGTCAACGGCCAGCCGTACACCTACAACTACGGAGCGAACCAGCAGACCGACAATGTAAGCTCGATCAGCAGCGCTTTGCAGAGCACCATCAACAATACCTCTTCCTATGTTCAGGTGAGCAGTGTGAGCGTGAACCTGTCAGCCAACCCGCCCACGGCCACGCTGTATTTGCAGGCGCGCAGTGCGGGCGCGAGCGGCAATTTTTCCCTGGCGGCCAGCACCAGCTACAACACCCAATATTTCACCCAGGCTTCGTTTACCGCCGGCGCCTCGGGCGCAAGCCTGACCGGAGGCGCGAATGGCACTAACCCGTCGACGGTCTATGACTCGGGCACGGTCACGGTAACCATCGGGAGCTTTACCGCGAGCGCTCCCTACAGCCAGGGCGGAAACAGCACGGCGGGGCAGGTGGCGCAGGCGCTGATTAGCTCCAGCAATCCCAATAATCTGAATCGTTCGGGTTCGCCGGTCACGGCTTCAGTCTCCGGCTCAACCATCACCATCAACTACTCGAGCGTGGGCACTGCGGGGAATGTTTCCGTCAGTTGCGGCTCTTCCACCAGCCAGGGGACTTATTTCTCCAGCCCGTCATTCAGCTGCCCCGTGACCACGGCCCTCAACGGCGGCTACAACCCGGAAGCTCCATCCTTGGACTTCAACTACTTTGTCACCCAATACGGCTACGATGCGCTGGGCAACCTGCTGAACGTGACGCAAAAGGGCGATCCCACAGTCACCAGTTCCAGCCAATGGCGTGTCCGGTCGTTTACCTACGATTCGCTCTCACGCCTGCTGACGGCCACCAACCCCGAGTCGGGGCAGATCAGCTACAGCTATGACGCCGATGGAAACATGCTGCAGAAGACCTCGCCCGCGCCCAACCAGACGGGCTCGGCCACCCAGACCATCAGCTACTGTTACGACAAGCTCAATCGCGTAACCGGCAAGGCCCATTCGGCGCAGACCTGCGCCAACGGCCAACTGCCGTCAGGGACTGCGGTAGTCACTTACGCCTATGACGCGGGCGCGAACGGCATCGGCCATCTCACCAGCCTGACCGACCAGGCGGGTTCAGGCAGCTACAGCTTTGACGCTTTGGGCCGGATCGGCAGTGAGAGCCGGACCATAGCGGGAATCCAGAAGAACTTGGCGTACACCTACAACCTGGATAATTCCGTGGCCACCCTAACGTACCCCAGTGGCGCGGTGGTGACCTACACTCCGGATTCCGCA
>DATGJZ010000053.1:0-116392 GCA_035294925.1 Candidatus Angelobacter sp. | reverse complement strand
CAGGTTGCCCAGCGCATCGTAGCTGTACTGGGTGACAAAGTAGTTGAAGTCCAGCGACGCGGTTTCCGGGTTGTAGCCGCCGTTGAGGGCCGTAGTCGCCGGGCAGCTGAATGACGGGCTGGAGAAATAAGTCCCCTGGCTGGTGGAAGAGCCGCAACTGATGGGGACGTTTCCCGCAGCGCCTATGCTGGCGTAGGTGATGGTAAGGGTTGAGCCGGAGACCGAAGCCGTGACCGGCGACCCGGAACGGTTCAGATTATTGGGATTGCTGGAGCTAATCAGCGCCTGCGCCACCTGCCCCGCCGTGCTGTTTCCGCTTTGGCTGTAGGGAGCGCTGGCGTCAAAGCTCCCGATGGTCACCGTGACCGTGCCCGAGTCATAGACCGTCGACGGGTTCGTGCCATTCGCGCCCCCGGTCAGGCTTGCGCCCGAGGCGCCGGCGGTAAAGGAAGCCTGGGTGAAATATTGGGTGTTGTAGCTGGTGCTGGCCGCCAGGGAAAAATTGCCGCTCGCACCCGCACTGCGCGCCTGCAAATACAGCGTGGCCGTGGGCGGGTTGGCCGACAGGTTCACGCTCACACTGCTCACCTGAACATAGGAAGAGGTATTGTTGATGGTGCTCTGCAAAGCGCTGCTGATCGAGCTTACATTGTCGGTCTGCTGGTTCGCTCCATAGTTGTAGGTGTACGGCTGCCCGTTGACGGTGATGGTGACTGCGCCCGAATCGTAGGTAGTGGTGCTGTCCGTCTCCCAAGCGACACAGCGGCCATTGAGGCCGTACTGATCGCAGACCCTGGTGCTCGTAATGATCGATTGCTGATGGCCACTGATCGTCACGCTGCCGGTGGCCGTTGTCGCATTGGTGCCGGGAATCGTGTAGGTCTGCAGATTCCCGCCAACGGAGAACGAGCCTTGCGCCTGGCTGCCACTGAAGTTGTCGCCCGGCTCGTGCACCTCGGTGAGCCGACCAAGGCCGTCGGCGCAGGTCAGCCGCTGCTTGCCGGCTTCATCGGTGCTCTTGGTGCAATCTCCGGCGACTGCCTGAATGGGCACGGTATCGTAAGCCACGCTGCTCGCGCTGCCATCCTGCTTGGTGACCTGCGTCACCCGCCCCAGAGCGTCGTACTGGGTCTGGATCACGCCGTAAGTGGGATCGCTGGTGGAGAAGTAAGGATTGGTAACGCTAACCGCATGATCCAGGCCATCGTAGGTGGTCTGCACGGTAGCGTTCCCACTGGGAGTAGAGTGTTGCCCCTCGTACACACGTCCCAGTCCATCGAAATAGTTGGTGGCCACGTCATTCATGGACGCAGTGATGCTCCTGGTGCGCTGCACGTTCAAGGGAAAGCTGTTCGCCGGCGAATAGGTCAGCGTGGTCTGCGGGTGGTTTCCGGCAGGATCGGCAGGAAGCTGAACCGTGGTCAGCCGTGACATGAGATCGTAGCTGTAGTTGCTGGTGTGCGCCGGATCCCCCGGAGTGTTCCCGTTGGCCGCATAGCTGCCGTTAGCATCGGTGAAGCTGGTCAACAGGCCGGTATTGAAATCATAGGTGCCGCTCACGCACTGGCTGAGCGCGTTGCAGGTCCTGGTCGAATATCCGCCCACGTAAGCCGGATCGTAGCTGTGGGTGGTGGTGTTCCCCAGCGGGTCGATGGCCTGGTACACCTCTCCCGTGTCGTACCAGTTGCTGTGGCTCACTACGGGACTGCTGCTGGTGTTGAGCCACTTGCTGACCGTGGTCAGATTGCCGCGCACCGCGTTGGGCGCTGCTCCGTGTTGGGTGGTAACGTTCGATGGCGTCAGGTAGGCGGATTCATCGTAAGTGTAGTCGGTCTCCGCTACCCGGTTGCCGTTGCCGTCCTTCACGATCACCGCTGAGGGAAGATCGAGCAGATGGGCGGTCAAATAAGCGCTGTTCACCTGCCACTGGTAGGTGGTATCGGTCTCCCGCAGCAATGCTCCCGCAGCCCCCTGGCCCCAGTCATACTCCTTTTCCGTAACTACATTGCCGAAGATGGGAGCATTGGCCCCCAGGCCGGCGTCATAGCTCTTGGTCACCAGCTTGACCTTGCCGCTCGGATACACCGTGGTCTTGATGCTCACTGGCACCACGTTGCCCACGTCACTACCGCTATTGTCATTCAGCACTGAGCTGCTGTAGACGGTATCCACCTGCTGCAGCAATTGCCCGCCACTTTGCCGGCCCTGGTAATTCTGGGTGCTGGTCTCGTAGAAGCGGCAGCCGTTCCCCAAAAACGTGAACCCATGCACCGTGTCATTGCCCAGCGGATCGGTCACTACATTGGTCAGGCTGTTGTTGGCCGGCGTGCCCCATTGGTAGGTCCAGAGATAGGAGTGGCCGTTGTTGTCGTTCAGCGTCCGTGTGGCCACCGCCCGGCTCACCTGCGCCAGCCCGCTGCAACCCCCCGACTGGGACACTGTGGTCCAGGTCAGGCTAATCGAGCCGCCCGCCGGCAGCTCCACGGAGGTAATCTCACCGTAGCTGTCGTAGTTGAAGACCCACTTGCTGCCGTCGGCCAGGATGGCCGTCACCAGCACCTGCACCGCAGAGACGGAGTTGGGCGCCTCTTTAATCTGAACTCCATAGGCCGTCTGGTTGAAGGCCGTGGCCAGCGGCAGGGTCGCGTAACACAACTTCAATTGCTGCTGCGTCCCGTTGGGCGCGTTGTAAGCCATCAGATAAACGCCGTTGATCGTCAGGCTGCTAACGCACCCCGCAGTATCGCTGGTCGAAGTTCCGCTTTCCAGCGGCTGCCCCCGGCCCAGCGTGTCTACTCCGGCATTGGAGTTCTGGGGGCCATGAAAGCTCATCTGATTGCCGTTGGCATCCGTTACCTGCCACAGCCACGCAACCTGGGTGCAGTACTGGTCCCCAAACGGCGCCGCCATCTGCACCGGAGAGCGCCCGCCCACGCTGGGTATGGGCGCGATGTTCGGCACCGTGCAAGACGAATACGCGTCAAAGTTTCCCACATATTGCCGGCCCTGCCGATCGGTCAAGGTCACCGTATTCTCGATCCCGTTGAGGTCGGCATTGCTCATGACCACGTGATAGCCGCTGGTATCGATGGTCTCCATGGCCGCGGGATCGGAATTGCCGTCCACGGAAATGGGATAGAGCTGATGGGTGGCCATATCGGCGGTGCGCAGGGTGTACCCGTTGATCCCCCAGGTCAAAGTCCCGGACCCGTCGTTGGTCTTGATGACCGTCCGCGTGAGCCGCAGGTCGAAGCCGCGCTCCAACAGCACCCCGCCGAATGAGTTGGCGCCCAGCGAGGGAACCGGTCCTATGCTCCACTGGCATACCGGCCCGGTGCTGGGGAAGGTACAGCTGGGCTGCCAGTTCTTGGAGGTGGAGTACATCATGAGGTGGTCGGTCAACGAGCCGCGCTGGACAGCATCCGGGAGCACCGGCGCATGCAGCATCCAGTTGCCGTTCGTTACGTTGACCGTATCGAGGTTCGTGCCGTGGTACGAACCGTAGTTCTTAAAGCCGTTTTCCGCGTCCGGCGCGGACTGCGCCAAGGCGCTAATGCTGGCGAGAAGAATCATTGCGACTGCAATATAGAACCCTGGCGATCTCATCTCTTCTCCAATTAAACATTGTGGGGACCCGGACAACCGACAACAGATGACTTACCACGAGCCATGACGTTTATTTCCCGCCACTCTTACAGACGCACCACGGCAACACCTATTGACACGTCAAGCTGCTACGAGGTTCCCATGAACCGGGCACACCTCGGCGATATCGCCGTGCTTATTTGTTCCGGCTAGGGGTTGCTCACGCGGATGGAGTGGGCACGATCCTTCCGCGCGTTCGTTACCTTCATGCTTCAGCGCGCAGGAGTAGAGTGGGGCTCCTGCAAAATGCCAGTCTGATTTTTATATGGAAGGAGCTCTGGAGCTGTCAAGAAGAAACCGCTAAGAAAATGTTAATTTTTCGTCTGGGCAAACTCAATCAAGAGGCTCTGCGGAATGACAGAGCGTTTCCGGGTTAAGAAGCACGACGATGAGGCCGGCACCGATGGCAGTGGACCCTGATCCCTCAAGTGAACGGTATTGGCGCTAAAACCAAAGCTGGTGGAGGGCGCTGTTTTCGGGCTCTAAGAGCCCACTCCCCAGACTCAAGATCAGGGTTCGAGGTAAACTCAGAGACATGGCAGTTGACGCATTCATGTGGGCGACATAATATCCGCTCAAGGCCTCTTTCGTCCGGGGAACTATGCCCAAGAACTCCAAAAACAACGCCCGCAAGTCCCCTTCCGGCGAAGTTGTGATTCCAGATAAGATCTACTTCCGTATTGGCGAGGTCAGCCGCCTGTGCCGGCTGCCCAGCTACGTACTGCGCTTCTGGGAGACAGAGTTTCCTCAACTCAAACCGTCCAAAAGCAGCACCGGACAACGGATGTACCGCAGGCCCGACGTGGAGAATGTGCTGCAGATCAAAAAGCTGCTGTATGAAGAGGGTTTCACCATTGCCGGAGCGCGGCAGTACCTGCGGTCAGAAAACAAGAAAAAGCAGTCCGCGCTGCCCTTTGCCCAACCAGGAGCCGATCTCTCGCAGCTTAAGCAGGTGCGACAGGCACTCAAGGACATTCTAGGAATGCTCTCGGGCCGGAAGTAGGCCTGGGTACGAAAGAATGCCTCCCAAGAAATCCGGCCCGCATCCAACAGAGTGGCTATATAATTAACGTGGGCTAACTTTTGGGTGTTTGATCCGTCTTTCGGGTAAAGGTCTTCAATAATGTCGAAAAAGCTGCAGGTCCTCCTTCTTACAACCTCCATTTTTATCGTTGGATTCGCCGTAATTGGCGGCCTGGGGGTGCATGCCTCCTCCAGCAACAATACCGACGGCGCTTACAACCACATGCAGGTTTACAGCGAGGTGCTCTACCACATCCGCACTGAGTATGTGGAGGAGCCAAACATGCCAATGGTGACCAGCGGCGCGCTGCACGGGCTACTGGAATCACTGGACGCGAACTCCAGCTACCTGAGCCCGGCGGAATATAAGACGTATAAGGCGAAGAAATCAGATGGAAAGGCCAACATCGGGGCCACCATTTCCAAGCGCTTTGGATATGCGGCCGTGGTTTCTGTGATCCCCGGTGGTCCGGCGGACAAGGCGGGAATCGGCAGCGGCGACATCATGGAATTCATCGATGGGAAGAGCACTCATGAAATGTCGCTGGCTGAAATCAGGGGCACGATGGCGGGTGAGCCCGGCTCTCGCCTGGAGTGCTCGATCATACGCCCGCGCAAGATTGAGCCACAGAAAATTACCATCACCCGCGAAGTGCCGAATCCACCTGCTCCCACCGAGCAGTTGATGGCGGACGGCGTCGGCTATATCAAGGCCCTGGTGCTAACCAAGGGCAAGGCGCAGGAAATTGCGGCCAAGATCAAGTCACTGCAAAAACAGGGAGCCAAGAAGCTGGTCCTGGACCTGCGCGATGACTCCGAGGGCGATGAGGAAGAAGGTGTTGCGGTGGCCAATCTCTTCCTGAATCATGGCATGATTGCCTACCTGGAAGGGCAGAAGGTCACGCGCGTCACCTACAATGCCGATGCGCAAAAGAAGATCACCGATCTGCCGGTGGTGGTGCTGGTGAATCGCGGGACTGCAGGAGCGGCTGAAGTTGTGGCTGCGGGAGTCCTGGACAATGCGCGCGGCGACGTGCTGGGCGACAAGACCTTTGGTGATGGCTCGGTGCAGAAACTGATTGAAGTCCCAGATGGCTCCGCCCTGATCCTTTCGATTGCCAAATACTACACTCCGAAAGGGAAGGTAATTCAGGAAACGGGGATCACTCCCAACATAGAAGTAGCCTCGGCGGACGATCTGGCCGCGCTACCCGATGACGAGGACGGCAGCACGGCGAACACGGAAGAGCCGCAGAAGACGGCGCCCAGGGAAGATGAGCAGCTTCATCGAGCCATTGAAGTTTTGAAGACGAAGGTTCCCAAGACCTAGGGAAAGTACCAGGTTATCCGCCGTGGCGGGCTTTCAGCCCGCCACGGCAGGCTTTCAGCAGGGGACAGGGGAAGATTGCTTGTGCCAGCCTCCTCTTGTCATGACAAGCTTGGTTGCAAATGGGCTCAGGTTATTGGTTATGGAGAATTTCGCGCCAGGCTTTACAGACTGTTTCCATGAGATTCCAGTGAAGAACGGTTTCGTGAGAACTGCCTAAAGCAGCATGATCAGATCGGACAGTGTCGGGATTCCTTCGGCTCCGCTCAGGACGGGTTTTTCGACTACGCCCGCCGCGGCGGGCTCCGCTCAAGATGACAGGCGGCAAGTTTAACGACGACGGCGAGACTCAGTTCACACCTCTCCCCTTTCACGAGTTCAGGGTTCAAGGTGCACTAAAACGGCACAACCCTTTGTAAACCTGTTCCCTACAACCTGTACCCTGCTACTTCGTGCTATTCTGGGCTTGATCTCTCCGGCTGCAAGATGAAGTTCTTATATTCACATCTTCCCGAGTTTCATGTAGGTGGGAAGAAACTGGTTCGGCGCGTTTTCTTCACGCTGCTGGTCCTGACCTCCGCACTGGCGGGAAGCCTGGCAGGGCTGCTGATTGTTTATTCCACTGATTTACCCCAGATCAGCGAACTGGAGCGCTACCGGCCCAGCACCATTACTGAAATCTATGATAAACACGGACAGGTCATAGGATCGTTCGCGCTGCAGCGACGAATCCTGGCTTCTTATGAGGACTTTCCGCAAGTCCTGCGGGACTCTATCATCTCCACTGAGGACAAGAGCTTCGAACAGCATTGGGGCATCAATTTCTGGCGGGTCCTGGGAGCCACGTATCGCGACATCGTATCCGGTTCGCGCGCCCAGGGAGCGTCCACACTGACCATGCAGCTTTCACGCAACCTGTTTCTCTCTTCCGAACGGCACTTCAGCCGCAAGGTACAGGAAGCGATGCTGGCCATCCAGATTGAGCGCCACTTCACCAAACAACAGA
Source organism: Candidatus Angelobacter sp. (assembly GCA_035294925.1). Classification (GTDB taxonomy): domain Bacteria; phylum Acidobacteriota; class Terriglobia; order Terriglobales; family Acidobacteriaceae; genus Angelobacter. The sequence continues at coordinate 109,391 of DATGJZ010000053.1, read as the reverse complement.
TCTTCACCATGTACTGCAACCAGATTTTTCTGGGGCACGGAGTGTATGGCTTTGAGGCGGGCGCGCAATTCTACTTTAACAAGCACGCCAAAGACCTCACCCTGGAAGAAGCTGCCCTATTGGCGGGATTGCCCAAGGCGCCCAGTTACTATTCGCCGGTTGCCAGCCCGGAACATGCGCTCAAGCGCCGCAACGTGGTGATCAACAACTTGCTTGAAGATGGCAAGATCACAGCTGCGGAGGCCAGCCGCGCCAAAGCCGCCCCTGTGGCGTTGAACCTTCAGCCCCTGGAGAATTCCACCGCACCATACTTTGTGGAGGAGGTACGCCGGTACCTGGAGAAGAAATACGGGTCTGACGAGGTACACGAGTCGGGAATGCGGGTTTACACGTCACTGGATCTGGACCTGCAGAAAGCAGCCAATCAGGCGGTGCTGAATGGCCTGGCGGTGTATGAGCGCCGCCACGGCTGGCAAGGACACCTGACCAACATTGCGGCTTCCGGCGCCTCGCTGGAAAAATATCAGCATCCGGATTGGGACCAGCCAATCGCGGTTGGAGATTACGTTCACGCGCTGGTTACATCTGTGAACGCGCAAACGGCGACGGTGAAGCTGGGCAGCTATACCTGCGTTTTGTATCCGGGTGACATCGGCTGGACCGGCCACAAATATCCACTGGACATTCTCAGTACAGGCGACATTATCTATGTGAAGGTGCAGGCGATTGAATCCACCCACGTGGTTCATGCGGTCCTGGAACAGGATTCCGGGGCGCAAGGGGCATTGCTGGCCATTGATAACGCCACGGGCGACATAAGAGCCATGGTAGGCGGGCGGGACTTTGAAGAATCCAAGTTCAACCGCGCTACCCAGGCACAACGGCAGGTTGGGTCCTCTTTCAAGCCGTTCGTCTTTAGCGCCGCCGTGGAACGTGGAGCGGAGCCGGACGACAGGATCCTGGACGCCCCAACGACTTTTTCCAGCGGCGGCACACCTTATACTCCGCACAACTTTGATTACAAGTTTGAAGGCAATATCACGCTTCGCCACGCGCTGGCTGACTCCCGAAACGTCCCGGCGGTAAAGCTGGCAGAAAGAGTGGGGATGCCGGCATTGATTGACTATGTGCGGCGCTTCGGCATCAGCTCCCCGATTCCGGCCTACCTGCCGGTTGCGCTGGGCGCCGCGGACCTGACCCTGTATGAACAAACTTCCGCCTATTCGGTTTTTCCCAATGACGGCGTGCGCATTGAGCCCCGTTACATCATTAAAGTCACCGATTATGAAAACCACGTTCTGGAGGAAAATTTTCCAGACGCCAAAGATGTGACCTCAGCACGCACGGCGCGCACGATGGTTTCACTGCTTGAGGACGTGGTGCAGCGGGGTACGGGAGTGGCGGCAGCAAAACTCAAACATCCCCTGGCGGGAAAGACCGGCACCACCAACGATTTTACTGATGCATGGTTCGTGGGCTTCTCTCCCAGCATCACCTGCGGAGTGTGGGTGGGTTTTGATGAGAAACGAACGCTGGGCAGCAAGGAGACAGGAGCTCAGGCAGCCTTGCCAATCTGGATTGATTTTATGCGCGTGGTCGTCGCGGACCCCGCAGTCGAGAATGAATTCTTCCTTCCTCCGATGGAAGACACGAACAAGACTACGATCAAAAAAGCGAGCCTGAAGTTTCCCGCCCACGCGAATGATGCTGAGGCGCACTGAGACGTGCTGCGGCTTATCAAATATTTTCTGCTGGGCCTGGTGCTGCTGCTGGTATGTCTTTCTTCCGCGCTCCTCTCCATGCGCTTTGCCATTCACGGGCGCGAGGTGCGCATGCCTAAGTTTGTGGGCCTTACACCGCTGGAGGCGGAGCGGCTGGCAAACTCTGAAGGCCTGGTGATTTCCATCGACAACCGCTTTTACAGTCCGGATGTCCCGGAAGGCTATATTGTTTCCCAGTCACCGGCTCCCAATGCCAAGGTGCGGCGCGGCTGGAAGGTGCGCCTGGCTGCGAGCCTTGGACCGCAGCGGGCGTCTATTCCAAACGTAGTTGGCCAGAGCGAACGGGTGGCCGAGTTGAACATCAGCCGCCGGGGGTTGGAGATGGGAACAGTGGTGACCATTCATTCTCCCGGAGCCCAGCCGGCAACCGTAATTGCACAAAGCCCGGCGCCCGATGCCAAGAATGCGGTGTCCCCGAAGATTGGCCTGGTGATTTCCGCGCCCGATAACGCTCAGTGGTTCGTTATGCCGAATTTTGTGGGACAGCCACTCAGCGAGACGGTAACGGCGCTGCAGCAGGCCGGCTTTACGCCGGGCAAGGTGGATTATGTGGATGATCCTTCGGGAACATCAGGGATTATTGTGCGGCAGTCGCCGGGGGCGGGGCAGAGGATCATGGCGGGAGGGACGGTCAGCTTTTCTGTTCGACGGTAAAGACGGTCAACACCTACCACCGAGGCACGGAGACACTGAGATTACACGGAGAAGAGCCAAACCTTTGAAACGCTGAGGAAAGGAGGACGCAGAGGAATCGAGGAGGAAGTCACTCTGTGTACTCCTTTCCTCTGTGGTCAAGATCTTTCCTGGTTCTCTGGAGGACAGCGGCGAAGAAGCCATCGCAGGGATGCGTGCCGGGGAAGGTTCTCAGGAAGTTGTTCCTTATCAAGCCATCGATATCCGGCCAGATTAGCTCGCCTGAGCTTTTCAGGCGTAATAGCTCTTGCCGGACTGGGATGATTTCAAAATCAGGATTTGCTTTCAGCGCTGTCTCAATTACCTGCTCATCTTCTTCTACTTCCAGAGAGCAGGTGGAGTAGGCCAACCTGCCGCCGGGAGCTACATGCTTCAAGGCAGCATTCAGGATGGCGATTTGCCTTGCTTGCAGGTCCGGGATGTCTTCCGGTTTGAGCCGCCATTTGATTTCGGGATTGCGGGCCAGGGTCCCGGCGCCGGTGCAAGGGACGTCAGCGAGGACCCGGTCAAAGTCTGCGCCGAACGGGAGTTGCAGGGCATTGGCTGTGAATACGTGGACGTTCGGTTGGGGCGCCATCTGGCGCAACAAGCGAGAACGATGCGGATGAAGTTCGGCAGCGAAGATTTCCGCTTCCGGCAGCGCGGTGGCCAGGGCTGCGGTCTTGCCGCCGGGCGCAGCACAGCAATCGAGAATACGCTTCCCTTCGCCAATCAAGGCGGCAACCAGTTGTGATCCTTCGTCCTGAATGGCGATGCGGCCGCTGCGGAACAACTGGCTCAGGGTGACATCACCCGCTGTGATGACGCGCGCATTTTTCATGAGAGCGCCGGGAGCGAGTTGGATGCCTTCGGCGCGAAGCTGGTCTTCGTCCGGTTGGCCCGAGATGCGCATGACGGTTGCGGGAATTTGCTGATCGTAGCGGCAGATATTCTCTGTCTTCTCCGGGCCGAAGGCCGAGGTCCACCTCGCCACCAGCCATGACGGATGGGCATAGTCTCCGGCAGAGATCAAGGCGGCGCGGCGCGGCGCCAGTTTGCGCATTACCGCATTGACGAGGCCGGCGGCGGAGCGCTTGCGGGATTGCTTCACCAGCTCAACGGTTTCATGCACGATGGCATGGCCGGGAATGCGGTCCAGAAATGCCAATTGGTAGGCTCCCATGCGGAGCGCGATCAGCACTTCAAGATCGAGTTTTTTCAAGGGCTTTGCTACCAGCGTTGCAAAGCCTGCGTCCAGCAAGGACTGCCAGCGGAGCACGCCCACGACTATTTCATGGGTGAGATTGCGGTCGATGGCAGAGAGGCCGTCAAGAAGAGAGGAATGCAGAAGCTCTACGGCCCAGGCGGATTCCCGCTCGACCCGGAGAAGGATGGTGAAGGCGGCTTGACGGGCGGGGGTCACGGGTTTTGCAGCTTGTAGAGCGTTTTCATGATTGCTCTGGTCTTGTTAATGGCAGTGTACTCCCGCCGGTCTTCGCACTCGGGCACTCGGCACTCAGCAATCAGCACTCGGCATTCAGCCCGTGTGCTATCGCAATCCTCAAGAAGCTGTCGTCGGCATGGCTACAAAAACCAAAAAACCTTACCACTGATGACGGTGATGTGATTGATCCTCCACTGATAAGACCAAGGAAAAAAGTGAGAATCTGCGCTTCGGGATAAACAGCGGAACCTATAGGGACCTCTCACTTCGTTCGAGGCAAGCTAGAAAGATAGCCGCTGATGAAATCCCGCGAGGTTATGGCCTTCTTACCTTCTGGTTGCACCTGGAGCAGTTGCAGCGCGGTTTCTGCGCCACAGCCTACCAGCAGCGCATCGCCGCTGACGCGCATCTCGCCCGCAGGAATTGAGCTCTGTTCTTGCGCCGGGCGGGCAGCGACGATCTTGAGGTTCTTTCCTCTGAACAGGGTGTAAGCCCCGGGCCAGGGCTGAAAGCCGCGCAGGCGGTTGTAAATCTCCGCCGCCGTTCTGGTGAAATCGACCAGGCCATCCTCTTTTTTGAGGATCGGCGCCAGGGTTGCACGCGAATGATCCTGCGGAACTGGAGAGATGCTGCCTTGTTCGAGGCCGTTCAAGGTCTCCAGCAGCAGGTCCGCGCCGAGAGAAGCCAATCGTGGGGCCAAGGTGACCGCCGTATCTTCCGGCTGGATTGCGGTCGCTTTTTGCAGCAGGATGTCGCCGGTATCCAGGCCTTCATCCAGGCGCATGGTGGTCACGCCGGTAACAGTCTCACCGCCGGCTATGGCCCATTGGATGGGCGCGGCCCCACGGTATTTGGGCAGCAAGGAGCCATGAACATTGATATTGCCGAAGCGCGGCAGTTGCAGCATCCATGGAGGGATGATCCGGCCGTACCCGACAACGATGATGGCATCGGGATGGATACTGGTTAACTGTGATTGAAAGTCTTCGTTCTTCCTGATCTTCTCGGGCTGAATGACAGGCAAGCCCAACTTGAGCGCGGACTGTTTTACCGGAGGGGCCGCGAGTTCCATGCCCCGGCCCTGGGGGCGGTCAGGCTGGGTGACCACCAAAGCAAGATCGAAGCCGGCTGCGGCCAGCTTTTCCAGCGAAGGCACAGCGAACTGCGGGGTACCGCAAAAGACCAGCTTCATTACCACTCGCCAGCCCGGATGAGCTTTTTGATTTTGCGCTTCATCAGGTCGCGCTTTAAGGCGCTCACGTGGCTGATGTAGAGCCGGCCATTCAGATGGTCAGTTTCATGGAGGAAGGCGCGCGCCAGCATCTCTTCCCCGCTGGTCTCAAACCACTTGCCCTGCAGGTCCTGGGCGCGCACGGTGACGACATTGGCGCGAGTCACGTCCTCACGAAATTCGGGCAAGCTCAGGCAGCCTTCCGTGCCTCGCTGGCGGCCTTCCGCCTTTACGATCTCAGGATTGATCAGGACCAGCTTGGCGTTTGGGTCTTCCTTGAAAGTAATATCGATCACCACAATGCGCTTGCTGATGCCGATCTGCGGCGCAGCCAGTCCGACGCCATGAGCGGCGTACATGGATTCAAACATGTCGTCCGCCAGTTTGCGCAGATCATCAGTGAATTCGACAATGGGTTCGGCCGGCTTCTCCAAAACCGGGTCACCATACTTCACGATGGGATAGATCATCTTTCTCTTCAGAACTCCCGCAGTTGTTGTTTATAGCCCTCAAAATTCCGGAGCGTTTCCAAAATTGAGTCTCCACCAAACTTTTCCAGGGCGCACCTGGCCAGGGTGAGCGCCACCATGGCCTCCGCGGCTACGCCGGCCGCAGGAACCACGCAGACATCAGAGCGTTCATAGGCCGCCTTGACCGGCTCCCTGGTTTCAAAGTTGACTGATTCCAGCGGGCGGCGCAAGGTGGAAATCGGTTTTAGGTAGCCTCGCACCAGAATATCCTGGCCGTTGGAGATGCCGCCTTCAATGCCTCCGGCGTGGTTTGACTTGCGCGTGAACCCGGTAAATGCATTGGCCGACGAACTCGCTACATAGCCGATCTCATCATGCACGCTGGAGCCGAAGGAGAGCGCTGAGGCGACGCCGCTGCCGATCTCCACCGCTTTCACGGCCTGCAGTGACATTACGGCCTGGGCCAGCATGCCGTCCAGCCGCTCGTCCCATTGCGCGTAGGTTCCAAGTCCGGGAGGAACGTTGTGGGCCACCACCTCAAATACTCCGCCAACGGAATCGCCGGTGCGCAGCGCCTGATCAACTTCCGCCTTCATGCGCTCCTCAACTTCAGGGTCGGCACAGTTCAATACCACCTCTTGCTTCTCTTGACTGGCGTGGAGTTGCTTCAACTTTTCCCAATCCGCCTCAGCATTCGCAACCGCAGCTTTGCCCACGGCGATTACATGGCTGAGTACTTCCATGCCCAGCTCACGCAGAAACAGTTTGGCCATGGCGCCGATGGCGACTCGCGCAGCAGATTCCCTGGCCGATGCCCGCTCCAGCACGTAACGCGCTTCAGGAAAGTTGTATTTGAGGGCTCCCGCGAGATCGGCATGCCCTGGACGCGGCGAGGCGACTCGCTTGTGCCGGGCAGAATCGCCTTCTTCCACCGGCAACGATTCCTGCCAGTTCTTCCAATCCCTGTTTTCCAGCAGCATGGCGATGGGCGAACCGATGGTCTTGCCATGGCGCACTCCGGAGAGAATGTGGGCGCCATCTTTCTCGATCTTCATGCGGCCGCCACGACCAAATCCCTGCTGCCGCCGCCAGAGTTCGCGGTCTATGAATGCCTGATCAACTTTGAGTCCGGCGGGCAATCCGGAAAGAAAGGCGACCAGGGACTCTCCATGCGATTCTCCGGCAGTAAAGTAGCGCAGCATAAGGGGATGTTTTGGAAACTTATGATTGTAGCTGAAGGGCAGGTTGCAGGGGACAGGGGACCCGCCACGGCGGGCTTTCAGCAGGGGATATCCCCGCCACCGGTTTTGACCGGATTGAACGAGCTGTGACAGCGAGATTGCCAAAATCGCCGTAGTTGCCAAAATTGCAAGGCAGGGAGATCGGAGCGATCACGTGTGATCGGGTGATCCGGTGATCGGAGAGGCGACGCCGATTGTGGCCGATTCGACCATACTGGGAATGCCGGCCATGCTTCCCGGGGCGCGCAAACCGCGTGCGGGCATCCGGAGAATGCGCCAATGATAAAATGTTTGTAAGCTATTGAAACAGCGAGTCTGGCGGTGTAGCTCAGGTGGTTAGAGCGACGGTCTCATAATCCGTAGGTCGTAGGTTCGAGTCCTACCGCCGCCACCAATAATTCCAACCGTATCAACATCTTGCAATTCACCCAAATTCGGCCGCTGCTCAACCACCCCCTGTGTGTGCGGCCTGTGTGCGGATGTGTGCGGACTTGTTCCAGATGGCCGGAAATATCGGCGGTCAGCAGGGCAAACGTTTTGAGCAGATTCCAGGAACGTTTCTGCCTCGTCTCGTGTTAGTTAGCGCGGTTGCTTGAAACTGTGTATCCATCGCGGTCCTTCGGACTTTGCGTCCCAGGGATGCGGGATTCGATTTGAGGAGTTCGTCTGCAACCGCATAGCTGAAAACTCCTCTCACAACAGCGAACGTATTGTTAATACCGGCGGGCAATTGGGAACGACGCCGCGCGAGCCGAGTGCGGTCAGCGCGGCGACCCTTGCGGAGTACACGCCGCAGGAAACGCTTACTTCACGGTAAACGGCGCCGACGCCGTCACATTCTCCCATTCGATGAGCAGTTTTCCCTTGGCGCCGCCAGCGCCCGACAGCGTGATCTTGAGGGTTTCGACTGGAGATGACGGCTTGCCCATGGTGAGCGAAGCGCGGCCCAGTTCGGTGGCCGGATCATTGGTGGTGGCGCCCTCGCGAATGCCGTCCGGTGATTTCCCCACGCCCCAGATGTGGCGGGCCCCGTCCATCAGGGTTTTGTTGACGATCAGCTTCCACTGGCCGTTGTCGAGATCGGCGTACAGGGTGTAGTCGCCCTTGGGGATGGCGAGGCCATTCAGGTCAAGGTCGGCGTCGGTGTGCAGAACAGTGGCGTAATCGGCGCCCAGACGCCATATTTTGCCATCCGGCTGGAGCGCGCCGGCGCCGCCGAAAATGCGGCGACCCCTGACGGAGGGGGCGTGGTAGTAGATCCAGAGGTTCTTGCCGTTGATGGTAACGCTGGTTTCGGCGCCCGGACTCTTGGTGTTCTTAGTAGCCAAGTCTTCCTTCTTCACCTGGGCGACGGCCAGCATCAACCCGCTTAACAAAAGAGCACTCAATAGGATTCGTTTCATTTCCGATGTCGTTCCTTTCTCTAGGGAGTATACAACGCTCGCCACGGCCTCTCCCGCCGGGTTTACAAGTGGAAACGGATCAAGATTTCGGAGACGGCACCAGAGAATTCTCAGCCGGAAGGATTGGACGTTGAGAAAAGACTGGCAAGGAAACGGACTTCCCGTACAATCTGCGGTCGCGTGATTCCGGAATGGGATCGCCCGTTCGAAAGCGTGATATTTGGCAAGATCCGGACTGCACGCGACAAGCGCCTGAAAACACCGACGCTAAAATCCCATCGTTTAAGAAGACTCTACAGGGTGGTCCGATGGCGGGCCGCCCTGGGTGAATCCGGGCACTGCGGTGGTCGGTCGCTTTGAATTTTCAGCGTTGCCAGGCGATCCGCCCGCCGAAGGGGCTACAAGCTGGCCCATTCGACTTCGCTCACTAAAGTAACTTTACTCTGTCCCAAAAGGTGCCACAATTGCGTTAATCAGTAATCCCTCGAGAAAGGGCCAGGTATGGGAACCGCGCAAGCACAGTACCAGGAAAAACGGAAATACCCGCGTTACTCCTGCGATTTAGGGGTTGAGGTGCGGATCGCCGGCGCAAAAACGGGCTACTGGGGAACACTGGCAGACATTTGCCAGGGTGGGTGCTACGTGAGCACGTTCTCGCCCCTGCCAATGGGAACACGCGTTGTGCTGGTGATCAAGACCAAGAACCTTGAAATTAATATCGCCGGGAAGATTGTGACATTTCATCCCGGCGTAGGCATGGGCGTTCAGTTTGCGGGATTCGTCCACCCGAACGGTGAGGCGTTCCTGAAAGATCTGCTGACTCAGCTCGCCCAAAGCCCCGGATAGAAAACGCAGGTAGCGAAAAACGCTATTTGTGGCCGCTGCTTCCGCTGTGGCTCCTCCCACTGCTGTGACTACCACCGCTATACTGCCGAAACTTGCAATCACTAGCCCTCATCGCGGTGGACGGTACCGGGAGAAAATGCGGGCAGGCAAATCGCAATATACTCCGCCCCTTCTTCCGGAGTTGAGTACTGGATCCACTCTCCGGGATGAGCAACGATGGCCTGGCCCGCGCGGACTTGGACAGTACCATCCTTATGGCGCACGTGCAAGCTGCCGCGCAGAACAATAGTGTATTCCTCAAATTCAGGCGTCTGCCCTGGCTCCATCCAACCCGCAGGGCTGCGCATGTGGGCCACGCTGAGGCGGCCTTCATGGTTGTTCAAGCGCCCAATGTATTCGTCAATGATCTTGGGCAGATTTCCCGCCGGCTGGACGCGAGTGGCATGTTCAATGAGGGTCGGCATTGAAAGCGCTCCGTTCTTTCGTGGGGTTACCGCGGCGGACGTCCGCCACCCATCATGGCGCCCATGTCCATCTTCTGGTATCCGGCTGGAGGCTGGAAAAGCGAGGCATCCGGCGTGCCCTCTTTTACATTGGTTAAATCGAATTCGGCGCCATCAGCACCCAGCGCCTTGATAGGAAAACTCAGCTTCTGGTCAATCCATGCGGTGCCGGTGCGACCTTCCTTGTCCTTGCCTACCCACTTGTCACAAACTCTGCCGTTCACGGTTTCCGTCCCCACCTTTTGACAAGTCATATCCTTACCACAAGGATGGGCTCCATCGAACGTTGGGGATTTTGGCGCCCGGCTCATCATAGGGTTGACCTGATTGCCGTGCGTTTCAATGTACATGTGACGATCATGCATGACGATATAACTGGTTTGTGTGCTGCCATCCGTGATCATGCTCATGTTCTGGCCTTTTTCAGCCATGTCCATGCGGAAGCTGGGTGGTGAAAAATAATACTTTCCAGACGCTTTGGTGCCGTTGTGGGTTGTCATCAACATGTCCGCGGAAAACGGCCGGGGCGCATAAATCTGGCCGACGCACACGGGCACAACCGTCAGGACCAGCAGGATACAGAATGTCAGCTTGACGTATGTACTTCTCTTCATAAATTGGCTCCTTTGATCTGGGGAGGCTAAATCTAAATAAGGTCGATGTCCTATACCATCAGAAGCCTGCAATTTAGGCAAGAACTCTTTTTTGTGCCGCAACACTTTGGTTTTCAAGAGGCCAACTAGTACCATTTACAGTTTTCGCGCTGAGGTCAAAACCGGAGATCCCCATGAAAAAGTGCTGTCTTACCGCCATTCTGCTTTACTCTTGCCTTGTTGCCGCACAGAACGCCATCCTTGAACGCCTGCGGGTGGATGCCACCGACGCGCCGCGTAACATCCTGCATTCCACCATCATCCTACCCGCGGCCGCCGGAGCCATGACGCTGGTGTATCCCAAGTGGATTCCCGGGAACCACCGCCCGACCGGCCCCATCCAGAACCTCACGGGCCTGCATATCAAAGCCGGCGGGCAGGAAATTGAATGGCAGCGCGACCTGGAAGACATGTATGCCTTCCATCTGCAAGTACCCCAGGGAGTGCGGGAGCTGGAAGTCTCGATGGACACGCTCACGTATAACGGCCGGAATTCAGCGGCTTCTTCCAAAGTGCTGGATTTGCTCTGGAACCAGGTCGTGATCTATCCCAAGGGAGCGGCCACAAATGCCGTACAGGTGGCGGCGTCCATCCGGTTGCCGCAGGGCTGGAAATTCGGCACCGCGCTTACGCCGACGCAACAATCCGACAGTTCGGCGGACTTTCAGACAGTATCCCTGACCCGGCTGGTGGACTCACCTTTGATTGCGGGGGCGATCTACCGCCAGGTACAACTCACACCTCCGGGAGAGACGCCTGCGCACGTAATGGACATGGTGGCAGAAAGCGAAGAGGCGCTGCAGATGACGGACAAAGACCTGGCCAGCTACAAGCAGCTCGTCGCGGAGACGGGAAAGCTCTTTGGCGCACGCCACTACGAGAAATATCACTTTCTCGTCACGTTGAGCGACCAGACGGCCCACCACGGGCTGGAGCACCATGAATCCAGTGACAACGGAACCGCGGAAGATACTTTCAGTGATCCCAACTGGCATAACCTGGAAGCTGATCTCCTGCCGCACGAGTTTGTTCACTCGTGGAATGGCAAGTACCGCCGTCCGGCGGGCCTGGTCACTGCCAATTACCAGGAACCGATGAAAGGCGACCTGCTGTGGGTGTACGAGGGCCTGACGGATTATTTAGGAGATATTCTGGCGGCGCGAATCGGGCTGCGCTCGCCGGAGCAATGGCGAGAAAATGCGGCCTATACCGCCGCCATGCTGGACCATCGCGCCGGGCGTACGTGGCGCCCTTTGCAGGACACGGCAATCTCCGTCCAGACCCTGTTCACCGCTCCCCCGGAAGGAGCCAACTGGCGCCGCTCTGCGGACTATTACCCGGAAGGGTTTCTCATCTGGCTGGAAGTGGATACGCTGATTCGGCGCCAGACCCATGGGCAGAAGTCGCTCAACGATTTTTGCCGGGCATTTTTTGGCGGGCCGAGCGGACCGCCAACCGTGGAGTCCTACAAATTTGAAGATGTGGTGACCGCACTCAACCAGGTCACGCCCTATGACTGGGCGAAGCTGCTGCGCGAGCGCCTGGACTCAAAGTCTCCGCGCGCTCCACTGGGTGGCATTGAAAATGGCGGCTGGAAATTGGTTTATACCGAGCAGAAGAATGCCACCATGGAGGCGCAGGAAAAAACCGGCGACTCCGTTGACTTGAGTTTTTCTCTGGGCATCATCATCGCCAAGGACGGCGCGATCACAGACGCAATACCCGGATCGCCTGCCTATGTTGCCGGCGCAGGCCCGGGCATGAAGCTGATTGGCGTAAATGGCCGCAAATACTCGAAAGATGTGATTCGGACCGCCCTGCGCATTGCGGTGGGCGGCACGCAGCCGATTGATCTGCTGGTGGAGAATGCCGAGTACTATACAAATTTCAAGGTGGATTATCACGGTGGGGAGCGCTATCCGCACCTTGTGCCCAATGAATCCCAGCCCGACGTGCTGACTGAGGTGATTAAGCCACTGGCCGCTACTCGGTGAGGCGGCAACCCATCTTGGTTCGGATCGGGAATGCCATACGAAAAAAGCCCGCCGGATTGCTCCGGCGGGCGTTAACAGAGTTTCAAGTTCTTCTTAGAAGGTAATCTTGCCTCCCACGAAGAAGGTGCGGCCACCTGCCGTGGTGAGCGACGGATTGGCGAAGCCCTGACCGAAATTGGCCAGCCCAGCATCCTCAAGAGTGCTGTCAACGCTGGAGAAATTAAAGTGGTTGAGAGCATTCAAGGCAGTTGCGTGCATTTCGAAGTTTACCCGCTCACCCAGCTTGATGTTCTTGAACACGGAGACGTTGGCAATGTTGGAGATCGCATCCCTGAGGGAATTGCGGGGAACATTACCGAACGGCGTGCCAAAAACAGTCTGCGCAGTGCCGGTATTCATAATGAAGCGAACGTCGTTATTTGTAACAGTAACGACGTTGCCGTTGTTCAACGCGTTGAGGCTGACGAGCTGAGTCGCCGACAACGCGGTCAAGGCTGCTGCATTGGCGTTTGAGCAAGTGAGATTGGCAGCCGCGCAGGCATCATGTGCAAAAACGCCAACTGTGTTCGACGGTGCGCTGAGGCTTCCGAAGAACGGCCGCGCTACATCAACGCCTACGAAGGCATTCACGAAGGACGAGTCATAGTAGTTCGCCGCACCCGTCAACAGTGCCTCACGGAAGGCTTGCCGAGGCGTGTAAGGCTGGCCAGAAGCCAGGAGATAGTCAGCGGAGATGGCCCAGCCGCCCAGCAGGTGACCGATCGCGCCGTGCTGCTCGCGGAAGAACGGCAACTGCTCGGTGAAGAGAATGGAAAAGACGCCAGGGTAATTGAGCCCGGAGATAGAGCGCTCCGCGCTGCCGGTGTTGAACGGGTTCTGCGAAGCAAAGAGCGTGTTACCCGCAGTACCGGTAGCGAAGATCTCGCTCACGTTGTCCAGAGTCTTGCTCCAGGTGTAGCCGGTGCGCATGGTCAACTGCTTGAACATGTTGTTAGCGCGGAACTCCACCTGCAGAGCGTTATAGTCGGAGAAGGCACCGTTATTGCGGGTGCGTGTTACTCCCGGACCGCAATTGACGCGGCCTACGTCCGACCCGGCGCCAGCACCAACCTGCTGGGTTGCAGCGCAGGGCGTGAACGAGGAGGCATTAGGAATGAACTGCGGAAAGGTCTGTAACAGGCCAGGCTTGGCGGCTGTGCCCAGATAGGGGTTGCCGTCAATAGTCTGATACAGGTTTGTCGCATGATTGCCCGCGTAACGAGCTTCCAACGCGGAGTTTTTGGTGAGTTCCCGTTCCAGCCCGAAGCTCCAGGTATGGGCTTTGTCGGGACCAAAGTTATTGGAAACCGTGGTCTCAGCCGCCGTCCGTGGGTCAAACACTCCCGGTGTGGTGGTAGAGGAGAGTTGGTTGCGCACGGTCGGACCGTTCGGCTGCGTCGCTAGACCGAAAGTGCCAGTTGGAAGTCCGATGGCATTGGTGAAGGACTGCAGGAACACAAACGGTGACGAGGTTGAAACGTTCAGGAAGATGTTGTAGAAGGGTGGATCGTATAGTAGCCGGTATCCACCGCGAAAGGTAGTTTTGCCATGGCCTGTCAGGAAGCCTCCCCACTGGGGTGAATAGGCAAAGCCCACGCTCGGACCGAAGCTATTGAAGATCGAGGGAATGGTCGGATCCGTCGTGACCGAAAGTGGCAGTGCCGGGTTCCAGAACGGACTGGAGCCCTGCTGCTGTTTTGTGCTTAAGGTGTTGAACAGGTTTTCGGGATTGCCATAGTAGGTCCAGGTCAATCCCAGGTTCAGGGTCAGGTTCTGGCTTATCTTCCAGTCGTCACCAAAATAGAGGAACGTGTCGTACTCGCGGAAGTCGAGCACAGGTTGACCATTGGCGATGGTCACGGTGCTGGGTGAGTTCGAAGCCAGGAACTGGCTCAGGCTGCTTACGTTCACTTTATTGGCGGCGGGACATGGTGTAGTGGCAACCGTACAAGTCTTGGTCGTGAAGCCGAACTGCCCATTGAGATCAGGCAGGAAGGTATTGGGTGAACGCTGGTAGGTGAAGTTCACTCCCGCCTTGATAGCGTGTTTGCCGAGGACCCAGTTCCAGTTGTCCTGCGCCTGCCAGGTGTTGACCAGGCGCGCCTGGGGCAGGTTCGTAGCCGGGCCCATGCCCAGGAAACCGCCTGACATGCTGATGTTGGTGAAAGCCTGCGATAAATTGCCAGAAACAGGCTCACCAGGATTCAGCCCGCCGCCAAACTCTACATTGAGGCGGCTGAAGGATACGCGGGCCTCATTTACCATGCGTGAGCTAAAGTTGTGGGTTTCGCTGAACAGTACGGATTGGCTGAGCGCAGGCTCATTGAATACCCAGCCGGCAGCACCGTTATCGCTGAGATTGAAGAAATTGTCACGGTTAAACAGATACCGGGCGGACAAGCTGTCGTTGCTGCTCAGCTGCACGTCTGATCTCATGACCCAGTTGAAAGCGTGCTGAGGCGTGGATAGCACGCGGGTTACACCACCAACCTGTATGACGCATTGACCTCCAGGGCCTGTGCCAGTTAGAGCCACACCGTTGGCGTTCTTAATGGTGGTAGTGGTGAAGGTGCCACCCGGTCCCGTCGGGCGGGCAGTCGGATTGCCCGCGCTAAAGGCGTAAGGTCCGAAGTTCTGCAGCACCGAGAGCGAGTTCGCATTGAGGCCCGCGCATCCAGCCAACTGCGACAAACCGAGGGGCGTGGGCGTCAAGGAACTGGTGGTATAAACCGAGTTGGCTTCGGAAATCTCCTGATCAAATCCACCGAAGATGAAAACCTTATTCTTCAGGATTGGGCCACCAATGGTGCCGCCGCCAAACTCGTCATTGCTGCGAGGTGGACCAGTGAAGCCGACGCCAGCGGGAGTCTGCGGCGTAATGCTTCCCGGTTTGAGGGTATTACGCTGGGTATTGGAAAGGGCGTTAAGGAAGGAGTTGTTCTCCGTGCCATACAGGCTTCCATGCCAATTGTTGGTCCCCTGCTTGGTGATGATGTTCACAACCGAACCGGAGTTGCGTCCGTATTCCGCGCCAAACTGATTGGTCACGATAACGTACTGCTGCACAAATTCTGTGTCGCTCACGAACAGGCCGGGGCCACCGACGCTATTGTCGTTGTTGTTCTGGCCATCAATTTCCTGGTCATTATTGCGG
This sequence comes from Candidatus Angelobacter sp., assembly GCA_035294925.1. Lineage (GTDB taxonomy): Bacteria > Acidobacteriota > Terriglobia > Terriglobales > Acidobacteriaceae > Angelobacter. Next base: position 93,960 of record DATGJZ010000053.1, on the reverse strand, counting down.
CCACGCAAACCGTTGCTGGAAATGCTGGCGCCGTTGGTGTTGGAAAAGTTGTTGCTGCGGCTGGAAGCAATGCCGGGGACAAACAGGGCCAGACGATCCAAGCCTTCATTCTCCTGGACGCCAGCGAAGGTCTGCAATGTGGTTCCGGAGAAGGTGTTGGTTACCTGGGCCTCCGTGGTATCAACCAGCGGAGCCGCGCCTACAACTTCCAGCGTGCTGCTGGCTTCACCGATCGTCAGGCGCATTGTGCCTAAGCCGGAATCGTCGCCAGCCTTAACCGCTACATTCTTGTTTTCCAGGGTCTTAAAGCCCTGGGCGGTGATGGTAATGCTGTAGGTGCCAATCTGCAGCAGATTCAAGCGGAAGAGACCAGAGCTGTCGCTGGTCGTGGTGGAAACTGATCCTGTTTCGAGGTGTGTCGCCTTTACCTGCGCGCCGGATACAACCGCGTTCTGCGGGTCAACGACTGTGCCTGAAATCGAGCCTTTCAGCACCTGACCTACAGAAGGGATGCACCAGACCAACGCCAAGGTAACTGCGACGAGAGCCATCATGTCTCGCAGTTTGATATTCATCCTCATTCTCCGTTATCTCCATCTCTTGGTTGGTGAAGTGACAACGAAAGTGGGAGTTATCCACTAGCCAATTAAGTTTTTACGGAAATTCCCCCACAAATCGTTGGCCGAGATTACGGCAATCAGAGTTCCACAGATAAAAACCTGTGTAATCAATTAGTTACAGCTTTTCCAAGGGATGCAAATCTCCGTTTTATGGAGTTAACCTTCCATAAATATTCCAAAAATGGAATAAGCGTGGTTTCGGCAGACGTTCCGGCCTGCGGAAGCAGCTCTCCACCTGGGCAGATTTTCGGTTTCCGAGCAATAAAAAAGCCCGCCAGAATGACTGGCGGGCCAAGAAGGTTTACAAGAAAATCAGGTTAGAAGCGGAGCGTACCCCCGAAGATGATCTCGCGGGTTGCCGGGGCGAAATAACCAGCGGGCACAGTATTTGTTACCGCCGGATTACCAAAGCCCGTGCCCTGAACGCCGTTTACGCCGGCGTCCTCAATAAAGGGATCGATGGTCTGGAAGTTCTGGTGGTTAAAGACGTTCAGCATTGTCGCGTGGAACTGGAACGAGGCCCTTTCGGTCAACTTGATGGTCTTAAATACGGAGAAGTTGCCGATGTTGGTGATTGCGTCTTGGGACAGGTTACGCGCGGCATTCCCAAACGGAGTGCCGAAGATCCCCTGAGCGGTTGATGCGTTGATGATGTATCGCACCTGGCTGTTGGTGACGTTGACAGTGCTGCCTGTGGTGTTCAACGCATTCATGCTAATGAGCTGAGTAGCGGGAGCTGCGCATGCCAAACCAAAGACGTTGCATGCATCCCCGGCAAAGACGCCCACGCTGCTCGCCGGCGCACTCAAACTGCCAATGAAGGGACGGGCCACATCCGTACCTACAAAGTTACCAATAAACCCAAGGTCATAGAAATTCCCTGGGGCAGTCAAAGCGGCAGCCGCAGTTACCTGGACCGGAGTGTAGCGCTGACCGGAAGCTACGATGTAGTTTCCGGACAAGCCCCAGCCGCCCAGCAGGTGGCCCATGAAGCCGTGCTGCTCTTTGAAGAAGGGCAACTGTTCAGTGAAGAGCATGGTCCAGGTGTTGGGAATATCCAAACCGGAGAAGGAGTATTCACCTTTATTGGTGTTCACCGGGTTCTGGGCATAGGTCAGGGTGTTTCCACCACCAAAGGTGCTAAAGATTTCGCTGACGTTGTCCAGGGTCTTGGCATAGGTGTAACTCATGCGCATAGTCAACTGCTTGAAGAGGTTGTTGGCCCGGAGCTCGGTTTGGATACCGTTGTAGTACGAGTATCCACCGTTGTTGCGGGTTAGCAGCACTCCCTCATTGCAGTTCACGCGGCCGATGGCGACCGGGTTAAACGCCTGAGAAGCCGGGCAGGGGGTGAGTCCTGCTGGCACTTGGCTGGGAAATTGCGCGGCCAGATCGCCAATGAACGGGTTTCCGTTAACGCTCTGGAACAGGTCGTAAGCGCGGTTGCCCGAGTAGCGAACTTCGAAAGCGGAGTTCTTGGTGATCTCGCGCTCGATGCCCAGGCTGTAGGAATGAACCTTGTCCGGCCCGAAGTTCGGACTCACGTTGGTTTCGGCGAAGGTCCGCGGATCAAACACTCCCAGGGTTATGGCGGATGCGACCGACGATCTTACGTTCGGCCCTGTCGGCACTGTGGGCAGAGCATGGGTAGCCGGCGAGGGCAAGCTCTGCAGGAAAACCATGGGCGAAGAGGTGGATTCATTGATAAAGATGTTGTAGTACGGCGGGTCATAGAGGAAGCGGTATCCGCCGCGTATGGTGGTTTTGCCGTGGCCGGTAAGGAAGCCACCCCACTGCGGGTTATAGGCAAAACCCAGGCTGGGCCCGAAGCTGTTCTTGATTGAGGGGACCGTGGGATCTGTGGTCACGGAAAGCGGCAACGCCGGGTTCCAGAACGGAGTGGAACCTTTCTGCTGCGCCGTAGTCAGAGTGTTGAAAAGGTTCTCCGGCTGGCCGTAGTAGGTCCAGGTGAGACCCAGGTTCAGGGTCAGGTTCTGTCCGATCTTCCAATCATCACCGGCATAGATGAATGTGTCATACTCGCGGAAATCGAGCGATGACTGTCCATTGGCGATGCGGACGCGGTCAGGAGTATTGCCCACAAAGTTGGTCCAATCGTCGAACCGGAATTGACCATTAATGTCCGGCAGGAAGATATTGGGTGAGCGCTGGTAAGTCCAGTTCACGCCTGCCTTGAAGGAGTGCTTGCCCAGCACGTAATTCCAGTTGTCCTGGAACTGCATGGTATTCACGATGCGGGACTGGGGAAGATTGGTGGCTGGTCCCAAGCCGAGAAATGAAGCACCGGCAAAAGCGGGGTCTTCGCAAGCCGATCCGCAATTGAATCTGAAGGAGACGTTGGTAACGGCGTTCGCAAGATTGTTGGCCGTGGGGACGGTGTTGATGGTGTTGCCGCCAAAGTCGACGTTCAAGCGGTTAAAGCTGACGCGCGCTTCATTCACCATGCGGGAAGTGAAGTTGTGAGTTTCGCTGAGGAGAATTGCCTGGCTCAGCGCCGGAACGTTCACCGGATAGCCGGCCGCGCCCTGGCCGAAATCGTTATTGAAGGAATTGCCGCGGTTGAACAGATAGCGGGCGGTCAGGGTGTCACCCCCGAGTTGCCAATCAGCTCGCGTCGTCCAATTGAAATTATGGACCGGCTGCTGCAGAAAGCGCTGGACTCCCGCAAATGGCACACCGGTGCAAGCCCCGACGTCTACGAGGGTGGCGGGGCCGAGCTGAGTCGGGTTACCGCCGCTGATGGCATAGGGACCAAATTGATTGAAAGCGGTAAGGCTGGTGCTACCGGGAAAGCAAGCGTTTAACTTCGCCAACCCCGCAGGGGTGGGTGTCAGGCTGCCGCTGCTCAAGTTACCCAAGGTGGAGACGATCTGCTCGTTAAATCCTCCAAAGATGAAGAACTTGTTCTTGACTACGGGGCCGCCAATGGTGAATCCGCCAAATTCATTATTCAGCCGTGGAGGTCCTGAAAGCCCCTCGAACTGCTTCTGGAAATTGTCCATGGAATTCAGATCGGAGTTGTTTTCCGTTCCATAGAGGCTGCCATGCCAGTTATTGCCACCAGACTTGGTGATGATGTTCACAACCGAGCCGGCGTTGCGGCCGTACTCCGGACCAAAGTTATTGCTGATCAGCACATACTGACCGACGAATTCGCTGTCCGTCACGAACAGCGAAGGACCGGCCACGCTGTTGTCATTGTTATTCTGGCCGTCGATTTCCTGGTCATTGTTGCGGCCGCGAATTCCGTTGACGGAGAAGCCTCCGCCTCCGTTGGTATTGGAGAAGTTGTTATCGCGCGAGGAGACGATTCCGGGCACAAACAGCGCCAGATTGTCGAGGCCTTCATTTTCCTGGACACCGGCGAAGGTCTGCAGGGTAACGCCGGTGAAGGTGTTGGTTACCTGCGCCTGGGTGGTTTCAATCAGGGGGGCGGCGGCGGTAACTTCCAGCGTCTCGGAGGCTCCACCAACCGCAAGTTTGAGCGAACCCATGCCCTGGTCGCTGCCCGGGCTCACGGGCACGTTGTTCTGCACCGTGGTTTTGAAACCCTGGGCGCTGATTTCTACTTTGTAGGTTCCAGCCGGTATCAGGTTGAAGCGGAAGAGGCCGGAGCTGTCACTGGTGGTGGTATATACCGCTCCTGTGTCGGTTTGGGTCGCTTTGACCTGAGCGCCGGAAACTACCGCGCCCTGGGGATCAGCCACTGTGCCCGAAATCGAGCCCTTCAGGACTTGCCCCATGGCCGGTATGCACCATACCAGCGCCAAGCTTAATGCGACCAGTACTAATACATCGCGCAGTTTACTATTCATCGACTATCTCCCATGTTTCATGTTTATTGAATTGAAGAGTACTTACAACGAATCTCTAAGATCTTCTTAAAATAATCTGTGGACAATCAATTTGCAACTTGCGTACCTATCTTATCCTTTTAAAATCATAGACTTAGACTGTACCGTTAGCATAAGATCCCGAATTCAGGATATTTTACCCAAATAAAATCCGGATTTCGGAATGAATGCGAAAAACATCGTGGAGTCTGGAGGCTAATCAATACGGGCTGAAGGTTGGAATCAGGTGAGGTCTCAGCGCTTCATCCTGGCTGTGGCGGCGTAAAGTCCTCGGGCCGGTCAGTCATACGGAACCGGGTGCGGAAGTGCTCTGAAAGCAACATCACTGCGTCCTTATTCTGCTGCGGATCCTGCTGAACCAGGTACTTCATGGCTTCAACCAGGAGGCGCTGGCCCTCAATGTACCTGGGATCGTCATTTTGCACACCTTTCCGGCTGCGGCGACGCCTCGCCGGATCGGGCAGGACGGGTATGGTGAAGACTTTGGCCATGTTCAATTAGATCAGACGCCCGAGATGGCTCCCAGCGTTGCAAGGATTGTATGGGAGCATCGCCGGGAAATGATAGGGAGTACTTTCACTTATTTTGGGTAAGGTGAGAAGCTGCTTCAGATCATTGCGGCTTTACCGTCCTGGTGTGTGGGGTCGTCTTGATGCGGAAGACATCTTCAGAGATCTCGCCATTCAGTTTGAAGCCGGTGTAATGCGAGAGCCAATAATCTCCAGCAGGTTCAATGACCTGCTGTTTGATGGGAACATCATGCTGCGGATCAATCCATAGAACAAACTGGCTGAACATCCCGCGGACTTTTGGCGACAGGGGGGTGAGTTCGAGCCGGGCGGTTTTTACCGCCTCTACGGTTTCCCATCCCGCCATTTTTACGTCGTAGGATTTCAAAAGATCATGCCCGCGGGCGCCGAAGCCCAGGCTGAGGAAGGCCTCCACATCGGTTTTATTTTTCCCTGATTCATACTCGGTGATCTGATCGATTTTTGGGTTATATAACTTGAGTTTGCCGTCCTTGAACAGCACCTGCTTGGCAGCCGGCGAAGTGATGTCAAACATGGCCTCTACATCGTTACCTTTGCGATGGAAATAGATCCGGCCTTTTTGCTTCTCGGTTTCATCCACAACCTTCTGGTAGTTGTCCCATTCGAAATCAGCCTGCACCGTCTTAAAGGACGCCGAGACACGGTCCATTTGCGCGAGGACAGCTTCCAATTCGCCGCCAGGTGCGGGAGCAGGGCCAGAGGGAACCGGGGTCTGTTTTCTGCCCGGCAAGGCCAACAGCAGCAAGCACAGCAGCGCGACATTTTTCACAAGCACCTCCAAGCCACTGGGACAAAGTCCTTGCGTGGCGGCCCGTCCCGGCAAGGAAATCTTACCGGCGGCCTTCCTTACGGACCACGGCGCGATAAGCCACAATATGATCGGAAGAGTCCCGGAGCGCTTCCATTTTTATGATGCTGACTTTGCCGGAGATAGGCTCGATGACCCGCAGCAAGTTATTGCGGACCATGGCTTCATCCTGGGCATCGACGACGGAGGCATCCACCTGGTACACAAGCTGGTTTCCTTCGGCAGTAAAGAATATCCCAGTGGGATGCCCCAAATGCTCGGTTGGCTGGTCTTTAAAGTTGATGTAGCGCGGAGCGACAAAGATGAAGACGAGGATCAGCGTGACCATCACATCGTAGTGAAAGCTGCCACGCTCATACGTCCAGAAAATATAGCCCTTGATGGTGCGCCACACGCGAGACATTCGTTTCCAGTGTAAACCCGCGCCAACACGATCAGCAACGAGCGAAGTGAATGATCCAGGACACACTCCATTGAGTAAGTTGCTGATTTGGTAAGTGTGGGTAATCTAGAACTTCTTTGCGGTAATGCGGTCGGTGCACATGTAGGGCCGCAGGGCTTCAGGAACCACAACGCTGCCATCGGCCTGCTGGTAGTTTTCCAGGATGGCCAGCCAGGTCCGGCCAATCGCCAGCCCGCTCCCATTCAGAGTGTGGACAAACTCAGTCTTCCGGCCACCTTCCGGACGCCAGCGGATGTTGGCGCGCCGTGCCTGAAAGGCTTCAAAGTTCGAGCAGGAGGAGATTTCGCGGTAGAGCTGCTGACCAGGCAGCCACACTTCCAAATCATAGGTCTTGGCCGAAGCCGCTCCCAGATCGCCGGTACACAGAAGCATCACGCGATAGTGCAGTCCAAGTTTCTGCAAGATGCTTTCGGCATCGCGGGTGAGCTGGTCGTGCTGCTCATAGGATTCCTTTGGGCAAGTGAACTTGACGAGTTCCACTTTCTGGAACTGGTGCTGGCGGATAATGCCGCGAACATCTTTGCCGTAGGAGCCAGCCTCACTGCGGAAGCAGGGAGTATAGGCGGTCAGGGAGACGGGGAGACGGGCCTCGTCGAGCACCTCGTCGCGGTAAAGATTCGTCACGGGGACTTCAGCAGTCGGGATCAGCCAGAGGTCCTTTCCATCCGTAGGAACCCGGAACAGATCTTTCTCAAACTTAGGAAGCTGTCCGGTGCCGTACATGGAGTCAGAGTTCACCATGTAGGGTGGCAACACTTCTGTGTAGCCGTGCTCGCGGGTGTGCAGATCGAGCATGAAGTTTGCCAGAGCACGCTCCAGCTTGGCCCCCAAATCCCAGTACACGGCGAAGCGCGCGCCGGAAAGCTTGACAGCCCGCTCCTGGTCCAGTATTCCCAGTTGTTCGCCGAGCTCCCAATGAGGCTTAGGGTTGAAATTGAACTGTGGTGGAGCGCCCCAGCGGCGCACCTCGACATTCTCTTCAGCGGATTTTCCCACCGGCACGGAAGTGTGGGGCATGTTGGGAATGCCGGCCAGAACGCTTCTCAACTCCTGCTCACTGTCATTGGCCTGCTTCTCGAGCGCCTCGCCCTGCTCGCGCAGCCCCTTATTCTGTTCGATCAGCGCGGTGGCATCCTGTCCGGATTTCTTGAGCCGGGCAATCTCTTCCGAGGCGCGGTTCCTTTGCGCCTTCATGGTCTCGGCCTGGGTGATCCAGTTGCGGCGACGCTCATCAATTGCGCGGAAGTCACCCAGGACCTGGCCGGGATCCAGCCCCCGGTGGCGCAGCATTTCCTCGACGGCAGGCAGGTTTTCGCGTACGAATGCAAGATCAAGCATGGAAGATAGAACTCAGTATTTAATATTTAGCTCTTAGCTTTGGTGCTTCACTGTTGCCAGAACTCAAGTGACTATTGTATCCGACGCAATAACCAGGGTCGTCGCGGCGGTCCAGAGCTGCCGTGCTTTCGTTCAAGTCTGCTCTGCGGTCCCCGCGCGAGGACGAAACAAGAATGCCGGGCCGAGGCAGCGGGCACTGATGAATGCCGCCAGAACTGCAGGCAATGGATTCAATACGAATTACCAAGTGCTAATTGCTGATCTACGCATTTACACTAGAGAGACTCCATGGCGATACCATCTCCTAAAAAGCCGGATTTGAGCGTGAGCTTTGCCGGCATTACCTTTAAGAATCCGGTAATCGCAGCCAGCGGGACCTTTGGCTATGGAGTCGAGTTTGAGGACATCGTCTCCCTGGAAAAGCTGGGCGGATTCGTGACCAAAGGCCTTTCCCGCGAACCGATGGCTGGGAACCCCCCGCCGCGCCTGTTCGAAACGGCGGCGGGAATGTTGAACTCAATCGGGCTGCAAAACATTGGGGCCCGCGCCTTCATTGAAGAAAAACTGCCTAAGCTCCAGCGCAAGAAAAATGTGGCGGTGATTGCCAATGTTTTTGGTTATGCGCGGGAAGATTACGAGGCCGTAATCCACATTTTGAACGAGGCGGAAGGAATCGCCGCTTACGAGCTGAACGCCTCTTGTCCCAACACTCGGCACGGTGGGATCACATTTGGCAGTGACCGCGTGCTGCTGGAAGAGCTGGTAGCGGGCTGCAAAGCAGCGGCACGGCGTCCTTTGATTGTGAAGCTCTCTCCCAACGTGACCAGCATTCCCATGATGGCCAAAGCGGCGGAAAATGCGGGCGCCGACGCCGTTTCCCTGGTGAATACCTTTGTGGCCATGGCCATCGATGCGGAGACGCGCAAGCCGCGCATCTCGAATATCACGGCCGGACTGAGCGGGCCGGCGATCAAGCCTATTGCGCTGCGCATGGTTTATGAGGCGGCACATACCGTGGATATTCCCGTGATCGGGCTGGGCGGCATCTCCACCGCCCAGGATGTAATTGAATTCATGCTCGCGGGGGCCGCGGCTGTGGAGGTGGGCACAGCCAACTTCTGGGACCCCTGCGCCACGGAAAAGATTGTGGATGGAGTTGGGCGTTGGTGTGCTGAGCATCGGGTAGCGAAGATCATCGACCTGGTGGGGGCGCTGGAGGTCAATGATGGAAGCGGATAAGTGGGCATGATGGATTGCCCAACATTGACATAAGTGCCAAAGTTGCCAGAATTAAAAACCAAAATCGCGCGCCCTGTTCCGCCGCTCAAACGGAAGAATCAAGGTGAAGGCTTGAGAACCAAAACCCAAGGGCTCTTTATTTCATCAGCTTTTCCTGAATACGGCGGGCATGAATGCGGGCTACATCTGCCACGACTACGGGCGCCGGAGTGGCCACGGCTACGATCAGCCAAACGACGCTAAAGAAAAGGAATCCGGCCAGGGCAATCAACTCCAGAACCAGCGCGTGACGTGGAGAATAGTGCCGCACCGCGCCGAATGCCACCAGGAACATGACGGCGGAGATGGTGGCCACGATCATGAGCACGATATCAATGGTGCGGTTCAAAACCTGGCGGGATTGGCAATGAGTACATTCCGCCAGGTGCTGCTCGTAGTCGCCGCGCATCTCCGGCGCCAGGCCGGAAATATCGTAGCGCCAGCCCGCCAAAATATTGCCGATCACTTTGTCCGTGCAGATTGTGCTCATGTTCTAAACCCGAGCCTGTAGGTATTTGCGCCTATGTTCTCACCCCAGACAGAGCGGTTGCAAGGGTTTATCCTGGTGAGCGATGGTCAGTGCGCTGCTTTGGAACAGATTAAGCCGGTTGCCCAGGGCCTTATACGCCGTCTGGCGCGCCAGTTCCGGGTAGTTGTTCTGCTCGGAGAGATGCGCCAGAACCAGGAATGCGGCGCCGCCATCGTAATCTGAGCTTAAGAATTCAGCCAGTGCCGAGTTCGAGAGGTGCCCGACGCGGCTCATGACCCGCTGTTTGACCATCCAGGGGTAGGGGCCATTGCGCAGCATTTCCAGGTCGTGGTTCGATTCGAGCAGCAGGCCATCACAGCCACGCAGATGATGTTTGACGTTGTTGGGCAGATACCCCAGATCGGTAACCAGGCCGATCTTGACTCCCTCGGCCCTAAAGGTGAACCCGCAGGGGTCGGCTGCATCATGAGGAATGGTGAAGGGGTTGACGGTGATGTTGCCGATAGAAAAGCTGCGGCCTGCGTGGAAATGTTCGCGCTGCTCGAGTCTGGCCGGCTTGCCTTCCGGATCGCGCGCGGACCTGCGCCAGCTCTCATAGGTGGCTTCAGTCATGTATACCGGAAGCTTCAGTCTCCTGGCGAGAACCTGAAGTCCGGCAACGTGGTCAGCATGCTCGTGCGAGATGACGATGGCTTTAAGATGGCATGGATCCTCGCCGGCGATCTTCATTCGTCTGAGGGTTTCGCGCCAGGAGAGTCCCGCATCCACCAGAATGCTTCCTGCAGAGCTGGAGAGGACAGCACAATTTCCCCGGCTTCCACTCGCCAACACTGCCATGCGCACAGCCATGGTTTGCAGCATAACGGGAATCTCACTATGGCGGGAGTAGCAAAGTAGTTAACTGGGGATTGCCGAACCTCTGCTGCCTCTCTTCTTCTGTGTAGAGGATCTTACTTCTTCAGGCTTCGCGGATACCGTCCATAAAAGCGCGCAGCTTGCGCGAGCGCGACGGATGGCGGAGTTTGCGCAGGGCCTTGGCTTCGATCTGGCGAATGCGTTCGCGGGTGACGGCAAACGATTGCCCGACTTCTTCCAAAGTGTGCTCCGAACCATCCTCCAGACCAAAGCGCATCTTGATGACTTTTTCCTCGCGCGGGGTAAGCGTGCGCAGCACCTGTGCGGTCTGGTCCTTCAGGTTGACATTGATGACCGCTTCAGCCGGCGAAACCATGGAGCGGTCCTCGATGAAGTCTCCCAGGTGCGAGTCTTCCTCTTCGCCGATGGGGGTCTCCAGCGAGATTGGCTCCTGGGCGATCTTGAGCACCTTGCGCACCTTGGCCACGGGAATATCCATGCGCTTGGCGATTTCCTCGGAAGTGGGCTCGCGGCCCAGTTCCTGGACAAGCTGCCGGGAGGTGCGAATCAGCTTATTAATGGTCTCGATCATGTGCACAGGAATTCGGATGGTACGGGCCTGGTCGGCAATGGCGCGGGTAATCGCCTGGCGGATCCACCAGGTTGCATAGGTGGAGAACTTGTAGCCGCGGCGATACTCGAACTTATCCACGGCCTTCATCAACCCGATGTTGCCTTCCTGGATCAAATCCAGAAACTGCAGACCGCGGTTGGTATATTTTTTGGCGATGGAGACCACCAGGCGCAGGTTAGCCTCAATCAGTTCGCGCTTGGCCGCCTCCGCGTCAACATCTCCCTGGATGATTTCCCGCTGGGTGCGCTTCAGCTCCTGATAGCTGATCCCGGCTTCCTGCTCCAGCCGTTCCAGGTCCGCCCGGTGCGTCCGCTGGACGCGCCGTAACTCCTTTCTAGCATCCTCGCTGCGCGTGCCTTCGACCTTCTTTTCCAGGCTGTTGACCTGGCGATCAAGGGCGCGCATGGTGTCCACGGTCTTGTTCACCCGGTCAATCAACCGCTTGCGTTCCGGATGAGTAAATTTCAGGGTGCGAATACCGATGGAGACCAGGACCTGCGCGCGGCCCAGCGACCAGCGGCAGCGGCGATATTCTTTGGGTTTCTTCTTCTGTTGAATCTCCAGAAGCTTTTCCGCAAACTGCTGGACTTTTTTGTAGTGCTTACCCACCTCGTCAATCTGGCCGGTAAAGTCTTTCAGGCGGGCTTGCACGATTTCGTCAGTAATCTCTTCTTCATCAAAGGCAACCAGTTCCTTAATGGAGCGGACCCCCCGCTTGAGGTCTTCTCCGAGCGAGAGGATTTCCTTGATGACGATGGGAGAGCGGGAGAGGGCCTTGAGAACGCGGAGCTGCCCGCGTTCGATGCGCTTGGCAATTTCAACTTCGCCTTCGCGGGTGAGCAGGGGCACTGTGCCCATCTCGCGCAGGTACATGCGCACGGGGTCGTTGGTCTTTTCCAGCGCCCCGGGGGAAAGGTCGAGTTCAACGTCCTCGCCTTCCTCCAGGTCTTCAAACTTCTGCTCGGAAGGCAGTCCTTTGGCGGAATCAAGGACGTCTATGCCCTGGGTACCAATTGTAGTCAGCAGGTCGTCGAGATCATCGGGTGAGTGGACATCACCTGGTATGAGATCATTCACTTGATCATAGGTGAGATATCCTTTTTCTTTGCCTGCATCGATCAGTTTTTTAATGTCGTCGAATTTATCGTCTAGAGCCAAAACCACGGTCCTCGTTTGTTGTGAGTCGTACGGGGCTGAACGCTCCTATTCCGGTTAGTATGTCGGTTTGGACGCTCAAAAGCACGCAATTCCCGAAGATACTTAGAATACCACGCGAAATCCAAGAAGAAAAGCACCTATAAGCCCATACCTGCCTAAAAACAAAGGAGATAAAAATCACGACCAGCATCTGTTTAGATGCCCGGCCCGGCGAATGGTTTCGATACCATCTTCGGCTTCCCGGTCGCATGATCATGGATTTCGCTTTCAGGAATTCCTTAGCCTTGCGCGGCCGCCAATTTGCGGTCCAGCTCGAGTTTTTCCTGCTTGAGCCGGACCAGCATATTCACATCGTTGCGCCGCTCAGCCTCAGAGATGCCCTGCTTGATGTCGCGGTCGCGCTGGACGAGCCAGCTGCGATGCCGCAAAGCCTCCAATGCCCCTTCCAGCAGTTCCGGAGAGAGCGGTTCATCCCCCTGCATCACGATGCGCATGAGCAACTGCCGGTCCGAGTCACTGAGCGGAAGCTGCAACGGGTCGGCAAATTTCTCCGCGTTCCCGAGTAAAGCGTCCAGCAACGACTCCGTTGTCAGGCCAAGGTGCAGACTCTCGCTGGCCAAGGCTTCCATGGCCGTCTGGCGCATCCCGGCTTCCGCGGCCAGCGCGGTGGAGGCCGCGCGGACCAGGACTTTTTCTGAAGGGGTGACCTGGAAATCAGGGGTAGTACGGACCGCAGCCGACGATCGGCGTGTGGCGGCCGTTCTCAATTCCTGCCGCAGCACCTGGGAGCTAATTCCCAGCTTCTGGCCAATATCATCGGCCAGGCCTTCGCGGATGATTCTGCTGGGAACGCGCTGGATATGGGGCAACAGGTAGTTCACGGCCTTGACTTTGCCTTCCGGGGAGCGGACAGGGAACATAGCCATGGCGCGGCTGATCAGGTAATCAAAGTATTTGACGGCTTGAGTCAATGCTTTGCCATAAGCCGCTGCTCCCACGCGGCGGATGAAGAGGTCAGGATCGAAACCCTCTTCCAGCCGCAGAATTTTGAGGTTGAACTCCTCCTGCACCAGCATGCCCAGTGAGCGATCCGTGGCGGTTGCGCCAGCAGTATCGGGATCAAAGTTGACGACGAGATTCTTGCTGAAGCGGGCCAGGAGGCGCGCCTGAGTTTCAGTAAAAGCCGTGCCGGAGCTGGCAATCACGTTGCGAAAGCCGGCAGAATAGACGGCGATGCAGTCCATCTGGCCTTCCACGATGATCGCGTACTCCAGCTTGCGGATGGCGTCTTTGGCTTTATCGAGGTTATAGAGAACCCTCGACTTCGAGTAGATCGGTGTCTCGGGAGAGTTCAGATACTTGGGACCGGCTTTTTCGTCGGTTGAGAGCGTGCGTCCGGTGAAGGCAATGGTCTTTCCCTGCTCATTGGCAATGGGGAATACGATGCGATTGCGAAAGCGGGAGTACATGGTCGCCGCATCCGTTTCGCTCTTCCAGGAAAACAGGCCGGAGGCGCGCTGAAGTTCTTCATTAAAGTCCGCTTTCAGGCGGTCACGCAGCACAAAGCCGGAGTCCGGAGCATAGCCCAGACGGAAGGTGCGGACAACGTCGTCTTTCAATCCCCGGCTGGCCAGATATTCACGGGCGTGCGCCGCCTCCGGACGGCGAAGCTGGTCCTCAAAGAAGAGGCAGGCGCGCTCATGCATGTCAATGAGTTGTCCGCGCTGCCTGGCTTCCTGGGCCTCATGCGGCGAACTGTAATCCATCTTAGGAAGCTTGATATCAAGCTTCTGGGCTACCAGCCGGATGGCTTCCGGAAAAGTAATGTTCTCCAGCTTCTGCACAAAGGTGAAAACGTCGCCTGAGACCCCGCATCCGAAGCAGTGAAAAAACTGGCGCGTGGCGTGGACGGAAAAAGACGGCGTCTTCTCCTGATGGAAGGGGCAGAGGCCGGTGAAGTTTTGCGCTCCGGATTTTTTCAGCTTTACGTAGTCGCCTACAACGCGAACGATGTCCGCCTGCTGCTTGACGGTATCTGCGAGATCACCTGGGTTGGCCATGTAGAAGTATTCAACATTGTGCTCGAAAAATCCTTCTTGGGGAATGCCAAACCTTTGGTGCAGTTTCGTCAAACCATCCCTCTGGCCTTGCTTCAGATGCAATTTTCTCCATTGCGTCATCGTGTCGCAGCCGAGGAGCTGTGTAACTCTGCTTGATCTGCTACCTTGCCAGCACCAAGTCAGTTCTAGCTGAGACAAGCGGAATAGCGCACAATACATAATGTCCTTCGGCTTGCTGCGGGGCAGGTCCTTTGGCGCGAAGACGCGCCTCAGGATGACACCGGGGTAGCGAGTTTGGCTGCAAAATGTAGCGCGGTTGGTTGGGCAAAATAGCACTACTTCGTCCAAGGCCGAAGATCGTGAGAAGAAACTCTATGCGAATCGAAACATTGGTAATACATGCGGGGCGCAAAGGTGAAGCCGGAACGCGCGATGTTACTCCCGCTATCCACCTCTCCACTACATTTCAAAAGGCCGAAGATGGCAGCTTGCCCGGTGGATACCTTTACGGCCGCAGCAATAATCCCAACCGCGAGAGCCTGGAACAAGTGTTGACCGCGCTGGAAGAGGGCGCGGCAGCTCTGGCATTCTCTTCCGGGAGCGCGGCCACGCTAGCGCTATTCCAGTCTCTGCGTCCGGGAGACCACGTTGTGGCTCCTGAGGATGTGTACTACGGCACCGCCGTCCTGCTAAAAAACCATCTGGAGTCCTGGGGACTGAAATCAACATTCGTTGACATGCGCGACCTCGGCGCGATTGAGCGGGCGGTAACTCCGGGAACGCGGTTGATCTGGACGGAAACACCATCGAACCCTCTGCTCACAGTCTGCGACATCCGCGCTATCACTGCTATTGCCAGGAAGTCCGGCGCTCTGGTGGCATGCGACAACACCTGGGCCACGCCGCTGCTGCAGCGTCCGCTGGAACTGGGCGCGGACGTAAGCATGCACTCGATTACCAAGTATCTTTCCGGACATAGCGATGTGACCGCCGGCACGCTGATTTTCAAGAATGCAGACTCGCTCTTTGAAAAGGCGCGCAGTATCCAACGCGAAGGCGGCGCGGTTCCCTCTCCCTTTGAGTGCTGGCTCACGTTGCGCGGCCTGCAGACGTTTCCTTACCGCGTCCGCGCCCACTCGGAAAGCGCACAACGCGTAGCGGAATTCCTGAGTCAGCAGCCCAAGATCGAGGCCGTACACTATCCTGGCTTGCCCAGCCATCCGGGGCACAAGATCGCAGCCGCGCAGATGTCCGGCTTTGGCGGCATGCTCTCCATCCAGGTGAAAGGCGGGCAGGCCGAAGCCTTTAAGGTGGCCGCCACAGTCAAGCTCTTTACCCACGCCACCAGCCTGGGAGGCGCGCAC
This sequence comes from Candidatus Angelobacter sp., assembly GCA_035294925.1. Classification (GTDB taxonomy): domain Bacteria; phylum Acidobacteriota; class Terriglobia; order Terriglobales; family Acidobacteriaceae; genus Angelobacter. The sequence goes on along the minus strand of DATGJZ010000053.1, from coordinate 78,466 downwards.
AGCCTGATCGAGCATCGGGCATCGGTGGAAGGGACGGCAACCCGCGCTCCCGTGAATCTGCTCCGGTTGTCAATTGGATTGGAGCATCCGGACGATCTGATTGAAGACTTGGAGCAGGCCCTGGAGACATTGCCAGAATTGCCATGAAGGTATTTGTGATTTCTGATTTTTCGATTTTGGACTTAAAGCAAAAACCAAGAGCTTAAATTTTCACCTGGACATTTGCCCGGTCGGTTGCTTCTGCGGCAAATAGAGTCGCGGCGGAAAAACCCATTGTGCCTGCTACCAGGTTGCGGGGGAAGGTGGCGATGGCGGTGTTGTACTGCAATACAGACTCGTTGTAGAACTGGCGGGCAAAGGCGATGCGGTTTTCCGTGGAAGTGAGTTGCTCCTGCAACAAGGTAAAACTCTCAGCCGCATGCAGCGTGGGATAGCGCTCGACGACGGCAAAGAGATTCCCAACTGCGCCCGTCAATGCCAACTCTGCCACGGCGCGAGCGCCAATGCTTGCGCCTGTAGTCATTGCCTGAGCGCGGGCGCTGGTCACCGCATCCAGCGTTTGCCGCTCGTGTTCCATGTAGCCCCGCACGGTTTCCACCAGGTTCGGCACAAGATCGTGACGCCTTTTCAACTGCACGTCTACGTCCGACCAGGCATTCTGCACACGATTGCGCATGCCGACTAAGCGGTTGTAGGTCCTGATGAGCAGGAACAGCAGCAGGGCCGCAACCACGAAGATCACGATGGCATAGGAAATATCCACTTACTCCTCACCTCTTACTTCTCACGGCTTACGTCTCATGGCTTACTTCTTACCTCATGATCATCGATGGGCCAGCCAGAAGAAAATTCCGTGGATGACCATCAACCACAGCATCAGGAAAACCAGATTGAGCATGATCATCATGGCAATGGCCACCAGCATGGCTGCTCCGGCGACCAGCAACAGGGGACCAATAATCAGCCACAGCACCAACATCACCGCGGATGTGCCGAGCCCCCACTTTCGCGCGCCCAGTTCCACATGCGCACCCATGCGGTCCAGGCGCTTCAGCCTGCGTTTGAGCGGCGGATGAAATGAAACCATGCTTTGCGTCTGCAGGCCGGTGGTCTGGAACTGTGGCTTCTGTTCATGGCGGGCCCGCAATCGCGCGATGGCTGCCGGGTCGCCGCGCTGCGCAGCAATGATGTCGGCGGGGTTGGGCATCTCCATGGCATTGCCGCTTGCTCTGGCCACCATTGCGCCAAAACTCATCAGCCGAGTCAGGGCGGCGCCATCTCCGTGCATGGCGGCGCGTTGCAATTCCCTGATTTCACCCTGGACGCGGGCAATGTCCGCCGCGCTTACCTGCGCCACAGCTGCCGGGCCGGTGGCAGCCAGTGGATTACCCGCCTTGCTTGCCTCCCAGGCCAACACCAAGCGCTGCATTTGCGCAGGGCCGGGTTGAGAAGCGCGCATGCTGGAATCGCCTTTGGGATTCATCGCAAACAGATGCGAAGCCCACACGCTGCCGGGGATGGCAGTGTTGTCCTGACTCAATTGTTGCAGCGCCGTGGCCAATCCATCCGGATTGCGCGTGAGCTGTACGGCGCTGGCATCGGCCAGATAGCGGCGCGTGCGCCACACCAGCGCCATGCATGGACCCAGCAGGATATTGAGAAAGAACCACAGGGTGAGCTCAACCGCCATGTTGGTAAAGAGAATGGGGAAGAAGACAAAACTCAGGAACTTGCGCCAGGACGACCTGGTTTGGTCAGCCGAATCGAAGAAGCGGTCAATATCGCCTTTGCCCATCTCCAGGCTGCGGGAGAGGAGAGAGGCCACAGCGTCCGCCTCTGCGGCCTGGCCTGCCTGACTGGAAGAACGGCCAAAACTGTAGCGAAGAATGCGCCAGAGAATGCCGCGCGACTCGCGGCCAAAAGGGGAGTTAATGAGCGTGACGAGCAGTCCGCAGGTCTCAAATACGCTGGTCACCATGAAGGCCACGCGCAGATCGCCGTTGCCGATCGAGCCGATGAGCTGCCCCAGCAGTCCTTCAAGCTGGTCGCGGTTCAGGTCGTCCAGCAGACGCCGGGAAACGACCAGGCGGGCATCCGCTGGTGAGGTGCCAATGGCGGCCGCGTTAGCGCCCGGCGAATCCAGCAGCATGACTTTAGGTGAAGGCAGGCCGGCGGCGATGGCCATCTCCTCCACTACGTCCGCCAGCTGAAGTTCCTTGAGATCGTTCTTACTGGGCTCACGCGCATTCAGGCTGAGGAGGGTGCCGCCCACACCGGCGCGGCGGAAGAGCGCCAGAACGCCAATCCACAAAAAGAATGCGATGAGAATTCCCGGCAGCAGCACTACCGCTAGGCCCAAGGCAAGCGTTTGCGGGTCGAGATCGCCCTTGTGATTGATGAAGTAGTCACCAATCTTCATGGCAAGCTGGCCCAGGGCGCTCACGTTTTGCCAGAATTCCGGCGGCAACGGCGAAAAATAATTGATGATCTCCGCAACCACCATGGTGCCCGCATAGAAGAGCGGGCTGAGGACCAGGGTGAGCGGAATTCCCATGAGCAAAGCCGCAACCAGGCACAAAAAGGACATGCGCCAGGTGGCGCGCCGGTTGCGTTTCTGCGCCGCATAGAAAGTTTCCGGGTCCCGCAGGACGAAGGGACGCGTAGCGCCAGCGGCATTGGAGGTGGTGCCCATGTGAGGGGAGATTAGCACATCTCGGAATCGAGAGATCGGGGGCCAGCAATTGGCAAATAGCAGTTGGCAATTAGAGCATTCGATTGCCAAATGATCCGCTTGCAATTTTTTTTAATGTGCCTCTAAGTTACTGAAAAACTAAGAAGAAATTTAGGTGCACCAAAGTTGCGCGGCAAATCCCAATTAGCTATCCTGCACCCCATGAATACATGGAGAACATATTTCATCTTAATGACAAGATCCGAAATCCACTGGCAGTACCCCAAATCTGCCTGTCTCGGGCTCAGGAGTGCTCGCCGGCCGGCGGGAGCCACCCTCTGCGCCATGGACGCGGATTTCGGAGGAATCCTCCCTTCCTCCGGAAACCTCCGGTGTGGGAATCCCCTGGATTGGCGCGGATTCCGGAGGAACGGAGGAATCAGGGCATTCTTAGAGATGCTCTGCTGCTATAGGAAGGACTACAGCAATCGTGAAAACGCTCTAGCGAGGGCGGATTAAAAAGGCACAATCACGGATTTCTTTCAGGCGAAACGGGGCGCCTTGACGTATTAGATTCGCAATTCCACCACTGTCGCCCCGGCCCCGCCTTCGTTCTGGTTCGGTTCAATCAGCTTCTCCACGTGCGGATGCTGTTGCAGGAACTGGCGGAGGGCCTTGCGCAAAATGCCCATGCCGCTGCCGTGGACGATGCGCACCCGTGGCATCCCGGCGAGGAATGCGCGATCCACAAATTTTTCTACCTCGCGGGTGGCTGTGTCCACATTCTGGCCGATCACGTTGATCTCAGTGGGCATGTTGAGATCATCCTGCTGGAGAGAGACGGATATGCCTTTTGCGCGCGCCGCGGCCACGGGAGAGCTGCCGGTGTGGGCCACCACTTCCGCCACGTCATGCCGGGGGATTTTCATCTTCATGGAGCCCACTTCGACTTCAAAGGTGTCTTCATCGAGCTTGCGTTTGATGACGGCCGTGCGCCCCAGCGATTTCAGCTTGACCGTATCCCCTTCGGAGATGCGCTTGACCTCGTGCGGGCGGGCGTTGGGATCATCCGCGTCCGCGCCGGTTTTGTGGGCAACCACGGAGGAATCAAACTGCTCTTTGAATTCACGCCGCAGGCGCGCGATGCGGCGCTCGGCCTCTTTCGATAATTTCTGCGCGGCCACGCGGTCCTGCACCGCATTCACACTCTCGCGTATCTGGTATTCGAAATCGCGCAGCAGGGAATCCATCTTGCGCTCAAACTCGCGCGTTTTCTGCCGCTGCTCCTGAGCGCCCTCCGCTTCCATGCGCTTCAATTCGCGGTTCAGGTCCTGCTCGCGCCGGCGGGTGCTTTCGCGTTCCTGTTCCAGTTCTTTCAGATCGGAGTGCAGGCGATCAAGAAAGTGGGCCACATCCCTGGTCTGGGTGCTCAATTTGGCGCGCGCCGCCTGGACAATCTGGGGATTCATCCCCAGGCGCTGCGCGGTGTTAATGCCTGCGGACGCTCCGGGCACACCCATGCGCAGCTCATAGGTGGGTTGGAGCGTGTCCTCGTTAAATCCGACGGCCGCATTCAATACTCCGGGCGTATTGGCGGCATAAACTTTCAGCGCCGTCAGGTGGGTGGAGATCACGGTGAGCGAAGCTGCCCGGTGGAAATGTTCGGCCACGGCCACGGCCAGCGCGGATCCCTCTTCGGGATCAGTAGCGGAGCCCAGTTCATCCAGCAGCACCAGCGAATGCGGGGTTGCGGTGCGGGAGATGAAATCAATGTTGGTGGCATGAGCGGAAAAAGTGGAGAGGTTCTGCTCAATGGATTGATAGTCGCCAATATCCGCCAGCACGCAGTCAAATACCGGCAGCCTGGCTGTAATGGCCGGCACGGGAATTCCGCTTTGCGCCATCAGCGCCAGCAGCCCCACGGTCTTCAGGCTGACCGTCTTGCCCCCGGTATTGGGGCCGCTGATGACGAGCTGGCGGTGAGCGCTATCCAGCTCCATGGTGAGCGGTACAACTTTGCCGCCGCGCGGGCGCAGGTTGCGCTCCAGCAGGGGATGCCGGGCGTCCCGCAGCTCCAGAAAGTCCTCCGTCATCTCCGGACGGACGCAGTCATAGTCACGGGCAAAGTGCGCCTTGGCGAATTGCAGTTCCACCTCCGCCATGATTTCAGTCGCCTGGGCAATCGCGCCGGCATCCGCGCCCATGCGTGCAGTCATCTCCATCAGGATGCGCCGCACCTCCGCCTGCTCTTCTTCCAGCAGACGCACCAGATCGTTGTTCTGCTCGATGGTCTCCAGAGGTTCGATGAAGACGGTCTGTCCGCTGGAGCTGGCGCCATGAATCACGCCGCTGACTTTTCGCCGCTGCTCGACCTTGACCGGAATGACGAAGCGCTCGCCGCGAATGGTGACCAGTTCCTCCTGTGCTGCGCCACCTTCCGCCAGCCGCCGCAAATAGCCGCGCAATGATTCCTGGATCGCCCGCTTCTGTTTTTCCACTTCACGGCGAATACGCGCCAACTCCGGCGAGGCGCGATCATCCAAAGTGCCATCGGGCGAAATCTTGTTGCGGAAGAAGCGCAGCAGCGGGGTGAAGTCTGCAATACCCTGCGATAGCTCGCGCATGCCGTCCCATTTGGATTTGAGGGCGTCCGGCGGATTCAAGGCGATTTCCCGCCACTCCGCCGCCTTGTCCACCAGCAACAAGATGTCCCGCAGTTCCCCGATTTCCAGGGCCGCGCCTTCGATTCTTGATTTAGCCAGCAGCCCGCGAGCGTCAAACAAGGGCGAAAAGTCGAAACTTCCACCGGCAGTAAGATACTGGCGCGCCTCTTCCGCAAGCTGCTGTTGGCGGTTGATCCAGCCGCGATCTGAAGTGGGGACAAGTTCGGCGACGCGGGCTTTGCCCAGCGGTGAACTTACGTATCCGGCGAGAGCTTCGCGGAAGGGATCGAACTCCAGAACGCGGGATGAGGTGTGTTGAAGCGGCTGCATTCTTAATGATGGTAGCGCAACTAAGCTCCTAGCTGCTGGCCTCCAGCTGCGAGAGCTTGTTTCAAAATTCCCGGGAGGTAAGGCTTAGCCACAGCGCGACGGAAGCCGCAATCAAAGACCAAGACCTTCAAACACAGAGGACAGGGGACGCAGGTTGGGTTTGAAATGCATCGAAATCCCGGCTAGATCCTAGTGGCCTGCTTGCCCAGCTTTTTTGGTGAGAAGTTCCATCCTCTTCTGGCGAGCACGAGACGCCGGCTTTGAAACGCGTTTATGCTCCTCCAATCGATTCCATGATTACAACTCCTTTACCCGAAGATTGCTTTGGTTCCAGAGCGACAGTGCTAGGCCAACGACCATAAGAGCGAGGAGTACGAAGTTCACGATGAAGCCAGGTGGTATTCCCGCCCTGACAATGGGCATGACGTGAAAAATAAGCCTTCTGCACAGGTGTTCCAGCAGGAGTAGGGCAAACATAAAGGGGATCATGGCGCGATATCGAGCTAAGACCAATAGACATAGCAAGCAGATGATAAGCTGGGACAGTCCCCAGGCCGCAAACATAGAAACGAATGCCAGTGCGCCGGCTGGCGTGAACATATCGAGTGGGATCCCGTCTGCTGAACTCGCCACAAAGTGACCATTGAAGATGGCGTTGAGGCTCATGGCAACTTTCATGAACACGACTAAACCAAAGACCCAGAGCGCGAGCCTGTAACCGTGATAGGTGTTATCGACGTGCCGGGGAAGGAGCCGGTCGGTCAATACAGCTGTGCTCATACTGTTTACCTCCTTGGCGGGCGACTAAATTAAGCGTGCTGCGGGGCGCGTCACCACCGCTCGATCTATCAAGAGGCTGGGGCGGGCAACGGCTGCACCTTGGCGCCCTTGATCAGAAGCCACAGCGTGATCGCCATCTCTCCAAAGAGAACTGGAAAGGCAATGCGAGAGACCATGACCTGGTATTGCGATAACAGTAAGCTCGAAAAGCTCATAGCCCCATAGGCGAAGCAGTTGACGATCAACCACACGCCCAGGATCCGTGGAAGGAAGCGCGATTTCATCACCAGCACGCCGAAGGGGAATAGCCAGAGTCCCGAAAAGATCTCGTTGATAACGAGTCCCTGGTCATGCAGGCGGAGGAACAGCATGGCCAGGGCGTCCCGCTGGGGTTTTTCGAATACCGCGAGGAAATCGGCGCCTAAAAAGAGCGTGAGGGCCGCGATGCTGTTCAGCACATTCATAAACCCAACCGCGGCGGAGACCAGAACCAAGACCACCATCAGCAAAGCATGCGTCTTGTTCACGCCGCGGAGCAAACGGTAGAGAGCCATGACCACAAAGATAAAAATGACTGAGGTGATCAGCTCAGCGGCGATGCCGAGACGGAAAAGCGTCTCGTGAGACAGAATGTTGTTGGCGGTCGCGGTGGCGTCCCCACGCACGATCAGAGTGCGTGGAATATAGATCAGGCTGAAGGGGGCGGTGACTGCCATAGATAGATATACCGCTCCTGCGACGCGTGCAGCTTTGTCGATTGGATGCATGCCCTCTCTCCTTATTTCCCTGGGGAGGAACGGCGCCGAAGGATCGTCTCCGGTACGGCGACAGAATCAATAGCTTGGCCGCGTTTAGCGGGTTTGCGTCGTTATCTCCCCGAACAACATAAGCCATGAAAAAGTTGTTACATTGTCGCAGCCGCATTGCCGCGATCCTGCGGTTGTAAATTTCGCCGGTTCCCGACGCTTGCAGCAGCATGACAAAGCTGTCGCGAACAGCGCGTTCGTCGTCGACCACGAGAATCTCATGTTTCGTAGGGTCAGACATCGAACCCTTCTTCGTCTCTATGCAGATTTTCAAGAAAAGGATTACATATCAGCAACTCACAAAGCTGTACCAAATAGAACACTGAGCATGGGCAGTTGCGTGCGCCCTGCAAGGCCAATGCAAATACCGCTGGAGATTCCCGCGGCCCGGAGCGTCAAGGCACCAATAACCCCAATTCTGCAGGACCGCTGATCCGATGGACCGACAAGCGATTTTCATCGCTCTCTAAACCTGCCTGCTGCTAGACTTGTAAAATGCCTTTCCCGGTCACACGTCTCCGAAGAATGCGGCAATCGGAGCTTCTCCGCTCGCTGGTGCGCGAGACCCGTCTTACTCCCAAAAACTTTATTTACCCGCTGTTTGTCTGTCCGGGAGAAGGCGTTCGCCGTGAAATTTCGTCGATGCCGGGAGTGTTCAATCTCTCGGTAGACAAGGCCGTCCAAGAGGCGCGGGAGAGCCAGTCGCTGGGGCTGGGCGGGATTATCCTGTTCGGCTTGCCGGAGAAAAAAGACGAAGTGGCCACCGGCGCCTGGAGTGACGATGGAATCGTACAGCGCGCTACCCGCGCCATCAAGCAGGAGGTGCGCGAGCTAGTGGTGATTGGCGATGTTTGCCTGTGTGAATACATGTCCCACGGACATTGCGGTGTAGTGCAGCAGAAGAAGCAGACCCCAGGGACGGCGTCAGGCTCCCACAATGGCGGCTCGGCCGCCGTACAAACCGCCGCCTGCACTGAATACGAGATTCTGAACGATCCCACGCTGGAGATTCTGGCCAGGACTTCAGTCTCGCTGGCCAAAGCCGGCATGGATATTATTGCTCCTTCAGACATGATGGATGGCCGCGTGGGCGCGATCCGCAAAGGACTGGACCAGGCCGGATTCGAGAACACTCCTATTCTTTCCTATGCGGCAAAATATGCCTCAGGGTTCTACGGCCCTTTTCGTGAAGCTGCCGATTCTGCTCCGCAATTTGGCGACCGTCGCTCTTACCAGATGGATGGCGCCAACCTGCGCGAATCCATGCGGGAGATTGAACTGGACGTTGAAGAGGGCGCAGACATGATCATGGTCAAGCCGGCCATGCCTTACCTGGATGTGATTGCCGAGGCGCGCCGCCGCTTTGATCTGCCCCTGGCCGCATATCAGGTTTCCGGCGAGTACGCCATGTTGCAAGCGGCCATCCGCAACGGATGGCTGGATAGAGACCGCGTGATTCTGGAGTCGCTGGTTTCCATACGCAGGGCCGGGGCGGAGCTGATCCTGACCTACTTCGCCAAGGACGCGGCGAAGTTGCTATAGATATTCGCCGAAGACCTTACCACTGATAAAGGGTGACCGAACCGATTTGCGCTGATGCCTCCATCGGGAGGTTGCAATGTGTCTTCCGATCTCCTGATCGCCCGGTCACGGCGGCCACGAGATTCTTCCGGCCCGATTCCTTCTCCCGCTTCCATTCATCTAATGTGAGGGGCGTAATTTACAATCACGTGTTTGACTTCCACTTGAGGAGAACGCTGCTTTGCCAGAGACAATTTATGACGTTGCCATTATCGGCTCAGGTCCAGGGGGATACTCGGCCGCTTTCCGCGCGGGCCAACTTGGCCTTAAGGTTTGCCTGATTGAAAAGGACGAGCGGCTGGGCGGCACCTGCCTGCACGTTGGCTGCATTCCCACCAAGGCCCTGCTGTTCAATGCCGAAGTGTATGACCACGTAAAAGCGGCGGAAAAGTACGGCATCGACGGCATCACGTCAGCCAAGGTGAACTGGAAGACCATTCAGGACCGGAAAAACCAGATTGTCTCCAAACACGCCAAGGGCCTGGATTTTCTGGTGCGCAAGAACAAAGTCACACGGCTGGCGGGATTTGGACGCCTGACCGGCCCGGCAAAGAATGGAGTACACACCATTGCCATTGAAGGCGGCGAGGCATCGCAAGTGCAGGCGAAGAACATCATCCTGGCTACCGGCTCTTTCGCGCGCATGTTACCGGGACTCACCGCCGATGACCGGATCCTGACCAACATTGAAGTGCTGAGCCTCTCGGCCATTCCCAAGTCCATGATCATCATCGGATCGGGGGCTGTGGGCGTGGAGTTTGCCTCCATATACAGGTCGTTCGGGGTGGAGGTAACGGTTATCGAGATGCTTCCACGGCTTGTGCCCGTGGAGGACGAGGAGGTCTCAAAAGAGCTGCTGCGCTCGTTCAAGAAGAAAGGCATCAACTGTTTCGTCAGCACCAAGGTGGACAAGGTGCAAAAGAGCAAGGACGGCGTCACGGTTGCCTTTACGCCTGAAGGCGGGGCGCAGCAGAAGCTGGACGCTGAGAAGGTGCTCATCGCCGTGGGGCGCGGACCCAGTACGGAGAAGATCGGCCTGGAGAAGACGCCGAACGTCAAGACGGAGCGCGGATTCGTTCATGTGAACCAGTGGATGGAGACGGGAGAAAAAGGCATCTACGCCATTGGCGATATCGTGGCGGGAATGCCGCAACTCGCACACGTGGCCAGCATGTGCGGCATGGTGGCGGTGACCAGAATCGCCGGCAACCCAGCCAAGGCCGTGAATAAGAACCATATCCCCGGCTGCACGTATTGCGAACCCCAGATTGGCAGCGTGGGGCTGACGGAAGCCAAAGCCAAAGAGGCCGGTTATCAGGTGAAGGTTGGGAAGTTTCCATTCACCGCTAATTCCAAGGCCACTATCCTGGACCAGCATGAAGGCTTTATTAAGGTCGTCTCAGACGCCAAGTTCGGTGAAATCCTGGGGGTACACATCATCGGGCCGGTGGCGACGGAGATCATCTCTGAAGCGGTCACCGCCATGGAGATGGAGGCCACAGTGGAAGACATGATGTTCACGATTCATGCCCATCCCACGGTTGCCGAGGGATTGCTGGATGCGTTTGGCGCGGTGGAAGGCAAGGCGATCAACTTCTAAGCAGTCAGCCGGGTCGCTGCGCTGAGAGGCATTGACTACTTTCCGGCATTTTTGGTCGATTACGCAATCGGGTGATCGCCGAGATCGGGTGATCGCGCGTGATTGGACGAAAGAAACGATGCTTCGGCGTGGTAAGCCCTCGTCTCGTTGGCTCGATCGTTCTCCCTGTTCATTTCCGAACAGATGCTTTCCGGTAACGAACAGGCAGCCACGGAAAACGCCCTCACCATCTGCTTCTGATTCAGTCTAATCAAGCAGTTACGCAGCTGAGCATCAAGGCATGCAAAGTGCATGATTCCCCATTAGAAGTTTTGCTGGAGCCTGGGAAAATGATTTGTGAAGCGCAGAGTGCGGCTATGGCGTCGAGGGCAAAAGAGAATGCTGGTTCTTCGGAACGCCCGCGGGTGCTGGTATCAGAAGACCAGGACGACGTTCTGGCAGCACTCGGCCTGCTGCTTAAGAACAATGGCTACGATACTGAGTTTGTAAAGTCTCCCGCAGAGACCATGAAGGCCCTTGGCAGCCGAGATTTTGATGCGGTTCTTCTCGATCTGAATTACAGCCGCGATACCACCTCCGGAGCGGAGGGTCTGGAATTGCTCTCCAAGGTCCAGGCGCTTGACAGTACGCTGGCTGTGGTGGTGATGACGGCCTGGGGAACCATTGAACTGGCGGTGGACGCCATGCACCGCGGTGCTTGCGAATTTGTTCAGAAGCCCTGGGACAACGCGCATTTGCTCCGCGTTTTGAACGAGCAGATGAAGCGTTCGCGCGAGCTTCGGGAAAAACGATTGAATGATCAACTGGAGCAACAGGAGGCGGCCCAGATTCAGCGCGCCATGCTGCCGGGTGAAATTGCCTCGCCGGATGGTTTGACTATTGTGGCGTGCACGCAATCGGCGCGCACCGTGGGCGGCGACTACTATGACGTGATCCGCATCGGGGAGCACCGGTCGGCAATCTGCATTGCGGACGTGATGGGCAAAGGCATGGGCGCCGCTCTGCTGATGTCCAATTTGCAAGCTGCGGTGCGCATGCTGGCGCCGCAGGTGGAAGGCCCGCGGGATCTCTGCAACCGCGTGAACGAGGTAATCTCAGCCAACAGCGTTCCGGGGAAGTTCATTACCTTCTTCTACTGCGTGGTTGATCTGGAACAAGGGCGCATCCGCTATACCAATGCCGGACACAACTGGCCTATCCTGGCGCGGAGCAATGGCAATTGCGAGAGGCTGAACACGGAAGATGTTGTGCTCGGCACGTTGCGCCAATGGAACTATCATCAGCAGGAGGCTGAGTTGTGCGGCGGCGACCGCCTGGTTCTATTTACTGACGGCATTACCGAATCCGCCGGCGCTGATGGTGCAGAATTCGGCGAGGAGTACCTGCTTGGCCTGGTTTCACAAAATGTTCAGCTTCCAGCCGACCAGCTGAAAGAGCTGATCCTCGGTTCGGCGAGGAATCACAGCGGCGGTGTGCTCACGGATGATGCAACCTTGATTGTGGCGGCCGCCCGCTGATTTGTGATTGATGATTTGTGAGTTGTGATTTGAGAACCGGGCAACGACCCCCCTTGGCTCTAAATTCAAAAATCACAAATTAAAAATCGCAAGTCTCCTACAATAGATCTATGCGATTGCGCGTAATCAACGTTCTCTACTTAGGGCTCGTGGATTACCCTACCGCGCTCGATCTCCAGCGGACCGTGGTCCATCTGGTCAAAGAAGGACGCATCGGCCACACGCTGCTTCTGCTGGAACACCCGCCGGTCATCACCCTGGGGCGCAATGCTGCCGAGCAAAATGTGGTTGCCTCGCGGGATTTTCTGGCGAGCAAGGGCATTGAGTTGCATGAAACCGACCGCGGCGGTGACGTCACGTTTCACGGCCCGGGGCAGCTTGTCGGCTATCCCGTTTTTGACCTGCGGGGGTTCACGCCGAAGATCGGCGCAGTCGAGTTTGTCCGCAAAGTTGAAGAGACGCTGATCCGGAGCTGCGGCGATTTGGGAGTGGTCACGCAACGAATTGCCGGCATGACAGGCGTGTGGACCGAAGGCCAGGCCAAGATCGGCGCCATTGGCATCCACATTTCGCGCGGTGTAACCTCGCATGGCTTCGCCTTGAATGTGAACACGAACCTGGATTATTTTAAGTTGATTGTTCCCTGCGGGATCGCGGATAAGCCGGTGACCTCTCTGGAGCGCGAGCTGGCGCTCTCCGATCCTTTACGCACGATGCCGACACTCGAAGAGACAGCCGAGCTGGTCTCGCGCAATTTTGGCCGCGTGTTTGAGGCGCAAACGTTGTGGCTGGAATCATTGGATTCGCTCTTTCGAGAGCCACAGGATCTCCCGGCGCGCGCTCCTGGGGAATTGCGAAAAATTGCGGGTGAAGAAGATATTTACCTGGCCTGAGTTACTGACTGCTTCCCAGCATTTTGGTTGTGCGCAATCGGCCGATCGCCGTGATCGGGTGATCGCGCGTGATCGGAATGCGCTAACATGACTGACCCTTTCTCATGCTGATGGGCCCGCCCGAGAAACACTGCTCAATTCAACGCCTCGGAACTGCGTTTTTCGCGGATGTAGGCTCAAATCAATCGCATATTTGTTGACATACTGGTGACAAGCTCCTGACAACTCACTCAGCCCACCTCGTTAATATTTCCGGGTTCGTAGAAGCCGCCTCAAAGTGAGCACCGGTTACTAAGGTGATGCTTTGTTGCTCGTAGCGTCTGCGAGTTGCCGCCAGGCGCTAACGGCAGGCGAGACCCTATCCCGAAGCACAGCCCTGCGGCGATCGAGCAGCAGTGGGCTGTCCCTTGATGCTGTAACTGCCTTGCCCCTGGCGCAGGCCTGCTGTGACGGCCGGAGCCGAAGACAACAAATTTGTTCAACGTCACACTGTTCAACTTACTGGTTAACCAAGGAGGATTAGCATGGGTCGTAAGACGGATGATAGAGAAGGTATCTGGCTATCTGAACATTCTGATAAACGGCGCCTGCGGGACGCGGAAAACGCCCGTCGAAACCGCGCCGAGATTACTGCGGCCCTGTCTCACGGCAAGGTCTCACGGCGCGATCTGGTCAAATGGGGTTTCTTCACCGCCGCCGGAATCATGGCGCCCATAGGCGGCTTAAACCCATTGGTGCGGCCGCTGCATGGAGCAACGTTCAAGGATGGTGGAGGTGGTGGGGACGGCGGGGGCGGATGCAGCCAGATTCCCACTGGATTGACCCCCAGTCCAACCTTTGGCGTGGCGGCCTTCAGCCAGCCGATGCCGCGGTTTGACGTTTTGCCGCGCAACGCAGTTTCTACCCTGACTCCAGCCCCACAGGCGCAAGCCAATCAGACCCAGCAGCCGGTCGATCCTGCTTTGGTAGGCGGGCAAACCGGGCTGACAGGGCCAATCGAGGGACGTCCACCAGGACCAGCCTGGGCGCACCAGAGGTTTGCCCAATTGCCACCACAGGTGGCGATCGAGGTCACCACCAAGCCGTGCACCTCCAACATCAGTTACAACCCGGGCGTCACCTCAGATTTGAACTCTGGCATCAATCCGGCTACATCCCTTCCGCCAAGGTTCCATCCCAGCTTTCCGGTGCAGAACTCGAATCGAATCTGGACCTTCAACGGTACCTTTCCTCCCAAACTAACTCAGGTCCGCTACGGTGAGCCGGTCCTGTTCCGCCACCACAATGGTTTGCCTACGGACATCACCAACAATGGCGGCTTTGGCCGATTCACTCTCTCCACCCACGAACACAATGGCCATCACGGAGCGGAGAACGATGGCTTTACCGGCGCCTATTTCTGGCCCAACCAGTTCTACGATTACCACTGGCCATGGGTACTTGCCGGCTTTACCACCATCAACACCGCTGCCACGGACCCGCGAGCCGGAGCTCCTGATGGCAATGGCGGCATTAACAAGCTGCCCGGCGATTGGCACGAAACCATGAGCACGCACTGGTTCCACGATCACATGTTCACCTTCACCGACCAGAACGTGTACAAGGGCGAGGCCGGGATGAACAACATCTACAGCTCACTCGATCGCGGAAACGAGGCGCTGAACGATGGCGTGAATCTGCGCATGCCCAGCGGCTCATCGAAGGACTGGGGCAACCTGGACTTTGATGTGAATCTCCTGCTGGCTGACAAAGCATGGGATTCGAATGGCCAGCTCACCATGGACACCATGGCATTTGACGGCTTCCTGGGCGACCAGATGACCGTTAATCTTGCCTGGAAGCCATTCTTTAACGTGTATGCGCGCAGGTACCGCTTCCGCATTCTGAACGCCAGCGTCTCCCGCTTCTTCGCCCTGGCGCTGAGCGATAGCTCAAATATTGTCCAGATCGCCAATGACGGCAACCTGCTGCCACGCACCGTCAATCTCTCGCAGACCGACCAGCTGGGCATCGCTGAGCGGTATGACATCGTGATCGACTTCTCCCGCTACAAGAGCGGCCAGACCGTTGATTTAGTGAATCTGCAACAGATGTCGAGCGGACAACTGCCGGGCCAGGTCCTGAGCGTCTCCCAGGCCACCAGCGGGACTTCCTGCGATCCGTGCGTGGGCTCGTTCCTGCGCTTCCAGATCGTAGGCCCGCCGCCTCATGCTGACCAGAGCGTCGATCCATCCGGCAACGGACAGGGCATCGTTCTGATCCCCAACCCCACGTTGCCTACCGCCGTCCGTCAGCGCACTTTCAGGTTTGACGACAACGGCAGAGCCACGACCAATGACCCAATCACCAGCTATGCCGGCCCTGGCCCGTGGGGGATTCGCACCGAAAATGGCGGGAGCGAGACCGACACGCTCTTCGCGGACTACGGCCGGGTTTCCGCACAACCTGGATTCGCCACCTCGGAACAGTGGACCCTGCAAGGAGGCTCGGGTTGGGATCACCCTATTCATATCCACTTTGAAGAGGGCCAGATCCTCTCTCGCAATGGCAGCAAGCCTTCCCCAGCGGAGAGCGGGCGTAAAGATGTCTATCGCCTGCATCCGAACGGAACTGTAGTACTGCAAATGCAGTTCAGGGACTGGGGCGGAATGTTCATGGAGCACTGCCATAACACGATGCATGAAGACAATGCCATGCTGTTGCGGTGGGATATCAACAACGCGGGACAGCCATTCCTGAACCCGCTGCCAACCCCAATTTCCAAACCGACCGGCGTCACTTTTGAGACTCCGGATGATATCCTCCCCAACGCCTAACCCCACGTCCGGCGCGCGCCTCCCCAACGCGCGCCGGACGTCAGCCACTCAATGAAGATTGGGTGGTCGGGTAATTTGGTAATTGGGTACTTGAAGGCCAAAGGCAAAATCTCCCCCCAGGGATGTCGAAGGATCACGTCGATTGCGCAAGAGTTGGATAAAACCGGCAAGGGCGGCAGTGCTTTTGATTGCGGCTCAATTTCTATTTTTTACGCATCTTTCATTATTTACCCAACCAGCGGCCGCTGCCGGGCCGGACGCCAGCCATTTTCCTAATATCGAACTGATTACCCAGGATGGGAAGAAAGTCCATTTTTATGATGATCTGGTCAAAGGCAAAATCGTCGCCATCGACCTGATTTACACCACTTGCGGGTATGCCTGCCCCCTGGAAACGGCACGGCTCGCCCAGGTGCAGAAGAAGCTCGGCGCCCGCGTGGGCTCAGACATCTTTTTTTATTCCATCAGCATTGATCCGGAACACGATACCCCCGAAGTGCTGAAAGCTTACATGGAAAAATTCCATGTAGGACCGGGCTGGACCTTCCTTACCGGCAAGAAACAGGACATTGAGTTCCTGAGCAAGCGGCTGGGGTTATACTCCGATCCCTCCATCAATAAGGACGGCCACCTCCCTCACCTATTGATTGGGAATGAAGCGACGGGACAATGGATGCGTGGTTCTGCCCTTGATAATCCGGCCTTTCAGGCGAGAATGATCGGTGATTTCCTGGACAACTTCAGGCATGCGAACCTGGCACAGCAGAAGAGCAAGTCAGATGGCCAGCCACTCGAAAACTTCGACAAGGGGCAGTACCTGTTTGGCAGGCAATGCGTCGCCTGCCACACCATTGGCCATGGCGACGGCATTGGGCCGGACCTGCTGGGTGTGACTCACGCTCGTAGCCGCGAATGGCTGCTAAGCATGATCCAGAAACCGGACCAGATGCTGGACGAAAAAGACGCAATCGCTACCGCCCTATTGAAGAAATATAACGGCGTGCGCATGCCGAACACCTTTGTCGGCGACCTGGACGCACGCTACATCATCAGTTATATCGAGGCACAGACGGCTGCGCATGACAAAGCTTCGGCCAGCAGCAGCGGCGCAGCGAAATCCGGCGAACTCCCGAAATTACCCTAATCCCGAACAACGAGCTACCAGGAGATCCAGGCCTGTGTGAATACCTGTCTTCCGATGATCCCGTGACCCGATGCACCAATTTTCTGGCGGCTGATTGCTGTAAACTGGTAAGGTCCCATGGCAGCGAAAACTAAAACTTCCAGAAAAACCACCGTTTCTTCATCTTCCAGTAGCCGCAATGGCAGTGGCAGCAACGGCAATGGCCGCACTGGTCGGCCACCGGGCAAAGCTCCCCAGACAAATGAGTATGGAATTCCTGACTGGCGGCTGGAGAAACCTGATTTTAAAGTGATTGAGGTCAGTAAGGGCCCGGACGTTCACTATGAGATCCGGGGCGCGCTGGATGCCCCCGTTCCGCCCATTCGCGAATCGCAATACCTGAGCAAAGAACAGTGCGTGCAGCTCTACCGCTGGATGCTGCTCAACCGCCGCATGGAGCAGGCGTTGGAGAACCTTTACAAGCAGGGCAAAGTTGTAGGCGGAGTTTATTTCGGCCTGGGGCAGGAGAGCTGCTCCTGCGCCTCGGCCCTCGCGCTGGGTCCGGATGACTGGTTTGCTCCCATGATCCGCAATCAGGGGGCACAACTAGTGCGCGGCTTTCATGCACGCGACATCATGATGCAGTACATGGCCAAGGCCGGATCGCCTACCGGGGGCAAGGATGGAACCTCGCACTATGGCGATATCGAAGAGCGCAACATGGTCTCGCCTATCTCCATGCTGGGCGACCTGCTTCCGGTAATGGCCGGCGTTTCGCTGGGGGCGCGGCTGCAAGGCAAAGAGCTAGCCTGCCTCACCTGGATTGGCGATGGCGGCCAGTCCACGGGCGTGAGCTATGAAGGGATCAATTTTGCGGCGGTGCGCAAGCTGGGACTGGTCTTGATCGTGGAGAGCAACCTCTGGGCCTATTCCACGCCCACCGAATACCAGGTGGCTGTGAAAGACCTGGCCAACCGGGCCATCGGATACGGCATTCCGGCAGTGATTGTGGATGGCACCGATGCTTGCCAGGTTTACGATGCGACCTATGAAGCCGTCGCGCGCGCGCACCGCGGCGAAGGCCCGACCATGATTGAAGCCAAGATGATGCGCATGAAGGGGCATGCCATCCACGATGCCGCCGCGTATGTTCCGGAAGAGCTGCTGGCCTTCTGGCGCAAGCGCGATCCCATTGACCGGTTTGAAAAATTCCTGCTGGCAAAGAAATGGCTTACGCCGGAGCAGAACCGCAAGCTGGTGGAAGAAGTAGAAAAGGAATTAGAGGCCGATCGTGAGATTGCGGTGAACTCGCCCATGCCCGAACCACACACCGCGGCGGAGGGCGTCTACTGCGACAAGGGCTGTCACGACATCAAGCCGAAGTACGGGACGCCCAAGGCAGCGAAACGCGATTCCGGCAAACTGAAAGAGACGGAGGCGGCGATACATTACAAGTAGGAGTGAATCATTTTTGATTTTTGATTCTTGATTTTGAATTCGGCGCCGAAACCGTAACCAAAAGCCTTGTTGACTTTTCAAATCAAAAATCATGAATCACAAATCACAAATTTTTGACCGCTGCATGCTTCAATGCCACGTAACGCTAGTTTTGACCTGTGCTGATTTGTCCAGGTGAAAGGGTTATGGCTCAATCAACTTATCTCGAAGCGATCCGGCAGGGACTCTGGGAGGAGATGGAATCCGATCCCACGGTCTTCTGCATTGGCGAAGATATTGGCGTCTATGGTGGCGCGTTCAAAGTCACTGATGGATTCATCCACCACTTTGGCCCGCAGAGGGTGATCGATACTCCCATTGCCGAATCAGCTATTGTGGGCGCGGCCTTTGGCGCGTCCCTGACCGGCTTGCGCCCGGTGGCCGAGTTCCAGTTCATTGACTTCATCGGCTGCGCCTTCAACCAGATTGTGAATATGGTGGCCAAATCACACTATCGCTGGAATGCTCCCGCGCCGCTGGTGTTGCGCGGCCCTGCCGGAGGCGGCGTCCACGGCGGGCCGTTTCACTCGCAGAATCCGGAGATGCATTTTGTGCACACGCCGGGAATCAAGGTTGTCGCACCGGCCACGCCCAGCGATGCCAAAGGCCTGATCAAGTCGGCTATCCGCGATAACAATCCCGTGCTCTTTCTGGAGCATAAGTTTCTTTATCGCCGGATCAAAGAAGAAGTGCCGGAGAACGGTTATATTGTCCCTCTCGGCAAGGCGCGCTTGCATCGCGAAGGCGGCCATTTGAGCATCATTACCTACGCGGCGATGGTGCACACGGCGCAGGAGGCGGCTGACCTGCTGGCCAAGGAAGGCATCGAGGTGGAAATCCTGGATCTGCGCACGCTGGCGCCGCTTGACCGCGAGGCCATCACGGAGACAGTGAAGAAGACCAACAAGGTGATCCTGCTGCACGAGGACACGCGCACCGGCGGCCTGGCGGGTGAGATTGCCGCCATCATTAATGAAGAAGCATTTGATTACCTGGATGGCCCGATTGTTCGCATCACGTCCCTTGACACCCCAGTTCCATTTTCTCCGCCACTGGAGCACTACTTTTTGCCCAAGGTGGAGGATGTGGTGAGAGAGGCGAGGAGATTGCACCGGTATTAGGTTTGAGTTTTTGAGTTTATCTCGAACGAAGTGAGAGAACCCTATGGCCACAAAGATGTCCGGTAAACTCAGAATCACAAACCCAGCGTTAATGAATGCTGCACAGTGTGTTTAATTTTTGGGGACTTAGTGCCTCGTTGTCATAGGGTTCCCTCCCCTTCGGCAAGCTCAGGGTTCGGGATAAACTAAAAAAACCATGTTCTACTTACTCAAAACTGAATCCTCCGTATACAGCTTCGCCGATCTGCAGCGCGAGAAGACTACGATCTGGGACGGCGTCACCAATCCAGTTGCTGTGAAGAACCTGCGCCAGATGCAGAAGGGCGACAAGCTGGTGATCTATCACACGGGCGACGAGCGCCAGGCGGTGGGCACGGCGACGGTCGAGTCAGTCGACCCGGCCGATCCAAAGAATCCCAAGGTGAAAATCAACGTGGGCAAGCCGCTCGCCAAACATGTCACTCTGGCCGAGATCAAAGCCAACAAGCTGTTTGCCGATTCGCCGCTTCTGCGCCAGGGAAGGCTCTCCGTGGCGCCACTCACCGAACAGCAGTATAAGTGGATTGCGGAAAAGTAGGATTTCTGACTTGTGATTTCTGATTTGACAGGGTACCAGGGCGGGTTGGGTCTGAATTCACAAATCAAAAATCACAATTCTCAAATTGCCGACGGCCCGATGACCCGTTGAACCGATTCTTTTATAATCAACTGTTTAACACCAAGTGAAGGAAACTCATGCCGACTGATGTAATCATGCCCCAAATGGGGGAGTCGATTTTTGAAGGCACCATCACCAAATGGCTGAAGAAGCCGGGTGAAAAAGTGCAGCGCGACGAGCCGCTGTTTGAAATTTCCACGGACAAGGTGGACGCCGAGATTCCGGCCCCCGCGAGCGGCGTCCTGAAGGAGATCAAAGTTTCCGAAGGCGCAACGGTTCAGGTGAATACCGTGGTGGGAGTCATTGATCCTGAAGGCGTCGCGGCTGCTGCCGCCTCGCCCGCTCCTCAGCCATCCACGGCGGGCGCTCAGACCACCGGCGGCGCGGCGTCTACGGACGGCGCGGCCCAGGTGAGGCCCGCCCCCCAGGCCGATGGAACTTCTGCTCCGAAGCAGCCGCCGGCCACCGAGACTGCGCCTCCCGTAGCTGCTCACGGCAGCTCAAATGGCGGCCCCGGCACGGATGTAGTCATGCCGCAGATGGGCGAGTCCATTTTTGAGGGCACCATTACCAAATGGCTGAAGAAGCCCGGCGACAAAGTCCAACGGGACGAGCCGTTGTTTGAGATTTCTACCGACAAGGTGGATGCGGAAATTCCCGCGCCCACCGGCGGCGTGCTGCGTGAGATCAAAGTGCCCGAAGGCTCTACGGTGCAGGTAAATACCGTGGTCGCCGTGATCGGCGATGGGACCGCCACGCCGGCCAGGCCCGCAGTGGCAGCTCCGGCGGCCCGTCCGGCAGAACAGAGAGTCGTGGTGGCTGCGCATGTGGAAGCCCCACCCGTCGAACGGCCACGCGAGGTCATCAGTTTCCCGGCAACCGAGGGCGCGACGGACGGCGACGGTGAGCGCATCCGCTCTTCACCGCTGGTCCGCCGCATCGCGCGGGAAAACAATGTGGATCTGGCCGGCGTGCCGGGAAGCGGCCTGGGCGGGCGCATCACCAAAGATGACATTCTGAGCTTTGTGCAGCAGCACGGCGCGGGAACTGGAGCACAGCCTTCACGTCCGCCGGCGCCGCAACCGGTGACCCGGCCAGCGGCGGCAACGCCTCAGCCGGCCGTTCAGCCCCAGGCCCCGGTTCAACCACCGCGTCCAGCGGCTGCAGCGGCAAAGCCCCAGGTGTTACCGGAGCTCGCCGGAGAGCTGGTGCCGATGACTCCTATGCGCAAGAAGATTGCCGAGCGCATGGTGGAATCCAAGCGTACCAGCGCCCACGTCCACACGGTTTTCAAGGTGGACATGACGCGCATCGTCAGGCTGCGCGACAAGGGCCGCCGTCAATGGGAAGAACGCCACGGAGTCAAGCTCACGTTCATGCCCTTTATGGCCAAAGCGCTGATGCACGGCATTCGCATCAAGCCGATTCTGAATTCCTCCGTGGTGGGTGACGGCATCCAGTACCACAGGAACGTCAACATCGGCATTGCCGTGGCTTTGGAGTGGGGGCTGATTGTGCCGGTGGTCAAGGGCGCAGAGAACCTGAGCTTTGTCGGCCTGCAGCGCGCCATCACCGATCTGGGCGAGCGTGCCCGCGCCAAGAAGCTGGTCCCCGATGAGGTCCAGGGTGGCACCATCACCATCACCAATCCGGGAATCTATGGACCGCAGTTTGGCACGCCCATCATCCTCCAGCCGCAGGTGGCGATCCTGGGCATGGGTGGGATCTTTAAAGAACCCGTGGTCCTTACCGATGAGAACGGCAACGACTCTATCGGCATCCGCCACATCATCCGCCTGACTCTGGGCTATGACCATCGCATCATCGATGGCGCGGAGGCCGACCAGTTTATGGTGGCCATCCGCGATTACCTGGAGAAGTTTGATGAGGACATCGGATGAGGGCTAATTTGGTAATCGGGTAAATTGAGTAATTGAACACCAAAATCAACGTCTCCCCTATTGTGAACACGGATTATCGCCGGGCAAACACCTTGGTCTGCTCCCGGCACATTCATCCCTCATTGTTGAAAGCTTCCCGGGCTGAGACAATCCTGCATCTAAAGTGACCTAAGTGCCTGCTCTTATAGCTGTTATTGGTGAATCCGGAGGAGAGTAAAATCTAACGAGCTGCATTTGGCAGCGACTTTCAAGCAATCAGTGGTGTTTAAGTAACGAATAAGGGGGCAAGATCGATATGCGCGGTTTGTGCATGGTGCTTTTGAGTTGCAGTCTGATTCTGGGGGTAGCCGCTTGTGGTGGAGGCGGTTCCAGCACACCACCGCCGCCACCGCCGCCATCCTTGACCGTGTCTCCAGCTTCAGCAACCGTAGGCCTGGGGACGACGCAACAGTTTACGGCCACGACAGGCGTTACCCCGACCACCGCGACTTGGAGTGTCAATGGAGTGCAGGGCGGCAATTCCACTGTGGGCACGATTGACGCTACTGGCAAGTACACCGCTCCTGCTTCGTTCCCATCACCCGATAAATTCATGGTGACGGCTTCAGCCTCGGGCACTACCGCAAACGCGAATCTTACAGTGGCATTTCCCAACGACAACCACGTGAGTCAAACGGGGGCCATTAAGCTGGGCACGACTGGCGGCAATTCCACTGATTCCACTACTACTGGCACACCTCCGAATCAAACCGTCACCTGCTGCTCGGGGACTCTGGGCAGTCTGGTAACCGACGGTGTGAACCTCTTCATCCTTAGCAACAATCATGTGCTGGATAAGTCGGACCACGGCACCAATGGAGATCCCATCACCCAGCCCGGGTTGGTGGACAATAACTGCGCTGTGGGCGTGGTGGTGGCCCACTTGACGAAAGCCGCCACCCTGAAACCGACCAATGGAACCAACGGGCCAGCGCCCAGTAACGTGGATGCTGCCATTGCGGCGATCGTAAACGGAAGCGTGGACCCCTCCGGCAACATCCTTGATCTGGGCGCAGCAGGTCCAAACAGCATCGCTGCTGCTCCTCCTTCTTCCCTTGGGCTAGCTGTTCCAGCCAATGTTCTGGCCGCTAACGAGGGCGTGGCCAAGAGTGGCAGAAGCACGGGTCTGACCTGCTCAAATTTGCAGTCGGTCAACACCAGCGTCAGCGTTGACTACAACGTATCTTGTGGCGGTGCAAAGGCATTCACCTCCACCTTCGCCAACCAGGTCGTCATTAACGGCGGCAACTTCAGCGCGAGCGGCGATTCCGGCTCCCTGGTTGTGACCTCCGATACAGCGCGTCCGGTAGGCCTGCTTTTCGCCGGAAACACCACCAGCACAACCGCAAATCCTATCCAGGACGTGGTGAATGCGCTTGCGCCATTGACGTTCGCCGGCACAGGAGGAGATCACGCGGTAAGCTGCGATCCCACCGCTACGGCCAGCTCGGCAAGTAAAACCGTGGGTGCAAGTGCGGCGACGCTTTCCGCGCCTGAGAAGGATCGCGTTACCACGGTGAAAGAAAAGTATGCAAGTAAGTTGCTCGGAAGTCCGTCGGTCAGCGACGTTAACGTGGGCGCCAGCGTGGACAATCCCCAAGAAGGCGCCGTGGTGATCACGGTCCGTGGAGCGACTCCGCTGCCGGCCACCCTGGATGGCGTACGTACCCGCGTCGTCTATGCCAATTCACCCCCGCCTCGAGCAGCGGTCGCTGATATCAAGCGCGCGACAGCGATCAAGGAGGTCCATGCTCAGGGCCTGATGTCCCAATCGGGAATCCAGGGCGTTGGTGTGGGCGTGAGCGATGACAATCCGGCTGAACCAGCCCTGGTGATTTACCTAGTAGCCGGCATGCCGCATCCGGAGATACCCGCGGTGATGGACGGCCTGCGCACCAAGATCATTGAAGGCGACCGCTTCCGCGCGTTTGGATGGGGCAAGGAGACCGTGAAGCCGCCAACCTGCTCCCCGAAGCAAGCCAGGGCATTGCCAAAATCGCTGGAACTGCCAAAATTGCCATAACCTGAAATCCGACGCTTCTCCGCGTGGTTGAGCGCCGGCGGTTGATGTCGGCTCACGGCAACTATGGCGATTAAGGAAGTGTTCTCAGCTCTCTCGCCGCCATAGCGGCCAGGCCCCGAAGATCGGAAACCCTGGCTACCTGGATGGCATGCCGCTTGAGAGTCTCCAGAGCAAATTCGATCTCGTCGCTCCTTTCTTTGTCTTTGTCTTGATCCAGTCCATCTTCCACAATGGCCGTCAATTGGGCCTGGGATTTTTCGATCCGCAAAATGCCTGCTGCCAGTTCGGGATAACTGAAGGCCAGCACCTTGGCCGCTGTGATGTCCGTTCTCAGCGAGATGGCCTGGAACATCTTGATGGTGGAATCCGCCTGATACCCACAATCGATTTCCAGAGGATCACCGGCACGCGAGAATTTGGAGGCCGGGATGTCCTTCCACATGCGCCGCCATACTCCCGTCTGTTCGAATTCCTGGCGCATACTTTGATAGATCTTTTGACGCGCGCTCATTTCTCGTGCCCGCCGGACGCTTGGCGCTTCCAGGTAGATTCTGGCAAGTTCATCAGCTTCCTGTGCGGGCACGGCGGTCAGGCACGCCTTAGATTCTGAAGCCTGCAGGATGTTGGAAAAGGAATCCGCTATCCTGGTAAATATCAGCTCCTGATTGCCCTCCTGGCTGAGCTCATCGCGGAATGCATCCAGCAATTCGGTGTCAGCCTGCGGATCGAGGGCCTGCACCCGCGACCAGTTTCTGGCGAAACGCAGCTCGGGTGGGTCGTGTGGTGACAGAAGCACCAGCCCGATATTCACAAATTCATTCCTGATGGCATCCGGCACATACCGGAGCAGGAAGAATTTGCAGTTTTGCCGTGTTGTTGTCATTATTCCGATCCTACAACCCACTCATATGCATCGCTAAAGCCAAAATCTAAATACTCCGATCACATCAGATAAGCATGTGCCGCCGTTTGGCCCGCTGTCTTGCCCCAGGCGGGAAACGGATTGCGCGATGACTCGCGAAAGGCGGCAATCAGATCCCGAACCCTGGATCTGCGCTGAATCACAGTCTCAACCAGTGCCTCCAGCGCTTCCCAGTCATCGCACCACTCCGGGGGGATGTAGCCGGCGATGTCCTGGATCACTTGCGGGCTGAGTTTTTCTATCCTCGAAAGCCATGGTTCGAAAGATTCCCATCCCGTCACGTGCGCATAAACGCGGTTGCGGTAGAAAACTCCATGCAGGGCCAGATCGGGAAAGGTCCATTCACCGGCGTTGAAGCAGTAACCCTGGTCAATAAAACTCACCTTGTATTTCTTCTCACCCGCTTTGCGCCAGAAAACCGCCTGGCGTCCATCGGCGTTGCCCAGCCACTTGTCCAGTGCCAGCATGCCCGCGAACGTCTCAGCATTCTTGATCCGATCGAACATACTTTCGGGCAGGTAATCGAGGATCTGGCCCTCAAAGGGATCGCAGACATAACGCGCCCCAAACTGCAGACCGGACTTGCAGGGTACGGAATGTCCGGCGCTCTCAATTCGCAGCTCGGGAGTGTTTTGCACCAGCCAGTCTGTCACGCCGATGATCTCTGTGGCTGGAACGGGCAAGCCAACCTGCTCTGCCAGGCGGGTGGCCAAAAATTCATTGGCCAGCACCTTGAGGTGCTGCGGATTGTTCTGGAATTTCACTACGTAGTAGTGCCCGTCTTCAGCGCGCATCAAATGGCCTTGCGCGCCACCCCGCATTCTCCTTACATGCTGGACCGCGGTCGTGGGCATGAGGCAGTCATTGTAGCAATTGGCCCGCCGCAACGGGCTAGGCGCCGGTATTTGTGCCGGGTTGCGGGCTCACAGCCTGGCTACGGTCATATTCCGCAATGAAGTTCTCCACGCTCTGAACATACGCGTCGGCAAAATCAACCACGTATCTGCGCCGCTGGATCAGCTCCGTAGCATCTTTCAGGGACCAGCCCAGAACCCGCAGAACCGCCAGGGTCATCATGGGCGCGCGGTGCACCCCGGCTGCGCAGTGGATGAAGATTTTGCTCTGCGGCTCATCCAGCGCTTCCACTGTAAACTCGACTCCCCTTCGGAACAGCTCCGGGGGCTTGATCTGAAAATCGTCGTCCGTGGGGTTATAGAGCACCTTGACGCCGTAAGGTTCCGCAATGGGGCGGTCATCGAATTCAATCTGCATGTCAATGATGTGGGTCACGCCCAGGCGCACCAGCTCTTCCATGTTTTGATCGTTCCAGATGCCGCCACCGAGCGCAATGCGGTCGGTTACCCAAGTCATATCCATATCAGCATTTTAGATGCTGGCAAGGAAAAATCGCAGGCAAAGTGGGCGATATGGACAATCCAAACGAACATGCACCGAAATGATCGTTCAGTTTAGAAGCCCGGCGTTGGGCACAATTGCCAACACTGCCAAAAGTGCCACAATTGTTATTCAAATGCACACGCCTGCACGAACGCCAAATTCTGGCATTTTTGGCAATTTTGGTAACTCCGATGGCGCTCTCCCAGGTTTTAAAATAGCTTTATTCCCTAATCTCGGAGGAAAGAATGGACCAGATACCCGGACTCATAGGCACGCGACGGAACGAAGACATTGCCCTGGACATGATGAAGTTCATTGCCGCCACCACCGGCTACGGCAAAATGAGCTCTCCTGGCGCGGGCTTTCAGGGTGGCAACGTGAACAAGGAGGAGGATTATGCCACTCACCTGCTCGATCTGTACACGCGGTGCCTGAACACGGTGAACGGCCGCAAATAGGCTGAGGAAGGTTTGCACTGGGATGGGCTTCTTAGGGATAATCGGGGGCAGCCGCAGGGGCGGCCTGCCGGGCCGGTGAATCTACCTAATTACATTACGCTCTCGCGTATAGCAACCATCCCGTTGCTCATCTGGATCCTTACCAGTCCGTATTTCAACCACCCTCGTTTCATTGGTTTTAGCGGGGAGCGGGTGATCCTGGCTTCGGCGCTGTTTATTCTGGCGTCGATCACGGACGGGCTGGATGGCTATCTGGCGCGGCGGCGCGGGCAGATCACCACCATGGGGACGCTGCTGGATCCGCTGGCGGACAAGCTGATGATCACCGCCGCCTACATCACCCTGGTCCAGCTTAGCCCGAACATGGTGAACGTCTGGGTGGCAGTGATCATCATAGGGCGGGAGTTCCTGATTTCCGGGCTGCGCTCCATTGCCTCATCCGCGGGCTTCACCATTGAGGCCAGCGAGTTAGGCAAGTTCAAAATGGTGGTGCAGATCGTCTCCGTGGTGGCGGCCATTTTGGCCCTGCATTGGGACTATTGGGATTTTTACTACTTTATTCTTCCTGTCCGTGTGATTGCGCATACTGCTATCTGGTTCATGGTGGCCGTTTCGGTGATCTCTGCGGTGGACTATTTTGTTGCCTTCTGGAAGAAGATTGACCAGCGGGTAGAACGCCGCCGGCGACGTCTCTTTGTCCTCAGCCGGCGCAGCAAGAAGTCCGTGCCGCCGGCCGAAGCCGACAACCCAGCCAAGGCGCATTAGGAATCCACATCAGTCATCGCCAGGAATGTAATTGCTGCCATTGCTCAATACAACCAGAAGTCGATTCGTCATATGTTTGAGAGATATACAGAGAAGGCGCGCCGCGCTGTTTTTTTCGCTCGCTATGAGGCTTCAGAGTTTGGGAGCTCCTTCATAGAAGCTGAGCATTTGCTGCTGGGCATATTGAGAGCAGATAAACCTCTGGTAAACCGCCTTTTCAGGTCCGTGGCAGCATTCGAATCGATTCGCAAGGAAATTGAGGGCAACACTGAAGTCCGGGAAAAAGTTCCGACTTCAGTTGACCTGCCGCTCACCAATGTTGGAGACCGAGCAGGTGCGCGAAGAGGTGCGTCAGCTCGCCGGAGAGGGTACGGCACCCGCAGAACCCACGCAGCGGAGTCACGTCCACCTTTCTGAGTTTGGCGCCGATCTCACTCATCAGGCCGAAAATGGGGAGTTGCCACCACTGATTGGGCGCGAGTTGGAAATGCAACGCGTCATACAAGTTCTCAGCCGTCTCACGGGCAACAACCCGCTGCTGGTGGGCGAGCAGGGGGTGGGCAAAAAAACACTTGTCTATGGACTCGCACAACCCATAGCGGGGGGCGTGGTCTGCAACATGGCCGGCAGGTCCATCGTGAATTTGGATCTGGCGGTGATTGTGTCAGGAACCAAGAGCCGCGCACGGTTTGAAGAGAACCTCGAGCAGATTGTGCAAGAAATACTTTATGACCGGCCCGGTCCAATTTTTTCCATTGACGGCCTGCACAGCCTGGCACGGACGGAACATTTCCTCAGCGTGGCCAACGTGATTAAGCCGGCCCTGATGAGCGGCAAGGTCCAATGCATCAGCACCGCAACCCCAGCAGAACACGCAAAGACCGTGGAGGCTGCGCCCTGGCTGGAAGAATGTTTTACGGTCGTTGAAATCAAGCTACCCAATGAAGCTGAAGCTATTCAAGTGCTTGTGGGTGTGAAGGACCGCTTCCAGAAGTTTCACCAGGTCACTTACACGGATGAGGCGATTCAATATGCTGTTTTCCACTCCAACAGCTATTTTCCCAACCGCTATCTTCCAGAAAAAGCGATTGACCTGATCGATGAAGCGGGGGCCCGCGTTAAGCTGCGCCAGAGCACTCTGCCGCTTGAGATGCGGGATGCCCAGAAACAAATCAAGCTTTTCGGTTCCCGGCAAGCATACGCCATCAACAACCACGAGTTCTCAAAGGCCCGCTTTTATGAGGACGAACTAAAAAAAGCGCGTGAAAACCTGAAGGCGCTGGGAGAGAAGTACAAGATTGACTCGATTGCAACCGTCTCTGTCACCCGCGAAGATGTCGAGCAGATCGTCGCCGAGCGGACAGGGCGTTCGCTTGAATCGCTTCGGCAGTCACGCACCATATCTTAACAACCACGTCCCATGGCGATCCAGGCAATCATTAATGGTTCTTAATATAGTCCCACTATGGGATCCATACCGTACGGAGAAATATTTCACGGCTGTTCCCAAATCAAACTACAATCAATGACGCGTTGCGGCTAAATGACAAGCCGTCGCACAAGGAGGTCTTGACGACCATGGAAAACAAACCAAAGAAGCTTACCCTTAATCAGGAAACCTTGCGAAATCTAACTCAGGAAGAAGCGACGAATGTGGTGGGCGGTGCAAGTACCCGGCCTTGCACCTTGACCTGCCCTATTGTCAGCATTTGTGAAATCTGTCCGTAAACCGAAAGCAGTTTTGCAATTGCCAAACAAGCAGGTATTCAGCCAGGAAACCCTGCGAAACTTTACGCAGGCCAACTGACAACACGTTGGATCACAGCCCCATGTACATACTGATAACCATCTAGACTGCCAAGCCACGGAGGCGTTGTTACCAGCGCCTCCGTGCCGAAATTCATGGTTCGGGTGGCTTGGCGAATTGCTCACAGCTCGGCCGGCATTTTTTGTGACCGGATGAGGTCGGGCGCTGTACCCAGCGATTCATCTGCCGTTTTTGGACTTTCCCGCGCAGGAAGGCAATGGTAACTCTGCCTGCCGTTAGCTGGCACCGCGAGTGCGGTTTGTTGTAGGCTGAAATTGTCCGAAACATCGATACCCTGCATGGAGAGTGACAGTCTTTCCATCTCTGTACCCGGCGGATGGGATCTGCTTGCTCTTCCTTTCAGGTGGCGACACGCTGATCTGCAAAAATGTACACACCTGCCACTTCAAGGCTGCGCTATTGGAAACCCCTGCTGGACCATGAGCATGCACAGGCTGCACTCGCTTCGATCCATGAAATCGCGATGGCACTGGAACGCGATCTTAGAGACCAGGAGCGCGCATCAGGGAACCCTGAACTTGGAGCAGGCGCAGCAGGCATCGCAACTTTTTTCGCATATTTGCAAACTGCAGGCCTTTTCGCCGGTGCGGGAGACCTTGCTCTTCAATACCTCAACATCGGCATTGACGCGCTGGCCGGCCAACCGATGGGACCTTCGTTGTACGCCGGATTCACAGGCATCGCCTGGGCAGTGGAGCACGTGAACAATCTGCTCACTGGCTCTTCCGCAGACATGTGCAGCGAAATTGATCTTGCTCTGGAGCTCTACCTCAACCGCTCTCCCTGGAAGGAGGATTACGACCTGGTGGGCGGCCTGGTAGGGGTGGGCGTTTATTGCCTGGAGCGTGGCGGGGCGCCTGTCACGGTTCGATGCCTGGAGTTGATTGTTGAACGTCTTTCCGAATTGGCCGAGGCTTCTGGAGATGGGCTCCGCTGGTTTACCCGCCCCAACCTCCTGCCTCAACAGCAACGAGAAATATATCCTCAAGGGTATTACAATCTGGGCCTGGCGCATGGCGTGCCTGGGATCATCGCGCTGCTCGGCAGAATCCAGGCTGCGGGAGTCGCGCAAGAGCAAGCCGGACGGCTCCTCGAAGGGGCGGTGTGCTGGTTGCTGCGGCAGAAGCTTCCGGATCATGCAATCTCGTGCTTTGACTCTCTTGTTTCCCCGGACCAGCCGGCTAAAGACGCCAGGATGGCTTGGTGCTATGGCGACGTCGGATTGGCCGCCGCTTTGTTTCTGGCAGCGCGGCACACTGGAACAAAGTTATGGGAGCAGCGGGCTCTGTCCATCGCCCAAAAGGCAGCACGCCGCGAGCCCCACACCAGCGGGGTCATTGACAGTTGCTTCTGTCACGGATCGGCCGGGCTGGCCCACATCTTCAACCGTTTCTACCAGGCAACCAATGATGAGCTCTTTTCTCGCACCGCCTGTTATTGGATCGAGAGGACGCTTCAATTTCGGAAGCCCGGCACGGGCGCGGCTGGCTATTCGGTCATGACGCCCCGCGATGATGGAGAATTGGGATTCCAGGGACAGCTCGGTATCATCGAGGGTATCGCCGGCGTGGGCCTGAGCTTGCTCGCAGCCATTACCGGCATGGAGCCCTGCTGGGACCGGGTTTTCATCGTGGACATCCCTCCACTGTCCATCCAGGCATGAATCAATTCACCACATCGGATTTTTTCGTACTGCGAACTCCCCTCCTTCCTTTTCAGGAATTTCTGGCTCTTTCCGCGGGACTCAGCTTTGCGCAAGCGCTCCACAATGGTAGTGACCTTTCCTCTGCTGTTGTTGCTGACCGCAAACAGGTTCGCGCCAGGCTGCAAGAACTGGTGGAACGCCCCGAGGTGAAGGAGGCGCTGTGGCTCGCCTCGCCTGAATTTTGTGAATCCCTTTCGATTTGGAAGAAGGAACCGGAGAGCGCCAACGGACAAAAGCTGGAGCGTGCGCTCTATCGCTACGTAGCGCGGATGACTAGCCGTCCCACGCCGTTTGGGTTATTTGCCGGTTGCTCCCTGGGAAAGATTGCCTCTGAGACGCGCCTGGAAATTGGGCCGCGCGCCGGCTACTGGCGGCGCAGCCGCCTGGACATGGAATATCTCTGCAATCTGGCGGAGAAGATCAGCTTTGACCCTCTGCGGCACAACCAGCTTCACTTTCGCCCTAACACCAGCCTGTACCTGGCCGCGGGCAGATACCATCACGCCCAGAGCTATACCTCCAATGAGGTCCGCTGCTATCGCCTGATTGCGACAGAGCATACGACGTACCTGGCAGCAACCCTGGAGAGGGCAACAGGTGGCGCGACTCCCGTGGAACTGGCGCAGGCCCTGGTAAAAGATGACCCGGAAATAAGCCTGCAGGAAGCAGAGGAGTACGTTCGGCAATTGATCCAATCGCAGATGCTGGTTTCCGAACTTGTGCCTCCGATTACCGGCGGCGAGCCAATTGGGGACATGCTGGTCCAGTTGGAAGGAAGTCAGGACCCGTCTGTAAGCGACGCGCTCAAGTCAGTTTCAGAGCGCTTGCACAAACTCGACCAGCGCGGGGTGGGAAATGATATGGCGGACTATCAGGAGATCGTCAATACCATCTCTCCGCTTCCCTGCAAATTCAAGCTGGACCACCTGGTGCAGGTGGACATGATGAAGACGGCGGCACATGTCTCTCTGGACCAGCGATTGATCCGCGACATTCTGCGCGGGGTTGATGTCCTGCATTCTCTCAGCCCCTCTTCCCCACCGGACCCGTTCAAGGGGTTCAAGGAAGATTTCCACGAACGCTACCAGGACCAGGCGGTCCCGCTGCTGCTGGCGCTGGATGACGAGGTTGGCATCGGTTTCGAGCGGAAAGAGGGCCCCGAGGTTGCGCCGGAGCCTTTGATCGATGACATTGACTTTTCCGGCGCAGACGAGGATTCCACATTCAAGGCGCGTAAATCAGAATTCATCCTGATGCGCAAGCTTGAAGAGTTGGCGGAGCAGAAAAAGACCACCCTGGAGCTGGACAAAAAACTTCTGGAAGCGCTGCGGACAGAAAATCCTTTACCGCTGCCGCAGGCCTTTGCCGTGATAGGGCATCTGATTGGATCGGCAAACGCTCAGGAGAACAAGCTTTCTTTTCACCTTCAAGGCGTGAGTGGGCCTTCCGGCGCTCTGCTGTTAGGGCGGTTCTGTCACGCAGATGAACGGCTCACGGCTTGCGTCCAGAGGCATCTGCGAGCGGAGGAGGAGATCAGGGCCGGTGAGGATGTAGTCTATGCGGAGGTGGCACATTTGCCGGAAGGCCGGATCGGGAACGTCCTGTGCCGGCCCATGCTGCGCCGGTATGAAATTCCTTTCCTGGCAACTTCCCGCGCTCCCCTGGACCAGCAGATACCGGTCACGGACTTGACGGTCTCCATCGAAAACGATCGTGTTGTGTTGCGCTCGCAGCGATTGGGATGTGAGGTGCTCCCCAGGCTCACATCTGCGCACGGCTATCAGCATGGCCGGAACCTCAAGGTGTACAAGTTCCTCTGTGTTTTGCAGACCCAGGGAGTTTCCGGCGGCATGAGCTGGGACTGGGGCATTCTGGAGCAAGCTGCTTTCCTTCCCCGCGTGACCTTCGGCAACATAGTCCTGGCATCTGCCCGCTGGCGGATGAGCAAGGAGGTGATCGAGACTCTGGCCCGGGAACGGGGGGCTGAGCGGCTGAACAGAATCGATGCGTGGCGAAACAGCAAGGGAGTCCCGCGATTTGCATTACTCACGGAGGCAGACAACCAACTCTTGATTGATTTCGACAATGTATTGAGCGTGGAAACCCTGATTGAGTACATCAAGAAGCGGGAGAGTGCGCGGCTGGTGGAGATGGCCGCCGGCCCTGACTGCCTTTCCGCGTGCGGGCCGGAAGGAAAGTTTACTCACGAGGTTGTCATTCCCTTTGTCCGCCGCAAGGACCAGCCGGTTCGCTCCGAACCCGCTACGGTTGCAAACCGGAATCAGATCAGACCGGCGCCGGCCATCAGGGCCGCCAAGACCGAACGAAATTTCTTGCCGGGGTCAGAATGGCTGTTTGCAAAAATATATGCCAGCCCGTCGCAGGCTGACCGGCTTCTGGTGGAGCAGATCAAGCCATTGGTGGCAAGAGTTCTTGCCGCCAAAACAGCCGACAACTGGTTCTTTATCCGTTATAGCGATCCTCACGGACACCTGCGCCTGCGTTTTCATGGCATGCCCGGACCCTTAAGCACAAAGGTGCTTCCTGAGTTGTGGGAGTGCATCGAGCGGCAAAGGCAGCAGGACATGGCGTGGCGCATGCAAATCGATACCTACGAGCGTGAGTTGGAACGCTACGGCGGCATGAGGGGCACGCTGATTGCAGAGCGGTTGTTCCAGTTGGACAGTGAACTCGTCCTCGATTTGCTGGAAGCAATTGCCGATCAACTGGGCGCCGAAATCCGCTGGCATTTGGCGTTTGCCAGTGTTGATTGCCTTCTCTCCGGCCTCGGGCTGGACTTAAGCGCCCGGCACGCGCTCGTCAACAGTTTGGGGAAAAGTCAGGAAAAAAATTTCGCGGTGCAACAGATTTACAGGAAGCAGGTTTCGGAAAAGTTCCGCAAGGAACGGCAAGCTCTGGAGAGGCTGCTGGAGACAGCCGTCGATAGCGCCGGATTTCCCGCCCAGGCACAGTCCGCCCTGACTCGCTTCGCCGGACAGCTAAAAACGATTCGCGGCGAACTGGAAGCTGCGCAGGAGGCGGGAGAGCTGACCAAGCCGATCGCCGAGCTGGCCGGGAGCTACGTTCACATGCACTTGAATCGGATGTTCCGCTCCGCCGCCAACGCACAAGAGATGGTGCTCTATGACTTTTTAGCCCGGACGTATGATTCGAAGCTGGCGCGGGAAAAGACAGGCTGACAAGTAAATCGCTGCGGTCTCCATCTTGTGCAATGATGGCGGTGGCAATTCAGATCAGGCCGCAAAGAACAAATACAGTCGCAACAATAATTGCGAGTGATCCGAAAACTATGAGCACGGTCACAGTAAGTTCTTTCCCGCCGGAGGCTGAGTGTCCGGCGCCGGCAATGGGAGTAGATCGGCTCGTCCCCCACGCCGCAGCGAGGATGAGCGCCAGCCAGATCGCATACATGCTGGAGATCGCGGCCCAAGCCGCAAAGCGCTGACTTAAGAGTTGCAGCTTCAGATGCGGCCAAATCAGTCCGAATGCCCAGAGAACTAAAGCATTTTGCACACCAGCGAGATGCGCGGATAGACCCATCCTTGGATTCGGAAAGCGCTGCACCAGGACGCCGTTTAGAAGTCCCAATAAGAACAGAATCGTGCCATGAAGTAGAAGCTCTCGTGGCAAAGACGCTTCGAGCATCGCAATATCTCTCCCTGCATACCTTAAGCAGCTCGACCTGCTAAACCTATTTCTTGCCTTCTAAAGATACCTGCTAAACCTATTTCTTGCCTTCTAAAGATAAAAGATAGGGAATGAGAGAACCGGGATCATCCCCGTCCCTCTAGCATCCCGTGCGTCCCAAATCTCACGAACGCCAGCGCGTGAGTGAATTTCAATAAGCCGAGGCCGGAACATACAATCCAGACAGAGCAGCCTCCGTAGCGTAGTAAGTACCGGTTGATCTTATTAATTTGTTTTGAGCAGTGTTGGCCGGAGAAATGACCTCACGCATGCAGCTTTCCTTGGGCGAGCTTCTGAAACTGGTCAAAACGTCTTATGGCGATAATGGACGCACAGCCAACCTAGACCGTCATTAGCTCCTTCTCTTTTGCCTTCCCCATCTCTTCCATTTTCTTGATCTCATCGTCGGTGAGCTTCTGGACTTCCTCCAGCGCGCGGCGTTCTTCATCTTCACTGATTTTCTTATCTTTCATCGCTTTCTTGATCAGGTCGTTGCCGTCGCGGCGGATATTGCGCACGGCCGTCCGGTGGTCCTCAAGGATCTTGTGGAGGTGTTTAACCATGTCTTTGCGCCGATCTTCCGTGAGGGGCGGGACGGGAATGCGGATAAGTTTTCCGTCATTCATTGGGTTCAGTCCTAATCCGGCTGAACGGATGGCCTTGTCAATGTCTCCCAGAATGCCGGGATCGTACGGCTGCACGGTCAATAGTTGTGCTTCCGGGGCATGTATCTGGGATAGCTGGCTGAGCGGCATCTCCGAGCCGTAGCAGCTTACCCGAATGTTGTCCAGCATGTGCACAGACGCTCTTCCTGTGCGAGCGGCAGCCAGGTTCGCGCGGAAGTCTTCGACTGCCTTGTCCATGCGCGTCCTGAGTTGGGTGTAAACGTCCTTCAATGCGGGGATAGCCGCTATTCCTGATTGTGCCATAGTCAGAGAGCCTCAAAGTTAGTAGTGAAACGTCTGATTATAGCGTGAGGGGCTGAGGAGAAGTGAAGCTGTGGACACCGCTGTCTTCAAACGCACGTCGGCGGTCAGGTCTTTTGCTCCCCGAGCCGCACCTGGCCGTAATTCAGCAGGCTGACGATCGCTACTCCGCCCACAATGTTGCCCAGAGCGCAGGGCAGGAGCCAGCGAAAGTAATCGGCGAGGTAGAGATGCCCGGACATGATCGCTGCCATCACCTCTGCGCTGCTGGCAATGCAGTGGGAGAAGTGGCCGGCGCCCACGATGAAGGTAAGAAGCCAGGTAATCACGATCTGGGCGATGGTCCAATGGCTGCCTGCCACGCACCAGGCTACCAGCGCAATGAGCCAGCCTCCTATGACTCCCTTGGCAAAGATCAGGGTGAAATGGCCTTCAGCAGCGCGAATCCCGAGGCCGGCCAGGGCGTCGGCAAAGTTCGCTGGGAGCGCGCCAGTCTTCATTACCAGCCAGCCAAAAAAAACTGCGCCGGCCACGTTGGAGGAAAATACCGCGGCCCACAAGCGCAACGAGTTCAGAACGTGTTTGTGTTCATCCAGGACCAGAACAACTGGATAGAGCGTATTCTCAGTAAAGAGTTGTGCCCGGGCAATGATGACTACAATGAAGCCGGTGGGATAAAGGAAGAACGCACAAAACTGCTGTACTGGACCATCTCCCAGATAGCTGAGGGCCAGGGCCACTCCCAGTCCGGTGAGGCCCATGCTGATTCCACCGGCCAAACCGGAAAAGAGCAGAGCAACAGTCGATCGGGAAAGTTCCTCGCGGGCGTTGTTGAGAACTACATCAAAAATTTCTTCAGCGCTTCTGCGCGTCGTGTCTTGCATGAATCAGTTCAGATGCAAATGAAGCGCCTGGTTCTGGCCGCAGTCATTGATTTGCCATGGTATCCAGGAAACCGAATGGATGTTATGAGCTGAGTCTGACTGGATGGTCTCTGGGTTCGGTCTCGTTTCTTCAAATTACCTACTTGCCTACTCTGTCTCCTTGAGTGTGTTGCCGCAGGTTGGTGTCAGATTCTGGCAATTTTGGCATTTGTGGCAATCCTGGCAATCAGGGACAAGGCTTCCTCTTTGGTAGTGATTGAGCCTTCAAGTTGGGCATCTTCGGCCGCGCTCAGCAGCCCTTTGAATTGCGGACCGGGCTGGTACCCTGCCTGGATCAAATCATCTCCGGTAAGCAAAGGCTTGGGGCGAATCTGCTCCGCCGGCATGCTGCACGCCTTCTCTTTTGCGAACTCATAAAGCGCCAAATCCCGATGGCTGCCCAGACAGTCCAGCCGGTGCAACTCCAGGTGCTCCTCAAATTTGGACAGACGGAGGAAACGCTTGAGCGTGGATTCTTTCATGCGCGTCACGTCGCCAAAGCGCATGTGATTTGCCACCAGCGCACAGACCTGTCCGCTTTCATCGTTCGAAAGCCGGAACCGCCGGCAGATTTCTTCCGCCATCCTCACCCCTACTGCCACGTGATTATCAAAGCGGATGCGGTCAGGCGCTACGCGAAATGTTGGCGGCTTGCCTACATCGTGCAGCAGAGCACCGAGCGCCAGGGTCCTGGAGCAATTCGCCGGCAGGCCTTCCAGCAGCATCAGCGTGTGGACCCAGACATCGCCCTCGGGATGGAATTGTGGCGGCTGCTGGACCCCCTGCATGCGCTTGATCTCCGGCAGAACCTGCTCCAGTAAACCAGTCTGGTCAAGCAGTTCAAAGGCGCTCCGGGCTTGGCCTTCGGTGAGCATCTTAAGAATCTCATCGCGAATGCGTTCACGGCTCACCTGGTGAATCTGCGCCGCAGATTCCTGAATCGCGTGAAATGTCTTCGGTTCAATGGTGTAGCCGAAGCGGGCGGCAAAGCGCACAGCGCGCAACATGCGCAGCTTGTCCTCGGCAAACCTCTGGCCGGGGTCGCCGATGGCGCGAATGGTTCTGAGTTTCAGGTCTTCGCGCCCGCCAACGTAATCCAACACTTCCTGAGAGAGCGGATCGAGAAGCAAGCCGTTAATGGTGAAATCGCGGCGCTGGACGTCCGTCCGCGCATCATGGCTAAACTGGACCTGATCAGGATGGCGGCCATCAGAATAGTGGCCATCACTGCGAAAAGTGGCTACTTCGACCGAGTAATTGTCGCGATTGCCCGCAGCATCATCGCGACGGACAGGGACAAGGACCACCCCGAATTGAGCGCCAACAGCATAAGTCTGAGGAAACAGGCGCATGACTTCCTGCGGCAGCGCCGAGGTGGCCACATCATAGTCAGATGGCTCGCGGCCCAGCACCAGATCGCGCACGCATCCACCGGCTAAATAGGCTGAGTATCCCGCCTGGCGTAGTTCGCGGACGATGCGCGTGGCTTCCTGCGCTCTATCGGAAGAGAGATCCATGCCCACGCTAAAAATTTTACTAGAACCCCCGGTTTCTAAAATGTTTGCGCAGGGATAAGCGATTGTACTTGCCGGCTAACGCGGCTTATTCACGGCTGCGCGAAACCGGGCCGCCCACGTACATGTCCACGACCCTCAATTTTGCATCAAGGATGACATAGGCTGCCAAAGGAGGCGGCTGACGATCGGAAGAAATGCGGGCAAAGCGCAAATCAACGAACTGCACCTTGTAGCCCGTTCCATCCGGCAACCGGTCGGCCTCCACGAGCGGATACGCGGCCCAATCCAGGTAGACCCGCCCCAGCCGGGACTCCTTGGCTGCCAGGGTCGCCGGGGTCTCTTCCGGTTTGGGACGTCTTACGGCGGTCCCTTCCGGGTCAATCTGGCCCGTGCGCGGATTCGCCAGCACGGATTCAAGAAAATCCCGGGTCTCCACCACGCCATTCCAAACAAATGGATTCCAGTAGGTCGCATAGGCGGAGGCGCGGCGCGGGTCCTGATCGGCATAAGTAACCGACTGAAGCAGATTCACGGCGCGACGATGCTCGAAGTCGCGTACCACGATTAAAGCAGCAAAAAAGACAAGAGCGAAGATGGCCGCTCCACGTCCCCGCGAAGACTTGTGCGCTCCAATCTCCTCCGATATCAGCCCAAGGAGGGCGGGAGTTATTAACGCCAGCAATAGGACAGCCAGGAGGATGGGGTCGACAACGAAAACAATGTCCCACGAGTACCACCTGGGATTAAAAGGCGCAAAGGGACGGACTCCGTAACTGTTGGTGAAGTCGAGAAAAACGTGAAGGAGCGTGGCCAGCAGAGCGTAAAGATAAAGCAAGGGCCAATTCGGAGCCAGCTTGAGTTTTCGTCCACGCGAGAGCAGAAGGCGGTAGATGCCATAGACCAGCGCGAGAGAACCGGCAGCCACAAACGGCGCGCCCAGCAGAGTGTGAGTGATTCCGCGATGATGCTGCAAATAGGACACTGATCCGCCAAACAACGTGACAATATCCACGTCGGGGGCCTCGGAAGCCACGACCAGTGTCAGGGTAGCCAGCCCCGTCTTGCGATTCAAACCGGCACGGCCCAGGCAAGCTCCGGTAAGAAGGTGGGTAACAGGTTCCAATTTTTGCGCCTCTTAAGGAAATGAGCATTTTACCTGTGTTGCCCTCGCTTGGCTGCAAACTTGGTGCACGCGTGTGGGAAAAAACTGAGCATCGCGGAGTTTTGCCCGAGAAGCGAAGCTTCGGCTACTTGAGTGAGCTGACTCTCAACCTGGTACTATCCAGCAATTGAGGCGGCAGTTGGGAATAACCCAGCTGTTTGGCAATTTTCTGGCCACTGGAGAAGATCCAGTTCAACAAAGTGACAAGGGAAGCGCGGCGTCGAGCGTCAGTGGAAGTAGTGCGCAGATACAACCAGCTAAAGCTAGTGATGGGAAAAGAATCTGCTCCAGGGGCATAGGTCAAGGACACCGCAAACTTATTCCATCCTGGGGCTTCGATGGCCCGACAGGCCGCAACGATTGTCTGTTCTGAGGCCTTGACAAAGTTTCCCGACGCATTTTGCACCCGTCCGGCAGAAAGCCCTGCCGCCAGTGCGTACTGCAGTTCTACATATCCAATGGCCCCGGATTCGCCTGCGACCTTGTCCACCATATCCGAACTGCGTTCTGCAGGTTCTCCCACAGGCCACTTAGGGGAGGCAGAGCGACCTATGCCGGCGTGGAAATCAGCGCTGGTTTTGGAGAGGAAATCAGTGAGCACGTAGTTGGTTCCTTTGCCTCCGGGCCGATAGACGACTTTGATGGGCAGGGCCGGCAGGGACACGCCAGGATTGAGCCGCGCGATCTGTGGGGAGTTCCAGTTTTTCACGTGGCCAAGAAAGATCTGGGCCAATAATTCGCCTGAGAACTTGAGTTCCGGATTTCCGGGCAGATTGTAGACAGGGACAATCGCGATGATCACTGCCGGCAATTCCAGGAGGTGCCCTTCCTCCCGCTCTTTTTCAGTCAGCAGGACTTCACCGGCACTAAAGTCGGTCTTACCTAACTCTTCTTTGCTTCCGGTTATCAGTTTTATACCCTCGCTGGTTCCGAGCGGCTGGTATTGCATCTGGACTGTGTGGCTGACTTTGTTGAATTCCTGGGCCCACTTGTTATAGAGCGGCAAGGGAACCGTTGAACCGGCTCCAACCAGTAACACGGAGTCTTGACCCAGAGTGCTCAGGGTAAGCGTCGCCATAAGAAGCGTGGCAAGCAGCCCAAAAAATACACGGCGTAGTTGATTTGGGCGTAGTGCAAACACGGGTGCCCTCAACGCCTGAAACATCTTTACCATATCCATGCGAAGTACCTCTCTTATTCTGAATTGCTTTGGGACCCTGGTCTTATGCCTCGGTTGCGAGCGGTTGCGCTGAGGCATTCTCTATTTGGATTGAGTATAGAGCAGTATTTAATGGCCGAAAGCATTTACGGTCGTAACCAGTCATATTCCAGGCTGCTACAAACGAACGCGAGCTAGTCCCAGCCGGCGCCGAGTCTTCCCCTGAGCTTCAGTCCCCGTAGCCGCAATCGGCTGATATCCTTATGGGTTGGAAGGTTGGCATGAATTTTGTATTGACTGACGTTGAGGCGCGCGTGCTTGGCTCGCTGGTAGAAAAGGACATCACCACTCCGGATTACTATCCGCTTTCTCTCAATGCGCTTATCAATGCCTGCAATCAGAAGAACAATCGCGAGCCGGTCTTGAATCTGGAGGAGGAACCAGTCCGGAAGGCGTTGCGCACGCTCAATGAGAAAGGGCTGGCCGGGGCAGCCGGGGGCGCGGATAGCCGGGTCACCAAGTACGAACACCGGCTTCAGGAGGCCTTCAACTTTACCCGCCCGGAGATAGCGGTCCTGTGTGTGCTGTTGCTGCGTGGGCCGCAGACGCCCGGCGAACTGCGCGGACGCACCGAGCGTATGTACCGCTTTGAGGAGCTGTCAGATGTCCTCTCCGGCCTGCAGCATTTGATGCAGCGCGAGCCGCCGATGGTGAAAATGCTGCCGCGCCAGCCAGGCACAAAAGAATCCCGCTTTGCGCCCCTGTTCTGTGGTGATGTGGAAGGCTCCACTTCGCTGCCCGAGACTTCTACGACGGCTGCTCCCAGCGGTGAAAGCGAACGCATCGAGCGCCTGGAAGCGGAAGTAGCGGCGCTAAGAAGAGAGCAGGCCGACCTAAAGGAGCAACTGGAGCGTTTTCGAAAACAGTTCGAGTGAGTGAGACATGGGGGGGTATAGGGGACAGGTTACAGGGAACAGCGCTGTCACCGATTTTGACCGGATTTGAATAAGCTGCGATAGGCGGGGATTGCCAAAGTGTCAAAATTGAAAAGCAACAGCAAAGACAGTGCTATTCATTAACTCTTCTCGCTTTTCTGTGAAATCTCGCCGGTGGCAGGATTCGCAGGGAGTTGCACCCTGATGGAACCGTGGTCATCCAACTGCTTGATGGTCTGCTCTGCTTGTTCGTATGAATAGCCTCTACTCTTGAGCCATCCACGCAATTGCACTCCGTCCAGTTCATCCATCGGCTTCTCGGAAACCATCACGCCCTCATAGACCTTGTAGTACTTCACTATCGTATAGATGCTCATGATTGCTCTTTGCTATTTTCTTGGGGCATTAGGAGGTTAAACGTCCTCGGCTCAATCGTCACCTCCACCGGCAGCGTTCCCAGCAGTTCGCCATCAACCTCTGCATGGATGCTGGTGGGGTCCTGTGACGCGAGCGGAGTACAGCGGAACCATGTGGAATGGGCAAGTTCCACTTGCGGCACAGTCCAGTTTCTTCCGCTCATCACGCTGCCAAGGTAATTCAAAAAGTGGCGGACTTTATTGGTGTGGAAAAGCATCAGCCGGTAGTCGTTGCGCGCGAGTTCCGCGCCCAGCCGCGCACGCTTCAACAACCCGGGAAATCGACTGGCCCGGACAGCCATCACCATTGCCACTTGTCCGCTGCGCCAATTTCCCTGCTCATCTTTCCACTCTACCTTGAACATGGGAAAGCGGCGGCGAAGGGCCATCCGGAACATCTCCAGGAAATAGGCGTAAACACCGTAGCGTTCTTTGGCTTCCACGGCGGTCCGGTACATGAGTTCGGCGTCTGACCCGACCCCGGCAACAATAACGAAATAGCGCTTCTGAAGCCCTGACCTGTCCTGATAACTCATCAGGCCGGGCTGCAATGCGCGCGGTTTGTAGCGGAGCAACGCCTGGGCGGCGGCCTCGGCATCTATGGGCAAGCACAGATCAGTTGCCAGCACATTGCCGCTCCCGAAAGGAAGCACTCCCAGCACAGCTTCAGCGCTGGAGAGCATGAGGCCATTCAGGATTTCATTGGCCGTGCCGTCTCCGCCACATGCAATCACCGTATCAAAGCCTGCGGCCACAGCTTCCTGAGCCTGAGTCACGGCGCTACCGGTATGGGTGGTGGCGCAGCTTTCCGCAGCCACCCCAGCGGCACGAAAAATGGCAAGCGCCCTGGAGACCTGATCGACGCGATGCTCTCGCCTGCGGCCGGATGACGGGTTATAGATTAGGAGCGCCCTCTTCATGATATTGCTAATCGCTGCGGCCTTATTGCTTGATCGTGCTGCCCCTGAAGTAGTCGGGACTCAGCATTTAGTATTTAGCAAAACCGGAATCAAATGTTTGCCTAGCCGTTGATTGACGCTTTGCAGCACGGATCAGCGGAACGGCTCAATATAATCTACACATGCCCACACGTCCTAAGGATAAAGATATCGAGCGCCAGGTGGAGGCCCTGCGGGAGAAGATTCGCCATCATGAACACCTCTATTACGTCCTGGACGCCCCGGAGATCAGCGATGCCGACTTCGACCGTTTGATGCGGGAGCTCAAGACATTGGAAGCTGCGCATCCGGGGCTGGTGACGCCCGATTCTCCCACGCAGCGCGTTGGCGGGAAACCGCGTGAAGGCTTTGTTAAGGTGCCGCATTCCCGCCCCATGCTCTCCCTGGACAACGCCCTCAATGAAGAAGAGCTGCGAAACTGGGAGCGCCGTGTGCGCGAACTGGCGGGCACTGACAAGATCGAATACGTGTGCGAGTTCAAGATGGACGGCATGTCGCTGGCGCTGTGGTATCGCCACGGCAGTCTGGAACGGGGCATCACTCGCGGAGATGGCTCCGTAGGAGAAGATGTGACCTCCAACGTGCGCACCATGCGCTCGGTCAAGCTGTCCATCGATCCGGCCACGCTTAAGCGTGCAGGCATCCCTGCTGATTTTGAGGTCCGGGGGGAGGTCATCATGCCTCTCAAAGATTTTGAGCGAATGAACGACGAACGGGAACGCCAGAACCTGTCAAAGTTTGCTAACCCCAGGAACGCGGCTGCGGGAACAATTCGCATTCTGGAGCCAAACATAGTTGCCGATCGGCGGCTGGACTTCTACGCGTACTTCCTGCTCGTGGATGGCCAGTACTTTCCGGAAAAGCACGCAAAAGCGCTGGAGGCGCTCACCCGTGTGGGTTTCAAGGTAAACCCGCAGCATGCTGTCGCCCACAACGTGGATGAGCTTCTAGCCTTCATCGACAAGGGCGAGCAAATGCGGGAAAAGCTTCCCTATGAGATTGACGGAATTGTCATCAAGGTAAACTCCACCCGGCTGCAGCAAAGGCTGGGCTTCACCGGCAAAGCGCCGCGATGGGCCATTGCCTACAAGTACGCCGCGCGCAGCGGAACCACGCAGGTGGAGGGCATTCTGGTGCAGGTGGGGCGCACTGGGAAACTTACGCCGGTAGCGGCGCTCAAGCCTGTATCGATTGGCGGAACTACAGTCACGCGGGCGACTCTTCACAATCAGGACGAGATTGAGCGGCTGGGAGTGAAGATTGGCGATTGGGTAATGGTGGAGCGCGGTGGCGACGTGATTCCCAAGGTCGTCAAGGTCCTGGAGGACAAGGAGCACCCCAGGGGCGACAAAGTCTTTCACATGCCGGAGCGCTGTCCGGTATGCGACAGCCACATTGTCCGCGCAGAGGGCGAGGCCGATCACCGTTGCGTAAATGCCAACTGTCCGGCCAAGCTGCGGGAGAGCATTCTGCATTTTGCCTCGCGCTCCGTGATGAACATTGAGGGCATGGGC
Source organism: Candidatus Angelobacter sp. (assembly GCA_035294925.1). Taxonomy (GTDB): domain Bacteria; phylum Acidobacteriota; class Terriglobia; order Terriglobales; family Acidobacteriaceae; genus Angelobacter. Next base: position 34,152 of record DATGJZ010000053.1, on the reverse strand, counting down.
GAATCTCTGGTCAACCAGTTGGCCGATCGCGAACTGGTAAAGGACATCGGCGATATTTACGAGCTGACAAAGGAAAAGCTGCTGACCCTGGAGCGTATCGGCGATAAATCGGCCGAGAACCTGCTGGCTGAGATTGAACAATCGCGCAAGCTGCCGCTGGAGCGGGTAATCTTTGGGCTGGGAATACGCTTTGTGGGAGAACGAACGGCAGAATTCCTGGCCGAGCATTTCGGCTCCATGGATGCGCTGATGGTCGCCTCGGCTGACGAACTGAAGGAGGTCAACGAAGTTGGCCCACGGGTGGCGGAGAGCATCCGCGAGTTCTTTGTCGAGCCCAGGAACCAGGCACTGATAAAACACCTGCGCAAATACTTGAATTTCACAGGCAAAAAGAAAGAACGCGGGACCGCTCTGGCCGGGAAAACATTTGTACTCACCGGCACGCTGCCCAATTACTCCCGCGATCAAGCCAAACAGATGATTGAGGATGCGGGCGGCAAGGTCTCCGGCTCAGTCAGCAAGAAGACGGACTACGTTGTGGCGGGTGAGGATGCGGGATCAAAGCTGGACAAGGCGCGCAACCTGGGAGTGAAGGTTATCGGTGAGACAGAGATGCTCGACCTGGCCGGTAAAAAACTCACCACTGATCAACGGTGATGTAGGCTGAATTCTCTAATTTTGATCTGCGTGTATCAGTTCGATCAGTGGCCCTGCGTATCAGCAGTAAGGGTTTCAAATTTTTCCTTGATCCGCTGGTAGGTGGTCTCCAGCGCTTCAGGAACCACTCGGGTCTCGCCAATCACGCTGGTGAAGTTGGCGTCGGCAATCCAGCGAGGCAGGACATGCATGTGAATATGCCCGGCCACTCCTGCGCCCGCAGCCTTACCCAGGTTCATTCCCAGGTTCAGCCCGTCCGGATTGTAGACATCGCGCAAAATGCCTTCCAGTCTCTGCGTTAAAACCATCATTTCCTGAGCAGCGGGAGCGGAGAGTCTCTGCAGCTGATCGATGTGGTCGTACGGTACCACCAGCACATGCCCCACGGTGTAGGGAAACGCATTGAGAACGACAAAACAATACCGGCCACGATGGACGATCAGCGCCTTGGCGTCATCTTTCATCTGCAGTTGCGCACAAAAAACGCATTCCGCGGCGGCTTTGCCGGCCTGGGTAATATAGGCATATCGCCACGGGGTGAAGAGGTGGTCCATAGTGCCAGAAAAGACTACCAGATTCGCAGGCGCTCACGCCGGGTGTGGCCTTGCAGGTGTGCCGACCGCAAGCAGATAGATTGGTGGTAAGGAGAAATGGATTTGTAAAGAATTGATGAATTTTTTGTCTATTAAAACCGGTAGAATCATCCAGGAAAAGCTGTTGCCTGCTGTCCGCGCGTACATGGCCAAAATCCTGTTCTGTTTTTGAGAATTTGCCCGCCTTTGGGTTTGACACCCCGGTGAGCCGTTGCTATAGTCGAAGGAGTCTTATGAGCGCTCGAAGGGGCGTTTTTTAAGATCCGGCCGCTGGTTTTCCAGCTTCTGCGAAGAGCAGGGGCCAACCACACCAGTAAGACTCGGAACCACGAGTTTCGCCTTCCAATACGCTCTTTACTCCAGTGGATTGAGTTGAGATTGTATTGCAGGCTCCATTGAGCAGATGCGCGACGATAACACAGCCCGCACCCTTGAAACTACGCCGCAAGCCGAACAGGGCTCCACTGAGTTCCGTGCCAACACAATCTCTATGCCAGGGAATCATCCTCAAATTCAATCCTCGGAGCAACCTAACGTGGGTCTTGCTCAAAAAGAAGATAATCACATGGACGATTTTGCAGCCGCACTTGAGTCGTACACCCTAGAAACCGAACCGGCGCCCAGCGAAGATAACGTCTTCAAAGGCAGCGTCGTGAAGATTACGCTCACCCATGTCGTGGTGGACATTGGCTTTAAATCCGAAGGCCTGGTGCCGATTACCGAGGTAACCAACGCCGATGGCCAGGTGAAATTCCAGCCTGGCGACGAGATTGAAGTCATGGTCCAGCGCGGCGAAAACGAGGAAGGCGCAGTCCTTCTCTCGCACGAGCGCGCTCAGCGCGTGCGCGTGTGGGAGCAGATTGACAAGGCCTATCACTCGAAAGAGCCGATCAAAGGCAAGGTCGTCGAGCGCGTAAAGGGCGGTGTCTCTGTAGACATCGGAGTAAAGGCCTTTATGCCCGGCTCTCAGGTGGACGTTCATCCGGTGCGCAATCTGGAGGCCTTGAGGGGCCAGGAGATTGATGTAAGGGTAATCAAACTCAATAAGAAGCGGGGCAATATTGTGGTCTCGCGCAAGGTGATCCTGGAGGAGGAAACTGCTTCCAAGCGGGAAAAGACCCTGGAGCACCTTGAGGAAGGGGCGATCCTTACCGGCACGGTCAAAAATTTGACCGATTACGGCGCATTCGTTGACCTGGGCGGGATTGATGGTCTGTTGCACATTACGGACATGTCCTGGGGCCGTTTGACGCACCCACGTGATCTGGTGCATGTCGCTGACCAGATCCAGGTTAAGGTCCTCAAGTTCGACCGGGATAAATTACGCGTTTCTCTGGGCTTCAAGCAGCTCACACCTGACCCCTGGCTGGACGCGGCTGAGCGCTATCCGATTGGCGCACGGGTAAAAGGCCGCATATTGAGCGTTACCGACTACGGCGCATTCGTGGAACTGGAACAGGGAATTGAAGGCCTGGTGCACGTGAGTGAGATGTCGTGGTCCAAACGGATGAAACATCCTTCCAAGCTGGTGAACGTGGGAGATGGCATTGATTGCGTTGTGCTCAATGTAAATCCGCAGGAGCGCCGCATATCGCTGGGATTGAAGCAGCTTGAGTCCAATCCCTGGGAGCGCTTGCACGAAAAATATCCTATCGGCTCAACTGTAGAGGGCCGGGTGCGTAACCTGACCGACTTTGGCGCATTTATTGAGATCGAAGACGGAATCGACGGCCTGGTCCATGTGAGCAATCTGAGCTGGACCAAGCGGGTCAAACATCCCTCAGAGGTCTTGAAGAAGGGCGAGAAAGTAAAGGCCGCAGTGCTGGGCATCGAACCGGAACAGCGCCGGTTGTCGTTGGGCGTAAAACAGCTCCAGCCGGATGCCTGGGAGACCTTCTTCACCACCCATCGCATTGGCGACGTGGTGCGCGGAAAGGTCCTGCGCATGGCCCAGTTTGGAGCATTCGTGGAGATTGCCGAAGGTGTTGAAGGGTTGTGCCACAACTCTGAAGCCACCGATGCGGAAGGCGATCCCATCAAGCTGGAAGCCGGGCAGGAGCACGACTTCAAGATCATCAAGATGAACGCCGAGGAAAAGAAAGTCGGGCTCAGTTTGCGGGCCGTTGGCAAAGAAGCCAGCCGGGCGGATGTGGAGGCTTACAAACATCCTGCATCCAGCGCGACTGCAACCCTGGGCGATATCGTCAACTGGAAGCGCGCAGGGAACGATCAGGATTAACGCCTTAAATTGGGTAATTGCGTGATTTGGTAACCGGGAAATTGAACTGCTACAGCATTTCAATTACCCAATTACCAGATTTTTCAATTACCCAATTTTATTTACTTGATCCTCAGTGTGATATTCACCTGCTTGCGGTTATCGAAGGCGCTGAGAGTTTTGGTGTCACTGCGTGAGCCGTTGTAGTCGGCATAGACTTCATAATCCACATTGGGAGAGAGCGCGGGAAAGCGGTAGCCTCCATCAGGATCGCTGATGTAGGTCTTTACCGCCAGCGACTTTGTGTTCTTGAGATAGACAATGGCCTTCGCCACAGGCTGGTCTTGCCGGCCAAACACGTGTCCCGTCAAGGTGCGTGTGTGGTCTTGCGGTTCTTTAGGTTTGCCAAATTGGGCTGCCGCCAGAACCGAGAGAGAAATCGTCGCAAGCGCTAAAGCAGCAGCGACATGAAGCAAGAGTTTTTTCATTGGGCACCTCGCCCTGCTCTGGTTCCACCCTGGTATCTCTAACCCGGACATCAGGCGAAGGTTTCTATTCCGCCAGGTGCAATCCCACGTCCTGCCGTTCCTCGGCCTGAATGTGGATTGTCTTTTCAGCTTTGAGTTTCTTCTTCTGCTTTTTTTGTGGTTCCCCGTTTTCAAGGGGAAAAATCTCCACCTGGCCTGTAATCAGGTAATCAGACGGCCCCGGAGGAACGCGCTGGGCAAACTCGCCGCGGTGGTCGGAAAAAAGCTCCCAGTTGGGGTGCTTTTGTCCAACCGGATGAATTTCAATCTTGACGCCGTATACGGGCCGGTCGTCGGGGCCATAGGCGGTACCGAAAATCAATCCAAAATGTTTTCTTAGATCTTTGTCCTTATCCTTTTCGGCAAATGATGAGTGCAAAGAAAACAGGACCAGCAGGCACAGGACAGCTGGGATTCTCGTCCGCCGGCGGTCAGTATTCACTTTCTTCTTCTTCCTCCTCTTTTGCGTCGTCGTCCTCATCTTCATCGTAGTCTTCCACCGGATTCAGTTCCAGCGGGTGAATGGTGACCACCTCGAAATCCGTCCCGCACTCGGGGCAGGCGACGATCTCGCCTTCTTCGAGTTCCTCCTCATCCAAGTCCAGATCGGTTTCGCATTCAGGGCAATGCGGCATGTGTTTCCCTCCTCGAACAGAGCGCCCCCAGTGGCAAACGCCCTGTAACTATATTTAGAATCTCTGCGTACAACCGTCAAGCTCCCCCGTGAGGATTCAAATTTTGAGCCTGGTCCCGTTGATGAAAAAATCCCTGCCAGCCGTGATTGCGACTCTGATGTTGTTGCCGCACACGGCGGTTGCCCAAAAACAAGCTTCCAAACCACCGCATCGTGCCGCAGCCCCATCAGCCGAAGAGAAGAATATCGCACATAAAAGGCTGGAGCGCGACCCCGTAATTGCGCAAGTGACTAAGGACATTTCCGCCGTCCGCATCCAGCAGACGATCGAGAAACTGGTCAGCTTCCATACCCGTTCTACGCTCTCCGTGAACAATCCGGATGCCGCAACATCGGATAAGGGCATTGTGGCCGCGCGCGCGTGGATCAAGTCTGAAATGGAGCGATACTCCGCGGACTGCGGCGGATGCCTGGAGGTCAAGACCGATACTTTTATCGAACAACCCAGGGGGCCACGGGACCGGGTTACTCAGCCCACCGAAATTCAGAATGTTTATGCGATTCTGCGCGGCACGGATCCGCAGCAGCAGAAACGCATTTACCTGGTGACCGGCCATTACGATTCCCGCAACAGCGATCCTATTAATGGAACGAACCAGGCGCCTGGCGCAAATGACGACGGCAGCGGGACCGCAGTTTCTTTGGAATGTGCCCGGGTCCTGAGTAAACACAAGTTTCCTGCAACCCTGATCTTTCTCACCGTTGCCGGAGAAGAGCAGGGTTTGCGGGGCAGCACGCATTTTGCCAAGATGGCCAAAGCCGAAGGCTGGCAGCTTGAGGGCGTTCTGAATAACGACATTGTGGGCGGCAACCACACTCCCGGGGATACCCAGCAGAACAGCAACTGGGTCAGGGTCTTCTCGGAAGGAATTCCTGCAGTTACTAATGAGGCCGACCTGCGCCGCATTCGCGCCATGGGCTCAGAGAACGATTCGACGTCACGGGAGCTGGCCCGCTACATTCATGAGGTAGCGCAGACCTACAATTTCGGCCCGTTCGTCCCCAAACTCATCTTCCGCCGCGACCGGTTCCAGCGCGGCGGAGATCATAGCGCGTTCAACGAGCAGGGGTTTGCCGCAGTCCGCTTTACCGAGTATCGTGAAGACTATAATCACCAGCACCAGAACGTAAGGACGGAAAACGGCATTGAGTATGGCGACCTGCCGAAGTTTGTGGATTTCAGTTATGTTGCCAATGTGGCCCGGCTGAATGCCGCGACCCTGGCCGCTCTGGCTTCGTCGCCTGCGCTTCCTGCCAAGGTAACGATTTCGACGAGACAGCAGGAAAATGATTCTAAAATTGAATGGGTGCCTGCGGAGGGAGCCGTGGCTTACGAAGTGCTGTGGCGCAGAACCACCGATCCTGAGTTCCCCGGAGAGAACGTGACCCGCACAACAGAATCAAAAATAGATTTGAATCAATCGCGGGACAACGTGGTATTTGCCGTGAGGTCCGTGGATGCAAAAGGTCATCGCAGCCTGCCGGTAACACCACAACCAAGCGTCATCAGCACGCCGGACGCTCCTCCGGAGACGAGACCGAACGAGAAGCCAAACGAGAAGTAAGATGCGTAGAACTGGCAACCTTCAATTCGGATTTCCCAGGTTTCATGGGGCTTTGCGGTACATCGTTGTTGTGAGCGCCGGAATTTATATTGCCATAGTTCTGCTGTCAGCGTTCACCCGGCAGGCTGGCGACCAAATCCTGGCACTAGGAGGTCTTTTCCCACCAGCAGTTGGGCATGGGTGGATATGGCAGCTTGTCAGTTACGGTTTCGTGGATCGGGATCCTTGGCATTTTCTGATGACCATGCTCGCTGTATATTTCCTGGGCTCTGCCGTGCAGGAGCGCATTGGTTCAAGGGCGTTGCTTGAACTGTATTTGAGTTCTCTCGTCGGCGCCGGCATATTAGGATCCGTCTTTACACTGACAGGCGCGATACGCCCGGATATAGTTTTTGGGGCCGGCGCTGCCGCTAATGCAATCTTGATGGTCTTTTACCTGCTCTTTCGCGAAGCGCCTATTATGCTTTTCCCCATCCCCATCCCTATCCCCGTCAAGTACATCGTCATCTTCACGGCGGCGGTTGAGGGCGCGTATTTCCTCCTTTCGCGGTTTGCACTCTATTACCTTGTTTTGTTGCTCGGTCTGGTTACAGGATATCTGTGGTACCGGTTCCTATGGCGACGCGCCAGCCTGTCTGCCGTGGTGCAAGACCGGGTTTACGGGATGAGGAACTCTTATCATCGCTGGAAGCGCCGCCGCGCTGCCCGCAAATTTCAAGTCTACATGCGCAAGCACCAGCACGATCCCAAGCAATACTTTGACGAATATGGCAACTTCAAGCCGCCCGATGATGGCGACAAGAAAGATGGTGGTAAGGGTGGATGGGTGAACTGAAGCGTATTGTCAAAATCGCCGGAATTGAAAAGCTCTGGCTGACTGCTTAGAGTTCAACGCTTTGTTCTCTCGGGAATTGGCCGCGAGCGCGGTGCTTTTCGTTGCTCTGAAGCAGGCAACTGCGGCCCGTCGGCGCCGCCAATTACATGCAGGCGCATGAAGTTCGTCGAGCCGCTGCTGCTGCGGGTTCCCGCAACGATCGCCATAACGTCGCCCTCCTGCACGGCGTTTCTCTCCCGCAGCAGGCCTTCGGCTTTGGCCACCATGTCCTCTTCCTGCCGATCAATCTCACACAAGACCGGACGCACTCCCCACATCAGATTGAGCCGGGCGCATACCGGCCGGCTCGGCGTAAGAGCGTAGATCCAGCACTCTGGGCGGTACTTAGAAATAAGCCGGGCAGTGGTGCCGGTTTCCGTGTATACCGCGATCGCGCGCATGTCCAGGTCCTGGGCAGCGTGGGCCACGGATTCGCAGATGGTCTCCGAGATCGATAATGTCCGTCTGTGGCGGCGGCGCAGGAGGGTGTCCTCATGGTGCGATTCGGCTTCCTGAATGATCCTGCCCATGATAAGGACCGCCTCGCGCGGATACTTGCCGTTGGCGGTCTCGGCCGAAAGCATGACGGCGTCCGTGCCATCAAAGACGGCATTGGCCACGTCACTGGCCTCGGCCCGGGTAGGCCGCGGATTCTCCACCATGGATTCCAGCATCTGGGTGGCGGTGATGACGGGTTTGCGCCATTCAGCCGCGCGCCGGATGATGTGCTTTTGAATGGTCGGCACTTTTTCTGGCGGGACTTCCACGCCCAGATCGCCTCGGGCCACCATCACCCCGTCGGCCTCGTCCAGGATCTCCTCCAAGCGCTCAATGGCCTGGGGTTTCTCCAGCTTGGCGATCACCCAGGCATCCGATTTGTGTTTGGCGATCAGGCGCTTGGCCATGCGGACGTCTTCGGCAGTCCGAACAAATGAGGCCGCAATCATGTCCACGCCGTGTTTCACACCGAATTCCACATCCTTCTCATCCTTTTCGGTAAGTGCAGGCACGTGCACCACCGTTCCAGGCAGATTGATTCCTTTGTGCTCGCCCAACTGGCCACCATTGACTACTTCGCATTCCACATCGTCTCCATGGAGCGCCCGAACATGAAGCTCAATGAGCCCATCCGCCAGCAAAATGCGCGCGCCCGGCTCTACCTCGCGCGCCAGGGTCTTGAAGGTAGTGGAAAGCAGGCTCGCAGTGCCCGCGATATCCCGGGGCGTGATAGTAACGTGAGAACCCGACTTCAGGGACACCGGAGTGCGATACTTAAGCCGCCCAGTGCGGATCTTGGGGCCCTGCAAATCCTGGAGAATACAAATCGTGCGCCCCTCGCGCTGCGCAACTTTGCGGACGCGTTCAATCATCCGGGCATGCTCTTCATGTGTGCTGTGGGAAAAATTAAGGCGGGCAACATCCATCCCCAGGCGCAGGAGGTCACGCAGAATGACTTCAGAATTGCTGGCCGGTCCCAGCGTGCAAACAATTTTGGCCTTGCGCTGCGTGGTTATAGCGCTGGATTCAAACGGGTTGGACCCACTGCTCACTTTTATCCCCTTTTCTCTACCGGTTCGGGCTCCGCAACTTTTGGATAAACCTGAGCATTGAACTCGGCGCCCAGCAGGACAATGACGGAAAGAATATAGAGCCACACCAGCAGCGCTATAGCAGCGCTGAGAGATCCGTAAACAACGGTGTAATTGGCATAGTTGGTCACATACCAGCCGAAGAACATGGTGGCTGGAAACCACAGGAATGTAGCCATCACGGCTCCCGGAAGCACCCGCCGCCAGGATTGGGTCTTGGGCATTGCATGGTGGTAGATGAGTCCAATGAAGGCAATGCTGGTGAGAATAGCTATGGCCCAGCGGATCAGCAGGAACAGCAGCCACACTGCAGGGCGGAAGATGTGGAGCACCGCCTGATGCAGCCATACCTCGATCTGATCGCCAAAAACTACCACTACGGTGGCAAAGCTCATGGGAACCAAAGCGAGAAAGACCAGGTAGAGAGCCACTGCCCGCTCCTTCCAGAATCCCCAGGTGTTCTGCATGCAATAAGCGCGGCGAAAGCCTTCCATCCAGGAAACCATCACGCCTGTTGCCGCCAAAACAGTCACAATGGAGGCCGAAATGATGAGGCGAGTGGGATGATGCTTGCTGGACTGAAAGAAACTCAGCGCCATGGACCTGGTCCCCGGCGGAAGCGCCCAGCCTACGGCGGCTGCGATGTTTCGCAGCAAGCCTTCGGTTTCGTTCGAGGCCTCCAGCGCGGATGCGATCACCAAAAAAGCCGGGAAAAGCGTCAGGATGGAAGAATATGCCGCGCCTTTGGCCAGCAAAAACTGCCCGTGCTGGAATGCCCGCCAAAACGACAGGCGCAATCGGGTGAAATGCATGAAAGGACTAGGTTAAAAGAGCAGTTTGTAAATGGCAATCGATGATCAGCAAAAGCCGGGTTCACCCTAGTTACGGGATGAATACCGGCAAGCATGCCCAAATTTGAAATCGAAGGCAGAAAATCCAATATGATATTGGCCGCGAGGCGATCAACCATGCCACAAGAGAAGTCCCCTATCGCACCTACCCTGATTGGCATTCCCCTCTACCCAAGCTTTGATTCCCTGGATGTAGCCGGGCCTCACCAGACTTTCTACATGCAGGAGCCATCGTTGAAGCCCCTGATCATCGGATCGAACACATGCGATCCGGTGGTCTCGTTTGAGGGAATGAAGATTGTGCCGGATTGTGACTTCGAGTCCTGTCCTCAACTCGATGTCCTGTTTGTGCCTGGCGGGGTCGGCCTCGACAAAGTCCTGCTTGAGGACAAGAGACACGGCTTTCCCTATCTGCATTTTCTTGAGCGCCAGGCGGCCAAGGCCAGGCTGGTAACCTCAGTGTGTACCGGGGCGATTTTCATGGCCGCCGCCGGCCTCCTGGATGGCTATAGGGCCACCACGCACTGGGACTACCTGTCTGTGCTCAAGTTGTTTCCCAAAGTCATTGTGGCGGAGGGATACCCGCGATTTGTGATTGACGCAAACCGGGTCACCGGCGGCGGCATTTCATCCGGCCTGGATGAGGCCATGGCCATTGTGTCTCTGCTGCTGGGGAACCACGCCGCCAAACGCGGCCAGTTGACCATGCAGTACGCTCCCCAGCCTCCCTTCAACGATGGCGATCCTTCTACCGCCGAGCCTTCGATTCTCTATCAAGTAAGCTCGAACTTCCGCCAGAGCGTAGAGGATCTGAGCAAGGTGGTGGAGAAAGTACAGGCCAGTTTCAGTCCGAAAGGCAGCCCCTCCATCCGCAAGTAGCACGTACATGACTGTGAGCATACGGAGGCTTTTCGGTAAGCGCACGTCACTTTAAAAGGCGCGGTATACTGCGGTACTATCGTTGAGGGCGTCACAGCTCGCTCTCTTCAAAAACCTCAATATTTGCTTCATTCGAACTACTGGAAAGGAAATCTGATCCATGCCAACAAAAGTGCTCTACCAGACCTCTGCGCGCGCCACGGGCGGCCGGGATGGCCAAGCTGAATCAACGGATGGGACCCTCAACGTGAAGCTGACCACTCCGAAAGAGTTGGGTGGCCCCGGCGGTGAAGGGAGCAACCCGGAGCAGCTCTTTGCCGCGGGTTATGCTGCCTGCTTTCTGAATGCCATGAAGTTCATCTACACCCGGGGCGGCGGCAAGTTCCCAGCCGATGCCAGCGTCACCGCGACGGTTGGAATTGGCCCAAATACGGAGGGCAGCTTCGGTCTGGAAATCGCCCTGGCCATATCCCTGCCCGGTTTTAATGAAGCGGATGCAAAGGCGCTCATGGAGAAAGGGCACCATGTATGTCCCTACTCGAATGCAACGCGCAACAACGTAAACGTGCAACTCAGCCTGGCGTAGGGCAACATGAAAGGTTTGAGAATCCTGCTCTGCCTTATTTGTCTGTCGCTTTGCGCGCAAGAGTCGAAGCAAGTGGATAAGGAAGCACAGGCGAAGGCTGCAAGCGATCTTCGCGCTCGAATTGAAGCGTCGCCCACCCTGCCCTTTCACGGCGTGCCTCTCGCCGTCCAAGCGCCCACTGTGGGATGGGAATCGGGATTCGTTTCCTGGGTGGCCGTTGACAGCCAGGGAACCATCTACGAAATACAACGTGGCGACAAAGCCGACCCAGTCCTGGTTCTGGACCACGCAGGGAAACTCCTGCGTTCGTGGGGCAAGGGGGAATACAAGATCCCGCACAGCATCCGCATCGATCCGGCAGGCAAAATATGGACCGTGGATGCCGCTTCTTCCACCATCATCAAGTATTCGCCAATGGGCAAAAAGCTCATGACCATCACCGTGGGTGAGCAGCCGGACACCGGCAACGCCTTCAACGGAACCACGGACATCGCCTTCGCGCCCAACGGACACCTCTTCATCGCCGATGGCTACGGCAACTCTCGCATTTTGGAATACACTCCCGACGGCAAGAGGGTGAAGGCGTGGGGAAAGCCTGGCACTGGTCCTGGCGAGTTTCACCTGCCACATGCAATCCAGATCGACGAGGAAGGAACACTCTATGTGGCCGACCGGGAGAATGGCCGGATTGAAAAGTTCGACCTTGATGGCAAGTTTCTCGGCGAGATTTCTCATATTGGACGTGTCTATTCGCTCAAGCTGGCCGGCAAGGCATTGTGGGCCGGCGTGCAGCCGCTCGACCAGCCCACCGGTTCGGCTGGCTGGTTGGTCGAATTTGATCGCAAAACCGGGAAGATGTTGGGGCACCTCGACGTCCCCGAGGCGCACGGATTACATTCCGTCGAGCAGATGCCATCCGGAGATCCGCTCACCACTCTGGACAAAGGGTTGCTCTGGTTCCGGCATTGACCGAAGCAAGAACCAAATCCACGCCCGTCGATTATCCCCACGGCGAGAGACACTTTGTCCGGCGGCGAACGAAGTTGCCAAGTCCTTTGATTCCAACACGCTGTCTCGTTTAAACGGCATGATTTTCGACTCGGTAAACGAGTGACCCCGTGTCCGCCCGTTTTGTGCGACTTTCCGGAGGTCGTGCAACATGCGTAACTCCGTAACAAACCGCATAAACATTGACGATTTCTGCTTGCCTTAGCCGTAACTTTTCGGGAGGATGGCAGTTGGCAATTGGCCAAGCATTTGGACCCGAGGGCCTCTTGGGACCTGGAAGCCCTGACCTCGACCCGTAATGGCGGTTATACCCGACTTTTGCGCCACTGCTTGCACAAACTTGCCCGCCCGTTTTTGTGCGACTTTCCGCAAATCGTGCAACATGCGTAACTCCGTAACAAGCCGCATAAACATTGGCGATTTCTGCTTGGCTTAACCGTAACTTTTCCAGGGAAAGCGGCACTTGGCAATTAGCAGTTAGCGTCCCAACGTGGCTTCGAGGGGAAACCGGCCGTCGTGATGTCTTCGGGTCGAAGCCTCCTTACTCCCCTAATATCGCCCATCCAGACTGTCTGCCGTCTTAAATTCCTGTGCATAGCAGTGTGGGAGCCGGGAGTAAGAGGCTTCGATTGGCCGCCGCGTTTTCCAGGTTGCCATTTTTTCCAGTTTTGTCGTTTTCTAATTATCAAGGAACGAGTGGCAATCTCGCTGACGAGCGCCGTTACAAATAGCCGTTAACTACTCGACACATTAAAAAGGTTCACGCGTCACGGCCTTGCAGGCAACATTATTTCGGAGCAGGGCTTGCCGTGCAACTTTAGGGCACGCAAAGTTGCGGGGAGTGCTCAACTGTGGTAAAGGGCTGGAGAAAACTGGGGGATTGCCAGAATAAGCTGAAAGATGCAAGCGCACGTCCACGATACAGTTGGATTTGGCCCAGATAACCAAAACAGCGATCTGCCGCCCAGCCAGATTCTACTGGTATTTCAGCTTCCTGTGGTATTACATTATTATAAATGTAATGGAGAGAATATGGAATCCGCTATCACCGTGAAAGGCCAGGCAACCATTCCGAAAGAGATTCGCGAGCATCTCGGGTTAAAGCCCGGTGACCGCCTGAAGTTTTTTTACCACCCCGATGGCAGCGTGGTTCTGCTGCCGAAAGTCTCTGCCCGAACCTTACGGGGCATGGTCCGATCCCGGCGCCGGCGGCCAGTGACCATCGATGAAATGACCAAGGCGGCCGCGCAAGGGGCGTCTGGCAGCGCCCCGCGTGCAAAACGCCAATAATCAATGATCGGCCTCGATACGTGCATTCTTATACGCTACCTAACCCAGGACGATCCGGTTCAGTCGCACAAAGCAACTGAAGTCATTGAACGCCGGTTGAGCCTGGCCAATCCCGGCTTTGTGAGCGTGGTGACGATGGTCGAGACCGTGTGGGTTCTGGACCGCGCCTACGGCTTGACAACCCAGGAGATCGCCACCGCGATCGAACGCATGCTTCAGGTCAAGGTCCTTCTGGTAGAGAACGAGCAGGAAGTTTTCGCGGCCATGGTGGCGCTCAAGCAGGGACGTGGAGCATTTGCAGATGCTCTGATCGCTGAACTGGGCGCTAGAGCCGGCTGCACCCACACCCTGACGTTTGACAAAAAAGCCCTTCGGCTCCCGCATTTCAGACTTCCGTGATCTGGGATGCAGTATCCTGGACCTTGTATGGCGAAGTTCGGTGGGAATCTCAATGACCTCTCACCGATGGGACCGTTGTGCCTTTTCTGCGGCGAGGATAACGTCCGAAACCTTCACGGAATAGACCTGGGCCAGTGCCTCTAATGTTCGTAGAGTCGGGCTTTTTCGCGCCATCTCTATGGCAGAAATAGTGTTGGTCACGTAGTTGAGGCGGTCTGATACTTCGCGTATTGACCAGCCTTTTTGCATCCGCAATTCAGTGAACACAGCGCCGACAGCCTGGCTGAGGGTGCGTACTTCCCGCTTTTTCTCGGCGCCAACTTTTTTTGCCACTGCCTATCATTTCGGATTGACAGGCAAATCATTGACTCACTAAAGTAATACAATGGTTTTTGCAGCTTTTATCTTGGGTCGATTCGATGAGCCGCCGTTTCCGCCTGGTTACAAACCGGACCCATCAGCTCTCCTATGGTTCGTGTTGGGACTGGGAACCTTCATCTTTTTCTTTCTGCTTGCCGGCATTTTATTTAGTAGCGCTTTGTGAGGAAAAGAGGATGAAAAGAAATGAGTGTAAAGAGGATGCGCCTGACCAGACGAATTAGGCTGCTATTGTTTCTGTGAAAGGAAGCACCGCCAGACGCCAGCACCGTGGCTCCACGCGACGCTATGCGCCAGTCGCGACGAAGAACATTGCGGATAGGGCAGGCAACAGAGAAATTAACTTACCCACTTACCCTGTCTGCCTGATGCGGATACACTGAAAACAGAGAAGATGCCTGGACCAGCGCGCACTCTTCGTGTAGTCATTCCCGGCGGCACCGGACAAATTGGCCGGGTTCTCGCGACCCATTTCTGCGGGCAGGGCCACAACGTGACGGTACTATCGCGCCGCCCAGAACCCGCTCCCTGGCAAACAGTCTCCTGGGATGGCCGCGATCTAGGTGAGTGGGTAACAGAAATCGACGGCGCCGACGTTGTGATTAACCTTACTGGCCGTAGCGTGAACTGCCGCTATACGCAGGCCAACCGCCGGGAAATCATGGACTCCCGGATCCTTTCCACCCAGGCGATCGGCCGGGCTTTCGCGCAGGCTTCCCGTCCGCCGAAGCTCTGGATGAACATCAGCACAGCCACCATTTACCGGCACGCTTTGGACCGTGCCATGGACGAGGCCACTGGAGAGTTAGGCGGGAGCGAACCGGATGCGCCCTCAACCTGGCGATTCAGCATCGATGTAGCTAGACGGTGGGAACAGGCATTTTTTGATGCGCCAGTGCCAGGAACCCGGAAGATCGCTCTGCGCAGCGCCATGGTGATGGGGCCGGGGAGCGGTGGAATTTTCAGCGTGCTGTTGAATCTGGTCCGGGCGGGCCTCGGCGGGAAGGCGGCTTCCGGCAGGCAGTTCATCTCGTGGATCCATGAGACCGATTTCCTCCGCGCCATGGATTTTCTGATTGCGCACGAGGATCTGGATGGCTGCATCAACATTGCCGCGCCCGTGCCGCTGCCAAACAGCGACTTTATGCGCGTGCTGCGCCAGGCCTATGGAACCCGGATCGGCCTGCCCGCTTCAAAATGGATGCTGGAGATTGGCGCTTTCTTCCTGCGCACGGAGACGGAGTTGATTCTGAAGAGCCGTCGCGTGGTTCCGGGGCGGCTGCTCCAGGCTGGTTTTGAGTTTTCGTTTCCTGAATGGGAAGCTGCGGCCCGTGATCTGGTGAAGCATTGGCGACAGTAGAATACTACCATCAGGCTAGTACCTTTTCTCGCATTTGGAGAGACTTTGCAATCACGTCAGTCGCGCCGAGCTCCTTGTATATTTTTAGGGCCTTATCCTTGGCCTTGTTGAGAACGCTCACAGATATGGGCTTCACGACGGCGGCAATCGCTTCCGCAATTGCATCAGTAGTACGACTTGCCAGATTCCATTCTTCTCCTACGATCAGATCGACGTAATATCGAATGTCACGCAGTTCGTCTGGCTCTAGATTCTGACCGTGCAGATACTCCTTTACTTGACGGTCAATCAAGATGCAGGCAGCATACAAATCGCGGTCAATATCGGGATGAAAGACATCGTCTGCATGATTCTTGACAAACGTCTCTGGTCGCCCTCGCGCTTCATCCGGTTTTTGGAGTGCTATGGCTATAACCGCTTGCGCCAATGTGCCCATTCCCACAATTTTTTTGATCGGCTTTTTTAGGCGACGATATTCGCCTTTTTTCCTGTCGTAAAATAACCCGTATAGCCGTAGCCGATCTTCAATGTCTTCCTGAATTTGATCGGTGGCCATGAGAGAGAGCATGCTCACAGGAGTTTGAGAGTTTGTTGCTTTTATGATTTTGGAGCGGCTTTTCTCATCCGCCGGAACTACAACCCTCACCAAAACATTCCTGGTATCGCTATCCTTCTTGTGGCCGTTGTACCATTCAAATATTTCATGCGAAGTCTGTAGCCCATTGACGACCTCGGGATTTTTGATTTTTATCTTGTGCCCGTTAACGGGACACTCATCGGCAAGGATCGTGATGCCATTGTTGAGCCACCAAAAATCTTCTTGGGAGGCAGAACTCACCTCGTCCAGCGTGGCCCTTATTTGTTTATTGACGGGGTTTGACTTGCCGTTATAGTCGCGGACATTTGGCTCGAGAAAACGCGTCTGTAATCCGCCCTCAGAATTTGTCAGCAGTTTTTCCGCATAATCCTTTAACTTTATAAGGCACACAGTTGACCCATCTCCGGTCGAAAACGATTCCGAGACAGGTATAACTACGTCCGACTCCGGCACTGTTCTCGCTGTTTCCAATAAGCGTTTGGCGGTCCAGGGTGTAAAGGTCACTTCCGCAGAGGATAGTATGCCTTTCACAAAGTTAACAAGATTTTGCGCTCGCAAGCTCACTTTGTCTTTGGGCCCGGGCGCGGTGGCTGCTTTGCAGGCATAGTGGAATTTGACCGCAAGGGTATGAGGATTTCCCATCACCTCATCACTGTATTTCTCGCGAAAGTTTTTGATGGCATCGCGAGCTCTAGAGTTCAAATACTTGAGGCCATCAACGGGCTTGTCATAGCTCAACAAGTCTTTAGCAAACGACTCAAGTTTCTGAACTGCCGTTTCCCCAAATCCCTTTTCATATTTGGCTTGAATGAGATGTAGTTCAATTGGACCCGCAGGGACAATCGGAGGGGTTTCGAGAGTGATCAGGGTGGTGTTCATGAACAAATAAACGCTGTCAACCCCGCCATCGTCTTCGCCGCCGAGATCACCCGATTCAATCGAATCATTGGACAGATCAAAATCCTTAAGCACCTGCTCGACTACGTACCGCTCAAATGCTTTGGAATCCGACAAACCGGCTCCCCGGTCAGCCTTCCAGACGTTGAAATTGGCCTCAAACAGTTTGACTTCGTGTGTACTCATAATGGGGCAATCATACGCCTGCCCTTTAATGAGGCGAGAATATTTTAGCCCTGCCAAGTTTTTTGATTCCAACATATTGCTTTTTCAAAACGGCATGCTTTGCGACTCGGTAAACTAGGTGACTCCATTTGTTTTGTGCTCCCCGGCCCAGCGGTTTGGCTCTTTTTTGGCGGGAACGGAGATTGCATGACGATGTGCAACAGCGTTACAACCCTCGTCTTTATTGGCGAAGTCGGATTTCAAACCAAGCGCAACAATTGCTGGCAATTTAGCAAAATCAAGTCATCTTCTTCACTTTCGCCCGAGCCATCTGAGCAATAGAGTCGGATTCATCCAGCTTCATTTACCGCGAACGAAGTTGAACCTTTCCAGGGTCTTCTGCCGTTCCGCACTGCTTGCATTCGTTCACCACACGAGCCGATGGCAGAATAGCGAAGGAGAACTGTCGACGCAACATTAGTGCACCTAATTCTCTCCGGTGGGTGCCTAAAAGTGGGATGAGTTACAGAATTTGATCTGGAGCTAGGCTGACTGAACGTGTCTTGATCTGATTCCGCGATGCGCTGGCTAGCGGCAGCCAGCCGCAGGCTGTAATTGGTTTGGAAGTCCCTCTAGAATCGCGGTGTGCTCGCGTCGTCGGGACGCCTGGGGGCACCATAATCCTAATGTTCAATGCCATCGTTCCGCTTCTCGCGTCAGTAAAGTCGATATCTGCTCTTCTGGGAGGGCGAGATGGAGAAGAAGCACCCCTCGAAGGAGGGCACGCATCTTTTGGTTGAGGAAAAAGATTGCTGGTCCTGAGACCGGACTTCTGTTCCGTCGCGAGTTCATTTTGCTGCCTGCATGAGTATAGAAGTTACGTGTTACGACTACATCTATGACGAATTTATCTCGGTCTATGCCCATTTGGAGGAGCAGAAACTCGCTGAGACGGTTGCATAGCTCCGTCAGCCTCAAACTGAACGGCGGATCGTTCGCATAGGACATCGTGGCGCACAATCTCTGGGCCAGGGCAGGCTCGACATTTTCCTGCCTCAGCAATGTGGTGTATGCCTTGCGTATTTTTCGAAGTGTTGCCCGGTCGGTTGGCGGCGCTGGTGTACTTGCACGATGAAATCCTTCGAGAGCTTGCGCTAAAGAAAGAAACTCTGTCTCCCAAAAGAGCTTGCCTTTCCGGAGCACACCAAGTGCTAGATTCTCGACAGAGCGAAACTCCTCAGACTGGCACAGCCAGATGGCCACACAGTTCGCGAGCTGACTGGGCGTACAGCGGACACAGTCGAAGAGACCGAATTTTCCAACATGCGGATTCCGCTTGGCGATGACGTGTCCGCTTTCCTTTCCGCGATACACGAAAACTGTTTCGAGTGCTAGCGACATTCCAAGAAGCAACGAAAATAGATTTTCCAGGCGATTGCCGATATCGAGGTACCAAGAGAGAGATTCCGGAGTCGGAGTTTCGACCTCGATATAGGCAATTGGTTTACTCAAACGTGTTCCATCCGCTTCATTCGTCTTCAATTCGGAAAAGACCTTCAGACTTACGTGGATATGACTATCTCGCAGACAAAAGCTAAAAACATTCTTTTCATTGAGGGGGATTTTTAAGACCACGTGGTCAGGTTCCCACGATTCGCTCGCAGCAGCTTCAGGAAGCCACTCACTCAATCCAGTGAATGTGTATCGAGCCGATTTGAGGCATTTTTCTTCTAAACCGCCGAGGTGCATGCCGGTGACACAGACCAAAGCGCGATAGGAGTTCGCCTCGATCGACTGCCCTAGCCCGTAATCCATCAAACCTGGATTTGCCACTTCTACCAATTGGCAGAGCGTGCAGAGACCCTCTGTGGTGAAGCCGTGCAGCACGGGCATTCTTGGGACAGCGCCACTTTCTGAGATCCGCATCACCGAGGTTAGAGACTTTACCGAACGTCCTCGGCTGTACTGGGGTGCGGTTGTAAATGTAATACCGTCGCCGTCTGCGGTCAGGGTTCCGGGCTGAACAGATTCGGCCGTGTCCGGCGCCCAAAAGGCGCCCACAATGTTGAACTGGGAATCGAGCCGAATGTGCTTCTCTGCCATTACAACATCCTAATCGAGCTTGGTTCGGCCGTGAGCACCAGTGATCTTAAATCGAGTCTCAAGTTGGAAGCTGTAGCGTCAAGCTGTTGCTTCGTGATCCGGAGACCAAGAGTCCTAATCTTAGGCATCTCGTAACGGGGTGGAGTTCCCTCCTCTTCGGTCGGGGAAAACCCCAAATAGAATCGCGGGCTGGAGAACTTCCAGCCCGCGATTCGTTTCTGGTTTAGCGCCGATGTTACTCGGCGGCCATTTCTTCGGCTTCGCCTTCCTGGCGCAGCATCTCCAGGGCGCGCTCGGCTTCGGCGTAGGCCTGGGAGACTTCCTCCTGGACCTTGGCCGCAGCCTCTTCCAGCTCGGGCGCCAGGCGGATGTTGCGGTAGTACTCCATGCCTGTGCCTGCCGGGATGAGGCGACCTACGATTACGTTCTCCTTTAGGCCGCGCAGATGGTCCACCATGCCCTGAATCGAGGCTTCGGTGAGCACCCTTGTGGTCTCCTGGAAGGACGCTGCTGAGATGAAGGACTCGGTGGAGAGCGAGGCCTTGGTGATGCCCAGCATGAGTGGACGCCCGGTGGCCGGACGGCCGCCATTGGTGATCACTCGCTCGTTCTCCTCGCGGAAGCGGAACTTATCCACCTGCTGCTCGAGCAGGAAGGTGGTATCGCCCACGTCTTCCACTTTCACCCAGCGCATCATCTGGCGCACGATGACCTCAATGTGCTTGTCACTGATGGTCACACCCTGGAGGCGATACACCTCCTGGATTTCGTTCACCAGGTAAGCCTGGAGTTCCTTCTCGCCCAGCACAGCCAGAATGTCGTGCGGGTTGAGCGGCCCATCCATCAGAGGCTCGCCGGCCCGGACGCGCTCGCCTTCCTGCACGTTGATGTGTACGCCTTTAGGCACCGAGTATTCTTTCTCCGTGCCGTTATCGGCCACAACGTACACTTTGCGCTGACCTTTGGTGACTTCGCCGAACTTCACCACGCCGTCGATTTCGCTGATGATGGCGGTCTCGCGCGGCTTGCGGGCCTCGAACAGCTCGACCACGCGCGGCAGACCACCGGTGATGTCTTTGGTCTTAGTGGTTTCGCGCGGGATCTTGGCCAGCACGTCGCCGGGATGCACCTCATCTCCATCCTGCACCATCAGGTGGGCGCGGGAGGGCATCAGGTAACGCCGGGTAGTCTTGGCTTTGATCACGATTGCCGGCTGGCGCTTCTCATCGGAAGATTCGCCCACCACATGACGCGAGAGGCCTGTTACCTCGTCCACTTCTTCATGCAGCGTAACGCCTTCCTGCAGGTCCTTGAACTGCACCGTGCCGCCAATTTCCGTGAGGATGGCAAAGGTGTAGGGGTCCCACTCGACCAGTACCTGGCCGATCGCGACCTGCTGCCCTTCTGTCACCTTCAACTTGGCGCCGTAGACCACCGAGTAGCGCTCTTTTTCGCGGGCCTTGTCGTCCACGATTGCGATGGAACCGGCGCGGTTCATCACCACCAGATCGCCGGTCTTGGATTTCACCGTTTGCAGGTTGATAAAGCGGACCATGCCCACGGTTCTGGCTTCCAGGCGAGACTGCTCGGAAACTCGAGATGCCGTACCACCGATGTGGAAGGTGCGCATCGTAAGCTGCGTTCCCGGTTCGCCGATGGACTGGGCGGCAATGACTCCCACCGCCTCGCCCAACTCGACCACTCGTCCGGAGGCAAGGTTGCGTCCGTAGCACATAACGCAGACCCCGCGCTTGGACTCGCAGGTAAGCACGGAACGGATTTTCACCCGCTCGATGCCCGCAGCCTGGATGGCTCCCGCCAGTTCCTCGCTGATCTCGTTGTTTACGTCAACGATCACGTTGCCTTCGTAATCCTTGATCTTCTCCAGCGAGACGCGGCCCACAATGCGGTCGCGCAACGGCTCGATGATGTCGCCCGCTTCCACGATGGAGCCTACGTAGATGCCATCTACCGTGCCGCAGTCCTGTTCGCTGACAATCACGTCCTGGGCCACGTCTACCAGGCGGCGCGTCAGGTAACCGGAATCCGCGGTCTTGAGGGCGGTATCCGCCAGTCCCTTGCGGGCGCCATGGGTGGAGATGAAGTATTCCAGCACGGTAAGACCCTCGCGGAAGTTGGCGGTGATGGGCGTTTCAATAATTTCCCCGGACGGCTTGGCCATAAGGCCGCGCATGCCGGAGAGCTGGCGAATCTGCTGTTTTGATCCTCGGGCGCCGGAGTCAGCCATTACGTAAATCGGGTTTAACTGGCCTGACTTATCTAGCTCCTGCATGTTGGCGAACATCTCGTCGGCGACCTTTTCCGTCACGTTCGACCAGATTTCAATCACCTTGTTGTAGCGTTCGCCGTTGGTGATGGCGCCATCCAGGTATTGCTGCTGGACGCTGCTCTGCTGCTTCTCCGCCTCGCGCACCAGCGCCTTCTTGTCCTCGGGAATGACCATGTCGTCGATTCCGATGGAGAGACCGGCGCGGGTAGCAAAACGGAAGCCCAGTTCCTTCACCTCATCCAGCATTTTGACCGTAGTTTCCAGGCCAAAGCGCAGGTAGGTGTAGTTCACCAACTGGCCAATGCCTTTCTTCTTGAGCAGGCCGTTGATGTACGGCATGCCCGGGGGCAGATGGTCGTTGAGAATGGCGCGGCCCACCGTGGTGTTAATGAACTGCCGTTCGAACGGCACCGGATCCGTGTGAACAATGTCCTGATCGTCATACGCCTGGGTGAGATCAATCACCTCACCGGTATGGCGCAGGCGAATGGGGGTGAGCGTCTCCACTTCCGCGGCTTCGAGCGCAAGCAGCACCTCGTCAATGTTGGCGAAGGCGCGGCCTTCACCCTTGGCGCTGGGCTTGGCTTTAGTCAGGTAGTACAGGCCAAGCACCATGTCCTGGGTAGGTACGGTGATCGGCTGGCCGGACGCCGGCGATAGGATGTTGTGCGAAGACAGCATCAGGACGCTGGCCTCAACCTGGGCCTCGGGCGAAAGCGGGATGTGTACCGCCATCTGGTCGCCGTCGAAGTCGGCGTTAAAGGCAGTGCAGACCAGCGGATGGATCTTGATGGCCTTGCCTTCCACCAGCACCGGCTCAAACGCCTGAATCCCCAGACGGTGCAGGGTTGGAGCGCGGTTCAGCAGCACCGGATGGTCTTTGATGACCTCTTCCAGAATGTCCCAGACAATCGGTTCCTGCTGCTCCACCATCTCTTTTGCCTGCTTGATGGTGGTGCAGTGACCGGTCTGTTCCAGACGGTGATAGATGAATGGCTTGAACAACTCCAGGGCCATCTTCTTGGGCAGACCGCACTGGTGCAGCTTGAGTTCAGGGCCCACCACGATCACAGACCGGCCGGAGTAGTCCACGCGCTTGCCCAGCAGGTTCTGCCGGAAGCGCCCCTGCTTGCCTTTGAGCGTATCGGAAAGCGATTTGAGCGGGCGGTTGTTGGCGCCGCGCAGAACGCGTCCACGGCGGCCATTGTCAAACAGCGCGTCCACTGCTTCCTGCAACATGCGCTTTTCATTCCGCACAATCACTTCAGGAGCATGCAGGTCCATCAGCTTCTTGAGGCGGTTGTTGCGGTTGATGACCCGGCGATAAAGGTCGTTCAGATCGGAGGTAGCAAAGCGACCGCCATCCAGTGGAACCAGGGGGCGCAGCTCCGGTGGAATCACCGGGATAACGTCCAGAATCATCCACTGTGGCTTGTTGCCGCTCCGGCGGAACGCATCCACCACTTTGAGGCGCTTGGCATACTTGAGCCGCTTCTGCAGAGAAGTCTCATTCCTCATCTTCTCGCGCAGTTCTACCGAAAGCTCTTCCACGTCCACGCGCTTCAGCAGCTCTTTGATGGCTTCAGCGCCCATCATCGCCTTAAAGCCCGTGGCGCGGTGTTGCTGGTCCAGTTCGCGGAAGCGCGTCTCTTCCTTGATGACCTCGCGGTCTTTCACCGGCGCCTCGCCGGGGTCCACCACCACATAGGATTCAAAGTAGAGGACAGATTCCAGGTCGCGCAGCGAGATATCCAGCAAGTGGCCGATGCGCGAAGGCAATCCCTTGAAGAACCAGACGTGAGAGCAGGGCGAAGCCAGCTCAATGTGGCCGAGGCGCTCGCGGCGCACCTTGGAAAGTGTGACTTCAACACCGCACTTGTCGCAAATCACGCCGCGGTGCTTCATTCGTTTGTACTTGCCGCACAGGCACTCCCAATCCGTGACGGGGCCAAAAATCCTGGCGCAAAAGAGCCCGTCCCGCTCCGGCTTGAAAGTGCGGTAGTTGATAGTCTCCGGCTTTGTCACCTCTCCGTGAGACCAGCTGCGGATTTTCTCCGGCGAGGCCAGGCTGATCCGGATGGAATCAAAGTCGGTGATTGAAGTACCCAGGTCGAATGGACTTGAACGGTACAAGGTTTGTCCTCCTGCGGCTTTTGCGCGGCCGCGGCGGCTTCCGGCTCCTCTGTGGCGCCTTCTATCTCAACTCCAGGCCGGAAGCGCACAGGAGCCGGATAAGCGGCGTAAACTTAGTCTGCCGCAGCCGCGACTTGTTTGCGGCTGCCTTCAATGCTCTTGATTAACTCCACATCCAGGCAGAGCGACTGCAGCTCGCGGATCAGCACGTTGAAAGACTCCGGCACGCCAGGTTCGATGGCCGCCTCGCCTTTCACAATGGCCTCATAGATCTTGGTCCGGCCAAAGACGTCGTCTGACTTCGCGGTCAGCAATTCCTGCAGAATGTAAGCTGCGCCGTAGGCTTCAAGCGCCCAGACTTCCATTTCTCCGAAGCGCTGTCCGCCGAACTGCGCCTTTCCGCCCAGCGGCTGCTGGGTAATCAGCGAGTACGGCCCGATGGAGCGGGCGTGGATCTTGTCGTCAACCAGGTGCGAGAGCTTCAGCATGTAGATATAGCCCACCGTAACCGGCTGCTCGAACTTTTCACCACTCATGCCGTCATAAAGGTCAGTCTTGCCGGATTCCGGCAGACCGGCCTCACGCAGCATGGCTTTGATTTCGCTCTCGCGCGATCCATCGAACACCGGCGAGGCGAAGTACACGCCCTTGGTCATGGTCTTGGCCACGTGCATCAGTTCGTCCTCACTCAGGTCGGAGATCCTGTCCTCGAACGGAGTGCCTTTGAAGATGCTCTTCAACTCGCGGCGAATCACCTCTTCGCGGGAATTCGCTTTCAGGAACTCGCTGATGCGTTCACCCAACTGGTAACCGGCCCAGCCAAGATGCGTCTCCAGAATCTGACCCACATTCATACGGCTGGGAACGCCCAGGGGGTTCAGCACGATTTCGACCGGCGTACCGTCCATCAAGTAAGGCATGTCCTCTTCCGGCAGGATGCGGGCGATCACGCCTTTGTTGCCGTGGCGTCCCGCCATCTTGTCGCCCACGCTGAGCTTGCGCTTCATGGCGATGTACACCTTGATCAGTTTGATCACGCCCGGAGGCAGCTCATCGCCTTTTTGCAGCTTGGAGATCTTTTCGTTGGTGATCTTGCGCAGAACGTCGATCTGGCGCGAGGTCATCTCCTCAATCTCATCAATCTGCTCGTTGACGCGCGGATCCTTGTCCGCATACTTGATGCGCTTCAGGTTGCGGGTAGAAATCCGCTCGATGGTTTCCCGGTCCAGCAGGGTTCCCTTGGTGAGCAACCGCTTGTTGGTGCGCTCATCATGCAGGTCGGCCTGCACTTCCTTGCCGCCCAGGATGGCTTCCAGGCGCTTCAACCGCTCATCCGTGAGGATTCGGATCTCGTCAGCCAGGTTCTTTTCCAGCCGCTCGATCTGTGCCGCTTCAATCGCCTTGGCGCGCTCGTCCTTTTCCTGGCCTTTGCGGGAGAAGATCTTCACATCCACCACCGTGCCTTCAATTCCCGGAGGGCAGGTTAGCGAGGCGTCGCGAACGTCACCGGCTTTTTCGCCGAAGATGGCCCGCAGCAGCTTCTCTTCCGGCGTGAGCTGGGTCTCGCCCTTGGGCGTGACTTTGCCCACCAGAATGTCGCCCTGCTTTACGGTGGCGCCAATGCGGATGACGCCGCTTTCGTCGAGATCGCGCAGGGCGGATTCGCTCACGTTGGGAATATCGCGGGTGATTTCTTCCGGCCCCAGCTTGGTATCGCGGGCTTCAATCTCGAACTCCTCAATGTGCACAGAGGTGTAGTAATCCTCTTTGACCATCTTTTCGGAGACCAGGATTGCGTCCTCAAAGTTGTAGCCGCGCCAGGGCATAAAGGCCACCAGCACGTTGCGTCCAAGGGCGAGTTCGCCTTTGTCCGTGCAAGGCCCGTCGGCGATGACCTGGCCCTTCAACACCCTATCGCCCTTCTTGACCACCGGCTTCTGGTTGATGCAGGTGTTCTGGTTGGAGCGCTTGAACTTGGTGAGCTGGTAGATATCGCTGCCCACTTCGCGGGAAAGCTGCGTGGGATGGTGTTCGCCTTCCACGCGTACGATGATGCGCTCGGAATCCACCGAATCCACAAGCCCGTTGCGGCGGGCCAGCACCACCGCGCCGGAATCGCGCGCCGTAACGCCTTCCATGCCGGTACCGACAAGTGGAGCGGCTGCGCGGAGCAGCGGGACCGACTGGCGTTGCATGTTGGCGCCCATCAGAGCGCGGTTAGCGTCGTCATGCTCCAAGAAGGGAACCAGCGAAGCCGCCACAGAGACGAGCTGCTTCGGGCTCACGTCAATGTAGTCAACCTCGTCGCGCGGAACCAGCACAAAGTTGCCGGCCTTGCGCGCGTTCACCAGTTCCGAAACAATGCGGCCTTTATCGTCCAACTCGATGTTGGCCTGGGCAATTACGTGGCGGTCTTCCTCCCAGGCTGACAGGTAGAACGAAAACGGCTCAGAATCGATCGCCTTCTTGCGGCGCTCCTTCAGGTCCGCATTCGCCTTTTCTATCTCCTTCAACTCCACGTGGTCACCCACGCGGTAATCGCTGTCACCGGCATTGACCACCGTGAGAAAGTCTACGATGCGCGATTCCTTCACCCGGCGGTACGGCGACTCGATGAAGCCATAGTCGTTGATGCGCGCATAGCAGCTCAAAGAGCTGATCAAGCCGATATTCGGACCTTCAGGGGTCTCAATCGGGCAGATGCGGCCATAGTGCGTGGGATGGACGTCGCGCACCTCAAACCCGGCGCGCTCGCGCGAAAGACCTCCCGGCCCGAGAGCGGAGAGACGCCGTTTGTGCGTGATCTCCGAGAGCGGATTGGTCTGGTCCATGAACTGCGAGAGCTGCGATGAACCGAAGAACTCGCGGATCGCGGCCATTACCGGCTTGGCATTCACCAGGTCATGCGGCATGGCCGTGGACATCTCCTGGTACACGCTCATCTTTTCCTTGATGGCGCGTTCCATGCGGACGAGGCCGATGCGGAACTGGTTCTCCATGAGTTCGCCGACCGCGCGGACGCGGCGGTTGCCCAGATGATCGATATCATCCACCGCTCCGATGCTCTTGCGCAGCTTGAGCGCGTAACGGATGGTGGCATAGAAATCTTCCGGGTCCAGGGTGCGCTTTTCCAGGTCAGTGGCATCGTTCTTTTCGTACAGCTTGATGTTGAACTTCAAGCGTCCCACGCGGCTGAAGTCGTACTTGCGTGAATCGAAGAACATGCTGTGGAAGAGAGCCGTGGCGGTATCCAGGGTCGGCGGGTCGCCCGGACGCAGCTTGCGGTAAATTTCAATCAGCGCTTCCTGCGGGGTCTTGACGGAATCACGGCGCAGGGTGGCGCTGATCACGTTGCCCACATCGTCGCGCTCGGGAAAGAAAACATGCACTTCTTCGACGCCGGCATCCATGAACTTGGCAAGCTTGTCCGCGGTAATCTCGGTGTTGGCCTCCAGCAGCACTTCGCCGGTATTCGTGTCCACAATATCGGACGCCGTAAATGCGCCTTCAAGGTCAGTGGTGTCAATGTCGATCTCAGAGATCTTCGCCTTCTGGATCTCCTTCAGCACGGCCGGCGTAATCTTGCGGCCGGAATGGGCCACTTCATGCCCGCTCTTGTCCTTAATGCTGTGGGCCAGCTTGAGTCCAACGAGGTTGGTGGGGCGCTCGATGCCCGGATCCAGCATCCAGCGCAGAGCTTTGTCCTTCAGGCTGATGCGGTCCACGGTGTAGAAGGTGCGCAAAATATCTTCATCGGCACGCAGGCCCAGGGCGCGCAGAAAGATGGTGCCCAGGAACTTGCGCTTACGGTCGATGCGCACGTACAGGATGTTCTTCTGGTCGTACTCAAATTCCACCCACGAACCGCGATAGGGAATGATCTTGCCCAGGAAGTAGGTGCGGTTGTTGGCGGTCTCAAAGAATACGCCCGGCGAACGGTGGAGTTGGCTCACAATCACGCGCTCCGTGCCGTTTACGATGAAGGTGCCGTTCTGGGTCATCAGCGGGATGTCGCCAAAAAAGACCTCCTGCTCCTTGATGTCGCGAATGCTCTTGTTGCCCGTCTCCGGGTCTTTGTCATAGATGGTCAGGCGGATGGTAACCTTCAGGGGCGCAGAGTAGGTCATGCCGCGCTCTTCGCACTCCGCCACGTCATACTTCAGCTGCAAGCCAACCGGGTCTCCGCACTTGTTGCAGAAGTCGGGGGTATTGGCGTTATATGTACCGCACTTGGAGCAAAGCACTTCGCCCGGATGGAAGGGGTCCGTAATCACGGTGTTGCCGCAATTCCGGCAGGTAGTGCGAAGGTGGTGCAGCCCTTTCAGGTGTCCGCACTTGCACTCCCAGTTGCCGATTGCGTAGTCAACAAATGCCAGCTCGGAAACATTGCGAAAATCTGTAATAGGGAAAACAGACTGAAACACTGCCTGCAAACCGCTGTCATCGCGCTCGCTCGGCAGCTTGTCCATTTGCAGAAAACGATCATAAGAGCGTTTCTGCACTTCAATCAGATTTGGAATCTGCAAGGTTGCCGGAATTTTTGAGAAGTCGAGACGATAGCGGGCGGCGCCATTCTTGTTAGGCATGAATTAACTCCTAGATCTGGTTGTTCCGTTCGCTCTCGCGGCGAACTGGAGGGATCGGTTCCCGAAAATTTCTTGCATTTCGGAAGCAAACCTGTTAACTAATGCAGCTTCATAAGCTGGTGGTCCCGTTTCCTGGGCTCGGCTAGGACAAAAAACATAGGGCCAACGAGAGACAAGAGTTCCCGTTGACGCCAGTGAAGCGAAATACAGTTGCTGAATTGTGTTTGTCCGCGCCCGTCTGAGTTAGACCGTTCTTTGATCCGCCTATTCGGCAGACCCGTTAAAAAAGACAAAGGGGCAGGTCAGGCCAAACCCCTGCTTCGTATCATTCTACACTTTATTTGAGCGAATGTCTGCCCCGCAAAAACAATAGGTTGGGAGAGGGCACCATCCCCGTCAACATTGGATGGTAAAGCCGCCCTCCCGGATTCAAGTTGGCCTTGGAACCGCAGCCAACCCCGGCTGCGGCCCGTCGAGCCCGTCGAGCCTACTTCACTTCGACCGAAGCGCCAGCCTCAGTAAATTTCTTCTTAATGGTTTCCGCCTCTTCCTTGGAGACGTTCTCCTTGATGGGCTTGGGAGCGCCGTCCACCAGGTCCTTGGCTTCTTTCAGGCCCAGGCTCGTAACCTCGCGAACAGCCTTGATCACGTTGATCTTATTGGCGCCAGCCGCCGTCAGGACGACGGTAAACTCGGTCTTCTCCGGCTCCGGGGCCGCCCCGGCTCCAGCTCCGCCACCCGCGACCATTACCGGGGCAGCTGCTGCCGCTGAAACACCGAGCCGCTCTTCCAGCTTTTTGACGAGCTGGGCCGCGTCGAGCAGGCTCAAACCTACGATTTGATCTTCTAACTGCTGTAAATCTGCCATATGTCTCTCCACTCTTTCGAATCAGAATTTGTGCTTATTTCGCCGTCTCCGTTCCATCGTGTTCCAATGCGCCCAGACCGCGCCACGTGGATCTTTAACAGCGAGAACTTGTTGCCCTTGGAGGCTTGCACCCGTCCCCCAGGCAGGTAACCGGCCAACTAATCAGTAACCTGAGGGTTGACTTCAGTGGGGGCTGCTGCGAGTTGTACTTGAGCAGCTTCGCCGGTGTCCTTAAACTTTTTCTTTTCCACGCCCTGGCTCACCACCACCGCCAGGTTGCGACCCACGGCGTTCATCGCCGTTACCAACCGCTGCGCCGGGGCGTTAATCAGGAACAGCAGCTTGGAATAGATCTCCTCTTTCGAAGGCATGGTGGCCAGCGTCTTGATCTCCTTGAGGGAGATCACCCGGCCTTCCAAGACCCCTGCCTTGAAGGAAAACTCCGGATTATCTTCAACGTACTTGCTCAGGGCCTTGGCTAGCGCCACTGGATCGCCTTCGGTATAAGCAATTGAGCTCACGCCCTCCAGCGACTTCAGCGCTTCAGCAACCTTGGTTCCCTCAGATGCCAGCCTGGCCAGAGTGTTCTTGACCACCTGATACCGGCCGCCGGCCGTGCGCACAGTCTTGCGCAGCTCAAAGTCTTTGGCCACGGTCAGCTTGGAAAACGTGCCCACAATCAGGCTGTTGGCCTTCTGCAGCTCGGTCTTGAGTTTCTGAATTTGCTCCGCTTTTTGTGCTTTTGTTACAGGCATTTCTCAGTCCTTTTGCGATATTTTTTCCGGGTGGCTTACGCCTTGGCCGCAGTCTCAACCTGTGTGGTATCTACCGCGATGCCCGGGCCCATGGTAGAGGAGATGTATGCTCCCTTGATGTACTTGCCCTTGGCGGCCGCCGGCTTGGCCTTGACCACGCTGGTGATGACCGCAGTTGCGTTGTCCACCAGCTTGTCCGGGGTGAACGATATCTTTCCCACCGGGACGTGGATCAAGGCAGTCTTATCCGTACGAAACTCCACCTTGCCGGCCTTGATTTCCTTGACCGCATTGGCCACGTCAAAAGTGACGGTGCCGGTCTTGGGATTCGGCATCAAGCCGCGCGGACCCAGGACCTTGCCCAGCTTACCCACGGATTTCATCATGTCCGGCGTGGCGATCACAGCATCGTAATCGGTCCAGTTTTCTTTCTGGATCTTCTCCACCATGTCTTCGCCGCCCACAATGTCAGCCCCAGCGCTTTCCGCTTCACGAACTTTCTCGCCGCTGGTGATAACCAGAACCTTTTTGGACTTGCCCAGGCCATGCGGCAAAACCACGGTGCCCCGCACCATCTGGTCCGCGTGCTTGGGATCGACGCCTAAGCGGAGCGTGACCTCCACCGTCTCGTCAAACTTTGCATATTTGACCTTTTGCAGCAGGGGTACAGCTTCCTGCAGTGCATAAGACCGCTTTTCCACGGCGGCTCGCGCCTTGGCAATGTTCTTTCCAGGTTTTTGACTCATGATGCTTTCCTTATCTCCCACCGCTATCGGAGAAACTCCGGGCCGTGGTTCATGCGATTGATGAAACTACAAGATCTGTCGCCCCGCTCAGGATTTCGCCCTTCGGCTACGCAAGCTCACCTCGAGGGCAGGCTCTGCAAACTCCCGCTACGTTCAAGCCCGCAAAACGGTTCAACTTATGCGACTACGTCAATGCCCATGCTTCGGGCTGTCCCTTTCACGCTCTTGATGGCTGCGTCCAGAGAGGCTGCATTCAAGTCCGGCATCTTCTGCTTGGCTATGTCCGCTACCTGCTTCTCCGTGACCTTTCCAACTTTGTCTTTGTTGGGAGCGCCTGAGCCTTTGGCGATTCCAGCTGCGCGCTTCAACAGGACGGCAGCCGGCGGGGTCTTGGTAATAAAGGTGAAAGACCGGTCGGTGTAAACGGTGATGACCACAGGAATAATCAGCCCTGCCATCTCTTTGTTGGAGGT
Source organism: Candidatus Angelobacter sp. (assembly GCA_035294925.1). Classification (GTDB taxonomy): domain Bacteria; phylum Acidobacteriota; class Terriglobia; order Terriglobales; family Acidobacteriaceae; genus Angelobacter. The sequence continues at coordinate 3,070 of DATGJZ010000053.1, read as the reverse complement.
CCGGGCATTGAACTGTTTACAAAACTCCATGATGTTGATCTGCGCCTGGCCCAACGCCGGACCGACCGGAGGCGCGGGTGTTGCCTTGCCAGCCTCGATCTGTAGTTTTACTGAGGTTTGAACTTTTTTCGCTGCCATGTTCTCTGTTTTCCCTAGTTTGTTCCTGGTTTGCCCGTGATCCCAAAAAATTCTTGCGCAGCCACGGGCGGCTGGGCTCCGTTCTCGTAACTAGGCCACCTTTTCAACCTGTCCAAATTCCAGTTCAACCGGTGTCGCGCGGCCGAAAATCGTGACCATCACCTTCAGGGTCTCGCGATCCTCATTCACTTCGTCCACCGTGCCGTTGAAATTCGCAAATGGCCCATCGATGATGCGAACGGTCTCGCTCTTCTCGAACTTGACCCTGATCTTCGGCTTGTCCTTGCCCGTATCCACCCGATAGACGATCTGGTTGACCTCGTCCTGGGATAGCGGCGTGGGCTGCTGCCCGGTGCCGACAAATCCGGTCACCCTGGGCGTGGACTTCACCACATGCCACACGTGGTCATCCATGTCCATCTGGACCAGGACGTACCCCGGATAAAACATGCGCTCGACCGTATATTTCTTCCCGCCCCGGATCTCCGTCACTGGCTCGGTCGGGATAAGCACTTTGCCAATCTTCTCTTGTAGACCGAAGGCCTGAATACGCGATTCCAGAGACTCTTTTACCTTCTTCTCAAAACCCGAATAAGTGTGGATGATGTACCACTTCATATTCGGATTGGCGTCGGTTTCACCCGGAGGGGTGATATTTTGCTCTTCGTCCATAACTTCTTTTTTCATGAACTTTCCGGTGCCTCACCTTCCGTGGTGGAACACCCACTTGTCAAGCGCCTGATTCAACACCAGGTCAATTCCCCAGAAATACAAAGCAAACAGGAACACGGTGATGATTACCACGATCGTCGTCGCCCGGACTTCCTTGAAGCTGGGAAAAGTGACCTTTCGCATTTCATTGCGAACATCAGAGAAAAACCCCTTAATGCGGGCCGGGGACTGTTTTAACCTGCCACCCAGACTCTGGTCGTCGCGTACCGCGGTTGCTGCCTTCGCCATTGACCCCTACTCTCTTTCTGTTCCGCCTATTCAAGGGCTCCGCAACGCTTACGCTGCTTCGCCCCCTCGTGCTTTGCTCGCGCTATCCAGCGCTCGCCCCGCACTCACCCTCTGGCTTCTAAATCTCTGGCAGGGGCGGAGGGACTCGAACCCCCAAGTCCGGTTTTGGAGACCGGCAGTTTAGCCATTGAGCTTACGCCCCTAATTTTCTAAGGGCTCCGCAACGCTTACGCTGCTTCGCCCTCGCGCTCCGTTCGCGCTATCCGGCGCTCACTTGCGCGCTCACCCAAATCAACCATTCGACTTAGCCACTGGCAATCAGTCTTTGTCTCGTTCATCGCAAATCCCGCTAAAAGCCGAGAGCCAACAGCCCGCTCTGCTACTTCACCTCTTTATGAGGTGTGTGCTTGCGGCAGCGTTTGCAAAATTTGCTGAACTCCAGACGGCCCGTTGTAGTCTTTTTGTTTTTGGTCGTCGAGTAGTTCCGTTCCTTGCACTCGCCGCACTGTAATGTCACGATTTCACGCATAACCTCACCCTATCGTGTTAAACCAACTAGCCTTCTCTCGCCAGATGGGAAATCAATCGTTAAAATGTAATCCCACCTGATGAGCAGAGTGTGCTCTCGCTCTTCTCGTTGAATGCGCACCCAAACTCCGATGTCATCTGTATCTTCCACGTCAAGTAGGAGCCCAGCCGATTCCCATAAAACACCCGCTAACCCCAGTGCCGCACGACCATCATCGGACAAAACCATTGATACTGTCCGCTCGCTGATATTCACTGGTGTTCTCGAATGCCCACAGTCGAATTCAAAATCCTCACAAGTCTTTCCTCGGCATCAGGAGAACCGGCTTCAAAAAGATTGTCGACCAGATCTTCCCTGATCCGCAAAGGAATAACGTTTCCGTTCAGACTAACCTCGACTTCGAACTTCCCGCTCGACGTCCTAAGCACGATATTCTCAATCTCCGCTTTGGAACCGAGGTCTCGAAGCTTTTTCTCTAGTAATCGGGCGAACATCTCCGTTTTTACAAGCAACTCGTCCTGGGCACGTTCTCCCGCTAGAACCATTCGCGCGTAGGCTTCGTCGGAAGCCCCCAGTTGCTGGGCGACTCTTTTCTGTGCATCGGTCAATGCCGGCAACTTCTCTCTTGGGATGCTTTGCGCAGCTTCCTGAGCAGTCGCGCTTCCTCTCGAACCGTCAACCGCAATTTGCACTTAAAGACCTCGATGGATTCTTGGATTTCAACTACCCAATTACAAAATTATCCATTTACCCAATGCTCTCACTGAATGATCTCGCTGATGGTCCCGGCGCCTACGGTTCTGCCACCCTCGCGGATGGCGAACCTCAGCCCCTTCTCCATCGCCACCGGCGTGATCAGCTCAATCGTCAGCGACACGTTGTCCCCAGGCATCACCATCTCCGTTCCCGCCGGCAACTCCGCCACCCCCGTCACGTCCGTCGTCCGAAAGTAAAACTGCGGCCGGTATCCCTTGAAGAACGGCGTGTGCCGCCCTCCCTCTTCCTTGGTCAATACATAGATCTCGGCCTTGAACTTGGTGTGTGGCGTGATCGACCCTCCCTTGGCCAGCACCATCCCGCGCTCCACGTCTTCCTTGCCGATGCCGCGCAACAGCAGTCCCGCATTGTCTCCCGCCAGCCCTTCATCCAACTGCTTCTTGAACATCTCCACGCCCGTGACCACCGTCTTGCGCGTCTCCCGGAAGCCCACAATCTCCACTTCCTCCCCTACCTTCACCTTCCCGCGCTCGATCCTCCCCGTCACCACCGTCCCGCGCCCCTGGATCGAGAAAATATCCTCGATCGGCATCAGAAACGGCTTGTCGATATCCCGCTGCGGCAGCGGCACATACTTGTCCACCGCCTCCATCAGCTCATCTACCTTCTTCTCCCACTGCGCCTCCCCGTTCAACGCCCCCAGCGCGCTCAGCCGCACCACCGGTA
>DATGJZ010000052.1:0-11064 GCA_035294925.1 Candidatus Angelobacter sp. | reverse complement strand
GCTTCAAATCCAAAGTTGGTTTGATTACACTCTGTAGTAGTCAAAGGCCGCTCCTGTTGTGTATTTAACTGCTTCTTGACAAAACAGTTATGCCACAGGTCGCGGCCTTTGCCTATTATCTTCGTGAGAAATGCGGGTTAGGCCGATTCCTCCCAGACGCTCCAGCCAACTCCAGATCGTGATGAAGGATACCAGCATCACCTCGGTACTTGGATGCTGTTACATGGCCGCAAATTTCATCGAGAAATGCAAAGTGATCCGTCGCTGACCGGAAGCTTGTGATAAAGGTAAATTCCCGGCTCTTAGCGTTTGGCAGGATGTTCCGAGGCTGAATGACTGTTGACGGCTGAGTGCTGCATCCCCACGAACCGCAGCTCAGGCGCGGGCGACAGCACATTGCATTCCGCGGCGTACCTGTAAAAGAGTTTGAGTCCTTGCAGGTTCTCGTCGTCCAACGAGTAATCAATATTGCCGGTCAGGTATTCACGAATGGTTTCCGCCTTGAGATTCAAGCGTCCGGCCCACCCGGTGGCAATCTCAGCAACATGTTGCAATCCATTGTCTCGCGATTGCTGGAAGACGCGGGAAACATTCTCCGGATGGCTCAGACCCGCAAGCGCATCTTTGCGGACGGCCCAGAAAGCAAAGACAAAAGGCAAATAAGTCCAGCGCCGCCACTCCTCAGCCAGATCGTAAACATAGCGGCCCGTGGTTTGCGCCTGGAGTGCCGCGTCACCAATCAACATTCCGGCATCGTGCCAGCGCAGCATCTCCTTGAGATTGGGCGGTTGAGGAGTAAAGCCTGCATCCACGCCGACAAACTTTTTCAGAAAAATCTGCACCAGAGCGGTGGAAGTCCGCGAGGAATTGTCAGTGCCCACGCTGCGGATTTTTGCTATCGGAACCTTGCTTACCAGCAGGATGGACCGCACCTTATCTTTCGAGGCAATGGCCACATCCGGGATGATGACGAGATCGGGAATTGTGGTGTAAGCGGCCACGGGGATAATGCCGATATCGGCGGTCCCGGCCTTCAACGCGTCCGCGCATTTCGAAGGGATGGTGTAGCTGAATTCGAACTGTTCTTTCAGTGCCTGAGCGCTCTCGCCGGTTTCAAAGTCCCACATTAAAGGCGCAGTATTGAGAAAACTGATAGCAGAAATGCGAAGGCGGGGCATAAAGTTTTATTGTAGCAAGCGCGTGATTCTGGCCTTCTCCAAAGCACCAACCGGCTCTGTGACGCAGCGCTTCGCCCACACAACCTGTCCGTGCTGAACCGTAATTTATTGCCTCTTGCCGGTTTTCCGGAATGCTATTCAAGCTGATTATAACGATGGCCCAGCTGCCAGAAACCCAGCCCGCTATAATTTCACCCAGGTTGACCATGCGTTTTCTGGAATGGCTGCTGGGGCCGGAGGCGGCCGGCGAGGGCAAGACAACCCATCTCCTTCCACGATGGATTGTTCTACGCGCCATGGGGCTTATCTATTTTTCTGCGTTTTATTCTTACCTCTTTCAAATCAAGGGACTGATCGGACCGCAGGGAATTTTGCCGGCCGGCGACTATCTGCCTCGGGTGAAAGAGGCTTTCGGCACAATCCAGGCTCTGTGGTACGCACCAACACTGTTGTGGTGGGGATCGAGTGACCGCGCGCTGATGATCGTCTGCTGGCTGGGAATAGCCGCATCCATCGCCGTAATCTGTAACGTATGGCCGCGACTCTCGCTCTTCATTTGCTTGATCTGCTTTCTTTCCTTCGTCGCCGCGGGGCAGGAATTCTCTTCCTACCAGTCAGACGGGATGCTGCTGGAAGCGGGGTTCCTCTCGTTGTTTTTTGCGCCGCCGGGGCTGCGGCCAGGGTTGGGAGTGGCGCGGGCGCCTTCGCGATTCAGCCGGTTTCTCCTGCAATGGGAATGGTTCCGGATTTACTTCGGTTCAGGCGTGGTGAAACTGGCCAGCGGCGACTACTCCTGGCGTCATTTCACCGCCATGGATGACTACTATCAGAACGGGCCGCTGCCCACCTGGGCCGGCTGGTACGTGCAGCACCTTCCGCATAAGTTTCACGCGTTCACCGCGCTGCTCACGCTCGTTATGGAGCTTGGCATTGTCTTCATGATGTTTCTGCCGCGGCGCTGGCGGATCATCTGTTTCTGGCTGGTGACTCCCTTTCAGATCGTTATCATCCTCACTGCCAATTACACCTTCCTGAATTACCTGGTGCTGGTGCTCGGGTTCCTGCTTCTGGATGACGGTACCGTGCGCTCGCTTCTTCCGCAACGCTGGAAGGAGGCGGGCAAGACGGAAGAACCAAGACCGCCTGCCGGGCCAGTCGGAACGTGGCAAGCGTGGCTATTTCCCCTGAGACGCATTGGCGCCGGCGTTTGCCTGTGGTGGATCTTCTATGCCACCACCGCGCTGCTCCTGGCGGAGATTCCCCGCGGAGATTTTCTTCCCGACGGCCCCGTGCGCGTGCTGGAGCCGCTCCGGATCGCTAACCAGTATGGCCTGTTTGCTGTGATGACTCATGCGAGGTATGAAATCGAGTTTCAAGGCTCCAACGATGGCCAGACCTGGACGCCGTATCCGTTTCGCTACAAGCCGCAGAACCCTAATCGCGCTCCCGGAATCTATGCGCCGTATCAGCCGCGCTTTGAATGGAACTTGTGGTTTGCCTCGCTGGGCTCATGGCGCGACGGCAGCAACGAATTCGTCCTGAGAACAGCGCAGCGGCTCCTGACCAATTCTCCCGCCGTCATCAGCCTCTTTGCCGCCAACCCCTTTCCCAACGGCCCACCGCAGAGAGTGCGGACCGTGATTTGGCAATACTGGTTTACTGATTGGGCCACCAAGCGCCAGACCGGCGCCTGGTGGCGGCGTGAACTGATGGGCTTGTACGCTCCATCGCTGGAACGCACGCCCGAAGGCAAGATCGAGTTTTCGCCTTCGCAATAGCAGCACGTGAGCCGAATCTCAGCATCCCGGATCAGATCACCCGATTACCAACCACCAACCGCCAATCCGGTTTGCAATCTTTTTCCGGCAGTGGCTCGCGCCGGTACAACTTGAGTGTGTTCTGAACCACGGAGATCAGCAGGATCAGCAGCATTCCGGAGATCCCCATGGTTCCGGCAACATCAAATAACCGGTAAGCCCGTCCGAACAGGTGTACCACCGATTTGTAGAGCAACACGAGATTGCCAAAGGAGAGCACGATGCGCAGCTCCGTGGGACTCATCTTGAAGTAAGAAATCTTGAAATCGCCCAGCGTATAGCTGGCCAGGTACACCTCAATGGAAAGCAGAAGGTAAGCGATCAACAGGCCAATCGCCACCGGAGGCGACATCTGGCCGGAGAGCGCAAGGCCGCCCAGCAGGAAGAGCGCGCCAAAGGCGTCCACTATGTGGTCCACATAGAACCCGTACCTGGGACGCTGGCAGTTGCGGACCCGGGCAAGGGTTCCATCCAGGCTGTCGCCCAGCCAGTTCAGCGCGAGGCAGCCGGCCACGATGAATAACCCGGCAGGGTGCGTCCGAGACCACCAGTAGCCCAATCCAGCCCCAGCCATAGCCACCAGACCAAGCAGGGTCAGATGGTCTGAGTTGATCCAGGATGGCGTCCGGGCGGCCAGCCAGAGCAGGGTCTTTTTCTCCAGGACGGCCAGAAAGCTCTCCTGGGTACGTTTTGCTTCACGAAAACGAAGATTTTGATTTGATGCCATGAGTTTTTCCTCCAATCCGCGGTGAGTCAGACGCCACCTTGCGGCTAACCGGCATCAACCGGCAATGCACGCAGACTCAATTGGAGGTAAAACGGAGATCAAGAGCTAAGTGTTTGAACTCGAATCACTTAAGAGACACATGGAGGGAGTTGGAGGAGGAAAAAGTGATGTCGCTGAGGTCCGTAAAGCCTTTAGAACCTCAACGACGGGAAAGCAAAATCAGGCTGCCTGAAACCCAGAGCCATGACACTTCACCTGTATCCGGCGGGTTGTTGCCATCGCAGCCAATGCTTAGTTTCCTACCTGCAGAAACCGCTGGGTGGGAGCCTTGGCGAGGAGATGAAACACTTGCAAGGACTCTGGCAGCCGAATGTAGGGGTGCATAGACCTCCACAGATGGCCCGCTGGGGTTTGGTTTTTAATTGGGAAGCAGATACGCCGACGGCGGAAAAGACCGTGGCCAGGATCACAGCGAAGAACACTCTTTTAACCATATCTATGCTCCCTGCAATCATTACCCAGTCAACAAAACTTTGGGGGAAGCCCGCAGCCGATTGCTTCCACTTTCGAAACGACGGGTATATTACCAGAATTGTTGTGGTGCAGAAGCAAGCGTTTCGAAATGCAACTGGCTCCGTTCAGACCACTGCCGGACCGCTCTTCCGTTATAATTTGGGTGGATGATCCTTCCATCGGCAAAACGTGCAACCGCCCGATGTTAATTGCTACTTCTCTGCCCGACTTGCAATCAAATCTTTAACCGTTTGAAGGAGAAACCGCATGGCCACCACATTGGCGCCCGAACAACTCGCCACGCTGAGCAAAGACGAAATCCTGCGCTATTCCCGGCACCTCATCATGCCCGAGGTCGGCATGGAAGGACAGCAGAAGCTTAAGGCGGCCCGCGTCCTCTGTATCGGAACGGGAGGCCTGGGTTCGCCGTTGGCGCTCTATCTCGCTGCCGCAGGCGCGGGAACACTTGGACTTGTGGATTTTGACGTGGTGGACTTTACCAACCTGCAGCGGCAGGTAATCCATTTCAGCTCAGACGTTGGCCGCCCCAAGCTCGATTCAGCCAAAGAGAAAATCGCGGCCATCAATCCGTTCGTCAACGTAAAGACCTACGAAACCCGTTTGACCAGCGAAAATGCGCTGCGGATTTTCGCCGATTTCGACATCATCGTGGATGGCACGGACAATTTTCCTACCCGCTTCCTGGTCAATGATGCCTGCGTCTTCACCGGCAAGCCCAATGTTTATGGCTCGATTTTCCGCTTTGAGGGCCAGGCCAGCGTCTTCGCCACCAAAGATGGTCCGTGCTACCGCTGCCTTTATCCGGAGCCGCCGCCGCCCGGACTGGTTCCCTCCTGCGCGGAAGGCGGAGTGCTTGGCATTCTGCCCGGACTGGTTGGATTGATCCAGGCCACGGAGGCCATCAAGCTCATTCTGGGTAAGGGCGAGCCGCTCGTTGGCCGTTTGCTCCTGGTGGATGCCCTGGGTATGCGGTTCCGCGAGTTGAAGCTCAGGAAAAATCCCGACTGCGTGGTTTGCGGAAAGCACCCCACCGTAACTACACTGATTGATTACGAAGAATTCTGCGGACTGCGAGGACAAGAACAACCTGTGGCGAATACCGGCGTTCCTGAAATCAGCGTGGAAGAACTCAAGCAGCGCCTCGATGCCAGGGATGATCTCTTCATCCTGGACGTGCGCGAGCCCCATGAATACCAGATTTGCAACCTCAACGGCCATCTGATTCCGCTCAACGATCTTCCCAAGCGCGTGAGCGAACTGGATTCCAGCAAGGACATGGTGGTGCATTGCCGCTCCGGAGGCCGCAGCGCCAAGGCCGTGGAGTTTCTCCAGCAGGCCGGCTTCACCAAAGCGAAAAATCTTACAGGCGGGATCCTGGCCTGGGCGGACAGGATCGATCCCAAGGTTCCAAAATACTAGGAAACAGTTCCGTAGTTGCTGTTATCCCGAGCACTGCTCCGAGCCCACCTCTTTTAGACCGGGGACTGCACGTCCCCGGCCTCAGTTTGAAGGCTCTTTGTGCCTTCACTTGGTTTCCGCTGGCGTGGCCGTTGCGGGTCCCTCGCCAACAATCTCGATCACTGCCTCTCCGTCCTTCGCGCCATCATAGTGCACCTGCTTCCCAAAGTGGGTGACGAAGCTGCCTGCGGGCATTGGCACGGTGCTTTCCGGATCGAACTTGCTTCCCGTACCCACCCACCAGGTTCCGGAAACCACGGTGATGAAACGATCATTGGGATGCCAGTGCGGGCGGCTCATGTGATTCGGGCTCCATTTGATCAGGACAATATATGGACCGGGCTTCGAGGGATCGCCGTGAAGCACCGCCATTTTGGCGCCGGGAAGTGCTTCAGTCCAGGTGAGCTGGTCGGGCAGTTTATAAACCAGCGCAGCCGGGTTGAGATCGGTTTTGGCTGGCGCCGATAAGGCCAGCATCGCGGCCACCAGAGCAACCGCCCAATAGCGCGAGCGACTGTGAGAAACGTGCATGCTTTCCTCCTGTATGGGATGATGATGCCTGTTTAAACCTTGTTAGTTTACCTCGAAGCAAGCGAGAGACCCTGCTCCTGATAATTCCATGAGGGCATTGTCTTTGAACAGTATGCTTTTCTTAAACCGCTTGGCGCTTTGTCGCCAGACTGCGCCACGCCTGAATTCAAGACTCAAGCTTCAGGGTCTGCGCAGTTTTTCAGTTATAATCCCCAAGAGCAGCACCCCCGCTCACCGGAGAGGTGGCCGAGTGGCTGAAGGCGGCGGTTTGCTAAACCGTTATAGGGGCTAACACTTCTATCGGGGGTTCGAATCCCCCCCTCTCCGCCAGTTAGAGATTCCTCTAAGCCAAGTTTTATCAACTGGTTACGCGGGATATTTTCGCCCATGGGCAAAAGCGTGTGCCTCACACCTACTTTTTTAGACCAACTTTTCTAAGGCGTCGGTTTTCTTGCACAAGAACGAGATTGCAATGTTTTGGGTTCAGCGACAATACTCTAGTATGAGATTTTGTTATCAGGGGGCCAGGCGTCATGACTGTCACGGTTGAAATACCTAAGGAGATGGAAGCGCGAATCATGGCTGAGGCCCAGGCGTCTGGTGTGCCTCTATCGGAGCTTGTCCGCGATCTCCTGGTTGCTGCGTGGCAATACAAAGACGGCGATCACGATCTCGCAAAAGAACGCGCACTGGCTGCCGGCATTCGCATTCGCGAACTGCGCAAGGGAGTTACCCTTGGCGGTCTCAGCATCAAGGACCTGATCAATGAAGGACGTCCGTGAGCCGGTTTGTCTTGGACAGCGCAGTGGCCATGGCATGGTGTTTCTCAGACGAGGCTACTGCTTACACTGAAGGCTTTCTGAACCGTCTGTCTGCTGTCGCCGATACGGCAGTGGTTCCAGCGTTGTGGCTCTACGAAATAGTCAATGTCGTTGCCTTGGCTGCGCGGAAGGGGCGCATCACACAGCCCCATGCCACACAATTCCTTCAGAGCCTCACAGATCTGCCCATCGAAGTGGACTATCCGAGTAGTGCCCTGCTTTTTAGAGCTACTCCACCGTTAGCCGAGCAGCACAGACTCACCGGCTACGATGCGGCATATTTGGAACTGGCGCTTCGCCTTGGTCTGCCGCTGGCAACCCTCGACCAAGAGCTGATTCAAGCATCCAAGGCGGCTGGCGTGGTCGTGCTCTAAAACTCCAGTGACGGATCCTGTGCGATAACGACGCCGTGCCCAACTATTAGCACCTCAGCCAAATTGATTTCTTCTGCGGCAAGACGACCGCAGGCAAGACAGTATTTGGCTTTACTTTGCCTGCGGGCGCAGGATAGCCAGTTGGAACTTGGCAGGCAACTTTAGTACACCTAAATTTTCGCTTCATTTTTCAACAACTTAGAGTCAGGTTAAAAAAAATTGTAAGCCGGACAGGCGAACCATGGGAAGCGAAGCAAGCCCTTGTACGTTGGCTACTGAGTCTCGCCCCAGGAAGGGCAACTTTGGCGGGACTACCTCGTATAGGCTGGATCGGTCCTGCGTGTGGAACTATCGTGCTAGCCCGTGCTAACCCCAATACTGTTCACTTGAAGAGTTTCGAACCTTTTGAGTCAATGGTAAAAACGCAAGGTCCCTCCGATTTACCCCCGCTGACGCGTGGGAAATCCTCGGGATGACGAACCGTTTTTTAATCGTTCACTTTAAGTGAACAGTATTGGTGCCAGCCGAACCCGTCAAAAGGCAAAACGCCAGCTAAATCTAGAACGTGAAGGCCATCCAAGCGCAATGCAGGGATGGCTGCCAGTTTCGCCATCTGATACCCTGCTCTCACTTCTTTCTTTGGAGCAATACGATGACCTTCCTCCGCCCACTGTCAACAATTCTTGCTGCTTTGTTCTGCTTTGCCTGGCCCACAGACCAGAGCCCGGCTTCACGCGAGCTCACCCCGGAGAGTGTGATTGTCAAAGTCCAGTTCGCCAGGGACCAGCCCCCCTGGAGCTCACGCTCAAGGAGTTCATGCACAAGTACAACATTCCCGGGTTGAGCGTGGCCGTGATCGACAATTACAAGATTGCCTGGGCCAAAGGCTTCGGCGTGACTGTGCCCGGCGGAAACGAGCCGGTCGTCCCTACCACGCTGTTCCAGGCTGGATCTATCTCGAAACCTGTCGCGGCCGCGGGCGCGCTCTGGCTGGTCGAGCGTGGAAAGCTCACGCTCGATGAAGATGTCAACAACAAGCTCAAGAGCTGGAAGGTCCCGGAAAACGAGTTCACCAGGACTGAGAAGGTTACGTTGCGGCGCATCATGAGTCATACCGCCGGGCTCACCGTACATGGATTTCCTGGCTACGCCGCAGGTGAGCCGGCGCCGGCTCTCGTCCAGGTCTTGAACGGCGAGAAACCTGCCAATACCGCGCCCATTCGTGTCGATGTCGTTCCAGGCAGCAGGATGCGCTACTCCGGAGGCGGCGTCACAATCGAGCAGCAGCTCATGATCGACGTTACCGGCAAACCCTTTCCCCAATTCATGAAGGAAGCTGTGCTCAGCAAGATCGGTATGAGCAACAGCACTTATGAGCAGCCTCTGCCCGCCGCTCTTGCGGTTCACGCCGCGACCGGCACACGGCCCAATTTCAAACCGCTGGAAGGCAAATGGCACGTCTATCCGGAAATGGCCGCGGCCGGCCTCTGGACCACGCCCACCGACCTGGCAAAATTCGCAATTGAAATCGCGTTGTCCAAGCAGGGGAAGGCCAACCATGTGTTGTCACAAAAAATGGTGCGGGAGATGCTCACTCCGGTACCCAGGCATCCTGAGGACGAAAGCGGCCCCGTAGGGCTGGGCTTTTTCCTCAGCGACAAGAGTGCCGATCAATTCGGGCACGACGGCTCCGACGAAGGGTTCCAGGCCTCCCTGACGATGCTGGCCGACTCCGGCAAGGGAATTGTCATCATGGGCAATTCCGATACCTTCTTCTATATCACGCCCCATATCGTCGATGCCGTAGCGCGCGAGTACGGCTGGAGCTTTAATCCGGCACAGAAATCGGCCGGCCATGTGCTGCTGCTGCTCGAGAATGTCAAAAGCACTCAGACCGCGCTCGATTTCTACGCGAAGATCAAGCAGGGTGAGGCGCCTGAATACAAGCTCGGAGAGGACGCTCTTAACATGCTGGGTTACCACCTCCTCAGGCAGAAAAGAATGGACGAGGCCATCAAGGTTTTTCAACTCAACGTACAGGAGTATCCAAAATCCTGGAATCCTTATGACAGCCTGGCCGAAGCATATGCGGCCGCCGGCCAGAAGGACCTGGCGATCCAAAACTACGAAAAATCTCTGGCCCTGAACCCCAACAACAAAAATGGCGCCGAGAAACTAAAAAAGCTGAAAGACGCACCGTGAGTGGAAAGTCCCGCTTCCGCGGATTGGACCTTCTCTCCGCCAGAATCTTTTTCCCTTTAATTCATTGAGTTGCTGCCGCGAACCTCCCATCTTTTTTGAGCAATGAGACAGTAAGCCCTACACGGAAAAGCTATCCCTTTCGTACCTTCCGCATCAGCATCGCAATTCGATAAATTCCTTGCAATTGGGCTCCGCACTACCTAGACTTTGGAAAAGCCGGCGCCACTATCTGTGAACTCGTCACAGCATTAATCCAACGACTGGAGAAATTTCAGATGAAGCGAACTCTCATTCTTGCTGCCGTTTCTGTTCTGGTACTAACGCCATGCTTTGCACAAGCTCCCGCGATGTCCCACGACGCGCAGAGGTTCCCGATTGGCGCGGATGATTGCACGCGAATCGGAAAGCGGACGCTTGAGCGAGAAGGTTATCAAGTGGGCTCTTCCGGCGAGAACTGGGTCTACGGTTCGCGCGATATTCACCGAGCGCTGATCCTGTGCAATTCAGCGCCGGACGGAACGGTGGCGGACGTGATCGTCTCCAGCAATGCGCAGGAAAGCGCGGTAGCCGGCAGCGAGCAGAGGCTGCTCATGAGCCACATGGCAGACGCGATGCGCAATCCGCGGTCCGAGCCGGACCGAGATGATCGGGATCGAGATAGAGATAGGGATAGAGACAGGGATCGGGATCGAGACAGGGACGGGGACAGGGACAGGGATCGCCGCGGTCCCTGGTTGAACATGATGAGTCAGCAGCCGCTGCCGGGCAATGCTATTCCCGGTGGAAAGGAACCCAATCATCCCATTCCCCAATACGTTTGCCGGGCGGAGCAGGACGGAAACCACGTTCCCGGCAAGACCGTGACGACACTCGGAACAACCGACTGCCTCATTCCCTATCGGGACACAGAAGTCCGCAAGAACATTTATGACCTGCTCACGGGCGACCCTGATGACTATGTCTGGGCGGTTCCAGATAGCGGGCGGCCACCCTTTTTCACCGGCAACGAAGGGGGCGTGCAGCTTCGCAGCTGCCGTTTTGAGCTGCGTGTCGGCGGGGATGACAAAGGCCGGCATATCGGCAAAGAGGCAGCCGGCAAGTGTTTCGTGAGCTACAAGGGCGTTGCGTATCCGAGCGATCGATACGAGGTGCTCTACCGCAACCACTGAGAAGGTTGCCAGGATTCCATGCTGTTGTTATCAGTCAAGGGTTCGGAAGTCGGCTCCCGCCAGAGAACCGACCGTCGACGGCTTACACAAACCGCAAGGCCCATCTTTGATCTTGATTCGTCAGAAGAAATCGTGGGTGAGTGTCGGTTCGGGCAGTTTACCAAGAACGTGATAGAGCGCGAGTTCGGTGATGCGGAAGGTGCGAAAACCGTAAGATTTTCTCATAGTGACTTTGACTTTGTTGTTGAGGCCC
>DATGJZ010000051.1:0-13942 GCA_035294925.1 Candidatus Angelobacter sp. | reverse complement strand
GGCTTCAAATCCGAAGTTGGTTTGATTACACTCTGCAATAGTCAAAGGTCGCTCCTCCTTGGCGTTAACTGCTTCTTGTCAAAACAGTTATGCCATAGAGCGCGGCCTTTGCCTATTATCCTTGTGAGAAATACGGGCTAGCGCTTCGGTGGGCTCCCAACGGTAGCTGAAGGGCGGGTTGGCCACGACGGCATCGAAGCGGGGCACTTTTGCCGGGTTCGTCTCGCGCAGCATGTCCCAATCGTTGGTCAGCGTATCGCCGTGGAAGATTTCGAACTCAGAATCCTTTAGGCCGTGCAGCAGCATGTTCATGCGCGCCAAGTTGTAGGTAGTGATGTTCTTTTCCTGGCCGTAGATCTTGCTAATGCCCTGCGGCCCCATGCGGTGTCGCACATTGAGGAGCAGCGAGCCCGAGCCGCAGGCGAAATCAAAGACGCTGTCGAGGCGCGAGCGCTGGCCCGTGGCTGGTTCCTGTCCGTCGAGCGTCACAATGGCCGACAAGATGCTGGAAATGGGCTGCGGCGTGTAGAACTCGCCCGCCTTCTCGCCCGAGCCGGCGGCAAACTGGCCGATCAGGTATTCGTATGCATCTCCCAAGGTATCGCTGTTGGTGGAAAATTGCGCCAGGCCGTTGGCAATCTCGCCAATGATCTTGGCGAGACGAGCATCGCGCTCCGAATAGCTCTTGCCGAGCTTCTCCGAGGCGAGATTGATCTCGGAAAACAGACCCCGGAACGTGCTGTCGAAAGATTCGTTCTCGATGTAATTGAATCCCTTTTGTAGGGTATCGAGCAGCCCGCTGTGCTGCGTGCGGGCTTGCTCCGCGATGCTGGTCCATAGATATTCGGGGCGGATCACATAGTGGACCTTGCGGCGCATCTGTTTTTCGAACGCACGCGTGTCGTCTGGGTTCCGCGCGTACCAGAGAGCGAGCGGCACACGCCGGTCGTCCTTGTCTAGCACGGGGTAGTCCGGCCCCAATTCCTTTCGGGCAGCGGCTTCGTAGTTGTCCGATAGGTGGCGCAGGAACAGGAAAGCCAGCATGTAATCGCGGAAGTCATCCGCGTTCATGGCTCCGCGCAGCTGATCGGCGATGGCCCAGAGGGTTCTACCTAGTTGTTGTTGTCCGTTTTCGGTCATGATGGATCACTGGTTCCCGCGGTGGCCTCAGTCGACGCGGGCGTAGTGGCCTCAGTCGGCGCGGGCATGGTGGCTTCGGTCAAGAGGTTGGGCAGGGCGAATTGATAGCGAGTTAGAAACGCGTTTAGGATTTGGCGGAAGAGTTGCTTGCTGTCTTCAACCATCTCGCTGGGCTCGTGGATGGCGTACTTGCCGTGGCTGAGGATGTTTAGGGCGCGAGCGTAGACAACTCGTCTTCCACTCCATGGATGCAAGCTGAGAAGTCATCGTGACCGAAGAAGACGGCCGTCTTTTCAAGAATGCTACGCAGCATATTGAAGTGGTAGGTGTAGAGGGTACCGGAGTCCGCCGCCCTTTGGATCTGGCTCAGCATTGCGACATGGTGAAAAAATGGCGTGTCCTCTGTCGAGCGCAGGCTGTATTCACCGCCACTGTTCGCTCGGTACAGGAAATATTTCTTGTGAGAATCCTTTTTCAGCTCGTTGCACACGATGTTGAAGAAGAGGGAGTGATGGGATGAGACAAGTACCTTAAGCCGGCCCTTGCCTTTTCGCAGCAGCTTTGCCAGATCGCTCGCTACGACGATAGCATTATTGTCGTCGAGGGAGGAGATTGGGTCATCAATATAGAGATATTTGACCCAACCATACGAGGGGTGACTGTCTATAACGCGCTCACAGAGTGCCATAAACAGGCACAAGGTAAAAATATTTTCCTCTCCACGAGACACCTTGATGTGTCGTTCTGCCTCGCCTTTGCTGAAGGAAATGGTCCAGTTGTCATAATCGATATCGAAATCGAAATCGGCATATCGGCCGAGGTACGACTGAATGTTCGGTTCCAGAGCCAATTCTTTGATGCCGGTGAAGAACCGGGATACAGAATTGATGCGAAGTACCCGCTGACTGTCGTTCTGGAGATCGTTGTCCCAATAAAAAAGATCTTCAGTGAAAGCAAAGATCTTCAGTGAAAGCGTTGAAATACAACGTATCGGGAGTCCCCCTATTCTTTCGCTTCCCGGCGTTCTTGAACTCCATTGAGAGGCGCGTCTTGCCAGTGCCGTTGTAGGCATAGAGCAGCACAAAGTCCTTTGCTCCGCTATTCAGGTCATCGCGTAGCCGCTGAACGAGCCTGCGGAGAGATCGGTAGGTGTATACAGTGGGATTTCCACTCATCTGTGCGCCTCATCCAAGGTCGGGAAAAGCTGCTGCATCAGGCCTTTTTTATGAGCCTTGAGTGCATTGATTTTCTGGCTGTGGGCGGTGATAAGTTCGTCGAGGAAAGATAGGCAGTCAGTAACTCTTTGTTGTTCAGCGAGTGACGGAAATGAGATTGTGAGCTTTGCTTGAAAGGTCGTTGGGTTAATGTTGGCTTGGCTTATGGCCCGAGTCGCAAGCCCTTTAATACTGTATTGGTAGGCGTCCGAGTTGAGCAGGTAGTTACAGAATTTAGGAATGACTAGATCGGTTTTGAGTCGAAAAATCACCAGATAAGAGGCTGCGACGTACTTACCCGCGGCCTCAAACAATGAAATTTTTTCCACTAAATCGATGCTGTTGGTTCGGTTGAGCAGAATATCGCCACGCTTAAGTTCGATTTTCTTGAAATCTTCCTCGCTAAGGTCAATAAAGGTCAAATTTCTAAAGTCGAGCCCGCCATCAACCATGTTTCCCATTCTCAGAACGGGGTAGGCACCTGAATCTGTTGTCGCGCTAGAGGTGCCGTAGAAGGATCGAGAGACAACTTCGCGAAACACGCGTGTGTTCCACTGACCCAAGACGTGCAAGTACGAGAGTTTCGTAGTCTCCTAGCTCACTGTGGGCGCCGCGATTCATGGTTTTTAGCAGTGTACATCAACGGCTCCAGCCGTTGGGAACTCCAGAAACTCTGGTGCAAGGGGTTAACAGTTTTGTGATAATGCCTTTATGCAGCATCGCAACGGACAGATCCTGTGGATCCTTCAACTTTGCCGGGCTCCTAACGTCGGGGCGGACTACGTTTCAGGATGACACGGGAAAAAGGGTCATTGGCGAGGAGTGGGGTTTCTGGTTTAGGCTGGCACCGCAGTGCGGCGCTTGGCGTGCCGCGAAGGACGATTTTTCCGTAAGGTGTAGAGGTCGATGCCCTGGTACAAGTTTATTGTGAAACACGCTCTAGTCTTTATATGGCTTTGGCGCTCTGCTTCACCACCCTATCACGCGCAAAAAATGGCGCGCACACGGGGCCCCGCAATACCCGTTCGTTTATCCCTCAATGAGTAAATCTTCTGTCGCCCCTCTGGGGCTTGTCCACATCTTCTTCCTTTTCCCAGCGCTTACGCGCTGGGCTAACGTCTGCCGCCCGCTCTGCGGGCTGGAGTGATTGCGGCATCCGCATTCTGAATTTTTTAGGTGAATGGCATTAGGGGTTACTTGGCATCCTTCGGCACGCCTCAGGACAAGCTACGTCATGCCTTCTCTGGAAACTCCGGTGCAGGGGTTTTAACAGTCTTGTGAGAATGCCTTGATGCAGCGTGGCAAGGCACAGATCCTCGGGATCCTTCAACTTTGCCGGGCTCCTCACGTCGCCCGGACTACGTTTTCAGGATGACACGGGAAAGGGTTATCGCCTGGGGAAAGGCGATTGGCGTGCCGCAAAGAACTATTTTTTGGGTAAGGTGTGAAAGGCGATGCCTGTTACAAACTGATTTTGAAACACGCAGTAGTTTTTCATCTTTTTGGCGTTCCGTTTCATCACGCGCAAAAGCGGCGCCAGCCGGGGCCTCGCAATACCGTTCAATTCAGGAGAAATTTCGATCTCGTTAGTTAATGGGAGAGACGCAAGAACGCGAATAGCCGTTACCCAATGATTCTCGAGGCTCCAGTATTGCCAACAGTTTGGTAGAACCGAAACTTGGGCGGAGCAGATCCCTTCCTTCAGCTTCGCAAGCTCGCTTCAGGACAGGCTAACAACTCTACGCACGCGCTGAAGACAACGCGCGCGCGCTTTACGGGCACGTCGGGATGACAGCGCGTTTAGGGTTCACGGAGCGCAACGACGAGGCGAACAGCCGGGCAGCGCCTTATGACAAGAAGAAACGGTTGTTGGCGAGGAGTGAAGTTTCTGGTTTAGGCAAACGCCGGAGTGCGGCGATTGGCATGCCGCGAAGAACTATTTTTTGGGCAAGGTGTGAAAGGCAATGCCCTGATACAAACCTATTTTGAAACACGCTCTAGTCTTTATATGGCTTTGGCGCTCTGCTTCACCACCCTATCACGCGCAAAAGCGACACGTGCCCGCCCCGGCGGCCCCTACAATGCCGTTCACTTAAGCCTCAATGAATCTTCTTGGTCAACGTGATTCCGTCGCGAACAAAGGTAAATCTTCTGTCGCCCCGCTGGGGCTCGCCCGCATTCCCTTTTTTACCCAGCGCTTGCGCACTGCCACCCCGTCACGCGCAAAACCGGCGCGCACCGGGGGCCCCGGCGCTGGGCTAACGTATGCCGCCCGCTTTGCGGGCTGGAGTGACGGAGGCATCCGCATTCTCGATTCCTGAAGTGAATGGTATCGGGGCCCCGGTGCTGCGCGTTGGCCCGTTCGACTCCGCTCAGGGCTGCGCAGGCAGTGCAACGCCGAAGGGGACAGCCTGACGCGCTTATCCCCTTCGGGCTTAGGCACGAACTTACATATCCAGTGAAACGGCCAGCACCATCATTTGCTGATTGGCGTTAAAGCCGAAAAGGTTGGCACAGCAATTCGACGTTCCCGCAGGGTTGCTGGCATATTCAACTGCCTGTATATAGTGCAACCCGAGCAGAGGATAAAACGTTTCCGTAACACTCGGTTGTGATGCAGATGTCTCACCCGCAGCTGACGCCCCGGTGCTTGTTATATCAGGAGTTGTAGTTGAAGAGTCCACATTCAGACCTATATATGCTCCCACTGTATCTACCGTAGAAGCGCCCATAATACTGTAATTACCTGTCACGGAGGATTGCTGCAAACCATCGAGGAAAGATATCTTATTGCTTGTGCTGTTGTCAGCAGCCCGCCACGAAGCTGTGCCATATAACCAGTTGCTTGTGCTATCGCGGGAATAAGCAGTCAATCTCACGCGGTTGTAGGCGTTCCACAAGCCAAGGACATTATTCGTGCCGCCGGCAGCCGCGGAGGGCCTAAGCTGCATGGAGGTTTGACCATTGCCGGTCATGTAGACGGAACCGAGGTAAAAGCCGGATTTGGCAGAAACGGAAAGTGAGGTTGAACCGTTCAAGCAGTTACCGATCGCATTGGCATTAACCGATAATCCGTTCAGCAGCGTCAGTTGAGTGGTCCCCGCCCCGGCGCCGCGCGAGGTTGGGGAGTTCCACGCAGGGCCGGTACAAAGAATTAACGACCCAGAATTATTGACAAGAAAAATGTCGTAAATATCGCCCGATTGCAGACCTGAGTTAAGACTTAACGTCAGCTGCGACGCGAAAGCCGAGTTTTGCAGAGTTGTTCCGGTCGCGGTGGGCACATTGTTCCCGACATATGCGGCGTAGTAAATCGTTGTTGCGCCTGACACATCGGCAGTCATGACGGGCGTGTTAGAAACGAGGGTTAAACGGCCTCCAGGGATATAGACTTGAGCGTGTGCTGGTAAAGTCACGAACAGCGCCATTGCCAGCACTGCACAAAGGGAAGTGATTGACAGATGCAGCGTGTTTTTGAAACGAGTGTTCATTCGATTTTCTCCTGTGATCTGTTGGAAATTATTTCGAGGTTGGCGGGCGAGTACCCTGGAGACAATGAGACGGCTTACTGCTCCAGGCATGTTCAATCTCCAAGGTATTTAAGTCTTGGTTTACATATGAGTAATGACCGGAAAAGGGAAAGCGTTACAAACATGAGTTACGGCGATGGACTGTGCTAGCAGGAGCATGCTTTCTTGGAATTTGCTAATAAGCGGGCACGATTTCATCAATTGGATTTTGACGTCACCCGGACAGGATGACAAGGGAAACGGTTATTGGCGGGGAGTGGGGTTTCTGGTTTAGGCTGGCACCGCAGTGCGGCGCTTGGCGTGCCGCGAGGAAGCGTTTTTCCGTAGGGCGTGAAAGTCTGTGTCGCCCTTACGGGGCTTGTCCACATCTTCATTCTTTTTCCCAGCGCTTCCGCCCCCCCACCCCGTCGCGCGCAAAACCGGCACGCGCCGGGGGCCCTGCAATGCCGTTCACTTATTCCTCAATGAGTAAATCTTCTGTCGCCCCGCTGGGGCTCGCCCGCATTTTCTTCTTTCCCATTTCCCCACCGCTTAGGCGGTAGGCTCAGTAATTCCGCCCGCTTTGCGGGCTCGGGTGATTGAGGCATCCGCATCCTGAATTTCTTGAGTAAATGGCATTGGGGTCGCTTGACATCCTTCGGCTCATCTTAGGACAGGCGGAGGTCATGTTCTCTCTGGAAACTTCAATTCTCTCCAGAAACTCCAGTGCGAGGGTTTAACAATCTTGCGAGAACGCCTTGATGCAGCATGGCAAGGGACAGATCCTGGGGATCCTTCAACTTTGCCGAGCTCCTGACGTCGCCCGGACTACGTTTCAGGATGACACGGGGAAAAGGTTATTGGCTGGGAGTGGGGTTGGCGTGCCGCGAAGAGCTATTTTTTGGGCAAAGTGTGAAAGGCGATGCCCTGATTCAAACCTATTTTGAAACACGCTCCAGTCTTTTATTGTTTTGGCGCTCTGCCCCATCACGCGCAGAAGCAGCGCGCGCCCGGGGGGCCCGCAATGCCCGGTCGCTTAAGCGTTCAATGAGCCTTCTTGGTCAACGTGATTCCGTCGCGAACAAAGGTAAATCTTCTGTCGCCCCTCTGGGGCTCGCCCGCATCTTCTTCCTTTTTCCCAGCGCTTCCGCACTGCGCTACCCTATGTCACCCCCTTCGGGGTTTGCGACCCTAGGGGCTGAAGCCAGGATTCTATTGGGAGTTTTCGCATCCTTCGGCTCACCTCAGGACAGGCTGAGGTCATGCCCTCTCTGGAAACTCCGGTGCAAGGGTTTAACAGTTTTGTGAGAATGCCTTGATGCGGCATGGCGAGGGACAGATCCTGGGGATCCTTCAACTTTGCCAGGCTCCTAACGTCGCCCGGACTACGTTCAGGATGGCAAGGGAGACGGTTATTAGTGAGGAGTGGAGTTTCTGGTTTAGGCTAGCGGCGCTTGCGGCTGCCCCAAGCCTCGTCAAGCGGAAGAACTATTTTTTTCGCAAGGTGTGAAGGTCAATGCCCTGGTACAGGTTTATTGTGAAACACGCGCTAATCTTTATATGGCTTTGGCGCTCTGCCCCATCACGCGTAAAAGCAGCCCGCGCCCGGGGTCCGCAATACCGTTCAATTGAGCCTCAATGAATCTTCTTGGTCAACGTGATTCCGTCGCGAACAAGGGTAAATCTTCTGTCGCCCCGCTGGGGCTCGCCCGCATTCCCTTTTTTACCCAGCGCTTGCGCGCTGGGCTCAGTAATTCCGCCCGCTTTGCGGGCTGGAGTGATTGAGGCATCCGCATTCTCGTAAGGTTCGGGGCTTCCACCGACCGCACTTCGGGCGAACTGAAGTTCGGGGCTTCCGCCGGATCGGCGGATACACTATTTCTTAAACCGCCGTAGCTCCGTCATTTGTGCGAGGAGCGCGTTTTCAGCTTCTGCCTGTCTCGCGGTAGCGAGTGGGCGTAAGACCATAGTAGGCGCGGAATTTTGAGGCGAAGTGGGATGCGCTTTTGAAGCCCACTAATCCTGCGATTTCGCCGATTGAATGCGCGTCCGTCCTCAGCAGTTGCGCGGCGGTGTGGAGGCGCTTCTCCAGGACAAACTGGTAGGGCGTGGCGCCCGTGGCCGCATGAAATGACCTGATGAAATGATATTCCGAGCGATGGACCAGGCGCGCCAGGCGGGCGAGCCGTATGTCCCGGGAGAGATTTTCATGCACAAAATCCACCACGCGCTTGAGCAACAGCGGCTGCAGTGCATGATCCAGCTTGGGGTCCTCCAGTTCCCGCAGATCGGTCCTATCGAGATTGGAGTGGCGGCATACGAGGTGGCGCAAGAGCAATTGCTGCGATTGGTCGAGCAGAATCGAATCGAAGTAAGGGGCCGGGTCGCTATAGACTTCCACCTCACTGATCAGCATCTGAAAATATCCTCTCAACCAGGGATCCTGGATGGCAAAAAACGGGTCTATCGAAGACGCGTGACCACGGCTTGAATATTGATCGCAAAAGCTACGGACCAAAGCTGGATGCAGGTAGACAATCATCGCCGTCAGATCTCCCCCAAGCACCCACTGCGCGCCCTCATCCTGAGAGGTGAAGTTCATACTTCCGAGCGCGGCCCGCTTTCCCACAATCTTGCCGCTGACGACCTTGGAAACGGACGTTGTCCCGGCCAGATGAAAGCTCAGGATGTGCTCCGGGCCAGACCAGGCGCCGGCAGACTCGGGAAGAGTCCACTTTGCCGCATAGAGATGATCGTCCTCGGCCCCGGAGACAACGTAGTGCGGTTGCCGTTCGAAAGTTCTGGCCGTGCGCACGACCGTAGGCGGTAGATGCATGGGTTGCATGGTGTCTGGCATTGGATTGGACTCCTCACGTCTTTCAACAGGCTGTTGCGCTACTTCTTTAAAAAGGCTGTTACGTTACTTCTTCCGAAAAAGCTGTTGCAGCACGTTGTCCGAAAAGGCGGCTGCGCCACTGCTTTAAAAAGCTGCTTGCAGCACTGCTTCGGAAAAGGCTGCTTGCGCCGGATGTAAAGATATTGCGCAGTGTAAAAAAATCCACATTATTTTAACAACCTTCGTTTGTAAACCTTCGTCTTGTGTAATCTGGCGTTCGAAAGAAAGTGAGCGCGACCGCTGCCTGTTGCGAGTCTCTCGAAGCCGCCACCAGGTTCTAAGCAACGGAAGCAACGGGCGTGGCAACGCGGAAGCAGCCAGGAAAACTCAACACGTCATCATCTCCGGAGGCCCTATGAAATTTTATTCAGTTTTCAAATCAGCTCGCAAACCGATCCAGCCAACAATGATCGTCCCAACCATGATCATCATCCTCGCTCTTGCCATGGCCCTGACCGCCAGCCCCGCATGGGCGGCTTTGCCGGGCTGCACTGCAGGCGCGCTCTCTGCTTTGGGCGTTCCCAACCTGACCATTCTTTCCGCTACCGATGTGCCTGCTGCGCCACCCAACCCGGAGTTCTGTAACGTCTTTGGGGTTCTAAGCACCACCGGGGATCACCTGAGCACTGGGTCCGCCACCTTCTTTATACAGTTGCCTGCCAACTGGAATGGCAAGTTCCTGGTTTATGGCAACGGTGGACTGGCAGGCGCTCCGTTTGGATCACCCAATCCGGTGGATCAGGCCCTGGCATTAATCAAAGGCTACGCCACGGCGGTTTCCGATACCGGGCACACAGGCCACGGCCTGACTCCCGCCGACGGGCTGGGAATTGCAACGGACGCACGGTGGGCACTGCCGGCACCGGCGACGCCAGACACAACCAAAATCACCGATTATTACTTCCGCGCCACCCATGACCTGACCGTCGCCGGCAAGGAGCTCGTGAAAGGATTCTTCGGCGCGCCCAAGATAGAGCGGTCGTACTTCGATGGCTGTTCCAACGGCGGGCGCATGGCTTTCGTCGAAGCGACGCGCTTCCCGGACGACTTTGACGGCATCGTCGCCGGCGCTCCGTTCATGGACATCCGCTCGGTCATTGCCGGGGCCGGCATCCAAAAGACCCAGCTTCGTTCACCCAGCGCTTATATTCCGGCAGCACTGCTTCCCATGATCGACCAAGCGGTCTATGCCAGTTGCGATGCGGCGGACGGAGTGAAGGACAATCTTATTCAAAATCCGGCCAAATGCTCTTTTGATCCGGAGACCCTGGTGTGCAAGAAGGGCCAAACGAGCAATTGCCTTTCCCACGATCAGGCCAACACTCTGCGGGCGTACTTCAGCGCCACCCGCGATGAAGACGGGCGGTTCATCTATACGGGCGCGGCTGTCAGCGACCTGCATGGTGGCGGCTATGATGCCTGGACGTCGGGGTTCATCCCGCCAACCAGTTTCAGCGCTAATGAGCCATGGGGCAACCTTGGGTTCAGTCCCGCACCCATTGGCTGGCAGTTTGTAGATCATATCCTCAAGTTTATTGTGGAAACCGATCCCAATTTCGATGTGCGCAACTTTGGGGTGAGCGGCGGCGTGGTACGAGATGGCGCGCTCGATCTCTTCGACCGGAAGACCGAAGCCGGCGATGGAGATGTCCCATCGAGGGTTCTACCCTTCATCGCCCGAAATAACAAGCTGCTGATCTACCACGGCTTTAGTGATCCGGCGCTTCCTGCCTTCCGCACCATCAAGTGGTACGAAAACCTCTCTGAGCTGACGGGTGGCTTTGGAGAGTTGCAGGAGAACGTCCGGCTGTTTATGGTACCGGGAATGCAACATTGCGGCGGCGGCCCCGGCCCGAACATCTTTGACACCCTGACTCCTCTGGAGGACTGGGTGGAACACGGCATAGCGCCAAACGGAATCCTGGCCGCGCATTTTGTCAACAACGATCCCACACAAGGTGTAGACCGCACCATGCCGCTGTGCCAGTTCCCGGAACAGGCCCACTTTAACGGCACCGGGAACGTGAACAATGCCGCAAACTGGAGTTGCACCGCAAACCGCAAGCTGCTCGACGTGGGTCCGAATGGCGCAATGGCGGGATTGGGAGACGATGATGACGACCGTGATCATGATCATGAGCGTCGCGACCATCGCTGAGGTTGCAAGCGCCCAGGTTACAGGTGACAGGTCACAGGTTACAGGGGGATGGCTCGGCAGATTGCCAAAATTGCCAAAATTGAAAGGCAAAAGCAAAGACAAACCGCGGCGTTATTGGTCAAAATCGGCTATTGGCCGTTGGCTCTTGGCCCTTGGCCCTTGGCTCAACATCCGCAGACGGTTAAAGCCGACCTTGTTCGCTGCGAACAAGGTTGGGTTTAATCACAGCACTGTTCACTCAAAGAGTTTGGAACCTTTTGAGTCAATGGCAAAACGCAAGGTCCCTCCGATTTACCCCCGCTAACGCGTGGGTAAACCCTCGGGATGACGAACCGTTTTTTGATCATTCACCTTTATTTCAGCGCAAAACAGGTCATATTTCGTCTGACACTCAAGAGCTGTGAAATCCGACCCCATGGAATTCAGCAATGCAGATCGGCTTGATCGTCTTTCGTACCGTCGTGATTTATATTCTGTAGAAGTCCGGCACGATGCCGCCGGCATCGCGGTACGCGGTTTTTCTTAACGGCGAACTGCGCAGCAGGCGTCAATTGCCTGCTGCAATGCAGTTCTCGAAATTGGCTTGGATATGTAGCCATCCATTCCGGCGGCCATGCATTTTTCGCGGTCAGCAGGCATGGCGGCAGCCGTGGTAGCGATGATGGGGACGTGCTGTCCGCTGTGCTCTTCTCTCGCGCGAATGGCTGCAGTGGCTTCGAAGCCATCCATCTCAGGCATATGAACGTCCATGAGCACCAGGTCGAAGGAATCTCCTTCCAGCGCCTCCAGGGCCGCCCGACCGTGTTCGACCAGAGTCGTTGTATGGCCCATGTTTTCCAATAGCCGCAATAACAGGCGCTGATTGATCTGATTATCCTCGGCAACCAGAATCCGCAGCGGGTGGCTTGCTTGAGGCGCCAAGGGAGATTTGCGCTGTGTGGCCTGAGAAGGAGATGTCTCTGCCACAGAAGAATCTCTGGTCTCAAAGTTGGCAAGAAAATGAAAGGTGCTCCCGGCCTGCGGCCGGCTCTCCACCCGGATCTTTCCTCCCATCAAACTGATGAGATGGGAGGAGATGGCCAAGCCCAGGCCTGTCCCGCCAAATCTGCGGGTTGTAGACCGGTCAGCCTGCTCAAAGGGAGCAAAAATTGTCTCCAGCTTTTCCGCGGGTATGCCTATCCCTGTGTCGCGTATGGAGAACTGCAAGCAGGCAGTCTCTGCAGTCTGGGAGACGGGCTTGACGGAGACCATGATTTCACCCTGCTGAGTAAACTTGATAGCGTTGCCAACCAGATTCGTGAGCACCTGCCTTAGCCTTCCAGCATCTGCCATCAGGGCATTTGGAGTGCCTGGTTCAACCTGGAGCCCAAGTTTAAGATTCTTGCGCCGGGCCGCTACCGCCAGCGGTTTGAGGGTGGCGTTCAAGAGCTCTGACAAATTCAGTTGAACGGGGTCCAGAGCCAACTTGCCGGCTTCGATCTTGGAGTAATCCAGAACGTCGTTCACGACGACCAGAAGCGCGTCGGCGGACTCTTTTACTACGGACAACAATTCCCTCTGGTCCGGCGTGAGATCCGTGGCCAGAGCCAGCTCCGTCATGCCAAGGACGCCATTCATGGGCGTCCTGATTTCGTGGCTCATGTTGGCCAGGAATTCACTCTTGGAGCGGTTGGCAGCTTCCGCCGCATGTTCCGCCTTCAACCTGACCGCGACCTCTTCCTGTAGCGCATCGTTGGCGCGGGCCAGGTCAGCGGTTCGCTGTTGGACACGGCTTTCCAACTCATCCTGGGACCGACGCAGCTCTTCTTCAGCCTTTTGTCGTTCAGCGATCTGCTGCGCCAGCGATTCGTTGAAACGTCCCAGGCGAGTCGCATTCTCCGCCTCACTCCTGAAGATGGAAAACATGCTGATGAAAAGCCCGTTGAGAACAAAGGCATAACCAAGGATTTTTATGACGTGGGCCGCGAAATACGGCGCATCAAACAGCTTCTTGCTGAACATGTAGTCGAAATGGCTTTCCGCCGCGATGATGAGCGAAAGCAGCAGCCAATGTTCAAAGTCATCCGTCCTCCAGGAGCCCTTCGCCAGATATCCGATGGCGGCCAAGGCAAAGAAAAGGAGCGGCGCGAGGTCAAGGGGACGGTGAACGATAAGATCAGGGAAGTAGGCCGGTGGCAACGGGACCAGCACAAAGCAGAGAAGACAGATGGCGATGCAGCTCCCGACAACCGCGTAAACGGTGCTTTCCCTGATGGTTTTCGCTGTTGGTCTGCGTGATTCCCTTCTCCAGACCAGCAAACTGGCAAACATCACCAAAGCCAGAAAGAACCGCGAGGTGATTCCCGTCCAGGGACTTAGAGCCGCAAGCGGAGAGGGCATTTGTAGGGTGAAGAATGAAGAGGTAACTACAGCGTGAAAGCCATCGATGAAGGCAGTTCCCAGGAGCCCGCTTCCGAGAATCAAAAAAGTACTGCTCTTCCTGGTGTAATAACGGACCAATGCCATCGCGCCCGTGATGAAGGCCAACAGTGTTGCGATGGCCTCAAGCAGGGTGTGAAGCTCGGCGTTTCCCTCCCAATCCGTCCCATGGAGCAGGAACCCTCCAAGAAGCAAGACCAGAATGGTGAAACCATAGGTCCAGACTCTTCGCCGGCCCTGGCCTGATTGCAGGTCTCCCATGCTGAAAATATCGGCAACCGGAGCGGCCTGCTTAAGCCCCTCATTACCAGGGGATGATGTGGCCGGGCCAGCTTGCGGCGAGCAGTCTTGCGCAGATTTAGCCCGGAGGTGAGAGTCTGATGGCATTTTTTCAGGTATGGCTGTTTTGCAGTCTGCAGCTTTTTACGATGAGATGTTTAATCTCAGAGAACGCCATGCAAGATTATGATTCGTCAGAAGAAATCGTGGGTGAGTGTCGGTTCGGGCAGTTTACCAAGAACGTGATAGAGCGCGAGTTCGGTGATGCGGAAGGTGCGAAAACCGTAAGATTTTCTCATAGTGACTTTGACTTTGTTGTTGAGGCCCT
>DATGJZ010000050.1:0-4054 GCA_035294925.1 Candidatus Angelobacter sp. | reverse complement strand
CCAACCCCGCGCTTCCCACATTCCCACCGCCACGGCTACTGCTCCTCTTCTATTGGGCAAGCAAATCAAACAATCAAACGCAAGGTCGAGTTAATCGCTCCATATACTGTTTCTCACCCACAGATTTTCCAGACGAAGCTTAATTTTCATACTTCCTTCTAGTTGTTGATCTTCGCCTCTGAGGCCATGGTGATGGTGGCGTAGGTTCCATCCACCTCGGGTGCTGACGACCGCACATTCACGGTCATCTGGATGGTCTTGATGTTGAGCAGGTCAGCGGCGCTGGCCGGCAAAGACACCGTGCTTCCATCAAAAAAGTAAGCGTTGAAAATGGCCGTATTCATTACGTCATTCACTTCCGTGTAGTAAGGAATAGCGCCCGTCCCAACCTGCGATTTCAAAATGGTTCCGCGCTGCAAAATGCAAGGACATCCCCCGGCCGGCGTTACCAACTGAATGTAAACCTCGCTCACGCTGCCGCTGCCGTCCACGTCTCCTTCAAACTGGATTGCCGTGGTAGTCACGCTCACCAGGCCCACCGCAATGTTGTTTTGTGAGGGCGCCGCCGTCGGGTCGTACATCTTCGAATTTGGAAACCCTGTTTCATGGATATCATTAACAATCTGGTCCATGAATTGCCGGGCTTCCTGGTTCTTATCTACCTTGGCTGAATCAGCACTGCTTCTTTTTTGCAGTTCAATCACACCCTGGATCGCAACCCCCATAACAATGGCGAGTATGGCGGCAACCACTAAAAACTCCATCAGGCTGAATCCAGACTGATTTCGCCGGCTACCTTTGGTCTCAGATGTTTTTACGCTTCGCCTCATGCCTATGGCCCCCCGATGCCGCGAAGGTTCACGGGTACGGCAAAGCGCACGCCACCAAGCTGGCTAGTGGGTGAATTGAGCTGGCGCGCTGACACCGTAATGAGCCGTGTAGTGTTTGTGGAAACGGTCATCACGTTCCAGCGGACGTCATACTTCGTCTGGTGACCGCCCGTATCGCAATCCGCGTATTGCATCGCATAGTATTGGGTAATCGAGGCGATCGCCTGACTCTGGTCGATTCCGCCATAACCTGGCTTGTTGGAAGTTGTTATCAGGTTGGCGCCTGCTCCATTCGGGGCCGCACCGCCTGCTGTGGCCACGGTCCATTGGGTGCCCACGCAGTCGGCGATCACGATTGTGGCCGTTGAGTTGGGGTGCTGCGCGCTGATCTGCTCCAATACCATTTGTGCGAGCAAGGTCGAGCTTGTGTCCTTGCCATTCCGGGAGTTGGAGTAACTTGCATCCAGGAACAACACCAGAAGCGCGCACATTCCAGTGGCCAGGACTGCCATCGCGAGCAGCAATTCGATTAGAGACATCCCAAGCTCCTGGCTGTCTCGGATCCGGCTTTGCAACCTCATTCTGTCTCCTTCATCACAGCTTCGACCAGGTTCCACTGGAATATGTCCACCGCTGGATCCGGCCCGCAGGCGTAATGGTCACGGCCTCCCAGGCCTGAGTCCTGGTGTCCTGCAGAAAGACCCAGTAGGCCACTGCGCCTGCCCCACCTCGACTGTTGCAAACTGTACCTCCCGTGACTGCCAGAGGCTTGCACGGGAGACCTTCCGGTCCGAACGTGATCGGAGTGGCGATGGAACTTCCATCCGTTGGCACGAGGCTATTGGGGTTCGTCGGCAATAAAAGCTGGGCCAGCCCGGTTGTGTTGGGCGCCGAGGTTGGGGATTGCTGTGTGACCTCCGCAGGTATCACTGCCACTGGATCTTTGGGATCGATCGTGAGTCCGCCCGATCCGGAAGCCCCATTTACGTTCTGGGGATAAATGTCCACAAATACCTCTTGCGGCGAAGTTCCGGAGCCGGCATGCAGATAGACTCCATAGTAACGGCTGTCCTGGACGGCCCTGATCCGGCACAACTGCACCATGCTGGCGAAATCATTTCCCGCCCCGCGCAGGCGCGCATTGTAGAGCGCTCGAATGAAGTTGGGAGCGGCCACGCCGGCAAGAATCAGTATGATCGCTATCACCGCGATCAATTCCACCAGGGAAAAACCTCGGTGCAGGCTTGTTCTGTTTGCTTGGATTTCCATCCCCTTATACGCCTCCACATCCAAAACCATTCCGGATTCATCCGGCAGGGGAGGTTAGCCGATGAAACCCGGTCAAGGAGGAATCTAGCTGGTTAGTTTTCTTCCAGATTTGATTATCGGCATCCGCCGGCAAAAGTTTAGGATTTTCTGAACTGCCAAAGGCGGGCTGGCAGCGCAGAAACAGGTGTAGATACTAAGAGACTACCGTGACCGGTACTTCTCCCAGTAAGGCTTGTCCGGCAATTGAGATGCGCTCAAGAACTCCCAGACGGCTTTATTGATCGTGCCCGCGACGGAGTAGTAATCGTGGTCGTGACCCTTCATCTCAGAGAGCTGCACTGGGAATCCGTGCGCCTTAAGCTGGTCGCACGTGCTGCGGACGGCATCCAGGGGGAAAAACTGGTCTTTCGTACCAACCCAGACGGCAATGGGAATCTTGCGGCGAGCGTGGTCCATGTACAAGCTGAAGTCCTCTCGCAGCGCTCCAGCGTGAATCGCTGCAGAGGCGAAGTATTCGGACTCGGGTGCGGGAGAAGTGATATTGTCAGGAACAAGGACGTAGTACGTTCGCTGTTGCTCTTCATAGGAGATATTCAGTTTCTGGGGCCGGGCCGAGGCTCCTGCACACAGCGAAAGCAGCAGCTCCGCCAAAACCAGGAACCATAGTTTTCTCATCTTCAATCTGAAGTTCTCCATTCTGAAGTTTCCCACCCTCACTATTGAACGTGAAGACGTGGCTGATTGATTGTGACCGACTGATTAAAGTATCCCAACCCAGGCGGTTCGCAGCGCTCTATGGACCAACTGCTGGAGGTGGCTGCAACTTCCGCCGGATTTCCTCTTCAATCAGTGCCAAATACTCGCGCGCAGCATCAACGGCATTCTTTGCTTCCAGTTGTGTGATGGAACCAACATCATAAAACATTTGATTCCGTTTGCGCCGCATCCGATCGAGAATTTGAAGCAGCGAAGAATGTTTAGGGCCAAGATGCAACTCACAAAATTCAATGATTGCCATGTGGTGTCCAATTTGGCTTCGAACCCGCTGTCCATGTGCCAGGATAAAGGCCAAGGACGCTTTGATCATTGCCTCGTAAGCGATCTCGTACGAGGCCTCTTCATCGATCTGAAGCGTCTTTCGTGCGGCGACAAGCTTACGCGCAGCACTTTTCTGAAAGGCTTCGATTTGCTTTGGATTCACCTTTTGAGGCCTGGTTTTGCTCATGCGGCGACCAGTTGGACTTTCCTGCCATGCCAGATATCTTCGACGAAGGGATCGGAACGCGCTAATTTCCTTCTAAGCTCGCCCTCGCTCAGGAGGGTGCAGTTGATCTCCCTGCCGAATGAGCGTTCGAGTCGCCGCATTACCGCTTCAAGTACCTTGGGTTCTGGCTCCCCGACAATCAACACATCTATGTCGCTGTGCCCATCTGATTCCTCCTTCGCAAAAGAACCATAGAGATAAGCTTCTTTAATTTTAGGCACGTGCGCAAGCGCTCCGCGCAGGACGGGAACAATCCCGGCGGTTTTTAGCACGATACCGCGCACTTCACCAAAGAGCGGGTAGCCGCGGTTCAGACCAAAATACTTTTGATTGCCACGCACTCTGGCAATAAACAAGCCCTCAGTTTCCAGCCGTCTTAGCTCTCTTGAAAGATTAGTGGGATCCACTTGGAGGATCCCGGCCAACTCGCGCACATAATGGTTAGCAGTTGGGTTCAGAAAGTAGTATGCCAGCAGTTCTCGCCTCAATTTTGACCGCAGGTTGAGCATCAGCTTGTAGTATTAAATTACCACAATTGTAGTAATTTGTGACCTCTTAGGCTTTGTGCATAAATAAATGATTCAAGCTGTTTGCCCCGATATGGTGTAGTTCCAATCCCCGTGGAAGGAATGACGCACGAGGTTAATGGCGGACAGTTCTACATCGGAGATCTTCCTGCCCTTGGGATATT
>DATGJZ010000049.1:0-67270 GCA_035294925.1 Candidatus Angelobacter sp. | reverse complement strand
CCAACCCCGCGCTTCCCACATTCCCACCGCCACGGCTACTGCTCCTCTTCTATTGGGCAAGCAAATCAAACAATCAAACGCAAGGTCGAGTTAATCGCTCCATATACTGTTTCTCACCCACAGATTTTCCAGACGAAGCTTGATCTTTTATCTTTCGGCTTTCATCCTTCATCCTTCATCTTTCGGCTGCTCATCTTTCGACTCGCTCAAGGGCTCTTCCTGCTCACATTTTTGGCAAGATCAGGAGCACGCTACTGAGCAGCAGCAATTTTAAACTCACATTTCTGCATGATAATTACTACATTAAAGTCATTCAGCAACTATAAACGTCATGCTCGGCATACCGTCTTATAGACATCATGGATGCTATTTCACGGTGGAAACTACCCATATAGTTCAAGTAAAACTCCTCACTTATCCAACAATAGAATGCTGAATCGATATTGCAATTAGCTTTTCACAGTTTATAGATTGACACTGCAAATCAAACCTCTATACTGCAATCAACCCTCGATATAGTTTCGCTTTCAATCGTCCAGGTTCCAATCGAGTCGGCTAGTTAAAAAAGCCAGGTAGTGAGCCAATGTTGCCACGCAAGATATCGTGCAATTGTTGCCACGCGACAATTTCTGTTTCCTAGAATAAGAAGGTGAAGAGATGATCAAGCTAGAGGTTCGTTATTCTGCTCCAGTTGGAATTATTCTGCTAGTTCTTTTCCTGGTTACCGCGAGCATTTCCGTCAGCGGCCAGAGCACAAAAGATACCGGCACGGATTTGCAATTTCACAAGTTCCAACCTGACGTGGCGCCGGACAAGGCAGTTACGGCAAGTGACGCTCAATCCAGCATCAGCGGGATTGGGGTGACTGCCCTTCAGCAGATGCAGGCCCTGCAGCAGGACAAAGCGGCGCGCACGCCGGCTCAGCAGAAGATCGACTCGAACATCATTTACACGATGCGCATGATGGCGGGCAAGCCGGTCGCGGCCGGGGTGCCGTACCTAAATACCGGGATCGATCTCGACGCGAACAACAACATCGTGGTGGACATGGTGGCCCACGTCACAGACGAACTGCTGCAGCAATTGACCGCCGCCGGCGCGCAAGTCCTCTATCAAGATGCGAAGTTGCGCAGCATCCGGGCCATTATTCCTCCCAACCAGATTGAAGGCATTGCCTCTTCACCGGATGTGATCTTCATTTCGCCAAAGCAGGGTTCATCAACGGCGCGCGTTCAGCCCATTGCTCCCCTGGGCGGCTCTTTGCTGCGCTTGAATCTTGCCCCGGGCTTTGAGAGAAGGGCAGCCAACGTCCGGCGGCAATTGGCGATGCTGATGTTCTCCACGCCGGGAACACCCATCACCTGGCAGGGCAAAGTTGGAACGGAGGGCGATCTGACCCACCAGGCACTGGATGCGCGCGGGGCCTTTGGCATCAACGGAGCCGGTTTGAAGATTGGCGTTCTATCCGACGGAGTCACCAGTGCGGCGCTGAGCCAGGCCACAGGTGACCTGCCTCCCACCTGCGGAACGCCGCCATGTCTTACCGTGCTTGCCGGCCAGACGGGGGCCGGGGATGAGGGTACGGCCATGATGGAGATCATTCACGACATGGTACCGGGCGCAAGCCTCTTCTTTGCCACCGCGGACAACAGCATTACCAGCTTCGCAGCCAACATCAGGGCCCTGCAAACCGCAGGTTGCCAAATCATTGTTGATGACGTCTTTTATTTCGTTGAAACTCCATTTCAAGACGGGCAAACCGCAGCGGTGGTCTCCACCAGCCAGGGTGGCGTGGTTATACAGGCGGTGAACGACGTTGTCGCCGCCGGCGCATTCTACTTTTCCTCTGCCGGGAACGAAGGAGGTCTGGATGCGGGCACCTCAGGGACATTTGAGGGTGACTTTGTCCCACAAGCCGCGGCCGCGCCCTTGCCCTCGGGAAATGTACACAATTTTGGCAGCGGCAATGGCTTCGACACCATTACCTCGCCGGGAGAACAGGTGGTGGGCCTGTTCTGGGCAGATCCTCTGGGTGGGTCCGGCAACGATTACGATCTCTATCTCCTGAACAGCACGGGCGCGAGCATTCTGGGGGCCTCCACCAACATCCAGAATGGGACGCAGGATCCGGTGGAGCTGATCGGGAGCGCCAACGTAATCAACAACAATCGCCTCGTGGTGTTTCAGCACACGGGGGCGGCAAATCGCTTCTTCCACCTGGTGCTCTTCCGCGGCCGCCTGGCGGTAGCAACCTCCGGAGAAACGCACGGCCATTCCGCAGCATCGGGAGCCTATACGGTAGCCGCAACGCCGGCAGCTACCTCCGCCGGCGCGCCCACTCCCAATGGACCATTTCCTGGTCCGTTTACCGCCGCCAATCAGACTGAATTCTTCAGTTCAGATGGACTTCGTCACATTTTCTTCAACGGCGATTCAAGCGCCATTACTCCGGGCAATTTCTCGGCAACCGGCGGCTCTGTGCTGAACAAACCAGATATCACGGCGGCGGACGGTGTTTCCGTTACCGGCGTTGGAGGATTCGGCAGTCCGTTCTTTGGGACGTCGGCTGCGGCGCCTTCGGCAGCCTCAGTGGCGGCACTGGTGCTGTCGGCCAAGCCCACGATAACTGCCGCGCAGATGCGCACGGCGCTGACCAGCACAGCAATCGACATTATGGCCGCAGGATTTGACCGTGACGCCGGCAACGGAATTGTGATGGCGCTCCCGGCCGTCCAATCGCTGGGAGTTGCGGGAACCGCCAACCCTGAAATGGCTGCGATTACAGCCAATGAGAACCCGGGAAACGGCAACGGCATTATCGAGCGCGGTGAAGGCGCAAGCCTAAGCATCCAACTGAAAAACACTGGAGGCGTGCAAGCCCTCACCGGCGTGACCGCTACCCTGACCTCTTCGACTCCGGGCGTGATCGTCACGCGGCCCGGCACCAGCGCTTATGCCAACGTGGCGATAGGCGCGGTTGGCGGCGTTAACCTGAGCCCATTCACCTTTACCCTGACCTCCAATTACCCCTGCGGCCAGACCGCCGACTTCGCTTTGACGGTAAACTTTACCGGGGGAACGAGAGTCCTGAACTTCAGTCTTCCCACCGGACTGCTCTCCATCACCAACACCCTGGGGACCACACCTCCTGCGTTGCTGGGGGTAACCACGGCCACCGGCGCCCAAGTCAACAGAATCAACCGCAACGGCGTGATCAGCGCGTGTGGCACGCCCAAGGCGTTTCCCGGCGCGATCACCGGGAGCCATACCTTCGATTCGTATACCTTTACCACCTGCCAGGCGTTCTGCATGACGCCGATACTGAATGCAGGCGCCGCCGGCATCAATCTGTTCGAGTCAGCGTATACGCCTTCATATACTCCCAGCAGCATTGGGACCAGTTATGCGGGTGATGCAGGCCTGAGCACCAACATCCAGTCATTCGGCATCACTACGACGGCCTCAACCCAGTACACCGTTGTGGTCAGTGATGTTGCCGGAAACCCGTTGCCACCTCCGGCCCCACCGAATACCTATACGATCCAGATTCCTTCATGCGCGTTTAATTGCAATGTGAATCAATTGCCTGTTGCCATAGCCCAGAATGTCACGGTATTTGCCGGCCCGAATGGCACAGCGAACGCAAATGTGGACAATGGTTCCCACGGAGGATCTCCAGGAGAACTGGTGACGATAACGCAGATTCCTCCTGGACCGTATCCATTGGGTACGAACAATGTGATTCTCACGGTGGTGGACCCGTTCGGTGCAACAGCCCAGGCCGATGCCATCGTGACCGTGGGCGGCTTTAGCCTCACCTTTTCATTCCCCTCGATCCTGGTCGCTGGGGGACAGACAGCTACCAACACAGTGACGTTTGCTTCCAGTCCAGCGGCTCCGGCCGTGGTGAACTTCACCTGCTCTGCCACGTTGCCACGCGGCTCCGCCTGTTCCGTTTCGCCATCCACTCTGCCGGCAGGCAGCACGATAGGCAGTGTGACAGTAACAATCACCACGACTCAGAATTCGTTGCTCCAACGTCCCCGGATGTTTTATGCAGCCTGGATGCCGTTCGCCGGGATGGGCTTAATTGGAATGATCGTGGTTGCAACGCCGAAGAAACGCCGCAAGGCGGCCGTGCTCCTGACTTTCGTCGTGCTGGGCGCCCTGGTATTGCTTGCCGGCTGTGGCGGAGGTGGCGGCGCCAAGTTCGGCCCTATCCCCGTGACAGTGACAGCAACTTCCGGGACTATTACTCAGACTGCAACCTTCAACTTGACGATCCAGGACTAGAGATCGTGGGAAAAGGACCGTGTAGGAGAACGCCATCATTTCCAGCAGCTCACACGTTCCGGGCGTTTCTGAAATGCGGCGGCAAGTGAGTGAATGCGCGCTCGAAGCAGCAGGGCGCGTCCCTCTGGAGTACGGGTATAGACAAGCCGGACCGGACTGACAAGACTCCGCCATCGGTGAGCGAAAAACTCGGCGAACTCCTTCTTCCGCGCAAGCACATCAGGGACGGCGAAATAGTCTTCGCGAAAGACTCGCCAGAACGGCTGCCGGGCGAGCAGGTAGCGGGGATGATCCACGGGTGTAAAAACCTGTTGGAGGGCGCGCAGGAAAGTAGCCTTCTCCTTTCCTGTGCCGCCCCCAATCCAGCAAAAGACCGTACCGTCCTTGATTCGATTCGCATGTACAGTAAATCTCCGTGCCTGCGCAAAATGCCGGCTGATGGATCCTTCATACTCGAGGGAATCGAGGAGCACACTACCGATCTGGCGGATGCTCCGTTCCGGTGTGCCATGGCGGATGAGACGCCACAAGGCCAGCGACACCCAAGGAAGGCTGATTACAGCGGCGCCACCTGCAACAACGGCCCCGAACTGAAGAAAATCCTGTGCGGAACCACCGGCCACCTCACGCATGGATGCTAGGAAAAAAGTGAAGAAAACAGAACCAGCCTGAAACAGAAGTTTTCCAATCGTGCTCTTCAGGATGAATTCGCGGGGCAGGACCTCCTCCGGCGCCTTAAGTCCTTCCGCCAGTTCCTTGCTTGTTCCTGCAGCGAGTGCATCTTGCCAGCGTTCGCGGAGGCCGACGCGGTCGAGTGCCCGGGTGCAGGTGTGCGAGTTGATCTCCAGGATCTGGCTGCTACGGAATGGCGGATGCGGTAGTCCCAACCTCTCCGTTCCGTTCTCTATCGTTGCCGCGGTCGCGCTGACGCCAACAAAACCGCCGCATCTCCTGACGAGCAGCTCATAGTCCCCACCCGGTTCGAAAACTTCCGGCTCAACACATACCAAATGCCAAATGTTGGCTGTCTTCTGGGGATGCCCGGCATAGACTCGAATCGATCGCCCGCGCATCTGGTTGGAGAGGACATAGGAGCCAACGAAGCTCGCCAAGATGAGTGTATTGATGCAAGGCTCATCCCAGCCTTCGCCCAACAGCGCCTTGGTGCCTACCAGGGCCGTGATTCCACCCTGCTCCAATACCGAGGTCACTAACCGCACCGTCCCGTGGTAGTGCTCGCCATGCAGTTCGACCACGGCATAGTCCGGATCATGAGTCAAAGGATTGATGGACAAATCGTCAGAACGAATACCCAGTTTCGGCGCCTCTTGCCGCAGCAGCGGTACGGCTGGCGCGGGGATAATAACGATAGACCCACTCAGCACACCCAGGCGAACGCCGGAGAGCCCAGCGCGTCTCAGCGTCTCGAAAATCGGAACGACGCCGATTTCCTCAAAGACAGCAGGCGCCCCGGCATTCTGGGGCATTTCCGCCTTACGGATGAAGTCGGTGAGAATGACGCAGCGGAGTTCGCTGCCTTGGGCGCCGGATTCGAGCCGCACGATGTCTTCAATAGACTTCAACTTAGTGATCGATGCGGTGAGAAGCCTGGCATGCTCCGATGGATTGTGCAGCATGACTCTACGACGCTCGATCGCGCCGAGATCCAGCAATTCACGGCGCAGCGATTTGAAGACTGCCGCGCCTTCGCTGTAGCTGGGAGCGTCGCCATAGAGGCAATGTGAAAGCAAAATCTCCAGCCAGCTGAGGTCGAGTGGCGGAATGTGCTTAGGTCGTAGTCCCAGGGTGTGCAACGCTCCCGATGGAACTTTGGCGCCGACGGCCTGCAGGTACACCACCATGCTGGACAGATACAGCGGATCGCCCTCGATTTCCTCGGC
This sequence comes from Candidatus Angelobacter sp., assembly GCA_035294925.1. Classification (GTDB taxonomy): domain Bacteria; phylum Acidobacteriota; class Terriglobia; order Terriglobales; family Acidobacteriaceae; genus Angelobacter. Next base: position 61,076 of record DATGJZ010000049.1, on the reverse strand, counting down.
ATAGTCGTCAGGAAAGGCCAGCCAAGGATGAGTCGCCAGCACCGCCGTGAACGCGTGATTCTCCCGCAGGCGCTGGACGAAAAGATCAACCGCCGCACGAAAATCAGAAAGAGCTTTCTGCGCCCTTCCCGAGGGAGTGCTGAAATAAACGTAATCCTGGTGGGGGCACAGATCACCTTGAAGGACCAGTTCGGGGACCGACACTTCAGCGTCGATAGGACCACAGAGTTCCTCATACCTCTGCCATTCAAAGGGAGAGACGTCATACGGAGGTGTCGCCGTAAGCGCAACGATGGTTGGGTTTTCCAGGCGCGCAGTTACAAAAGTCAGCGTCTTCCACCACTCTGCGCGAAGGTGGTGCGCCTCATCCACTACGAGAGTCCTGAATCCGGCGTCCACGAGCACGTCAGGAAACGGAATTGCAATTTCCGGCAGATCGTTCCCGGGAGCACTGTCTTTTTCCTGATTATGGCTTTGAGCAGGATCCTCTTGGTCAATTGTTTGTTCTGCTTCCTTCATCAGTTCGCCGGAACAGAGAGCATGCAATGCCTGGTAGGTGGCCACGGTGAATGGCGCGGGCCTCTTCACGTCCGTGGATACCCATGAAGGGCGGGACTCGCCAGCAGGAAGGAAGCAATCCAGCAAACGATCGACCCACTGGTCGCGTATCGTGATGGTGGGAGTCAGCACCAGAGTCGGCTGGTCGACCCGCCTGATTACTTCTAACCCTAATACAGTCTTTCCTGAACCTGGGGCCGCAACCAGATGCAGCCGCTTATCATCGAGATATAAATCGAGCCCCTCAAGGAATTGTGCCTGGTAGGGGCGCCAAGTCTTCTGGAACACCATGGAGGCTGGGAATGTCCGCCGAGCCGTGCCGGTCGAGGATGAGCCCATAAGAGAGCCGATTATATCTGTGCAGGCTGATGGCAGACATTCATAACGGCTTTGGTCTGTCTATACCCGGGGGCAGCCGGCGCGGCTTGTGAGAATCCAGCAGCTTTTGTAATCTCGCACCAATTAATTCCCGCGCCGGGCACGACCAGCATTTTGTGCCGCCGCTGGCGGGAGAGTCTCATTCACCGGGCACGGTGCGGGGATGCTACCAGAGAGTGTTTCAAAACAGGTTTATGTCATGGCACGACTGCAGATGAAGATCAGTTTTATGCTTGACAACAGTCCCGTTATGGAGCAGGGTATAGCCTGTCTTAAACTGATCCGAAAGGAGCTTCCATGGAAGTCATTGCCAACTTTCCACAAAACACACAGGTTCCTCCCGCAATGTCCAACCTGGATATCGTTCGCGCGTGGAGGGATCCCCGATACCGGCGCAGCCTGTCTGCCGAGCAACTTCAACGCCTGCCTGGCAATCCCGCCGGCCCCACAGATCTGACCACCGACGAACTCAAGGCCGCAGCGGGACTCGCTTTGGGAGAAGAGGCGTTCGAAACCACGGCGCCGAACTGCACGGTGTGCACTTTCAACAATTGGAAGGCGTGTGGGTGCGTACCTGAAACCACCGCTATCAATTGCACCCTGGATTCGGTTATCTGCCCGTGTCACTAAAAACTCAATAAACCTGAAACTCTAAAGATGTGGAATAACCAGGGACCGGCTAACCCCAGGCGGGCGCGCCGGTCCTGAGTTCACCATAAAAGCAAGTATCAGGTATGAGTTTGCCCGCCTTAATCGTGATGTTCTCCGCATTCTTGATTTGCTTCCCATGAATCAGTCCATCCTTGATAGTGCCGTCTGGCGCCGGGCATCCACCCTGATGGAGAGACTTTCCGAGGTCCGCCGGCTGCGAACTAAGACTCCGGTCACGGTTGACCCTGAGCTTGCTGCAGAGACCCTGTCTTTGTGGCGAGCCAGCTCTCCCTTCGATCAGGACACGTACTTCTCTGAACGGCTGGCGATGGATGGGATCACGGAAGAGGAATTCACACAGGTTCTGGGAACGCGCGCCGAAGAATTGGATGGCAACGACGCGGCTCCGCCGTGGGTGGAGCGGCTGGCCGGCGCCTACTCCTCGCCTGCAAAGCCGGGCGAAGGAGGACGTGAGAATTGGGGCGCCATCAGGAATGCCACCACCGCTGGATTTTTGAATTTGATTGAACCTTTGATGATCGATGCGCGGCGGAGATTGGAATCAAGAATCGTCGATCTTAAACGGGGACGGCCTGGTGTGCCTATTGACGGCGCTCCCATTGACGCGGTGCAAACAGTCAATGCCCTGTTCGCCAACCTGCCCCGGCAGCTTTTGGCGATTATTGAAAAAACGATGGTGCTGGAACTCAACGCAGCCAGGCTTGAAGGAGTGCTCGCGGGAGCCACGCCCGCTGAGCGGTTCAGCAATTTCACAGAGCGGCTGGGCCGCGCGGATATCGCCTTGGGGCTTCTGGCCGCATATCCGGTGCTTGCCCGGCGAATCGTTGCCTGCATCGACAATTGGGTCCGCTTCAGCAGCGAGTTCCTGGAGCACCTGGCTGCGGATTGGCCACAAATAGCAAGGCTCTTCAATCTTGATTCGCAGAGCGCCATCCTGGTGGAAGCTGCGGCCGGCGCAGGAGACACGCACCGTCAAGGCAGGTCCGTGGTCATTGCGCGATTCAAAGATGGATCGAAGCTGGTCTACAAACCGAGATCGATGGCTGTAGACAGACATTTCCAGGATTTCATCCAATGGGTGAATGAGAAGGGCGCCAATCCTCAACTCCGCAAACTGAAGATCCTGGATTGTGAAGACCATGGATGGGTAGAGTTTGTGCAGACGGCGGGCTGCGGGTCCAGAGAAGAAGTGGTTCGGTTTTATGAAAGGCAAGGCGAGTACCTGGCGATTCTGTACATATTGGAGGCAACCGACTTTCACTTTGAGAACCTTCTGGCTTACGGTGAGCACCCCATCCTGGTGGACCTGGAAGCGTTGTTTCATCCCTGGGTTCGCGGGATTGATCTGAAGCAGCCGGATATCCAGATGGTGAGCCTGGCTAAAGCGCGGTCAGTTCTCCGGATCGGGTTCCTTCCCAGACGAAGCTGGGCGCACGATGACTACACCGGCATGGACCTGAGCGGCCTGGGTGGCGCGCCGGGCCAATTATCGGACAACGTCTTGCAATGGGCCGGCGCGGGCACGGACGAGATGGCCGCCGTGAAGCAGGCTTTTCGCATGCCGGGCGGCCACAATCGTCCTAACATCAACGGCGCAGAGGTAGATGTCCAACAGTACGCCGAGCCAATCGTTTCTGGTTTCTCCCGGATGTACGATCTGCTTCGCTCCCATCGCAACGAACTACTCGCGAACGATGGCCCGCTCGAGCGATTTGCTCAGGATGAGGTCCGGGTTGTGGTCCGGGCCACGCGCGGTTACGGAGTATTACTTTCGCAGACCCTCCATCCGGATTATCTGCGCGATGCGCTTGACCTGGATCGATTGCTCGATGGCCTGTGGGCCGGCGTTGAAGACAACCCGCACCTCTTGCGCTTGATTCAAGCCGAACGCCGCGATCTGATGGGAGGTGACGTTCCTATCTTCAGCACTCGCCCCGCATGCAAAGACTTGTTTACCAGCACCGGCAAAAAGATCGATTGTTTCTTTGACAAGACAGGAATGGACCTGTCAAGGGAACATGTCCAGGGTCTGAGCGACGAGGACCGCCGCCGGCAAATCTGGTTCATCGGCGCGTCCATGGCCACTCTCGACCTCGGGGCAGAGGAGATGAAATGGTCCAGATACCAACCCATCTGGGCGTCCTCCATTTGTAGCCGGAAGCAACTGCGTCCCATGCTGATCGAAGAGGCCCGCCGGATTGGCGACAGGCTTGAAGAGCTCTCACTGCAGGACGGATCCCACGTGACCTGGATTGGCTTCGCCTATCTGAACAAGATTTGGTCACTCGACGCGCTGCTCGAAGACCTGTACGGTGGATCCTCTGGAGTCATTCTTGCATTGGCCTATCTGGGTTCATTCGGGTTTGACAGATACACCCAGCTCGCTCGCCGCGCCTTCAAGACTCTGCAGATACGACTCGAGAGTACTGGCCAGTATCTCTATTCGATTGGCGCCTTCAGCGGTTGGGGAGGAATCATTTATATGCTCTCCCACCTTGGCGCGCTGTGGAATGATCCAGAACTGTTTTCATACGCCCTTGGAGTGGTTGACCGGTTGCCGGAACTCATCGAAAAGGACGAAGCCCTGGATGTGGTGGGTGGCTGTGCTGGATGCATAGGCGGTCTGCTGGCGCTGCACAAAGTATTACCCTCGGACAAGATACTCGCCGCTTGCGTCCAATGTGGAGAGCGCCTCCTGGCCAAGGCGCAGCCAATGGAAAACGGGCTAGCCTGGTTCACCAACCTGCAGACGACGAGCCCGATCACTGGATTCGCGCATGGATCAGCGGGCATCGCCTGGGCCCTGGTGGAGTTGGCTGCCACAACCGGAGACGAGAAGTACAGGATTGCCGCATTGGAAGCGATTGTTTACGAAAGTAGCCGTTACTCTTCTGAGGCGCGGAACTGGACCGAATACGCCGGCACATTTGAAATGGGAGCCCAGAAGGCAGTGGGGCCGTCCATGGCCTGGTGCTACGGCGCTCCGGGGATCGGCATGGCAAGGGTGGCTGCGCTGGCACACAGCGATCATCCCATCGTTCGCCAGGACCTGGAACGCGCGCTTCAGGCGACCCTCAGCCATCCCCCGGGCACCAACCACTCATTGTGCCACGGGGATCTCGGCAATCTGGATTTCCTGCTGCAGGCCTGCGAAGCAACCGGCAGCCACGAGCTTGCTCAAAGAGTGGATGAGCTGACAAACCAGATCCTGGACAGCATGAAGAAGTACGGCTGGCTGTGCGGAGTTCCGCTGGGCGTGGAGTCGCCGGCCCTGATGAACGGATTGGCAGGCATATGTTACGGCCTTTTGCGCCTTGCAGATTCTGACCGGGTCCCATCGGTGCTTACACTTTCTCCCGCCACGGCTTCAGAATTACTTGCGGCTCCCAGAATGGACTTGCGCTGAAGACCAGTTTATCCTTCGTGGTGAAAGAATTGGAGGATTCATGAAGCGCTTTCTTGTGGGTTGCATTCTTCTCCTGTCCGCCGCCGCTGCTCTGGGACAGCAAACAAAATCACCGGTCTCCGATGTTCTGCGTACGATGCTCGCTGGCCGTGAGAAAAACATGGTTGGAGCGTTTGAAGAGATGCCGGCCGACAAGTTCGGCTATGCACCCACACCTGAGCAGATGACGTTTGGTCACTTGGCTGCCCATATCGCGTCTGGCAATTACTTTTTTTGTTCCAGCGCGGGCGATGTTCCGCGGCCGAAGATGGAGGAACTGAAGGGAACTGAAGGCAAGGAAAAGCTGGTGGCCGCGCTTAAAGCTTCGTTTGAATTCTGCCACACGGCACTGGCAAAAGCCGATGACTCCAAGATAAGCGACAGCATCACCTGGTTGGATGGCAAGCCAAGGCCGCGAGCCTGGGCCTTTATGGGGCTGTCCAGCAGTTGGGCGGACCACTACGGGATGGCGGCACTGTACCTTCGTTTGAACGGGCTCCTCCCGCCCAGCGCGAAGCCAGAGGAAAAGAAATAGTCCATCTCCCTGGTATTTCGCAGTTTCAGACAGCGGCCAATTTTTGCGAACTCGATCTGTGAAGACAGGGGGAAAAATTGATGAAGAACTTACTTGTGGCTGGTTGGGCTGTTCTGCTGCTGGCGTATGGTATTTCCAAACCTGCATCGGCACAGGCGAATCTGGGTTCTTACAATGTCAACCCAAATACCGTCACCGTGGCAGGAGTTTCCTCGGGCGGTTTTATGGCCGTACAACTCCAGGTCGCCTATTCCAAAAGCATCTTTGGCGCCGCAGTAGTTGCCGGCGGCACGTATTTTTGCGCGCAGGACAATCTGTTTCTCTGGGGGACCATCTGCGCCACCGGCTCGGGGGTTCCGGTTGGGTCCCTGGTGAGCTTCACCAACTCTGAAGCGAACGCCGGGCAGATCGATCCCACCAGCAACATTGCCGGCAAGCCGATTTACATGTTCAGCGGTGTTTTGGATACCGTGGTGCAGCAGCCCACCATGAACGCTCTCCATCAGTATTACCAGAGCTTTACCAGCAACAGCCACATTACCTACAACAACTTTACCGGCGCAGAGCACTCCTGGGTCACGCCGGACGGAGTGAACGCCTGCGCGGTGCTGGCGGCGCCGTTCATCAACACCTGCGGCATCGATCCTGAACAGACATTTCTGACCATGTTCTATGGACCATTAAATGCGCGCCATTCCGGCAGCCTGGGAGGAAGCTTCATCCAGTTTAACCAGAATCAGTTTTGTCCCAACAATCGTTGCTCATCCATTGACATGGACGGCACGGCCTGGGTCTTTGTCCCGCAGAGCTGCGCGCAGGGACAAGCTTGCCGCCTGGTAGTTGCTCTGCATGGCTGCGCGGGAAACCAGCAAGCCATAGGACTCACGTTCATTCAGAGGTCGGGCATCAACGAGTGGGCCGATGGCAACAATGTCATGGTTCTGTATCCGCAGACCATTGCCTCTGTCGTTCCTGCAAATACCGCCGGCTGCTGGGATTGGTGGGGCTATACGGGGCCTAACTACGCCTTGAAGAGCGCGCCCCAGATGGTCGCCATCATGGCGGAAGTAAATCAGATCACGGGCGGCAAGGAACAGTTCCTCGGCCATCCGTAGCTAACAGCCGCATTTTGCCCGGGATGTGGGGTTGGATCCTCACACCCGGGGCTGTAGTCCAAGCCACATTCGCTAGCGGCCCACCGCCGGCCCCTTCATCTCGCCCACCGCGTGATCGCAAACGAGAGCAGCAAAGAGGGAATCACCTTTATACTGCAATCCTGGGGAAAGCGAGATGATGGATGCGGCGAAAACCTTGCTCTTACTTCTCAGCGCACTTTTTCCTATCGTGAACCCGCTGGGAGGCAGCCCCATCTTTCTGGCCCTGACCGGGGAATACTCGCCGGAAGGGCGCAAGGCATTGTCACGGCAGATTGCGGTCAACAGCTTTTTCCTGCTGATTGGATCGTACTTCATCGGGACTTACATATTGGCGTTTTTTGGCATTTCGCTGCCGGTCGTGCAGGTGGGTGGAGGCCTGGTGGTGATCTCAAACGGATGGATCATGCTGCAGCGGGGAGAGGAAGGAGAACGCGGCGAGGTGGGCCGAAACAGGCAACCCGACGATCCGCTCCTGCAGGCCTTCTATCCTTTGACGCTGCCGCTGACGGTGGGACCAGGATCTATTTCCGTGGCCATCACGCTGGGCGCTAACTCGGCGCACCGTCACCCAGTAGACTTCCGGGCCATCCTCGCGGCGGTGATCGCGTCAGCCCTGATTGCGTTGAGCATCTTCCTCTGCTACCGGTTCTCAGAAAGGCTGGCTCATACTCTCGGAGCTACAGCCATGAGCGTTATTCTGCGGCTCTCCTCGTTTCTGCTGGTCTGCATTGGCGTGCAGATCCTATGGAATGGGATTAGCGCTCTGCTTTCGTCGCTGCTGTCCCATGCCCGTTGAAGCAGGTTTCCCTGGGTGCTTGTTTCTCACTGAACAAACTTTTCCATCTCCGGCACCACTCTATCGGCGCATTCTGTGGGCGCGAGGTGGCCGCAGCCGTCCACTACAAACAAGGTGGACTGTGGAATCTCCCTATGGATCTCCTCGCCGACCGAAAGCGGCGTGAGAACATCTTGCTTACCCCAGACGATGAGGACCGGCATGTTTACGCTTCCCAGTTTGCCATCCATCAGGTCTTTGCCCTCTCCCATGGAAAGCAAGGCGCGACGCGTGATCCACTGTTGTTGGTTTAGAAAACGCAAGGTGTCACGTCCTATAAATGCGGGCAAGGGACGGGGATGAGGCGTGAGCACCTCAAACATGTGGTCCAGTTCCTTAAGGTTGCTGGGCAGCAGGGCGGAAGCGTTGACGGCATCGAATTTCATGCCTGCGCTATCGAGGAGCATCAGCCGGTGGACGCGCTGCGGATTTTCAGCCGCAAATTTCAGCCCGACCCAGCCGCCCATGGACCAGCCCGCCATGTCCGGCTGCTGTATCCCCTGGCTGTCCATGAACTGGCGCAGGATATTAGTCTGCAAGGAGATTGAATAGTCCACATCCGGCTTGTCGGAGAGCCCGAACCCCAGCAGGTCGAGAGCGTAAACCTGAAAACCTCTGGCCTTGAACTGCGGGATCATGTCCAGCCAGTCCAGCGAACGTCCGCCCAGGCCGTGCACCAGAACCAGCGGACGCCCCTCCCCGGTCACCCGGTAATGAATACGGTACTGTCCTAGTTGCACATAGTGGCTGTGGATCCCATGCCTCCACAATCGCAACTGGGTAATCGCATTGCCGATCAGGATCGGACGCAAGTAGAACGTACACGCCAAGACAATCAGCACCAATGCCAGCGCAGCCAGCAACTTTAGAAACCAACGAGATTTCTTCCGCACCGGCACCGCTACGGTTGAAGCAGCCAAGAGATCCTCCCTCACTGTTCTCAATTTGTGCGCAAAAGTATACTCTTCGCGGCCAGCCTTCGACCAACCCCCCTTTACCCGAATCCACGGCAAGCCGGCCATTCGCCGCGCCCGATGGCCCCCGGCAGCGATTGCCCACGGTTTTTACCTTCAATTAACATGGTTCGCCTAAATTTATGGCTCCTATGAAATCAACCTCGCGTCTTGCCGTGGTGATTCTGCCTGCCGTTCTCCTTCTGCTGTTTTTGCCTCTTCACACCCTGGCTCAATCGGACCGGCGTCCGCATCCCATTCCCGGCGGCTTTGACTTGCCCAACGGCTGGCGGATCACTCCTGCGGGAAAGCCCATGGTTGAAACAGAAGATATGGTTCTCAAGATGACCGTCGCGCCCGACGGACGCGCCGTGATCGCCACCCATTCCGGTTATAACCCGCACGGGTTAGTGGTAATTGACACAAGGACCCATCAGGTGGCCCAGAGAATCGTACTCAAGTCTACATGGCTGGGCCTGGCCTGGGCCCCTGACGGTAAGACCCTTTACGTTTCCGGAGGCAATGCAAACGGAAGCAAGGTCAAGCCGACCCTCGCTCCCGTCTACGAGTTCCAATACAGCGATGGCCGCCTGAGCGCGAAGCCAACCGGGCAGCTCGACGAGACTCTTGAACTCAACAAAGTCTATTGGTCGGGCCTGGCTTACCATCCTAAGAAGGACCTGCTTTACGCCGCCAATCGAGGCGTTAACGCTGAGCCGAGCAACATTGTCGTCTTCGATACAAAAAGCCGCAAGATCGTTACTCGCATTCCAGTGGAAGTCAATCCATATGAACTGGTCTTCTCCAAAGACGGCTCGACTCTGTTCGTCTCCAATTGGGCCAGCAGTTCGGTCAGCGTGATTGACACGGCACGGAACCGCGTAACCAGCGTGATCCGTGTTGGCTCGAATCCCAACGACATGAAGATGTCCGCCGATGGCAGGCTGTTCGTGGCGTGTTCCAACGACAATACCGTCTATGTGATTGACACCAGGAAGCGCCGCGTGCTGGAGCGGCTCTCCACTACGCTGTACCCCCAGGCCCCGGAAGGCTCGACGCCGGACGCTCTGGAAATTGATCCGGTTCGCAAACTTCTCTATGTAGCCAACGCCGACAATAATTCCCTCACCGTCATAGACATCTCCAACCAGGCGCACAGTACGGTGCTGGGCTTCATCCCCACCGGCTGGTATCCTTCAGCTTTGGCGCTGGCAGACTCGAACCATCATCTTTATATTGCCAACAGCAAGGGTGAATCCGGTCACTCGAATATTCGTGGACCGGATAGTCCTCTGCCGCCCGGTCCGGAGGGCAATGGCTCGGTGAAGACTCTGCAAAAGGGCAGCGTGGAGCTTCTTTCCTTGAATAACCTGCGGACAAAGATTCCCGGGTACACCAAAGCCGTGAACGCCAATACCCCATATAATGATTCGCTGCTCACGGAAGCCCGGCCTTCCAATGCGCCTTCCATTATTCCTCGCCAGGTTGGCGCCGGATCACCAATTGAGCACATCATTTACATCATTAAAGAAAATCGCACATACGACCAGGTGTTTGGCGATCTTCCCAAAGGCAATGGCGATTCTCGCCTGACGATCTTTGGCCACAATGTTACCCCCAACCAGCATGCCCTGGCCGAGCAGTTCGTGATTCTGGACAATCTCTATTGTGATGGCGAAGTCAGCATTGACGGACATTCCTGGTCCAACTCCGCCTACGCGACCGACTTTAACGAACGCCGCTGGCCGCCGGAGTATGGCGGCTTCAGCCAGGCTGTGAGTTCGCCGGCCAACACGCCGTCGGCGGGTCGCCTGTGGGACCTCGCCAGGCGCAAAGGACTCACCTATCGCAGCTACGGCGAATACGCAGCCCGAGCCAGTGATGGAACCACCATGGAGGCTGCTTACGGCGCAGATGCGCTGTGGGGCCATGTGGCCAGGGACTATCGGGGATCAGGCACGCGCGATACCGAGAACATGCAGGTGTTCCTGCGGGAATTCGATGCCTATGAAAAAGATTTTGACAGCCCGGATGCTGAGAAGCGCCTTCCCAACTACATTGTGATGAGCCTGCCGGAGAACCACACCAACGGCACGCGCCCGGGATCATTCACGCCGGTGGCCATGGTGGCGAGCAACGATGTAGCGGTGGGTATGCTGGTGGAGCGCGTCACTCATAGCAGGTACTGGCCAACCACCGCCATCTTCATTATCGAAGATGACGCTCAAGACGGTCCGGACCACGTGGATGCCCGCCGCACCACCGGCCTGGTCATCAGTCCCTATGTGAAGCGGGGCATCGTGGACAGCACTCTCTACTCCACCAGCTCCATGCTCCGCACCATGGAGCTGTTGCTGGGACTTCCTCCCATGAGCCAGTACGATGCTGCTGCCTTGCCCATGTACGCGTCCTTCGGAACCGAACCCGATCTGACACCCTACAGTCTGCGGCCTGCACAGGTCGACTTGGCGGCCAGGAACACCGAGAAGTCCTTTGGCGCGCGTTTGAGCCAGCAGATGGATTTCTCAGACCTGGATCGCGCCCCCATGCATGCTCTCAACGAGATACTGTGGAAGAGCATCAAGGGACCGGATTCTCCCATGCCGCCGCCTGTCCATCGCTATCGCGCGCTCGCCGGTGACTAGGGATGGCCTTCTCGGTTTTTCACATTTCGACCAATTGGTAGCTGCCTGCCTCTGCAGCGTTGACGGCAGCAATAATCTGCGCAATACGAGTCCTCACGATCGGCCAGTTTGCCTGGCCCAGGGCGATGATGGCAATTTTACGTCCGCGAAGATTCTGCTGATACGCCAGGCTTTTGTCCGTAGTAATTAACAATTGGTATCCAGCCAGCTCTGCCGATTGCAGCAATGCGCCATTTTTGAGCGTGGCCCAACCCAATTCGTATGCAGTGGCAATAGTGTGGCCGATGAGGGATCGGCGGAGAGGAGCAGGTGTGCCATGATCAAAAAGAATGAGCATTCAGTAGTGCGCCGGTTGAGCGTCTGCGCTCCTGGCGGCAAAGGCGACTACCTCCTGGATCTGCTGGCGGTTCAGGCCCTGATACCACTCCAAAATATCATCGATGTTAGCGCCCTGCTCTAGGTTTTCAAAAATGGTGGAAATGGGAAATCGGGTCCCGCGGAACACCCAGGCGCCGCTCATTTTCTCCGGGTCGCTCTCTACTCCAGGGCATTGTGACCAATCAAGAGACATAACAGACTTTCCCTTGCGCTCATTCCAGTTGAGTCGACATGCCCGAATTCTTCCGGGCTGTTTTATGTATGATAACTCCCTTCTTTATTTACCAGCAAAATCCTCTCAGTTGGAAATCTTACCGGGCATGACTCTCTGATGTTCTGTCAAGCAATATGTTTAGCCTTTGGCCTCGCGCTAATGGCCCGCCGCCAGGAAACGCCCAATGTTTTCGTTCAGGAACTTTCCATCGGCCGGATTGCTGGCTGCTCCAGCGGTGTGTCCCCAGAGCGAGGGAATTGGCGTGAGGGTAACGCCTGGGATGAACGCGGCCTCGTAACGCGCATCGCCGAGGGGGAAATAGAGATCGGTTTCAGATGGCATGTAGAGCACAGGAACTTTAATAGAGCGCAGCGCGTGTTCAACATCTCCGTTAAACCCCGGCGTCTTTCCCACATCGTGCCGCTCCCAGGTCCGCATCTGCAGGATCAGATCGTTGGCGTCAGCGCCGGGAATAAAGTGTGTGCGGAAGTTGTTCAACACCTGCTCAAATGAAGTGGCGTCCGGGAAACGTCCACGCCACAACTCTTTGCGCCACCACTCCTGGGAAAAGAGCCACGCAGTCCAGACGGTTGCAAACGCCTCCAGTCCTTTGGTGGGAGGAGCCGTGTAGTCGCCATCCTTGAACGCGACATCCGTGGTAATTGCGGCGATCTGGCCTTCCAGGCGCACCACGCCATGCGGGTAACATTTTGCCGTACCGGAAGTGGCTACGATGCGGTCGGCAAAGTCGGGATAACTTACAGCCCACTGGAAGGCCTGCTCTGCCCCCATGGAGAAGCCGACAATGGCGCGCAGGTGCGTGACCTTCAACTCCTCCGTGAGCAGCCGGTGCACGGCTTCCACGTTGTCGCGGATGGTCATAACTGGAAAGCGCGGACCGTGGAACGGTTCCGGTGTGTTACTGGGTGACGAGGAGCGTCCGTTGCCAAACAGCTCGGTTGCGACCAGGAAAAGCTTGGAGGAGTCCAGAGCGCGATCTGGTCCGATCAGCCATTCGTAGCCATGCCACGTGGCCATGTAGTGCGAGGGAAGGAGCACCACATTGTTCTTTTCTGCGTTCAGGTGGCCGTACGTTGCGTATACCACGCGCGCCTGCGGTAACGTTGCACCGCTCTCGGTCTTGAAGTTTGCGATTGTGAACTCGTGCTGCTCGCCGCTATCCGGTTTGGCGGCGCCTGGGGTGTTTTGCGCAAAAAGCGACGGTGCAATAAAAAGCAGAACCAAGGACACATGAACGATACGTTTCTTCATCGGAGCTATCTCTCTTTCGTAGTGGTGCGTTGACTCTTGAGTGGCGGAAACTTCTCGGGCGGATGGCGATGCCTGGTGGCCTGTTCGTACGCATAGGCATACTTGATCAATACAGGCTCGCTAAAGAGCCTGCCCAGGAAAGTGAGTCCAGCGGGTAGCGAGTCGTAGGTAAATCCCATCGGAACCGTAATTGCCGGAAAGCCTGTCTGTGGCGACAAGATCTGGCTGTTATCCCCGGCTGGACTCTGCATGTCCCCGACTTTCCGCGGAGGATTACTCCATGTGGGATAAATAATGGCGTCTACCCTGGCGTCGGCATTATCCATGGCTGCCAGCATGGCGGTACGGAAGGCGATCTTCTTTTCGTTATGGTAAATATCCAGGCAAGGCGCGTCTTGCCCTGTCGCCGGGTTTTTCGGCGCAATGGCTGTTTTCAGGCGGCTTTCCACGTAGGGCAAGTACAGGCCTGACTGAACGATCTCCGCCAGGTTCTTATAGCGGGCATTCTGCGCGTGCGCCGCCAGGTAGGTATTCAAGTCTGCTTGAAAATCCCCACACCAGATATTGTCAGTAAGCTTTTCAAAGTCGGGAACCACGAAAGGATCAATGATTTCCGCGCCCTGGGCCTTCAGATCCTGAATGGCCGATTCGGTCAGGGCCTTGACCTGCGGGTCAGCCGTTGGAGCGTCAATATACTTTCTGAAGACGCCAATCCGGGCTCCACGAAGGCCCTTCTTGTCCAGGAACTGGGTATAGCTCTTCGGTATCTTGCCTTCGGAAAGTTTCGTAACCGGATCGGCCGGATCATATCCGGCAACCGCTTCCAGAACCCTCACCGCATCCTCGACGGTCCGCGCCATGGGGCCACCCATATCATTGCCAAAATATAAGGGAATGATTCCATCGCGGCTGGTCAGGCCCATGGTGGGCCGAATGCCCACGAGCGCATTGTGAGAGGATGGACCGCGGATCGAGTTGCCCGTATCCGTGCCCAATCCCACCTCTCCCAGGCTGGCGGCGACTGCGGCGGCCGTGCCTCCACTTGACCCGGCAGGCACCCGATCCAGATCGTAAGGGTTGCGGGTGATGCCGGCGATGGAACTCACAGTGAGATAAGGACTGAAGGCCCATTCAGCCATATTCGATTTTGCCAGGACGATGCCGCCCGCTTCGCGAATCTTTTTCACCATGTAGGCATCTTCCGCGGGCACAAAGCCCTTCAGCGCCAAAGAGCCGCCGGTGGTTTGAAGGTCGTTGGTATCGTAGTTGTCCTTTACGATCACCGCGATTCCGTGCAAGGGGCGGAGTTTTCCGGTGCGCTTGAATTCCCGGTCCAGCCGGTCGGCTTCCGCAAGAGCATTGGGGTTGACAAGTACGATGGCATTCAGCCCGGTTGACTGGTCATAAGCCCTGATGCGTTTGAGATAAGCCTCTACCAATTGATGGCAAGTCACTTTACCGGCACGAATGGCCCCCTGGGTCTCAACTATGGTGGTCTCAGTAACCTCAAACTGGCTGCGATTCTGGCCTTGCATGAGTCCGCCAGCGAGCGTAACGAGAATGCAAACGAAGAGTGCTCGATAAAAACGATTATCCGGGGCCACCGTGGCAACTCCCTCCGATATGACTATCAACCAGTATTTTGGGACTGTGTATGGTATCAGGTTTGTGCGAGGGCACGACTAGTTGCCGGCGTTTGGGTAGTTGGATTACCAATTTAGGCAATTTCGGCCATCTTCCGGCAGCTATAATTCCTGTCCATGCGCAATTCCACTCTCGTCATCCTGGCAGTCGCACTTCTCAGCTTACTGGGCGCCGATGCCTTTGCGGCCGCGGGCTCCTCTCCTGATCTCGATGAGGTCGTAAAACAGGTTATTGCCCGCGAAAGAGTCGCGGGAGCCTCAGTCCTGGTGGCCCGCGGAGGCCGCATCCTTCTCCATAAAGGGTACGGTCTCGCAGATCTGGGGCTGGAGACACCTGTCAACGAAGCAACTGTGTATCACGTGGTCGGTCCCATGCTGCCCTTCACCGGGATTGCCGTGCTGCAACAGGTGGAGCGTGGCAAGTTGTCACTGGACGACGATATTTCAAAGTTCATTCCGGAATTTCCTACGCAAGGGCGGCACGTTAGCATTCGCCAGTTGCTGAATCACACCTCCGGAGTTGTCGATTATCACTATCTCGGAGATCCCATCGAAGCAACCAGCCGCGAGCCCAAGGCCCTGGACGAAGTGATGGCGCTCTACGCAGGCAAGAACTGGGTGAACGAGCCAGGGAGCAAGTGGGATTGGTCCATCTCCGGCTTCCAACTCCTGGTTACGATCGTGGAGCGTGTAACCGGACAGAGTTTTGCTGACTACGTGCAGCAGAATATCCTTCTGCCCGCCGGCGTAAAGTCCACTACTTATTGCGACGATTTCACCGTAGTTCACGGTCTGGCGCACTCCTACCGCAAAATGGGGAGCACCTACGTGCCGGCAAACGAAAATGACATGGCCTACAACTCCGATCTGCGTTTCTGCAGCAACGTGGCAGATCTCTATCAGCTTTGGCGGGCCATCCAGGAGAAAAAGCTGATTCGTCCCGAGACGTTCAAGATGATGACGACTGCGGAGGGAGCGGCGGCCCGGATGAGTCCGCAGGACCCGAAAGCCCAATATGGCTTTGCCATGATGATCAATCATGAGGAGGACCACCGCCGCGTGGGCCAGCACGGTTCGTTGCTTGGCTATAGCGGCAGCCTCTACGATTTTCCTGAAGATCAACTCACGATTGTGGTGCTCACCAATACTGAGGGGCAAAACGCCTATGCCATCAGCAGGGCGCTGGCGCGGGCCGTGCTTGGCTTGCCAGCGCTCCCGGCATCCCAACCGGCTCCGTCAAGGACTCTCGCCGATAAGCCGGTTACTGACGCGGAGCGCAAACAACTTACCGGAACGTTCGTGCTCAAACTCGACCGGCTTTCATCCAACTTGCATGACTCTTTTGCACAATATCGCCGCACCTATCGGGTATTTGATGAAAATGGACGGCTGATGATCGAGCCGCTAGGGGAAGCCCCTGAACGCCTGCTCAAGCAGGATGATGGCAGCTTTGCCATGCGCTCATCGGCAACGGCGCGCATTACCTTTGTTGTACAAAACGACCGTGTGGCAGGAATGAAGATGGATTCTCAAGGTTTTGGCGTTCCATTGTCGGGGGACCGAGTGGGTGATGGCGACCCGCGCACATTCCATCAGCAGCTGCGTTGAGTCCAGGGTCCCGGCCTACCGAATTGCAGATGCCTACACAATCAACCACGGTCGTTGTGCAATCATTTCGCACGCATGATGTCCCTGGCTGGATTCAGGACTGCATAAGGACGGTGAAGGCCTGGGCGGAGCAGTCCGGATTTGCCTACAAGATGACAGGCGACGAATTTCTTGAGCTGCCTCCGGCCTGGTACCGCGAGAAGGCGGCGCAACACATAACGGTGGTGACCGATCTCGCGCGGCTGCTGTTGGTGAGGCAATGCTTCACCGAGGGCTTTGATCGAGTTATTTGGATTGATGCTGATATGGTGATCTTCAGCCCTGGTCTCTTGTCCATCGATCCGGAGCTGTCTTTCGGATATTGCCGGGAAGTCTGGGTGGAGCGAATCGATCCGGACCGGGTAGACATTTCACCTAAAATCAACAACGCGGCTTGCCTGTTCCGCAACAACGCCCCGGCCCGCGCTCATCTGAACGAATACATGAATGCGTGCCTGTCCATTGTCGCCAACGTGCCGCGCATCGAGGACCACACAGAGGTTGGCACGAGATATTTGACATCCATGCACTCCCAAAGTCCTCTCGCCATTCTGACAGGCTTTGGGCTTCTTAGCCCGGCCATGATCTACGCTCTCCTGAATTCAGAACATGAGTTGCTGATGCAATTCATGAAATCACAGGGCGGCCCCATCTATGCTGCCAACTTGTGCAACTTCTTCAGGACTGTCGAGGCGGGCTTCGCCCGGGTTCCGGACTCGGTTTACTCCGCTGTCGTGAAGCAACTCATCGGGACGGAGGGGCGGATCCTCAACGAATTCTCGGCCTGTTAGTTGTTAGTCGAGCGCTAGATCCTCAGCAGCCGTATCAGAGCTGCCAGCAATAAGAGGCAGAAGCCGCACAGGGCGAGCCTGGCCATCCACGTTCGCCCCTTGGGGCTCGCGAACAGGCCGACCAGGAACGCGGCGACCCACATCAGCAGGGCTATCTTGAGGAGCATTGCTCGCGATTATAGCTTGCACTTGGTCGCAGAACTGCGGATAGAATTCTTCTGCTGCTATCATGGCGGCGCCAGACATGAATCCAATGGTAAAAATGGTGCTGGGCGTCCTGACTGGAGATGTAATCTTCGCCGGATCGGCAGCCCTGTTGTTCTACTTCTCACAGGTGGATCCGCATGCGCCGGCAGCCCCCAGCTTCATGCTATTCAGCATTCTTTACGGCATCGCTTTTGCGCTGCTTGCCGGATTTGTCGCGGGAAAGATCAGCGGAAGGCCCGACCTGATTACCGGCGTTCTTCTGGCAGCGATTATCGCCCTCCCGGCCGCCATCACTTTGATCGGCCGTCCTGGCCAGGGCGCAATCTGGTCGCAAGCTGCGGCGCTCGTATTGATGGCTCCAGCAGCCCTGATTGGCGATTGGCTGCGTGGAAAGTGGCGCAAGCTATGATTCTCCGAAATGTGTGCCTTCATCACGGCAACGAGGAATCTACTGAGCTTGTCTAGACGCGGAAACACCAGGACCATCCATCAACGTAACAAGCCAGGTGTTGCCGTTGGGCGTACCCACCAAGTCAAACCGTTTGCCCGCATCGACGGCGACCATGCCTTGGCCAGCGCCTGGATACTCCTTCCGATTGCCGTCTGCATCCACGACTCTGGTCCTCGACTCTATGGTGTAGCTGTACCGGCCACGGTGAGGGACGGTAACGGTCAGCATCGATTGCGGATTCCGCCTGTCTACGGTTAACTGGCCCTTCAATTCTCCGTCAATCAGCACGGTCACCTGCTCCGTCACCTGGCCTTCGCCGAGCTGATCATAGATGGTGAATTCCACCGGTCGCGCTCGCCGGTCAGCACCATCCTGGTTGGCCTGAACATCCTGGTTCAGCCCGATCTGTGTGCTTCCCAAGCCTATGCCGAGGACAATAAAGACCATGCCGGCGATGGCTGCAAGCACCCGTGGAGCGGGACCAACTTTGGGGACCTTGAACTCCTTGATCTCAAAGCCGCCGCCTATGATCGCCACCAGCAGCAGAACTGCGCCCAAACCGAGGACCAAAGTATTGGGGGTCATGGTACTTCTCCTTATCTTTAAAAAAGTCTTAGGCCGCTTCTTTGGTCGAAACCGAACAGCCTGCCCCGCGTTCTGAAGCAGGCTGTTACGATCCCACCCGATTTTGAGGAACTGTTTCAGTACGCGGTCAAGTGTCCGTTGTAGAAGTTGATCTGGCGAATCGCACAAAGGTTCCAGGCACGTGACGAAGTCTGTTCTGCTCCGTTCAGATAGAGCACTTTGATAAAAAGATAGCAGGATGTGCTCGCCTGAGGATTGAATCGGATCTGCCTTTGATAGCCATTCGGCAGCGTGTCGGAGCCCAGGAAATCTGCGCTCCAAACTCCACCAGGAGCGCCGAAATACAGGCCTGCGATCTCGTAACCCGTATAATTGATAAACGCGAAGTTTTTCGGATCATCCTGTGCGGGCGAAATTGCAGCTCCCAGCAACAGGGTGAGGATTAACATCCCCTGCAAAAGTGATTTAGCTTTAGTCATATCCATTCTCCTGAAAGTCTTGAGTTGCAGCTTTTTGAGCCTCGACTCAATCGGAACCCACTCGTTTCAGTTTGAGTTCCGTAGGCTTGCCCCTATCTCAATAGCTGCTCACCCCGGAAAGCGCTCTTGGAGGGAAGGAACCACCATTACGAGAACGAAAATCTCGCGGACTGCGCCGAAACGGGACCTGCAAGCCGGAGTTTTTGGGTTGAGATAGGCTTGGCATACAATATCCGCGTAGTAGTCTACGTGAGGCGCCAATGAGCACTCTCTCTTCCCAGGAGATTACCGGGCTCCTGGTGCGTTGGGGGCAAGGAGACGATCATGCGCTAGATTCTCTCGTCCCTCTGGTGTACGGCCGCCTTCGCCGTCTCGCAGCTTACATGTTCAAAGGAGAGCGTGCCGGACATACGTTGCAGCCCACGGCACTGGTGAATGAAGCCTACTTAAAGCTTGCCGGCAAGGACAAATTTCAATGGCAGAACCGGGCGCATTTTTTTGCCGTAGCGGCGCGGGCCATGCGGCAAATCCTGGTGGACTACGCCCGCCGTCGCGACCGCGAAAAGCGTGGTGGAGGCATATCCCTGGTACCGCTGGAAGAAGGGCAAGCAGTTGTTCAGGCGCTTTCCATTGATCTGCTCGCGTTGGATGATGCCCTGGCCCGGCTGGCTGCCGACGATAAGCGCAAAGCTCTGGTTGTCGAACTGCGTTACTTTGGCGGACTGAGCAACGAGGAGATCGCGGAAGCCCTGCAAATCTCCCCTAACACCGTAATGCGGGACTGGGATTTTGCCAAAGCCTGGCTCTCCCGAGAGATGAGTGGTAGCACAGATGAGCGAGGAATCGGGCGCAAAGCTGCGAAGAAGAGTTGAATCGCTTTTCCACGACGCTCTGGCAAAGAGTGCGGAGGAGCGTGAAAAGTTCCTGGTTGAAGCTTGCCAGGACGATGAGCCCGTATATCGCGAAGTCAAGTCACTCCTGGCGCACTGGCAGCAAAGCACCCCTCTCGATCGCCCCCTCCTGCCCCACTCAGCCACGCCAGCTCTTTCTGAAGGGAACAAGATCGGCTCTTATGAAATCATCCGCCAGCTGGGAAGAGGCGGAATGGGCGAAGTCTATCTTGCCCGTGACTCGGGATTGGGACGCAAAGTTGCCCTGAAGATTCTGCCCAGAAGCCTCGCGGACAATCCTGAATTGATCGAGCGCCTGCGGAGGGAAGCTCAAACCGCCTCCGCTCTGAACCATCCCAACATCCTCACCATCTTCGAGTTCGGCCAACAGGGCGACGTGCAATACATTGTCACCGAATTCGTGGAGGGAACTGAGTTGCGCGAACTTATCGGCAGGCTCTCGACGGCGGAAATATTGGATTATGCCCATCAAATCGCGCAAGCTCTGGCAGCAGCCCACTCCGTGGGAATCATCCACCGCGACATCAAGCCAGAAAACATCATGGTGCGGTCGGATGGGTACATCAAGGTGCTTGATTTCGGGTTGGCCAAGCTTGCCGGTCCTCAACTTCAGAATGGCGAAAGCCTTTATGAGAGGCTTTGCGGTAGTGCCGCTGCAACGGTACCCGGTCTCCTGGTGGGCACCATCAACTATATGTCTCCGGAGCAGGTGCGCGGTCATGCAGTAGACCAGCGCACAGACATCTGGAGCTGGGGAGTCGTGCTGTACGAAATGCTTGCTGGAAAGCGCCCGTTTGAAGGCGCCACTCCCAGTGATGTTTTGGCTGGCATTCTCAATCAGGAGCCTGGCCCTCCCGGCAACAACAAAAGGATTCACGAAATAGTCGCCAAAGCGTTGAGCAAACGCCCCGAAGGCCGTTTTCAGACAGCGGCGGAAGTGCTTCGTGCTTTGCGTGGAGTCCAGGAGGTCTCCGTCTGGAAGCACCTACCTCGTTTGATCCATCCACGCCTTGCA
This sequence comes from Candidatus Angelobacter sp., assembly GCA_035294925.1. GTDB lineage: Bacteria > Acidobacteriota > Terriglobia > Terriglobales > Acidobacteriaceae > Angelobacter. Next base: position 40,305 of record DATGJZ010000049.1, on the reverse strand, counting down.
TGGCGAATTCTCGCGCCTGCTTTCTTGCTTGTTTTGGTTGCTGCAGCGGTTTATTTGCTTTATCCCAGGAGCCAGCAGCTACGAGTGGAAAGCATGGTGCGGCTGACAACAAGCGGCAACGTGAAGGAGAGTGCCATTTCCCCCGATGGGCGCTATGTAGCATATGCGACTGAGGAGGACGGTGGTGAAGCGCTCAAGGTCAGTCAAATTGGGACTGGTACTGAATCAGAGAAATTGCCTCCGGCTCGGGGAGAGTATCGGGGGATTACTTTTTCTCGAGATGGCCGCTTTATCTATTATGTGTTCCTGCAAAACCAGCTGGGAAAGCTCTACCGTGTCCCGGTGGTTGGCGGGGATTCCCGTATGGTGGTGGAGGACGTTGATTCGCCAATCAGTTTCTCACCGGATGGCTCGCGATTTGTTTTTGTCCGCAACAGCCCTCTCCGTCATGAAGTTTCGCTGATTACGAACTCGACTGAGCGCGACAGCGAGGTTACCCTGGCCACGCTGAAATCGCCCGATAATTTCTGGAACCAGCCCATCTGGTCATGGGACGGGACCTTCGTTCTTTGTGGCGTCTACAGAGACTCGCCAATCGGGAAATCAAACGTCAAGTTCATGGCTGTGCGTCTGAAAGATCGACAACTGCTGGAGGTCGGACCCGAGCCCTGGTACTGGATGGGCAAGCCAGTATGGATCAAGGACGGAAAGAGCTTCGCAATTGCCGCTACCAGCGTCTACTCAAACCGTCCTCAGTTGATGGAGGTCTCGTGGCCAAGCGGCAATATTTCCCCGATTACTCACGATACGGCGGATTACAGAAATCTGGACTCTACCGCGGATTCACGCAAGATCGTCACAATCGTGGTTGAGCGCGAATCGAATATCTGGACCGTACCCCTGAATGCGGCCGGACGGGCATCGCTGGTTGCAAGAGGAAAGTACTATGGTATTGCCTGGACACCTTCAGGGGGCTTGATCTCACAAACCGATACTGGCGGCCATCCTGAGTTGTGGCTGCTGGACCCCAAAACCGGGAAATCACGGCCGATAACGGACGATGGCTACGTCAAACAAGACCCCGCAGTGACTCCGGACGGCAGCTACTTGCTCTATGCCTCCCTTAGAGATAGGGGTTTTCACCTGTGGCGATCGAGTTTGGATGGCTACAATTCTGTGCGCTTGACTTCAGGACCGTGGAAGGAGACACAGGCGGCGAGTACACCCGACGGCAAATGGGTCGTTTACACCTCCAATCCAGCTGGCTTTGAGGCATTGTGGAAGGTTTCGATCAATGGGGGCGTACCTACCGTCCTTACCTCGCACAACTCTAACAAGCCCTCGGTCTCGCCAGACGGCGTCCTCCTCGCGTGTAAATACGCTGACGATCCAGGCGGCACATGGTCAACCGTTATCCTTCGCGTCGGTACAGGCGAAGTCGTGCGGTCCTTTCCCGCCATTCCGCAGGAATCCGCAGTCCGCTGGTCCGCAGACGGCCGGAATCTCCTGTTTGATGTAACCGATGCGGGCACGTCCAATATATGGGCCCAACCGGTGGATGGTGGTAAAGCGAGGCAATTGACGCACTTTAGCGAGGGACTCATTTTTAGTTTTGCCCCTTCGCCCGATGGGAAAGCATTGGCCTGTGTTCGAGGCACAAGAACTTCAAACCTTGTTTTGATTCACACCGCAAGGTAGCATTGGCTGGATGATAGGGAGTGGCGATGAAAAAGAGGAAAGCAGGCAAGAAACGGCTGGCAACTGCGAGTAGTACTGTCCATTCGAGAAGACGGAGCGGACGAAAAGGCCGCAAAGATTCGACCCAAGCCCATCCTGATCCGAATAATCCGAACCCCAGTGGTATGAAAACGCGAACAACTGGAAGCTATACTCGCGCGAAAGGACGCAATAAATCGGTTCGCCACAAATCCTCGATGCGCAAAGGTTCGGGCCATCCCGACCCGAGTGGGCCTGGTCCGAGTGGCTTGGCATAACAGAAGCAGCTTCCCTCGGCTTTACGAGTTCTGACTCGCACGAACCCGGGTTGGCGGCAGGATCGGAATCGGGCTGTCGACGCTTGCCCCCTTTTGCCTGGAGAATGTGCCACGGTTAGCCAAACGGCATCTACAAATCACCTAGAAATTGACATTGTCTGTGGGAGCCCAGGGACCGAACTGTCGCTTTCCTGAGTGGGCGCAGGTCACTCAGTTTGAGTCCAAGCGCCCACTTATTTCAACATTGGAGAATCGACACATGTCAAACAAAGGAACCACACTCAGTACCGGCGAATCGTTGAACGTCAATGATTTTCTTCTGTCCGACAATGGCCAATATAAAGCCATCATGCAGACAGATGGCAACTTCGTCATCTACAAGGCTAATGCTCCAGTCTGGGCATCCAACACTGTCCGCGGCAACGGGACGTACTTTGCGGTCATGCAAACGGACGGCAATCTCGTTCTGTATCTGGGCACACCTCAACATCAGGGCGCGCCCTATTGGGCCTCCAACACCGTCCAGGGCCCCGGAACCTATTTGCTGACTCTCCAGAATGACGGCAGTCTGGCGTTGTACCGGGGTGCATCCATCTGGTCTACCAATGGCCATCCAAAGCAGACGGGAACTCAGCCTGCCTTTCCCATCCAGGCCTCCCAGCATGACTCATTCCCCGGCTCAGGCGGTCTCATGGATACCACCGTTACCATCAACAAAAACGGCGACGGCTCGGGCCATCTCAATGCGGTTACTCACATCTGGGAAATCACACAGCTGCGGGGATTTCGAGGTTCGGTCGCAGTTGTCCTCCTGGATGAGAACAAAAACTCGTTGTGGGTGTCCCACACGGAAACCTACGGCGTTGATGGAAAGATGCTGGGCACCTCGGACCGCACGGAGAACTGGAGCGACACCGTACCCGCGCCCCTTCTCACCAGCGTCCGGTTTCTTGCCATCATCCAGAAATGGAATCCCAAGGACGCTTTCGATGACATCAATCGCTGGCTGCAGGGAGTTGGCAATGTGGCCAACGAAGTTGCCTCCATCGTCAAGGCAGTCGCAACCATTGTGGCGGCCCTTTAGACCAAAGACCAGCGCCTCCCAGGTCAGAGAGAAAGGCTGTCATGTAGCAAGATGCTCCAGGGGCTTCCGCCGTCAGCGGAAGCCCCTCACGGCACAATTGTCGGGCAAACGTTGAAACCTGTTCTGCTGTGGCCGCAATATGGCTTTCGCTCCTGTAAAACTAAGGTTCTTCTGCCCTTCAAAACCGCGGCAACCCCATCCTATTCACCTAGTTCTAACTGCTTAGGCAAGACCAAGAAAAAGGTCCCCCGTGGGGTGGGTATGCGTCTCTTCGCAGTATCTGGTGTTCTCTTTATGGTCTCAGCCCTGGCAGATGCCCAGGGAACGCCGCCCCAGGATTCTTTGCGGTTCACTCAACCTCAGGTCGATGGGGGTGCGAATGCGCAAGGTCTAGGTTCCCCTCCGGGCTCTCAACCCTCGGCTTTTCATCAGATGGCTTTGATGATCAAGAAGCAAGTCAACAAGGCCATTGAAGGAAAAGCGTATCCCAATTTAGAGAACTGGCATCCCCTGAGTACCCGGGAAAAATTCGAGATCTTCCTGACTCGCACTTATTCACCGCGGACGTTTGCAGCTGCGGGCATTGATGCTCTTAAAGACAGAATGAGAAACAATAACCCGGAATACGAGACTGGACTCCGGGGCCTGGGACAGCGCTCCGGTGTGGAATTGGGCACCAGTGAGACTGAGGTATTTTTCGAGCGGTTTCTGGTGCCGTCAGTCCTGAAACAGGATCCGCGATACTTCCGCAACCCAAAGCTGCCGTTTACCAGACGTGCCCTCTACTCTGTGAGCCGGGTTCTGATCACGCGGGCAGACAGCGGTCACGAGACATTCAACGCTTCCCGGATCATTGGCGGAGCCGCTTCCCAGGCCCTGGCGGATCTGTACGTCCCGGGAGGCATTCAGGGAATGCACCCGATTCTGAATCGAGTCACCTTTGATCTGGTGAGAGACGCCGGGCTGAATTTAGTCCACGAATTCTGGCCGGATCTCCGCCGCAAATTCCTTCACCGGTAGCCCACCGCCTTGCTGTGACTTTTCCCCTCTCAGGTTTACTGGGCTGGCTTTGCCGCGATCTCCGATCCTTTGGATGGGTTGAAGCTCACCAGATTGGGATACATCGGTGTGACTTCAAAAGACATCTTGTCACGAACCGAGCGGAGCGCCACCGCTTTGCTCTTGAGCATCTCCACGTGATCGTCCCACGGATCGAGCTTGATGCGGCTGCCAAGCGGCAGAGCCGGTACCTGGGCCACGTTCCGGACTTCCAACGCCGGAGCCTGCGCCATTGCAGCCATGCGGATCGGGCTCTTCTTCGCCAGGCGGTTGCCGAAGTGCGGGCTGACCAGCCAGGTCAGCTCGGGTGAACGGCTCCCCAAAACGCGAAGGAAGAGGCCGGCGCTGGCCAGCTTCTCTTTATAAGGTGAGTTCTGCAGGAGTTCTAACCCTTTTTGGTCGGCAGCCTGTTCATCCTTCTCATTCTGGACCATATCAATGTCCATGAAGACCTGCTCATCCGGAAAGAGCATCCGATCACTGAACGCGTACTTGGTGTTCATGCGGTGTCCCAGCGCGATGTGACCAAGCTCGCGGGCCAGCACCGTAGCCAGCGACGATTCATCCGGCAACACATCCAGCAGCCCACGGCTGATCACAATGGTATTGCCGACTGTGAAGGATTCCAGCGGTGTGGTGAGCAGCACGCGGCAGCGCACTTCTGGTTCAATGTTCAGGTTATTGGTGATTTCCAGGTTGTTCACAACCGTTTGCAGCACCTTGGATACGTCTCCATCTGGCGCCAGGATCCCGGCGCGTTCCATGCGGTCGAGAACATTATCTTCAGCTTCGCGTTCCCACAAATGCTGGCTTTGCACGGGAACAATCTCATTGGAGCCGCGCGTGCTGTTGTCGGTTACGTCGTTGGATTCAACCTGCATGGCTGTAAATTCTGATTGCCGCCCGGAATGCTTCAGGTCGTATCCCCAAAGGCGAGTCTGGCCTTTCATGGCCAGCTTGCGTCCAGCATCGCGCTCCGCGTCGGATTCCTCAGTATAGGCATACGCCGGCAGCCATAGCCCCGGCTGCATGTTGGTTCGCCAGCTATCGAAGTGGAAATAGTATTTGGTCTCTGTATTGGGCCCGTACGTCCCATTGATGCGGACAATGTTGTAGTCCTGATCTTCCACCCAGATGCGTCCCTGGAACCGTAACTCGTCGCTGTGCGGGCGGGGGACAACATCAAAAACCAATGTACGCACCTCGCCCAGAAACTGTTGCCGGACGTATTTCAGGTTGTAATGGTCCTTGTCGAACTGGTCACCGAGAAAAATCGTCTGCATGAATCCGACCTGCTTGTAATTGATCCGGTAAAAGCTATCCAGACGATCCAGAACCCGGCTCATGAACCTGGACTTGTTGTGGTCTTTGAATGCCTGGTTGTTGAGCTTTTTGTCCAGGACAAGGCGACCCAGGAAATACCGGTCTTTGTCGGGGACGGTCCAGAGGTCGTTATCCGGCTTCAATCTCTGAATGTAGGTCTCGACCAGTGGCGTGTAGCCGTGCATGGTCTCCACTAACTTGGCTTCCTGGAGGAAAATGCGCTCCGATGCAGCTTCACTGCGGGAAGGTGATGGCGGAGCGGGCGTATTCGAATCGTCGGACCGCGCCCAGGCTGCCAGGCTAAAGGTCATCACCAGAACGACAACAAAAACTCTGTAAAAGGAACGCATTGCTTACCTCCAGACCAAAAAATCTGATTAGTTTGCCAATTCAAAAACGATGTGTACGAGCGCGGTCGAATCGTAGGGCTGTCCGTTGCGCCGTGCCGGACGAAATCTGATTTGCTGTGCAGCGCGAAGGGCGGCCTCATCCAACCCGTGCCCCAGTCCCCGGACCACCTGTTCAACTCGCAGGTCGCCGGCAGCGCCGAATGTGACCCGCACCAGGACTTCACCTTCCAGATGAATCTCCCGGGCCTCGGTGGTGTAAATAGGAAGCGGCTTATACGTAATCTCTACGGGAACAACGTTGGGCTTTTCCTCGGTCCGCATCTTTGGTATCGGAGATGAAGCGGCTACTTGGCTGAACCCCGCTTGGGCCACAGCGCCAGTCCGTCCGCGGTCACCTTGGCCGGGGCCGGCGACACCATTACCAAAACCCGCGCTGGCGACCGTTCCGCGCGCACCGTGTACGCCGCCGGTTCCATTTCCATTGCCCGGCCCGGACGGTAAGTCGAATGATCCGAAGCTCGCCGCAATGAGCTGGCCTTTTTTCTCCGATACTCCTTTCACACCGTTGGGATCGCCAAAGCCGCCGGTTTGCACCTCACGTGGAGGCTTTTGCAGCGTTGCCTGCGCCGAGCTGCCGGAAGCAAAATTATCGGTGACAACTTCTTTTTTCTTTTCGCGAACGGGATTCACAACTTCATTGCTGGCGAAAGCGCCGGTGACAACTTCCTTCTTGGGCTCCGGTCTAGGCACGACCGGCTCAGGTACTTTGGCCATCTCAAACGGCGTAATCTTTTCCACCGTCTTAGGCAGATCCGGGGGAGGAATGGTGACCTTCGGCGGAGCCAGTTTGACCAGCAGTTTGGGTGGGGGAGGAGAAATCTTGGGCGCTGGCGGAGTCTCTACGCTCGGTACATATAACGGAGTCAGTTGCGCCTGCCGGTTTTCGATATGGGGAGAAGGCAGCCACCGGAACAGTCCCAGAACTAAGAGGACGCCAACCGCATGCAGGACCAGACTTGAGGCAAACGTGCCTTTGCGCCGGGATGCAGGCAACTCGTAATTAAAATGAGGTACCGTCAACGTGGAAACCTCCCCTTGGTGTAACAATTTTGGGAGAATCAAAAACAGTTCAGGCCAGGTAAAAAATTCGTTGTCTTAGAATGGCATAACCCGGATGGGTTGTCGTGTTCCTTAAGCAGCGTCCGGCATGGTGTACCCCAGATCAATGCCAAGGGCGCAACAGGACAGTTACTCTGGCTCACCATTGGGTGAGAGGTTCTTAATGAGTAATGAGCGCACGTGCTGGACTCCCCGAAGAGAAATCCCGCGCGGCCTCAAAGTTTGCAGGATTTGTCGACTCTATTTCTTTGCAGGCGTTACATCCGTCACCGGAAGGTCCCAGTGGGCGAGCAGAATCTCAAAGCGCCGTTGTTCCTCGCGCTTGTAAGTTTCCTGGTCCGGCCAGAGCTGCTTGATTAAGGATTCCTCTTCAGGATTGGCCGTTGTGGCCATGGTCGAGTTCTTGAATTTGATGGTGACGCGGTAATCCCAGCGCGCATCTTCCGTCATGTGATTGGCAGGGGTTTCAATCTTCACGGAGAGCATGCGGCCGCTCTCCACGATTTTTTTGAGCAATGGGTAATGGTTCTTCAGGAAGAGTTGCAGGAACTCCTGTTGGTGGCCCCACTGCAGCTTGTAGTAGTACTCCACGATATAGGGCTGATCCGCGGCAGCTTGCGGTGGGGCGCCCTGGGCGAACAGTGGGCATGCAAATACTGAAAACAGCAGCGCGATGAGAGCGTTTTTCATCCTGCCTCCAATCCATGAGTGACTTGGATTGTAGTGCGCCGCGCTGCTGTCATCAATATGTGTTGCAGCCGGTGGCCGGGGCGTTCACGCATCCCCTTGCAACCCGACCCTGATTACTTGTGATCGTCCTTCTTTGAGGACTTCGAGTCCTTTGAGGATTTTGAGTCCTGACCTTTACGTTCCTGCTGTTGTTTTTGCTGGAGCTGTTGCTGCTGGCTGTCGTGCTTTGCCTTCAGCTCTTCAAGCTGTTGCTGGTGCTGTTGATTCAGTTGCTGCTGCCTGGCATCATCAGCGGCTTTCTGGGCCTGCTTCTGCCGTTCCTGGAGTTGCTGTTGCTCCAGCTTCTGGCGCTCCTGGTCCTGCTGGGCGTGGAGTTGCTCGAGCTGCTGCTGGTGCTTGGCGTCCAGAGCACTGTTGTTAGTAGCGCTCCCGCCATTTGGCTGTGCGGAAGGTGGACGATCATTGAACTTCCGGTAGTCGCTCTGATTCCCACCCTTGCCGGCATTGCCCTGATTACCCGCATTGGTCTGATTCCCGGCATTGCTCGGATTGCCTGCGTTGCCCTTGTTGTTTACGTTGCCCTGACCACCCGTTCCGGGCTGGCCACCACTATTCCCACCGCCGCTCGCCTGGCTCTGTCCTGAGGCGTTGCCGCCATTGGGCTGAGCGGAGGGTGGACGATCGCCGAACTTCCGGTAATCACCCTGAGTGCCACCCTTGCCGGCATTGCCCTGATTGCCCGCATTGTTCTGGTTCCCGGCATTGCTCGGATTCCCTGTGTTGCCCTTGTTGTTTACGTTGCCCTGACCGCCTGCCGCAGGCTGACCGCCATTGTTCCCGGGCCCTGGCTTGCCGCCGTTGATCTGGTTTTGGCCGGAAGCGTTGCCGCGATTGTTCTGCGGGGTGGACAGTTTGGCGGGCGGAGCAATCTTCACATTGGCAAGAGTCACTGCCGCCGACTGCGGTTGTAATTGACGCACCTGAGATACCGCCAGCGGTTTGCCGCCATTCGCCTGGATTGCCTGTTGCTGCCGGGCAAACGATACCGGCGGCGGAGGCGGCGTGACTTTGGCTACCACCGCACGGTTCTGTATGGAAGCGGGCGGCTTTACAGCGTTGGACGCTCCTGAACCGAGTACCGCCTGTTTGGCGGGCGCAACTGCCGGAGCCGCAACGTTCACTGGAGCGCTTGCCACTTCCCTCTGATCGACGCGAACCGAGTTTCTCGAGACAGATTGTGCCGAAGTAAATGCCTGCGGTGTGGTCGCCGTTACTGCGCCTGCCACGCTCTGGTTGATGTATGTCTGATGCACAACGGTTACGTTCTTGTTGATCACCGTGTTGTTGTAATAGTTGTTGACCACCGTGGTGTTCACTGTCGTGTTGGAAATATTCACCCTGTTTACATAAGTGCGGCTTACGGGATAGGACGGAACATAGACTTCACGCGGCCCCAGGGGGAACCAGCCCACGCTCACTCCGGCAGCGAAACCTCCGCCAACCCCAACTCCGACAGCGAAATGCGGTCCACCTACCCATGCAACCAGCGCGGGCGCGTAAACCGGACGAACGTAGACCACGCCGGCTACCGGAGGCGGGGCAGGCACCCATCCCCATGCTCCGCCAACAAAGACCCAGCGGCCATAGTGAAAGGGCGCAAATCCCCAGGGAGCGTCGTCAATCCAGGTGTAACCCCAGGGAGCGACGTAAGCCCAGTGCCCATAGTGGTAAGGAGCCCATCCGACGATGGTGGTGTGCGGAAACCAGACCGTCCCGTACTCCGGCACCGGCCGCCATCCGCCGTTGTCGTCCAGATCCTCATAGCCAACCACATCCGGTGAAACGTAGCGGGCGGAAACTGAGAGGTCCTCATGATGGTCACGTTCTGAGCACCACGTGTCAAAGTCATCGTCATCGTCTCCGTAGCTCTCCACGTCCGCATCGAGTTGGTCGGTGCCATTAAAGCTACCCACCTCTCGCGCATGCACCGTGTAAGCAGAGCCGCCGCCGGTGACTTCTCCTTCACCGCCGAACACTTTGATTACGGTGGCGTCTCCATCATCGTTGACGTTGATTCTGTAAGTACCGGGGCGAAGCACGGAAAATGCCAGGTTGGGTGTATCCACCTCAAAGGTTTCATTTTCGTCCAGGCGCTTGACCCGGATCCTGAGTGTGCCGGCAGTGACCTGCAGTTGCGTGACGTTGTCCGTGAGGTTCAAAAAGGAGAATCCGGTGTTGCTGGAGAGGCGAATGGATGCCGCGCCAACGTGCAGCTCGGCACGCGCATCGTTGTCCGACCAGAGCTTGTCACCGGTTGTAATGGGCCGGTTCACCACTGCGGAAACCCAGTCATCGGTGCCGGCCGGTTGAAAGGAAACTGCGCCGTGCGTGTAACCCAGCCGCGCCACCCGGCTTGGTGGGTCATCATCATCGGCGGCGGCACGCTGAGACGCGAAAAGTACCACGGTCAAAGCAAGGGTGAGCAGGCTCAAGAGCTTAAACGGATGTTTTGCCACTTCGGAACTCTCCTGAATAATCTTCGCTTCAAAAATCTCGCGCTTCGCGGCCAATCGAGACTGCGCTCATACAACTTTAACACCCGCAAGCCTCAAGAGTTGCGGCTTGGCTGAGCGCGGTCGTCACGAAGGGCTGTGGTCTCAGGTTTCTTTGCCGGCAGGCGAGTGACGGGTTTTACTATGCAGAAAGCTGAAGGTATTCTCCCACCAAAGAAAATGGTTGGTGATCTTAAAGGGAATGGCAGGTCGAGCGTAATCTTTCTCGGCAACAGTTACCTACGCTGAGCCGCGGGAGTCCACGCCGTACGAATCCAACACGTCCCGCAAGCTTACGATGCCCTCCAGCTTGTGGATATCCGCCCGGCTGACAATCGGCAGAATGTCAATGCGTGCATTGCTCATACGTTCCAGCGCCAGATGCAGCGCGTGATCTGCATGGACATGTGGAAAGTCAAGCGCACTGAAGAGGTTGATCAGCTTCTGCTCCGCTTTACCATCGTTAAGGGCGCTATCGAGAGTTGCCCGGCTCAAGAGTCCAATGATGCTTCCCTCGTCCATCACTGGCCAGGCGCGGAATTGGCTTAAGCGCACTTGCTCCGCCGCTTCATGCACGCTCATTTGGGCCGCCAGGGTCTCCGTGGCGCTCCTCATCAACTGCATCACGTTGCGTTGGACGGATTCCTCCCGTGTCTTCAGGTTTGGCAAATGGATGCCATCCTGATGCGCCAGGGCCTCGTAGATGGGCTGTCTTTGCAGGCGTGAGGAAATAAAAAGACTCGCAAGGTTGGCAATCATCAACGGCACGATGACGGAATAATCACGGGTCATTTCAAAAATCATCAGCACAGATGTCATGGGAGCGCGCACGATACCGGCGAAGAGGGCGCCCATGCCGACCAGTGCATAAGCGCCAGGTGTTGCCGTGTAAGTGGGCAAGAAGCGATGGGCTACGCTGCCGATCGCTCCTCCCAACATTGCGCCCAGGAACAGGCTGGGGCCGAATATTCCACCCGCGTTGCCGGAAGCGTAGCTGGCAGTAACAGCAAAAAGTTTGAGCACCACCAGCAAAACCATCAACTTCAGCGCCATGGCGCCATTGAGAGCATCACCGACATAACTGTACCCCACGCCTAGAACCTGGGGCACAAACCAGCCCATCAGGCCGACTATCAGGCCGCCCACCACCGGGTGCCACCAGAGGGTCTTTCTAGGCAGGAGCAGGAAGCGCTTGCGCATTCCCAGCAAGAGTTTGGTGAAGGCTACGGACAGAAACCCACCGGCGACGCCCAGCACTGCGTAGATGCCAAATTCAAGTGGGTGAACCAGTTCGTACTGGGGTACGCGAAACAATGGATTATTGCCGAGGAGCAGCCGCAACACCGCCCAGGAAGTAGCCGAAGCCAGCACAACGGACCCCAGAACCGGCGCATGAAGATCACCCACTACCTCTTCCAGGGAAAACAGCACAGCGGCCATGGGTGTGTTGAATGCCGCGGCAATGGCCGCAGAGGCTCCCACAGGCAGGAGTGCTTTTACTTTTTCTGGACGTAACCCCAGCCCACGGCCTAGAACGGAAGCGATCCCAGCGCCAACTTGGACCGATGGCCCCTCCCGGCCGAGCGGGATTCCGCTTGCCAGAGTGGCCGCCGTACAGGCGAACTTGCCTAAGACTGTTCGGAGGGAGATGCGACCCTGGCGCGCGAAAAGGGCCGCCTTGGTCTGGGGCACGCCACTGCCCCGAGCATCTGGAAAATGGCGGTACAGCAGATAGCCCATGGCCAGAGATCCTGCTATTGGAATCAGCACGCGCCTCCAGCCGGCGCTACCGACCGGATAGAGACGCATGCCCAACCGCTCGGTGAGAACTATGAACGCTACAACAACAAGTCCGACCAGTGCGCCAATCAGCAGCGTCAGGGCTAGAAAAACCTGTTCTTCGCGCTGTTCAAGAACCGCGCTCCAACGCGGCCACGAAATCGTCCGCCGCTTCACGTCTGGCTGGCTTGCGAGGGCAACCGTACAGCTCATGCAAATAAGCTTACTATGGCCGCCGGACGCGGATGTTATTGCCAGGTTCGCCTTTGATGCCGCAGTCGATTCTGCATCAGCGTTTGCCGGCGCCGAAAAACAACCTGGGAAACTCTCTCGAAAAAGCGACACATCTACGCTGCGCCGGCTCGATCCAATATGGAACAGGATCGCGGTTCCATCGTCCCGTTTGCGGTATTATGATCGCACCAAAAATCTTTCAGTGAGGCTATCCATGATTCGTCGCCACGTTTCTGCGTTTCTCTGGTTGTTGCTCATGGTCTCGCTGGCTGCCGCGCAAACAAAGCCAGACGACTCGGCTCCGCCAGCGAAAGGTGACGCGCATGTGCATTTGCTGCCCACTGTGGTTCCGAGCAACCATGGCGTCTACACCACTGAGGAGAGCGAGCTTGACCGGCCTATTACGGTAGCCATTCGGGGCCTGCATGATTGGATGGATAACAACCCGAACAAACCTCCCAGAGACCTGCGGCTCTATCTGGCAGGCCATAAACTTACCAAGTGCAGTCCGACACTCGCCTCTGTCCAGGGGGAGTACCTTGGGTTTCATCTGGAAATTGACCCGGAGGATCGCGATGCCTGGGTGCAGATTCTGTTTGAGGCGCGCCATGCAGGGGACCACAAGCTGCCTATCAACGTCGGCTGGAAAGATGACATGCAGACCTTTAATTCCGACGTGCAAATAGCCCTGATGGTATATCCACGCTACACCCCTTTTATCATCGGATTGCTGGTACTGCTTCTGGCCGCCACCTTGATACTGAGCGTACGCACCGATCTGCTTCGCGATGGAACCCACGCACCCGACCCGCCTGCCCGATTGCCCTACAACCTGGGAAAAGTGCAGATGGCGTTTTGGTTTTACCTGGTCATCACCGCCTATCTCTACGTGTGGCTGGTCACCGGCGAGTACAACACGGTGACTAATTCCGTGCTGGCTCTGATCGGAATCAGCGCCGGTACTGGAGTGGCCGCTCTTCTCGTGGACCAGCAAAAGGCCCAGGAGGTCCTCACACAACGGGCCGGCTTGGAAACGCAACGAACGGCCTTGATCTCGCGCATCAACGACCTCAGTGCAGCCTCGCCGCAACCCGGATCGCAACTGGACCAGGAATTGCAGCAGAAAAAAAATACCTTGAACGAAGTGCAAGCCCAACTGGCGCATTTGCCCGCGCCGCCGCAACCGGCGGTTACCCGGGGCTTCGTGAAAGATATTCTGAGCAGCGGCGATGGTGTCGGCTTTCACCGTTTCCAGATGGCGGTGTGGACGCTGGTTTTCGGAATCATCTTCGTCCGCAGCGTGTATCGTGAACTGACCATGCCGAACTTCGATACCTCCCTGTTGGGGTTGATGGGTCTTAGCTCCGGGACGTACATCGGCTTTAAATTCCCCGAGAAGCCGAAGTAGTTAGAACCCCGCTGGAATCTGGTAGACTTGCGCGTCCTCGGGCGCACTTCCTCCCGAGGTTCTCACACAGGGGGCATGCATGAGAATCGCAAGCGTTCGCTGGGTGATGGCTGGTGCGCTGGCGGCAGCGTTGCTGCCCGGCGCGATGGCGCAGCAACAGCCGCCGCAGGGGGCCTCCGGCCAGGCGACGCAGAGGCCGCAGGGAGCGCCGATTCCGCCCGACGTCGACATGCGGAAAGCGGATATCTATAGCGCCGGAACACGCATGTCTGGATCAGTATTCGTTTCCAAGTCAGCCCCGGCAGGCCAGAAGTTGCCGACGATTATCATGGCGCACGGATGGGGCGGTGTGGCAGCGCTGCTTCGTCCTGAAGCGGTGGCGTTCGCGCAGGCGGGATATCTGGTATTGACGTTCGACTACCGCGGATGGGGCGCCAGCGATTCACGTGTGATCCTTACCAAACCCGCCCCGGCGAACCCTCCAAATCACAAGTTCACCGCGGAAGTGCAGGAGGTGCGTGAGGTGGTCGACCCGCTCGACGAGGCCGACGACTGGCTCGCCGCCATCAACTGGGTGGCCGGTGAGCCGCAGTGCGATGCCAGCCGCATCGGGCTCTGGGGCAGCAGCTTCTCCGGCGGGCTGGTGGTGTGGGCTGCCGAGCACGACCATCGCGTGAAGGCCATTCACAGCCAGGTAGGATCGCTTGACTCGCGGGCGCTGAATGGCAGCCTGAAAGACCAGGAACTCGAGCGCAAGCAGGCAACGGCCCGCGCCAGGGGCGAACTCGGATACCCGGCCCCGCTGGCGGTCGAGATCGGGCAATTGCGCGGCGCGCCGATTCGGGAGCGCTTCCTCGGCTACGCTCCGGTGGAGGACGTGAACAAGGCTCCGGATTGCGCCATGCAGTTCATCATCGCGGAAAAGGAAGAGCTGTTTGACAACCGGCTGAACGGCATCAAGGCATTCAACGATTTCAACGGCCCGAAGAAAAACCTGATCGTGATTCCGGGGATCACGCACTACGGCATCTATACAACCTCACGGCAGGATGCGCTCAAGCTGGCGATCACGTGGTTCGACACGTATTTGAAGCCGTAATTACCAGCATGGCAGAGGTAGAGAGAGGGACATGGCAAACAGCTTTGGTAAAGACATTCTGATTCAAGCGCCAGACCCAAAGAAGGCCGCGCTTTTCTACGTCACGCATCTCGGCTTCAAAGTCACGGACGAGAAGCCGAACAAATGCATGGGAGCTTTATGATATGTTCGGGGTGGAGCAGTGGACGGAAGATGCATATCAGGCGGATTACTATAGTCATTCCGATTCGAAAGATCCCTATGGTCCAGCACTTGGGCCAATATCCTCTCGCGGTTCGCAAAAAGTAGTTAGGGGTGGTTGGGACGGTGCTGACGGCTTCCGCGTTTCCCGTCGAAGGGCGGCCAAGCCCACCGATTCTGGGTTCATTACGTTCCGCTGCGCTGTGGATGCTTTGCCATAGAAGTCTTTCTGTTGTCGTTTGTATTTGGCCTACGTGTCCTATTTCAGCCTGAAATGGAGAAGCTGCTTTGCATCCATCGTGTTGAGGAGTTCTTCGTTCTGTTCTTCTTCCGTCATTGGGATGCGAAGGAACTCGCCCGCGAATCCCTGCTCATTTCCGTCGGTTGTCCTGTCGTTCACCTGTCCTGACCTTGGTCAAATCTCTGAAACCCGATCCAAATCCACATATTTGCCATTCTCCGAACTGCAATCACGTCTAGTAAAAATGGCAATCGAAGACGGCAGTTATGCAGAACAAGATGATTTAGCAATGACAAATCAGGCTTTGATGGCACGCAGCTGTAGCTAACGAAACCCAGGTAAACTAGCTGCGGGAAGCCAATCCGGCATTCTTGTTTGGTGGATTCCCGTTCTCTTGCTGGGCTTAAGAGGCTCGAATAATGTCTCAACCGCTTGATAAGGACGATCCAGACTTTTGGGCAAAAGCCCTGGCCGAAACAAGTATCCCGGGCCTCATGGCATTTACCGTAAGAATGGAGCGGATTTGCCAACCTTATTGGCATTTACATGAAAAACACAAATTCAAGAGTTTGGACCGTGACTACGATTCGACACTGTACAACATCGAGTCTATGTGTATCAACGGCGAGGGCAGACAATTAACCGGCGAAAAATACCGGCTTATGTACCCCCAGATCATATCGTGGGGAGCCTTCATGTACGCTCGACTACTGGAGAGGGTCCCGAATGACGATCACTCGGCATTTATTCTTTCCCTCGCCAAGCGTGCCATTGAATGTGCAGTCGACGCCGAAACCCTCATCAGTACCCTTGACGAACAAACGATCGCAGCTATAAATTTTCCAGAACTCGTGGCGAACGATATCCTCGCATTGCACCTCAAACAGTTCGTCAACCAAGACGGATCAGTCTCGATTAACTTTTTTGCGGAAAGGATGAATTTCACGCAGGCGTTTACCGACGAAAAATCCATGATTATTGCGAAGACGAACTTTATTAACGATGAACTGAGCAAACATCCCGCGCGCCTGTATGAGCTCTCACCATTGGCGTTCGAAAAGTACGTTGCGTCATTGTGCCTGGACGCTCATTTTCGCGTTGAACTTACCAAACAGACTCGGGATGGCGGGTACGATATTCTGGCCCTTACTGACGAGAATTCCGGTGAAAAAATCCTGATCGAATGCAAACGCTATGCCAAAGAAAGGAAGATTGGTGTTGAACTTGTTCGTGCGTTACTGGGCACGGTAGTCTCGGAGGATGCTGACAAGGGATTGATCGTAACTACATCCCAACTGAGTGACGAGGCGAAAAAGTTCGTATCGAAGAATACATGGGCGCTTGAGGCTAGCGATTTCGAGTCGCTGCTTGCCTGGCTTCGCGCCGTGCAAGCTGACCGGATGAAGGCGGCTGGAACCGAAACTTGCTCTTGAAGAGAACTGAACATCTTCTCGGAAGGTCGGAATATTCTTTGAACCTGCGTGACTTGCTTGGGCCCAGGTGTTTTTCGAAGGCTTGTCGCCATTTTGAACTCAAAAGTCGTATCATCCTGTAAGGAGTGATACTGCTGTGAATCAATCCGATATAAGAAGAGCATTTTTGACGAATGATCAGACACTGCTCAGACAATTTGTGCAGGAGTATCCCGCTGTTCCGGCGCCAGTACCTGAGTCAATCATTTCCATTGTTTGGAAGATGGGGAAGCTTGTCTTTGAGGAGCAGGGCACTTGGTATTGTCGAGGTGCAGCAACCAATGAACTCCACGGTCCATTTGAGTCCGAAGGCGCAGCGGTAACAGCATTGAAGCAAGATTACTATCAGTATACTGACATATCTTAAGCCACCGTCGAGTATTCCGTGAGTCAGCTCCGAGCTTCGCCGGAAGATGTGGCCAGAAAAGTGAGTAGGCGAATCTTCGAGGTTTTTCAATGGGCGGGTGTCCGCGACGATCTTATTCGAGACCGTCAACGCCGACTGATTGATAGGCTAGCTTGAAGGTGGATCTGGCAAATTGCATGAACAGGCAACAATTTAGAGAACTGCTGCCGGATTGGGCCATGCAACCCCGCGCTAGCAATCCCGTGCAGTTTTGTGAGTGGGTTGTGGCCATGCGGACGTAGGTGAGCTGGCAAGATACGAGTGGCATACTCGATTTTTTCGTCCAAGTATTGGCTCCTTTTGCCTCAGGAAACAAGAAGCTCCCCCATTTCTTCCTGAGCGCATTTTGGATGGGCCTCTGCTACGGTCATTGATACGCGAGAAGCTAGGCGTTCTGCAACTACCATAGTTCATATCCACCATGGCTCGGGTGCTGATCCGAAAGACGGACGGGATTGGCGTTCTTCTGCTGTTAAGAATTGCCTTTCATTTCGCGGGTGATAGAGATTTCTGGTATTGCTCCACAACATATTTCCTTGTATGGGCAATATCCTCCTTCACCGCCGGATCGCGGGCCCAGAAATCCAAATACCGCAGAAGCAGCAGGGTTGTTCTCGGTTGGCGATCCGCCTCAATGCTCACGAAGCGCGGGTCGGCAAATGATGACGTAATAATCTCCAATGCCGCATTCAGGTCGTTTGTAGTTAAGTCCCTGCCGACGAAAATCCGTGTTACTGCAACTGCGGCAGCGTCGCCCATCTTGCCGATCTGCTTCTGCATCCCTCCTTCGACGCTACCTCGTTCAATGATTGTCTTAATCATTTCCTCTGGAGTTACCAGATGTTGGTCAGGTAATGGAGTCGATCTATTCTGTCCACTAACGACGCTGGAGCAGAACAGCAGGAGATAGACCACCGTTAACATTTTCATGCGTCACCTCTCGGCCTGTATATCCAAACCACTGCCCGGACTAGTAATTGTATTGGTAAGTTTGCCGTGTTCAAAACTCTGTGAACCAGGAGCGGTCACCGTGGCCGTTTGGCTGCGCACCGGAAAAGGCTGCTGATTTGGCACGATGATCGTTATGTTCTGGGTCGCCGTCCGTCCTGGAAGGCTGATTGGAAATAGGCTGCATGAGCCAAACGGAACATCATGAAATGTGCCATCGGCAGCGGTCGTCTTGCTGCTCGTGGGATACCCTGGCGCTGGACCGATGTCGCTATCCACAGAGCCTCCCAGGAAAAATGTCCCCTTCTCGTGAGGCATCATGTTCGTTGATTGAATGGGCTGAGGATCATCATCCTGATCAAGAACCTGATAGGTGATATCAACCTGAATGCCATAGGGAAATCTTGCGCTGCATCCAAACGGAGGACCCGAACCGTCAGGCAGAACCGTGACATTCTTCACCTTCAATGACGCAGGCTTTTGCACGAAAAAGTTTTTCGCGCTGCTCTTGCCCTGGTCATCCGAAACGGTGAACGTATGGTTTCCTGTCTTTGCGCCGCTGTCGATAACAAAGCTGGCAGTGATTTGCTTGTCATTGGAGTTCGTGACGGTTGCGCTGATCCCGGCGTCAAAGCTGATGGAAGGATTCTTGCCGAACGAGCCTTTCAGCGTCACGACCACGGTGTCACCAATGAGACCTCGACTTGGACTAACACTGTCAACGCTAGGCAAAGCGGGAGCGCGCTGGACCAGGGCATTGCCGTCCGGCAGGAATACATCGCTTCCAGTCGTAGCGGTTATCAGAGGTGGTTGAAAGGCTTCGGCTAGCGGATCGGAGGTGAGACCCAGGATGGTGTCTGGGTTGAGGAAGCGAACTCCCGAGAGTGTTGACGGCAGAGGAAACGTCGTTGCCGTGCAGGAAGCGTCAAAGAACTCAAGCGCAACGCTGTTGCCGAAAATCGGCTCGTTCAGCTCCGTCGCAAAGAGACCACTATCGCTAGCGGGAGCCACTAGGCTTGCGCCATTGGGGGAAAGGAATGATGTATTGCATACTTGGGCGCCGCTCGTCACATCAAAACCCACGATCTGATTGCCCACACCGAAAGCAATATTGTTTGCGCCGAGCACCAGGAATTCTCCCTGATCCGCGCTGAGGTTAGTGGGAATAAGCCCAGGGAAGTTGAAATCCTGCACTCCCCCCGAATTGTTCACGTGCCGGATGTTTTGGGAGAGGTTGAATGTGGGGCCGCCGCTCCGGTTCTCGGTCCACGACGCCAGCGTTCCGCCCAAACCGTCAGGAATCACATCACCCGGTGAGTAAAAGTTGAACGATCCCGGATCGGAGCATAATGGCGCACAATTGGTATTACTGTCAAAGTCATAGGACCGCACCTGCTGCAAGGAAGAGCTGCCCCCGGGTTGAATCGTCAGCAATTGCAGCTTCAAATGATTGGAAAGCGTGGTAGAACACTGGGTCTGAGAAGCATTACAAGGAGGATGGGATTGAGTCTCCGCATCGTTCTTGTGCAGGCTGGAAAGCATGGTCTGCACTGAACCGCCGGGCATCACGACCATGGGCCCTATCGCGGTGGCGACATCAATGTCGTCACTCTCAAGGATAGTGCCATTGCTATCCGTAAGCGTGAAGGTCGTATGGGAGGGATCGATGGGCACCTTAAACTTCGTTTGGCCTGTGCTTCCATCGACGGCAACAATGACTGAGTGACTTGGAGTCGTGCCTGCGGTGTCCGGCTGTCCTGTTTGAAAGACGCCCGAGATGTAGATCGTATTATCCGCAGCAATCGCAAGTGACGAGATACCCACATAGGGTCCGTCATTCAGATCGTTTTCCCATAGTTGCGCTTGGGATGCATTATCCACGGCAATGATTGCGGGAGTGAAGGGATCGCAAAACTGATTGAGGCAATCAAAAACCAGGTTGATCGCATGTCCGCTGTTGTCGGGGACGGTTTGCACCAGCAGCGAGCCGAAACCTGTCGATGCTGTGTCCAACGGCTGAACGTTCAAACCACTTTGCGCCTGAGCGCCGACGCTTTTTTGGCCCCAACGCTTCGCAATCCGCGCCTGCTGGGCTAGCAACTGCTGTTCCAAAACGTATGGCAGCCGTCGCGGCGAGGCCGCGCTGCCCGAGGTTACAGACAACGCCACCGGGGAGGCTTCCTTTTCTTGCAGCCGAGCGGCCCTTGCTGCATTGCCACCTGAACCATTGGAAGATCCGCTTGCCAGATTGACGGCCCACAGCAATTGACCATCCGCAGTAAGTGCATCCAGTGTGCTCTGTCCATCGATCATGTAAATGTCTGGATCGCCGTTATTGATCGGATTTGCCGGTACGAGGCCATTAAGGGAGCCGCCGGTGACTGAACCTGCAGCCCAAAGCGGCGTTCCGAAAGGAAGGGCTGTGCCGGATAGCACGTTGATCGTCATCGTTGCTTTCAGTTGACCCAAAGACGCGGTAAGGGTGGCTGTGCCAGTCGCCACTGCGGTCACCTGAGGCGGGTCAGACGCGCTGATGCTCGCGATACTTGGATCGCTGATCGTCCACGTAACGCCCGGAACGGACTGGCCGACATCGCCCACTAGCTTGACCGCGCGCGTGTTTCCGACCAGCAGATTGGCGATGCCCGGCGTGATAAAAATCGCCTTGGGGATTATTGGGCTGTAAGTAATGGCAATTTGATTGCTGATTGCGGCATTGCCCGCGGCGTCAATCGCCTGGGCCTGAATTGAATTGGAGCCGCTGACCAGCGGAACATTGCACAGATAGGACCCGGATGACAGCGCCGCTTGCGTCCCGTTGCAGGTGACACTGGCAACACCGGAAAGATTGTCCGAGACCGACCCGGTTATTCGGGCAGTCGAGTTGAACACCGTGGTACCGTTCTGCGGCGAACCAATGCTGATTACCGGCGCCGTCCGATCAAGATTGATCGTCGTACTTGCGTGCGCCGTGTTTCCTGCGCCG
This sequence comes from Candidatus Angelobacter sp., assembly GCA_035294925.1. Taxonomy (GTDB): domain Bacteria; phylum Acidobacteriota; class Terriglobia; order Terriglobales; family Acidobacteriaceae; genus Angelobacter. The sequence continues at coordinate 19,381 of DATGJZ010000049.1, read as the reverse complement.
TCAACCGCACTCGCACTGATGATTTGATTTTCGCCTTCCACGCTGACGGTCTGCGACGGAGGGCAGGTTATCGGAGAGACGCCGCCAGAACATTGATAATTCATCGTAACCGGCGTGTTATACCAGCCCGCGCTGTTACTGCCGTGATCAGGAGTATCAAGAACTATGAACGGGAAAATTGGCGTGAAGGCAAAACCGTTGCTGCTTAAGAGCGCGCTTGTCGTAACGACGACATTTCCGGCTGTGACTTCCCTCGGAACGGCAGCCGTGATGCTGGTATCACTCCAGCTTTGCACCGCCGCGCCCTGGTCGTTGAATGTAATTGATCCGAACCCCTGCGCTTGACCAAAACCGCTTCCAAGAATGGTTACCAACGATCCGACATCTGCGGCGGAAGGAGAAAGGCTGGTGATATTCGGCAGAACGAAAAATTCCGCGCCATTGGTCGAGAACCCGTTGATCGTTACTACCACCGGACCGACGCCGGAACCGACAGGGGCGGCTGCCGTAATGCTCGTATTGCTCCAGGAAGTCGGAGTGGCGGCTCTGCCGTTAAATGTCAAAGTACTGTCATTTTGCTGATTGCCAAAACTTGTGCCGTTGATTGTGACCGAGGTGCCAATGATGCCTTGCTCTGGCGAGAGTTGTGTAATTGTGGGGATCACCAGGAACGAACTCGCATTGCTGGATGCTCCATTGACGGTAACAACCACATCTGCAAATCCGGCTGCCAAAGTGCCGGGTACGGGCACCACAATTTGAACGTCGCTCCAGGATGCCGGACTAACCGCCACTCCCCCGAAACTGACCGTGCTGCCAAGCTGCGTGCTGCCAAAGTTCGTTCCCTGAATCGTCACTGATCCGCCGACCGGACTGACCGGGCCGACCATTGGGGAAAGACTTGTTATGGTAGGTGCTGTTTGACTGCTTACTATTATGGGCGTGAAAACCAATAATAAAAGAACGAGGGGACAAATCCCTTTGATCTGCATAAGGCCGTTGTTTTTTCTCCAGATGCTTGACAACTTTTTAGCAGATTGTAAGGTCGATCTTCTAGGTCACTTTAGCTTTAGTACCATCTTGATACACCGACATGGTGACTCCCAGGTTTCGGCAAATGGTTTCAAGCGTGGCAAAGGTCAAGTTTTGCTTGCCGCGCTCTATTAAGGCTCATGTGAGCGCGCTGAATCCCGCACTTATCCGCAAAAGCCTCCTGCGACCAGCCTTTTTCCTTCCTCAATTTACGATTTTCTTTGCCCTAAGTGCTCTGGTGCTAGACTGCAATCAAAAGGTCTAGCGAGATGACGTCAAGTCTATGCCTATAAGGAAGCCTCCCAACCCTCCTCCACCCATCAACCCGTTGCGCGGAGGAATGCACCGCGTCATCTTGCCCACGCAAACCCCGGAGCAGCTTGAACGCAAAGGTAGCACTGATTACTACTGGCCACGATGGCGAACGGCAAAGCAATACGCTGCTTCTGCCCAGGAATCCAGGAACCTGGCCCTCGCACTTGAATACCTGAATAGAATCAGCAAGCAGGATGGCGGCCTGGGCGAGCGCACGGACAAGCAGTGGATCGAGCAATCTCGTACCGAACTCGATTCAGCCCTCGACCGACTGAAGGTGCCGGCCTCAGACCCAATCAGGCCAGGTCATCTGCTGGGTGAAGCTGTTCTGGGTGAAGCTGTTAAGGTTGGCCCCTGGGTGCGAGACCGCGACCGGCAAATGGCAAAAACCAAGATGGAAAATCCCGCCAGGTACCCGCGCATGACCGCCAGGGAAGCTGCGGCCGCTCTCCAATTGAGCAAGTCAGCCATCTACGAGCACCCGCTCCTGGAAAAGGCCGGCACCGGCACCAGCAAAGTACTGTTCACCACAAAAAGCGTCTTGGCCGTCAAAGATTCTCTGCCTGACTAAGCGGCCCATTACGCACACTTTGCTAAACCGTTTCAAATCAGCAACGGGTAGTTCCGATCACGCGCGATCACCCGGTCACGGCGACCACCCGATTGCATCCCCCAGATTTTCTTTTCCGCCCTTTCCGCCGTTTCCGTGACAAACCATCCATCAGCCATCACATTAGTCGGTCATGGACAACGACAACGACAACGACAACCAAAAATCCACCAGCAACCACCAGGACAGTTCCCCTCTCGCGCCTGATGGTGCAGAAGTGCTCGATCACATCGCAACCTTCATCCGCCTCTATCTCGTCTGCGACGATGACCAGCTCACCATCCTCACCCTGTGGAGCGCCTGTACCCATTGTCATCAGTGCTTTTTCACCGCTCCCTACCTCCACGTCGGCTCGCCCCTGCCTCAGTCCGGCAAATCCCTCTGCCTCAGTCTCCTGTGGGACCTCTCCGATGCGCCCACCGCCTTCTTTGGCGTACCTGGCCCTACCCTCCTCGACCGCCTTCTTCAGGGCCGCTCTCTGGATTTAGTGGAAGAAGGTCGCTCCCTGCTCCGTTTCCCGGTATTGCTGGATGACTACCAACACAGCTTCGGTCCTTCGGAGCGCCAGCCCGTGGTTTCTCTCCTGAATTCCGGCTCGGATAAGAATGGCTACTTCGCTCGCGGCGAAGAGGATTTCACTCTCTTTAGCCCCAAGGCTTTTGCCGGCAACTCTCCTTTGCCGCCGTCCCTGGCTGCGCGCTGCATTCCTATCCGCCTGCGTCGTCCCAGGCCTGCAGAAGGATTTCTCCGTTATTGGGCGGACGACCATCGCGGCAATATAGTCAATGCCTTGCGGGACCGTCTCTGCCGATGGCTGAGCCAGGCCTCGTCCGCCTTGGTCGAGGCAGGCCGGCATCTTCCACCCGATCTGCCCTCTGCGCTTTCGCCCGGCCAAAGTAATTGTGCCGAACCCCTGGTCCACATCGCCGACGTTGCCGGCGGCGATTGGCCCCGGAAAATCCGCGCTGCCCTCGTTGCCGCCTTCGATCTCGCTGAAGCCGGCCCGGAACTTCAGATGCTTTCCGACCTTCGCGCCATCTTCCGCGACCGGAACGATCCCGAATATCTGGCCACCAGCGATCTTCTCTCTCAGCTTCGCGCTCTGGATAGCCGCCCTTGGAGCGCCTGGCCCGGCAACTCCGGACGCCGCCTCGCTTTTCATCTACGCCCCTTTGGCATCGCCAGCCGCCGGCTCTACTTTGGTTCTGAAAATGGCTTCATGGGCTATTTTCTTAAGGATTTTCACGATGCCTGGGAACGCTACCTTCCGGCGTCATCGATCGGTTGAGTCCCAACGACGAATGGTTTCAAATGGCAAACCCGTTCCCGCAGCAATGTTGTCTCCTTCCCCCAGTGCTTCCTCCGGTAGAATCTCCTTGATTGGCGCGGCTCCCGGAGGACCGGAGGAACCGTAGGAACAATTTAGGGTGAACAATAGTAAGGATGGTCGGGGCGAGAGGATTTGAACTTGAGCAGTTTTGCGGGCGTGAGCGCAGCGGGAGCCCGCAGGCGAAATCCTGAGCGAAGCCGAAGGACCTAAGTCCTCCGACCCCCTGCGCCCAAGTTGAGGCGTTAAGAAGGCGTGAGCGAAGCGGGAGCCTTCTGCCGAAATCCTGAGCGGAGCCGAAGGAGCCCTCTGTAATAAACAGCTAGTACTAATGGTCGGGGCGAGAGGATTTGAACCTCCGACCCCCTGCGCCCAAGGCAGGTGCGCTACCAGGCTGCGCTACGCCCCGACAAAGAGAAAAATGCTAAAAACCGCTGTTTCCGATTCTAATTGAATTTTCACGTTTGCCTCGTCCAGGTGGACCAACTTAATTGCTCTTTTTCACTAAACGGAACCCCCCCAAACCAAGGAACCAGGTACATGGCCTACCGGCCAATGGTCGATTTCCGGTTTGCCGAAATATGGCCAAATTCAAACCAAAAAGGCATCGAAAATTAGGAGTTTTTAATTGATTTAGGGCTCTAAGCATTATATTGTTCTGCCGTTTTTAGTAGACACTGTAGCCGATTTTCTAGATTCCAAAATCCCAGGAAAGCGAATCTTTTGTTAGTGATAGGCCAAGATGTTAAAGACTGGTCACACCAACCAAGAGGAGAGAAATTCTGTGAAAAAAAGCGTTGCAAAGCTCGTCCTACTTACATCTTTAGTCCTGTCCGCTTTCTCAATTGCTGGGGCGATAGCCACTGGAGGCAAGGACGGTGGGAATCCGTTTCCTCCCGGTGGGAATCCGCTGCCTCCCGCTACTTCGTCGGCGCGATAGAAAATAGAGGAATGACGGAAGTAATGCAAACGCTCGCAGTAGGTGTAAAAACTGCTTGTTAGCGGTGTGATGACGCGATATGCTTAATGCCCATATGTTTCGTTCCTTGCCCCTTCCGTGGGTTGCAACGTTGATCCTGCAATCTGCATTGGCTGGCGTACTGCTAGCCAAACGACTGTGGAGTCGCTTTCCCCTTTTCTCGTGCTACTGCCTACTCAACTTTATACTCGGAGTAGCTCTGTTTGCGGTATTCAACTTCGGGTTGCGTCACCTTTACTTCCAGGCATATTGGCTGAACGAGGGTCTGGGACTCCTGCTGGGCTTTGCCGTGCTATACGAGATCTTCAGGCATCTCTTTACTCCGTACCCGGCGCTGCGGCGGCTGGCGAGGCAGATCTTCCAAGGCGCGGTTGCACTTCTCGCGGTACTGGGTTGTATTGTTGCGTACGCCCAGCCCTGGGGTGAGAGCAATCACCTCCAAGCGTCCTTCATCGTTGTGGAACAAGCCACTCGCATTCTGGAAGTTGGGTTGTTGCTTTCTGTATTCTTATTTGCCAGCGCGTTCGGGCTTCACTGGCGGCAATATGTTTTTGGAATTGCCCTCGGGTTAGGAGTCTTTGCTGCAGTGGAACTGGTAGCGGTGACCATGAGGTTACAGTTCGGCATTACAGCCAACCCAATAATCAATATCTGTCGGTCCGTTTCCTACAATTCAAGCCTGCTCATCTGGATTGGCTACATTCTGGCGCCTGATCTGGCCACAAGTCCGGCAGAGATGCCCAAACGCGCCCAACTGGAGCAGTGGAACCGCGCAGTCATGGAGCTGATTTACCAATGACAGCACTCTTAGTTGTTATCGCCTTAGCCTTGCTGACTTTTACGGCGTTCTTTGTGGCCCTGCGCAGCCGCAGAAAACAGGCGGTTGCGCGCGGTGAGCAACCGTTAGATGTGCCCGCTTTTCACACTTTGGTGGACCGCCAGGATGAGGTATTCCTGCGTGAGAGGTTGCCCCGGAAAGAGCTTTATCGCGTGAAACGGCTGCGGATCAGCGTGACCTGGAAGTACGTGAGCCGCATTTCCGATAATTCTGCGGTTGTGTTGCGCCAAGCGGGCATGGACCGGCAGAATCCTGATGTTAATGTAGCGGAGGCCGCATCCCAGGTGGTCGATTTAGCCAGCCAAGTCCGCATGCAATGCCTGGTGGCTTTTGCCAAGCTGGCAACGGAGTTTGTGTTCCCTTCCATGGAACTTACTCCGGCGGTGCTTGCGCCTAAATACGAAACCTTGCAACAGAATGTGTCGCGGCTCCGGGCACTCCATCCTGAGAATGTGCGGCAGCTGGTGTCTGCATAGAAAAATTGATCTTCGCCTTGAAAAAAGCCCCGTGAAAAGCGGGGCTTTTTTCATTTCATCTTCATTTATCTTTACTCGCTTTGTGGTTAAATTAGGTCATGCTCCTGCAAGGCATCTTTCCCGCCGTGACCACGCCCTTTTATTCGGACGGCGCCGTCTACTACAAGAAAATTGAACACAATGTTGACCGCTACTCCCGCACCCCGGTGGCTGGACTGGTGATTCTTGGCTCGACGGGCGAAGCAGTCATGCTAAGCGACGAGGAGCGCCGCGAAGTGCTGCGGGCGTCCGTTGAAGCCGCAGCGCCGGAAAAAGTAATGATTGCCGGCACAGGAGCGGAATCTGTGATCGAGACCCTCAAACTGACGGAACACGCGGCCAGGCTGAACTATGACGTGGCCCTGGTGCGCACCCCGCATTTTTATCGTCCGCAGATGAAACCTGAGGCCTTGCTTACCTTCTACCGCATGGTGGCTGACCGCTCGCCCTTGCCCGTCCTGCTTTACACCGTGCCACCCTTCACGGCTTATGATCTGCCCCTGGAAGTAATTGTTGAACTGGCAGATCATCCGAACATCATTGGCATTAAAGAATCGAGTGGCAACGTGGAGAAGGTTGCGGCTATGGTGAAACAAACGCGCCACATCCAACGCACGGCGAGCGCTACTGAAGTTTTTCAGGCGGTGACGAACCGCATGCTCAGTGCTCCCGCATCCGGAACCCAAGCCAGCGGCAACCAGGTTGTGACGGCGCAGGAGTTAAGTGAGGGGGCCGGAGTTGCGGTTGCCGCACGGCCCAAAATCAAGACCCGGTCTAAGGAAGTGGGGTTTCAGGTGCTGGTGGGCGCCGCCCACACCCTGCTCGCGTCATTGCAGGCAGGCGCCAGCGGCTCTGTTCTGGCATTTGCCGCCCCCGCGCCCACCATCTGCTTTGAAATCTACGCCGCCTGGCGAGACAACGATATCGAGATGGCGCAGACCAAACAGGCCAGTCTTTCCACGGCAAGCAAGCGGGTGGTATCCGAACTGGGGATACCAGCGGTCAAATATGCCATGGATCTGAACGGATACTACGGGGGCCTTCCACGGCTACCCCTCTTACCGCTCACGGCAGCCCAAAAATCGGACGTTGAAACGCAGATGGCTTCCTTTCCCAATTAGGGGGCGACTGCTGCCTCCTCGGGACCAAGGTTACCTCCGGGTTTTGCGCCTTTTTCCTCGCTGCCTTATTCTCTGTGCTGAACTTGTTCTTGAATGAATAGCCGGATTCCTGAAGGCCATGAACTTGAGGCTATGCGGGATGGGACCCCTGCGGTCGCTGGGCACTGGTATTATAGAAAGAGGCGCCGAAGAGAGATTTCACCAAAGAAACAGTCGATCAAAAGAGATTTTGCCAAGGTTTTGAGATCAGGGACAAGCGTAAAATGAGTTTGCAAAAATTTACAAACAGCCATTCTTAACTCTCCCAATCCTAGCGCGGTACATCGGCTGAATGCGTGAACACGGCTTTAAGGCGGTAAGCCTTAGCCTTTTTGGCTCAGGGAAAGCTTGTTCCGCGGAGCCGTGGCCTCTATCATGACTGGGGCATTTATTGGTCTAGGTAAAGGGCATAATGGGAAATTCTGGCAGTTTTTGAATTTTTGTTCCAAAAGTGGAACAAAACTGGTATCTCCAAGTGGACACAATGCTTTTAGCGGGCAAGAAACTACGAGAGCTGCGGGAGCAGATTGGCATGACCCTCCGCGATGTGGAGGAAGCTAGTACCCACTTGGCTGATATTCGCGGCATTGAGGACTACGTCATCAATCCCAGCAGGCTTTCGGATATTGAGACCAAAGGCGTTGTCCCCAGCATCTACCGCCTTTACGTGCTATCCGTGATCTACCGGGCGGATTTTGCGGAGATGCTCAAGTACTACGGGGTCGATCTTGGGACGACGGCCGCGGATCTGGCCGTGTTTCGGCCCGCCAAGACCCACCGCCTGGAAATCATGAGTAACCGCGGCTCGGTGCATATACCAGTCAAACTGGATCCGGGATTCGATCTCCGCCTCAGCACCAACCTTGGTCGCATGATCGAAAACTGGGGTTTGGTCCCGCTGCAATACCTCCATGAACTTCAAAAACGGAAATACACCTATGGTTATGTCGGCTCGGAAGACCTGACTATGTATCCGCTGATTCTGCCGGGATCATTTATCCAGGTTGATGAGGACCGCAGCCGTGTGGTGGAGGGCAAATGGCGCTCAGAGATGGAGCGGCCCATCTATTTCGTTGAAACCCGCGAAGGCTTTCTCTGTTGCTGGTGTTCTGTCCGGCCGGGAGAAATTGTGCTTCAACCTCATCCTCTGTCGCCAGCCGTGCCGCGCATCTTGAAACACCCTCAGGAAGCTGAGGTGATCGGGCAGGTGGTTGGAGTGGCTATGCGGCTGGTTGACTCGCAACCTGCTGGCCCGCAACAGCCACAAGAGACTCCTGAACTAGCCGAAGGTGAGCCGAAAGAAGTTCGTCGCCGTTAACCGGCGCTCTAAGCACCAAAGATTCCGCCGTCAAAAGTTCAGCCGGTTGCGTCCGTTCCGTAACAGCATGATATTCCTGGTAAAGGCTGCGAATCGGAGCCCGAACCAACTCCAATGCCAGTTCAGAATGCACTGACCGGATTGCCGTCTGCGCCTTCTTGTCTCCAAAGATCCTGCTCAATCCCCAGTGCAGATAGCGCCCTTCGCTCAGCAATGAGCTTACGTAGACAAGTTTTTCCAACAGGGTGGGCAACGGGCGCAACGTGTATTTCTTGAAATCTTCAGCAATGTTCAGAAGCATGTTCGTTCCCAATTGCGAAAGTAGGCGCTAATACCGCAAATCCATCAGACGTACTACTGCCTTTTTACTTCCCTAAAACTTACCACCGGATTCTGGTAATGTAACGTCTTTTTAAATCTGTTCTGAAAACCGAAATTCGTCACCGGTACGAAAGTACCCTCCAGTGAGCTTAGGGCGCTTTTCATCTGTGTTTTCTTTGATTTAGCAGCCACAAAAAATGCACAAATTAAACGCATATTCGCACCACCCGGAAGCAGCAGAATGCGGTGCCCGCCGCCGGGGGAGCGGACGCGTGCGGGTTAGGGTTAGTCCCGGCTCATTTTTTGGACCGGAGTGCATCAAAACTAAGGGTCTTTACAGAACAATCCAGGCGGCTGCTCCATCAAAATCACGCAGCCGGAGGGCTTTCCGGATCGCTGATTTGCCGGATTATGCGCGATCCGTCCCCGAACGTCAAACGGTCGATCCCGTCAGTTAGGGTTTCTATCGACTATGCTTCTGGCGTTAACCAAGCAGGTGACTCCTTAAGGTTCCTAAGACGAGCGTGACCTACATCACGCTTCGCGGGAAAGTGCTGCTTTATAATGTGTTGAGATCATCCTTTGCATGAAATGAAGGATTGCGCAGGGATGTCTCTCCGGACAGGTAATTACTCATGGCAACTGCTGACATAAGCATACAGGAGCAGAAAGACCCGACACCGGGCCAGGGTCGCGTAGTGAACGACTTTAGTATCCAGGTAGCCACTGTAAACGGATCAGGCTCTCAATCCGCCAACACGGTATTACTGCGCAGTATTTTTCAGATGGGCGTGCCGGTTTCCGGCAAAAACCTGTTTCCTTCCAACATTGCCGGCCTGCCTACCTGGTACACCATTCGTGCCAGCAAATACGGGTATATTGCGCGCAAGAAAGAAATTGATTTTCTGGTGGCGATGAATCCGGAGACCGCGCGCGAGGACGTGATGTCCTTGCGCCCCGGCGCTGCCTGCGTTTACGACGAGCCGCTCAATCTTTCTGCGCTTCGCAACGACATTACCTTCTACCCTGTTCCTTTTGACAAGCTCGTAGGGCCGGTCTGTCCGGAAGCCAAGCTGCGGCGGCTGGTCAAGAACATGATTTATGTGGGCGCGGTGGATGCTTTGCTGGGCATCGATCTCGCCGAGTCCGAGAAAGCCGTGGTTAAGCATTTTGCGACGAAGAAGAAGGCGGCTGAGCTGAACACAGCGGCTATACGTGCCGGGTCTGACTATGTGAAAGCCACCTTCACCAAGCAGGACCGCTTTTACATTGAGCCAATGAAGGAGAACCAGGGCAAGCTCATTATTGACGGCAATGCCGCCGCCGCGCTCGGCTGCATGTTCGCCGGGGTCACTGTGGTGACCTGGTATCCAATTACGCCCTCCTCTTCTCTGGTGGAGCAGCTGATTGACTACCTCAAGGAATACCGGGTAGGCGCGGACGGCAAAGCCACATTTGCCGTGGTCCAGGCGGAAGATGAACTTGCGGCCATTGGCATGGTGTTTGGAGCGGGTTGGGCTGGCGCGCGTTCTATGACCTCCACGTCCGGTCCCGGCATTTCCTTGATGAGCGAATTTGCCGGGCTTGGATACTACGCGGAAATTCCCGGGGTCATTTTTGATATTCAGCGCGTGGGCCCCTCCACCGGATTGCCGACGCGTACCATGCAGGGCGATGTATTGAAATGCGCGTTTCTCTCCCACGGCGACACCAAACATATTTTGCTTTTGCCATCGTCCGTGGAGGAATGCTTCACCTTCGCTATGGAAGCCTTTGAGCTGGCGGAAAGGTTCCAGACGCCAGTATTCGTGCTCTCAGATCTCGATCTGGGCATGAACAACTGGATGGCTGATCCATTTCAATATCCAGAAAAACCGATCGCGCGGGGAAAAGTGCTGAGCCAGGAAGATCTGCAACGGCTGGGGGGATTTGACCGCTACAAGGACGTAGATGGCGATGCCATTCCTTACCGCACATTGCCTGGCACCAATCATGAGAAAGCCGCGTACTTTACGCGCGGCAGCGGGCACAACGAAAAAGGGCAATACAGTGAACGGCCTGACGATTATGTCCGGAACATGGATCGGCTGGCCAGAAAATTTGAGACGGCGCGCGGCGCCGTCCCCGCTCCCGTCCACCACGTGGATGGAACTTCAAAGACCGGGATCATCGCCTACGGAACTTCGCATTGGGCGCTAGTGGAAACCTGCGACCAGTTACGGGAGGAATTCCGCGTGAAAACCGATTACCTGAGGATTCGCGCCTATCCCTTCACGCGTGACGTGCACGACTTTGTAAAAAACCACGATCGGGTGTATGTGGTGGAGCAGAACCGTGATGCGCAGATGCTGCAACTACTGAAGATGGACCTTTCACCCGAGCAAGTGGTGAAACTGCGCAGCGTCCGGCACTACAACGGCCTGCCGATCGATGCGCGTTCTATCACTGATGAGATCATTTCCCAGGAGGGCAAATAAGATGTCGGCCACCCCAACTGCACCCGCACCCGTTCCCGCACCAAAGACCAACCACATCGGCTTGACGGTGGTCGATTATCGCGGCGGAAAAACGACATTGTGCGCCGGGTGCGGCCACAACGCCATTTCCGAACGCATCATCGACGCCATGTATGAAATGGGCATCCAGCCTGAATCTGTGGCCAAGCTTTCGGGCATCGGGTGCTCTTCCAAGAGTCCTGCCTATTTTCTCAATCATGCGCACGGCTTCAACTCGGTGCATGGCCGCATGCCTTCCGTGGCAACCGGAGTTGCCCTGGCCAACCACAAGTTGCTGACGCTGGGAATCAGCGGTGACGGCGATACGGCATCCATCGGAATAGGCCAATTTGTACATCTGATGCGCCGCAATTTGCCGCTCATTTACGTGATTGAAGATAACGGCGTCTACGGCCTGACCAAAGGGCAATTCTCAGCAACGGCAGATATCGGCGCGAAACTGAAGACAGGCGTGATCAATGATCTGCCGGCGATTGATACCTGCATTATGGCCATCGAACTGGGCGCTACTTTTGTGGCCCGCTCCTTCTCCGGCGATAAGAAGCAACTCCTCACCGTGCTGAAAGCCGCGATTGCGCACAAGGGAACGGCGATGATTGATGTAATCTCGCCCTGTGTGACCTTTAACGATCACGAAGGCTCGACCAAGTCTTACAAGTACTCCAAGGACCATGATGAGCCGTTGAACGAACTTGGCTTTGTGCCGTATTTCGAGAACATTGACCTGGATTACCCTGCCGGAGAAACCACTGCTGTCCGCATGCACGATGGTTCAGAGCTCCTGCTGCGCAAGCTGGAACGCGATTACGATCCGACGAATAAGCTCACCGCATTGCACGTCCTGGAAGAGGCGCACGAGAAGGGAGAGATGCTGACCGGCGTCTTCTACGTGAACGCCGGAGCCCCGAGCTTTGTCGATCTCCTGAACCTGGTGGATGAGCCGCTGGCCCGGCTGCCTGAATCCGTTGTCCGTCCGCCGAGGCAGGCGCTGGATGAAATCATGGAAGCGCTGCGCTAGACTGCAAACCACAGAAAACAAATAAGATAAGGAAGAGGCCACGGTAAGGTAATTAGTATTTAGGCTTCGCTAGGCACTAAATACCGCTTTCAATATGTCGAACCCAGGACCTCTCTTTCGCCCCTTCGAAAAGCTCGTGAAAATATCCATTGCGGGCCGCGAGTTTGAGGTCCCTGAAGGCAACATGCTGTTGCGCGCCTTCCAGTATCTTTCTCCGGAAGAGGTGGCGCATGGCCGGTTTTGCTGGAACGAAGACTGCCAGTATTGCCGCGTCCATTTTGATCTCGGCCCGGATACGCCCAATCGCGTGGCCATTTCCTGCAAGCTTATCGTCCAGGAAGGAATGCGGATCACAGAGATGGCCCAGGAGATCCGTTACTGTCTGCGGGAACTGGGATTGAACGACAAGAAGAAAGATCCGTGACACCGGCGGTAGTGTTCATCAGCCCGTAGCCGGTTTTACCTCTCCGATCACCCGATCATCACTCGTAGCGGAGGGCTTCGATTGGGTCCAGGCGTGAGGCCTTCATGGCCGGCAGCATGCCGCTTACGATTCCTACTACTCCCAGAATGCCGGTTGAGACCAGAAGATTCATCGGGGAGATGATCAGGCGGATGTCACCGGCATCGGCGTTCTTGGCTATGGCGCTATACAGAGTCAGCGAACCGGCTGACCAGGAGATGGCGTAGGCCAGGGCGATTCCCAGCAGGCCTCCGGCGAAGGTGATGGCCAGGGCTTCCGCGAGGAACTGGAAGAGGATGTCGCGCTTGCGCGCGCCCAGGGCTTTTTCAATCCCGATTTCCCGGGTGCGCTGGGTGACCGACACCAGCATGATGTTCATGAGGCCGACGCCGCCGATCCCCAGGGTGAGCGTACCGATGAAGGCCAGCAAGACCTGGAGGCCCAGAGTGATAATCTCAAACGTGTTCACCTGCTTCATGGCATTGAAGATGAAAACCGCGCGACGATCAGCGGGAGTAAAGCCATGCGCAGCAGCCAGCACCTGGCGCACATTATCTTCAATCTTTTCGTATTCCATGCTTTCATAGTCGATCCAGATGCCGTCTATGTAGAGCGTATTCTTGAGGTCGCCCATGGTGCTGAAGGGGATGTAAATCACGCGATTGATATCGTCGTTGCCTTCCTGCATCTTGGGAGCGAGGACGCCGATCACCTCAAAACTCATGCCGTTAATGCGGACCTTTTCTCCCAGGGCATATTGCCCGGAGAACAGCTTGACCCTGGCCTCGGAGCCGATCACGGCCACGCGCGCGCGCTGGATTTCATCTTCCTCGCTGTAGAAACGGCCTTCATCCAGCTTCAAGGCGCGGATCGACTGGCCTTGCGAGTTGAAGCCATCCACCGGGAACTGAAACGAACGGTTTTCCTGCTGGACGTTAGCGGTTAAAGAGGCTTCCGGGCTTATGTGCTTGACCAGCGGGACCTGGCTGGCGATGCGGTCGACGTCTTCTACGGTGAAGCGAATCTCCGTACCGGCTTTGGAGCCACCGGCCTGCAAGGACGTCCGTCCGGGAAAGATGCCGATGATCTGCGAGCCAAAATTGGAAAAGATATTGTGGATGGCGCGTCCGAAGCCGGCGCCGTAAGCCAGCAGCAACACCACAGTGGCAATGCCCCAGGCCATCCCCAGCATGGTGAGAGCGGTGCGGCGACGGTTGTGCCGCATCGCCTCGTAGGCCTGACCGAGAAGATCGTGGACCATATCTACTCTTTCCTCAGGGCTTCAACCGGGGTCAGCATGGCGGCCTTGCGCGCCGGATACAAACCGGCCACGATGCCTGCCAGAGAAAGTGAAATTACCGCCAGCGCCGCCGACATAGGCACCAGCCGCGGAGGATCAAATCCGGGAGGCGCCGGCAACATTCCCAGGGCAGCCATGAAACCGGCGGCGGCGCCAATTCCAAGTCCGCCGCTCATCAGGGTAAGAAAGGCCCCTTCAAAGAAAAACTGCAGGAGGATGCTGCGATTGGTTGCACCCAGCGCCTTCATCAGGCCAATTTCGCGGGTGCGTTCCGTCACCGAGACCAGCATGATGTTGATGACGCCGATTGCGCCCAGTGCCAGAGTGACCAGCCCCACACCACCGAGGAACAAGTCCATGGCGGTAAAAATCTTGCCCACCATTTCGTTGCTCTCAACGGTGTCCCAGCCTTCAAAGGCTTCCTTGTTGTGGTAATCAAAGCCGTGGTTGCGGGCGATGATGCGGTGCGCCTCCTCGATGGCCGCCGTGTGCTGGTCGCGGCTGATGGGTTGGAGGTTCATGAAAGAAATATCGTCAATGGTTTGCGCGTCCTTGATGGGGAAGAACAGTCGCATGGTGTTGAATGGAACATAGACGCGGAAGTTAGTGGAGTTATTTTCATCGCGTCCTACGCTGGCCAGCACCCCGATCACCTCAAAACGGACACCGTTCAGAAGAATGGTGCTGCCGACCGCCGGACGTCCGGGGAAGAGATTACGCATCATCTCCCAGCCAAGTACTGCGACATTGCGGCGCTGCTGGTCGTCCAGATCGTTGAGCCAGCGGCCCTCGCCCATGGGCAGGTAGCGGATTTCGTTGAAATTGGCGTTGATTCCTATGACCTGGCCGTTGCTGGTGGCAAAATCGCTCTGGGCCCGGATGTCTCCGCGGTTTAAGACCGGCGAGATGTTCTTGACCAGGCTGGCTTCGTGGCGGATGTCTAAGACGTCCTGGTAGGTGAGGAAATAACGCTTCATCCCCTGGTGCTGACCGGCCACGGCAGGAACCTGGCCCGGCCAAATAAAGATAATGTCCTGGCCCATGGTGTCCAGTTGGCGCTTGTTGCCGGAGCGAAACCCCTCGCCCAGTCCGACCAGAAGCAGCAAAGAACCTACTCCCCAGGCAATGCCAAACATGGTTAGGAAAGAACGCAGCTTATGCGCCCAAAGAGCACGCAACATCTGGGCGAAAATGTCGAGAACCATTCGCATGGGCAACAAGTAATACGTAGGGGCAGAGGGCGTGGTTCCAGGAAAAGCAGTATTTAGTACTTAGTATTTAGTAGTTAGGAAAGAATAGGGGACAGGTCACAGGTTACAGGGGACAGGGAAATGCAATACCCGAACGCCCCTAAGATTCCTCTGGCTCCTTGCCCACTCCTGAGGCTAAGACACCGCTGGGGGCGGCGGCGCCACACATGCTTCGTCAGGGGCCGAGTATGACCACTTCTTTTGCCATCCTCTTGCCTGCTTTCACACATGCGTCGAGTGTCTCTTGAGATGTGGACTGGCTGGGGAGCAGTTCCAGGCGCGTTGGCTGGTTTGCGGGATTTGTGAAGCGCATTCCTATGCACTTTTGCGGGCGGTAGGTTACGGAGGCGATTTCTGTGATGTTGATGGTTGCGGTGTTCAGGGCCAGGATGGTTTCCGGTCTGCAGATTTTATCGAGCAGGGTAAAGATTTCGATTTTGGATTCGAGCTCGTCGGGTACGGCCTCAATTACCAGATCGGCCTGACGGGCGGCTTCTTCGACGGTGGAGGCGTACTCGATGCGTGCCAGCGCCTGGGCGGCTTCCGCTTCGGCATCGGCGTTGGCGTTGGCGTTATTCGGGCTGTCGCAATTCAGGCTCGCGCGATGCAGGCTGGCGCGCATCCCGGCTTCGGCTTTTCTGAGGGTTGCCGGCAAGATGTCTTCCAGAATTGTGCGATATCCACCGAGCGCGGCAAGGCACGCAATCCATCGGCCTGAAATGCCTGCGCCAATGATTGCGACCGTGCTGATTTCCACCACCTAGCGGGTTTTCTCCAGGCCTTCCAGGATCTTGATGAAATTTGGGTCGGAATTCCTCATGTATTCGGCCAGCCGCTTGCATTCTTCCTCGGTCATGGTGGAGATGCCCACCTGAACGCGGCGCAGAGTGGCCGCAATATCGTCAATGTAATTCATCATGCGAATGATTTCACCAGTAACGACCATGATTGCTCTCGCTCTCTTGTTTGTACTTGTTCCTAATAATTATTTTCGGCTTTTTCGTCTGAATTGGCAAAGGCGAGACGAACGGCGAGTATTTAGTACTTAGTATTTAGTATTTGGCAAGACCGGCAAAACCTAAACCAACAGCAACGGAGACCCTGACACGCTTTTGAATTTCTGCATCTAAGGGTGAGTAAGTTGTCAGTCTCCAGAAAGTCTTTGCTTCTCACTGTTCATGCGATCCAATCCAGCTATCCTGATTACCGAATCGAGCGGCATCTCCGAGTGCCTGGACCGGCTGGCGGCGCAGAAACGCAGTGCGCGCCCGCTCTCCACGTACCGGTTGCAGTTCAACTCGGGGTTCCGTTTTGAAGATGCGCGCAAGCTGGCAGGATATCTGCACGCGCTGGGCGTCTCGCATGTTTACTCTTCTCCCATCCTGAGAGCGCGGCCCGGTAGCGTACACGGATATGACATTGCCGACCACAACGAGTTGAATCCGGAGATCGGCAGTTATGAAGAGCTGCAAAGCATGGTCCGCGAGCTGAAGAATTACGGCATTGGACAGATCCTGGATTTTGTTCCCAACCACATGGGCGTGGGACCAGGGTTGAATCCGTGGTGGTGGGACGTGATCTCCAACGGCCGTGCGTCAGAGTTTGCCGAGTTTTTTGACATTGACTGGAGCCCGCTGAAGCCGGAGCTGCACAACAAGGTCCTGCTACCGATTCTGGGCGACCAGTACGGCGCGGAGCTGGAGGCGGGCCGCTTGCGCCTGGAACTGGGTGAGAACGATTTCCACATTGAGTACTACGACAAGAAGCTGCCTATCGATGCCCAGACTATTCCTTTGATTTTTGAACCGGTAGCGGCTGAGTTGCAACATGCTGAGTTGCGCAACATTCTTTCCGGGCTGCGCAACCTGCCTTCGCACAGCACGACAGATGGCGAGCCTGTCCGGCAGCGCAGACGTTCCATTCCACCGCTGACCTCGGCGCTGCTCGGGCTGATCCATAAGGCGCCGGAGGTTCGCCAACTCACGGCAAAGGCGCTGGAACAGATCAACGGGCGTCCTGGGGAGCCGCACAGCTTTGACGCGCTGCACCGGCTTCTGGAAGCGCAGGTTTACCGGCTGGCGCACTGGCGGGTCTCCGGCGATGAGATCAATTACCGCCGATTCTTCGATATTAACGACCTGATCGGCCTGCGCATGGAAAATCCCCGGGTTTTTGCCGCCACCCACCATTTGCTGCGCAAGCTGCTGGCGGAAGATGCCATTCAGGGGCTGCGCATCGACCATTCTGACGGCCTGCTCAATCCCAGGCAATACCTGGTTCGAGTGCAAATGCTGTATGTGGCCAGCCAATGCGTTGGGGCGGTCCCCAAGCCTCCTTTAGCGGAGAACGGTATTGAAGCAGAAATACAGGACGTTTTTGGCCAGCATGACTGGATGAACCATCACGCCCCACTCTATACGATCGTGGAAAAAATTCTGGAGCCAGGTGAAGAGCTGCCGGACGAATGGCCGGTTGACGGCACTTCAGGCTACGACTTTACGACCCTGGTAAACGGACTCTTTATCGACCAGCGCAACGAGCGGGCGTTCACCAATCTCTATCACCGATTTACCGGCAGCGCTCCGGATGTGGAGAACCTGATCTACAACAGCAAGAAGCTGATTATGCATGCCTCGCTGGCCAGCGAGGTGAACGTGCTGGCGCACATGCTGGACGAGATCTCACTCACAGACCGCTATGCCCGCGACTTCACGCGGAAGGCGCTGCGCGATGTGATCCGCGAGACGATTGCCAGCTTTCCGGTCTACCGCACTTACATTGACGAACGCGGGCAGATGACGGAACGCGACCGCGGCTACATCAACGAGGCGATTGTCCGGGCCAAGCGCCGCAATCCGGAGAAGGCCCCCGCGGGTTTTGATTTTCTGCGGGATATTCTCCTTTTGAAATCCAGGGGATCGCAGGAGGAGTCTGAGCTGCACCGCAGGAGGCTTTACTTCACCCTGAAGTTTCAGCAGTTGACCGGCCCGGTGATGGCCAAGGGCCTGGAAGATACGGCTGCCTACGTTTATAACCGGTTCGTTTCAGTGAATGAAGTGGGCGGGTCGCCGAAGCAATTCGGCGTCTCAGTGGATGAGTTTCATACAAGCAACCAGAAACGGGCGGAGCGCGAGCCGTTTACGATGCTGGCCACCTCCACGCACGATACCAAGCGCAGCGAAGATGTGCGCGCGCGGCTGAATGTGCTCTCCGAGATGCCCAAGGTATGGTCGGCGCAGGTGGTGAAGTGGAGGAAAGCGAACCGGACGCACAAGCGCATGATGGCTGATGGGCGCAGCGTCCCGGATTTGAATGAAGAATACCTGCTCTACCAGACTTTGGCCGGCACGTGGCCGTTTGATGTGAGTACGGATGAAGCGAGGCGCGAGTATATTGACCGGATCAAACAATACATGACCAAAGCGGTGCATGAAGCCAAGGTCAACCTGAGCTGGATCAATGATGATCCCGCTTATGTGGAAGCGTTGCAGCAATTCATCGAAAACATTCTTACGCCTGGATCGAGCGGCCATCCAAATTCATTTCTGGACCAGTTCAAGGCGTTTGTTCCCAACATCGTTCTCGCCGGGGCAATCAATTCACTGGCGCAGCGATTGCTGATGATTACCGCGCCGGGCAATCCGGACATCTATCAGGGAATGGAGTTGTGGGAGTTCAGCCTGGTTGATCCTGACAACCGGCGGCGAGTGAACTATGAGATACGCCAGCGTTACCTTTCCGATCTTGACCGCCGCGCGGAGGCTGGTGATCTGCCAGGGCTCTGCGCGGAACTACTGGACAAGTATACGGACGGCAGAATCAAGATGTGGACTACCATGCAGGCGCTACGTTTCCGGCGCGATCACGGGGAACTCTTTCAAGTTGGGAAGTACCGGGCCCTGGCGGCGTCGGGGGAAAAACGCGAGCATGTAATTTCCTTTGCCCGCGAAAATCATCGCCAGATCGCGATTGTTGCGGTGCCGCGCTTGAGCTATTTGCTGGCTGGAGGCGCGGTCCGTCCGCCGCTGGGTGAACTCTGGCAGGAGACGGAGATTCCGGTTCCATCCAAGGCGCCGGAGTATCTCGAAAATATCTTTACAGGAGAGAAGATTCGGGTGACTTCGCACCGTACGCTCTTGTGCTGCGAGGTGTTTGGGCGGTTTCCGATCGCGGTGTTGGCGGGGTGAAGAAGGTTACAGGTCACAGGTTACAGGGGATAGGGAAAAGCAACACCTGCCACCGGAGACGCGGAGAAAGAACAAGGGCGAGTATTTAGTACTTAGGCGGTGTGCATAAATAAGTACTTCAACTGAAAATTACAATGTGATAGCGTTTGCGAATGGTGATGTCTGCGGCAGGCATTCGGCGGCGTTACGCGGAATTATCGCCTGTTTTGGATGAACGCGGACGGCGTCGGTT
>DATGJZ010000048.1:0-68751 GCA_035294925.1 Candidatus Angelobacter sp. | reverse complement strand
GGGCCTCAACAACAAAGTCAAAGTCACTATGAGAAAATCTTACGGTTTTCGCACCTTCCGCATCACCGAACTCGCGCTCTATCACGTTCTTGGTAAACTGCCCGAACCGACACTCACCCACGATTTCTTCTGACGAATCGGAAAATTGTTGGTAAACGGAACGCGTTTAATCTGCAGAATCAAATCTGCATCCTGTTTGCTCTTGACCACATGAAGCCGGAACTCCTCCAACTCCTTCTGGCGAAGGAGATATTTTTCCATGTCTTCTCTTTTGACAAAAACTGTGTCTGAAGTGACGTAAATAGACCTGGACCGGGCCAGCAACTCGCTATTCGATAGCTCCGATGCCGGCACCACATTCTGACTGAGGCCAGCGGATGTAATACTGCCGAGCCCTGTATCAGTTTCAGGCTTCTTCTGTCCTTTGTCGGATTGGGTCGAGGAAGCCGGAGTTCCCTGCGCAAAAGCCACAGAAGCAGTGAAGACGAGCAAAACCAACAGACTACATTTTCTAAACATAAAAGGAGTCTCTGATGGACACCATTATGCCAGAGTCTAGAACCAGTGCATCAGGTTCAATCGGCGGGAGCCGTGATAGGCTGCTTATTCAACACTCTCGCTCCCACGATCACGCTGGATGACAGAAAAATCAAGGCAACCACTACATTGAGCCAGACAAAGAGCCAGTTTGTCGGCGCTTCATGCAGTTTGAGCGCGTCGGAGTTCGCAAACCGGTTGATCAGGTGTACCACAGCACGTGCAATCGGGTCGCGGCCGATCCTGATCAACGATTCAAATCCGCCAAAAACCATAAGCCCAGCGAATACCGAACCGATGCCGATGTGAAACTTTTCCGGTCTGGGCTCAAGTTCCTTCATGGTTTTGTTTCCGTCTGTTCTGCTGGAACAGAAGGAGAGCTCGCCGCGACTGCCACTGGCGTTGTTTTTCGCCTCCTATATAGCCACACAAGAAGCAGGAAGGCCACAAGCACATGCAGCGCCATCTCAATCAAGGCGAAAATGATTTGCGGCCAGTTGAAGATGCTTTGCGAACCAGCAAAGACACTCTGTGGGTGGCTGCGATTTTGAAAGTACGTACCAATCGGCTGCATAACGGCGTTGATCAGTTCCCCCGCTGCCTGGAACAAAAGAAAACCAATCGCGATGGCGCCAATGTATTCGTTACGTAAGATTTCCCGAAGTCGTCTCATAAGTGCTGGCTTCGCATTGTACAACACCAGGCATTGAGCATGAACACTCGGCACTAACTACTGCTTTTCGTCTTGATCTCCTTCAACTTATCCGCCAGCCTTCCCGCAATTCTTCCGGCCACGGTTCCGAACAGTGAATTTACGGTTCCGCCCATGACAACGATTCCGCTCACCCGATCGGTGAGGGTAAAGGGAAAATTATTTTGGAAAGGAAGGCGCTTGACCCTGAGAATCAGGTCGGCATTCTGGAAAGACGACACCACGTGGATGCCCCACTCCCCCAACTCCTTGCGATTGATGAGGCCTTTTTCAAGCTGCTCTTTCTTGACGAAGAAGCTTTCCGTAATCACGTAGATCGTCTTTCCCCTGACTAGCAGCTCGTCATTGGATAAGGAAGTTGCCGGCGCTACGTGCTGGTTGAGCCCGGCGCTGACAATCGTCCCCAGGGACGGATCCGAGCCAGGGTTACTTTGCGTCTTTGGCGGCGTGACCGGCGTACCTGTTTCCTTCACCGAACGGGGTTGCGATGCCGGAGCAGCGGTCTCCAGTTGGTTGAGCAGTTCCTTCTTTGAGGGTGACGTTGCCGTGCCTTGACCAAACCCCCAGGAACTCATCACGAGCAACAATGGCAGAATGGATTTGCTGGACATACATATTTCTCCTCACACGAGCAGCATTGTGGCAAAGCTCGCCTGCTGGAGGTTAGTGACAAAGCGCGGCATAGTAAGGCAAAGTGGCTTTTGGCTCCAAAGTTTCGCCCGACAAACGGGTGGTAGGGTCTTTGCTGTTCTGCAGCTTGCGGCCAAAGGGAAAATGCTTCTGTGGCTGAATGCTGAGGGCTGGCTCCTGACTGCTTGCCGTTGAGATATATTGAAATACGCCAATGCCAAACCGAAGCAAAAGCCAGGAACTCCACGCACGCGCCATTCGCCTTATTCCCGGCGGAGTGAACTCGCCAGTCCGGGCATTTAAGTCCGTAGCCTCTGATCCGCCGTATATCGTGCGCGGCAAAGGATCACGCATCTGGGACGCCGATGGCAACGAGTACGTTGACTACGTAGGGTCGTGGGGGCCGCTCATCCTGGGGCACGCTCACCCGGAAGTGGTGGAAGCAGTGGAGAGAGCCAATCGTGACGGCGCCAGTTTTGGCGCGTGCACGCCGGTTGAAGCCGAACTGGCCCAGGCGGTGATTGAGGCCTTTCCTTCCGTGGATAAAATCCGCTTCGTCAGCTCGGGGACTGAGGCCACCATGTCCGCTATCCGCCTGGCGCGGGCCCAAACCGGGCGCAAGTACATCATCAAATTTGAAGGCTGTTATCACGGCCATGCGGATTCGCTTCTGGTCAAGGCCGGCTCCGGCGTGGCCACACTGGGCATTCCCGGATCGGCAGGCGTGCTGGAAGAGCTGGCGCAGTTTACTTTGGCGCTGCCATTCAATTGCCGGCGGGCGGTGGAAGAGTCATTCGAGAAATTTTCCGGCCAGATCGCCTGCGTGATTGTAGAGCCGGTGGTGGGCAACATGGGGTGCGTGCCACCACAGAAGGGCTACCTCGAATTTCTGCGCGAGATTACGGCCCAGGAACGCACCCTCCTGATATTTGACGAAGTCATGACCGGTTTTCGGCTGGCTTTTGGCGGAGCACAGGAGCTCTATCGAATCAAGCCCGACCTGACAACATTGGGAAAGATTATCGGCGGCGGCCTCCCGGTGGGCGCCTATGGCGGGCGCGCTGACATCATGGAGATGATTGCGCCACTCGGCCCGGTCTATCAGGCGGGAACGCTCTCCGGCAATCCTCTGGCCATGGCCGCAGGGCTGGCAACGCTCCGCCATCTGAAACAGCATCCAGAGATCTACAATCAATTGGAGCAGCGGGCTTCCGCTTTGGTGGACGGCATCCTCAATGCAGCGAAGAAGAGAGGCATCGATCTCACAGCCAACCGCGTCGGCTCAATGTTTACCTGGTTCTTTCAGCGCGGAGCAGTCCACGACTGGGATACAGCCGCTAAGTCGGACACCCAGGCATTTGCAAAATTCCATCGAGGAATGCTGGACCGCGGCATTTACCTGCCACCTTCACAATATGAGGCTGCGTTCCTCGGCGCCGCTCATTCGGAAGACGATATTCGCCGGACCATTGAGGCTGCCGGGCTAGCTTTCTAACCGGGCAAATAGCCAGCTTATTGAAATTTGACCAAACTTTACCCCACAAGAAAGATACGAGCAGTGGACGCGAACGTCTCTCCTCTGGGAGACTTTGTGAGAATGAATTGCAGCTATCGTAATACCCTTACCGGCATTCTTCTTTTTGTGCTCATCTCTATGTCGCTGCCGGCGCAGGATAGTCCTCAGAAGGCTGCGCCGGACCTTCCGCCCACCACCGATCCCACTGAAATTGTGCGGCGCTCGGTTGAGATTGATCACAGGACGATGGAACGGGCGCGAAACTACACCTGTAAGCAGCGTGAAACGCTGGACCACCTGGACTCGCATGGCACGGTCAAATCGACTGAGGTCAAGACCTGGGACATCACCGTCCTCTATGGAGAGCCTTACTCCCGCCTGATTCAAAAGGACGATAAACCTCTCAGCGAAAAAGACGAAAGGAACGAACAGGAAAAGCTGGACAAGTTCATCAGCAAGCGCAAGAACGAAAGCCCGGACGAGCGCCAGAAGCGCGAGGCCAAAGACAGGAAAGAACGTGAAGAAGGGCGGGCCTTTCTCCGCGATGTGGCCCATGCTTATGATTTTCGCATCGTGGGCGAAGAAGCGGTGGACGGGCGGGACGCATGGGTGCTGGAAGCCACGCCAAGAAAAGATTTTCATCCCACTCAGCCGCACGCGGACATTCTTCCCAAGGTCAAGGGCAAGGTATGGATTGATAAGCAGGAGTACACCTGGGTCAAAGCAGAAGCTGAAGCCATTGATACCATCTCCTTTGGTCTCTTCCTGGCAAGGGTCCACAAGGGCTCACGCTTCCGCTTCGAACAAATGCGGCTGAATAATGAAGTCTGGCTCATGCGCCGGTTCTACCTGAATGCCAGCGCCCGCCTGCTGCTGTTCAAGAATGAGGGAATCCAGCAGGAAGACACTTTTTCCAACTACAGGAAATTCTCCAGCGAGACAAAGATTCTGCCCGGAGTGAGGGAAGTGGAACCCAAATAATTGGTGATTTGTGATCTTTGACTCCTGAGTTGCCCCCATGCCCTCCGGATCACCCGACGGCGATCACCGATTCTTCCAACCCGAACTGCTGCTGCCGCCATCCAAGGAAGAGCGGTAACACATCATGAAAACGGCCCCATTTTATCTAGGGATACTTTTATCTCTCTTGCCGGTGGCTGGGTGTGCCAAGCCGAATTTAAGGGAGTCGCTGGGCGCCATGCAGGCGCCGGAGAGTGGCACCTTGCTGCTGGCCATCTACCAACCCTGGTTCGGCGAGAAGGACCATATCAACGTCGGCTACTCTTCTCATGATCCCAGCGTTCTGCGGCAGCAAATTGGCCGGGCCAAAGATATGAACATCGGCGGGTTCGTGGTGAACTGGTACGGCCCGCGCAAGGAGTTTGAAGACCGCACGTATGGCCTGCTGCAATTGGCGGCCAGAGAAAATAATTTCAAAGTAGCCGTGCAATATGACGAAGCAGTTGACCATCCTGGCTACGCAACAGATGCGGTGATTGTTGACCTGCAATATCTCTATGACAAATACATCAGCCCGAGCGCGGGCCCCTCGCGGGAAGCGTATTTGCGGTACAACGGCAGGCCCGTGGTATTTATTTTTCCCAAAGACGCCAGCACCGACTGGAGCAAGGTGCGGGAGGTGACGCAGGGATGGCCGGACCCTCCGCTGCTGATTTACAAAGACCAGAGCAACAAGTACGGCGCCGCTTTCGATGGTTTTTATCCGTGGGTGCAGCCCGGCAAGGCCGGGTGGGCAGCGGACGGAAGCAACTGGGGCGCGGACTATCTGGAATACTTTTACAGCAACATGATGCAGCACCATCCCGACAAGATTGCCGTGGGCGCAGTGTGGCCGGGGTTTGATGACAGCAAGGCTTCGTGGAGCCGCAACCGTCACATCGCCAACCGCTGTGGCAGAACCTTTGAAGACGGGCTGAAACTGTTTCGCCGGTATTACGGAAGCCAGAACGCTCCCCCGTACCTGCTCATTGAAACCTGGAACGACTATGAGGAAGGCACGGCCATTGAAAAAGGCATCAACCGCTGCAATCCGGGCGCGGACGAAGCAACAAGAACGGCTCGCGGAGGGCAGTGAGGAAATCGGGATGCAGCCTCTTTGAACTTGACCCGAAACAAAGCGAGGGGTCTCTAGTAACTATCTGGTTCACGTTAACCGGGTATTCAAGGTAAAATACCCATAACTTAGGGCGTTTATAGATTACCAGATAGTAAATCTGGTAACCCTTTCCCAATCAAGTATTTAGTAGACCAGGAAGTGCCCGTTGACTGCCGTTCCCCCGTTCAAGGAATCGTCGCGAGAACTTATTGTTGAGGTTGCCCGCGCCCTTGAGCCTTACTTTCCCGATATTACCAATCACTGGCGTGAGAACCTGGCCGCCGAGTTTGGTTTTGATGGCCGGATCCTGGCGGCCCTGGAACGGCTCACCCTGGCTGCCGGCTGCTCTTACTTCTGTCATGACGATTTTCCCGGGTTTCAGGAAAACCTGCACTACTTTGGCACCCGGCTTTCGAAGCTCCAAGTCGATACGCGGGCGGTTGCCCGCTCCCTGGAACTCTACCAGTCATGCTGCGATCCGTATCTCTCCGGCCTGTTTCCCAAGCGCGAAGCCGCAGCCAAAGCGGCCCTGGAAATGCTTTCTTCGGTCTCTTTCATTACCATCTCGGGGGCCTATTTCGATGCCAAGACAAAGGAATCCAATGCACTGCTGGCCCTTCTGGATGCGGAGCTTGCGGCTGGAGACCTGGCGGTCCTGCTGCAAAAAGTACTGGACATCACCATCCAGACCTTCCAGGCGTCTCTGGGGAGTGTGCTTCTGCGGGAGCCCGAGACCAACTTATTGCGGGTTGGCAGCGCCGCCGGACTCGGTTTTGAGGTCCCCGACGATTTTCGCATCCCGGTAGGCATTGGTTTTTCGGGCAAAATTGCCGCGACTGGCGAGCCGGAGATGATCCTGGACACCAGCCTTGACAAGGGCCTTCTCACATCCAGAATTCGGGATAAAGCCAGGTCCTTATGGGGCGTGCCCTTGAAGGCAGAGGGCCAGACCATTGGCGTCCTGATGATAGGCTTCGCCAAGCCCTTTGAATGGATGCCCACCGAGCGGGAGCTGATGCGGGCCATAGGCGACCGCACCGCGCTGGCCATTGAGCGAGCCCTCATGACGGACGCCCTGCGCGAGCGGGAGCAGCGCATTGCGGAGCTGTCCGGCCATCTGCTCCGGGTGCAGGAGGAAGAAGGCAAACGCATCAGCCGGGAGCTGCACGACGAGACCGGGCAGGCCTTGATGGTGATTCGCCTATACCTGGGAATGATGGAATCCAGCACCACGGAACGCAACGTGAAGGCCAAGATTCGGGAAACGGTTGAGGTCGTGGACCGCACCATCGAAGGGATTCGCCGCATTATCGGCAAGCTGTCGCCGCTGGTGCTGCAGGAGCTGGGCCTGGTGTCAGCCATCCGGAAGGAAGCCAAAGACCTGGCAAAGACTACCGGGGTCAAGGCGAGAGTATCAATTTCGGAGGAGGTCGGGCGGCTGGCTCCGGGGACGGAACAGGCCATCTACCGCGTGGTCCAGGAGGCGCTGCATAACGTCGGCCAGCACGCCCACGCCCGGAACGTGATTGTGCAGCTATCGCGGGAGGCCAATACCGTCCATGTTTCGGTGGAGGATGACGGAATAGGAATTCAGGCGAGGAGCAACTCTCGGGGCCACTCATTCGGCCTGGCCGGAATCAAAGAACGTGTAGCCACCATGGGTGGAGTGTCGCGGGTGATCTCCGCCAAAGGCAAGGGAACACGCATTGAAATCAGTGTGCCTGCGGGTGAGCCGGCTGCAGATGCTGTACGGCCGCCGGCGCAGGCCGCAGTTCAGGCCGCTGTGAGACTGAATTAGGCCGTAAGAGGAATCCATGCCAAAAATCAAATGCTTGCTGGTTGATGACCACACGCTGTTTCGCCAGGGCGTCCGCCGCCTTTTGGAGACCGAGAGCGACTTTGAAGTGATTGCGGAGGCTGCTGACGGCGGAGAAGCCGTCGAAAAGGCCCGTGAGACCCGCCCTGATGTGGTGTTGATTGACATCGGTATGCCTGGCCTGTCTTCCTTTGAGGCCGCGCGCCAGATCAAGAAGAACCGCGCCGAAACCAAGATCCTCTTTCTTACCATGTACGAGGATGAAGACTATCTTGTGCAGTGCCTTGAGGTCGGAGCCTCCGGCTACGTGCTGAAAGATACGCCTGCGCCGCAATTGTTGAGCGCGGTTCGAGATGTCTACAAGGGAGGCAAGTATCTGAGCTCGCAGGTGCTGGGCAAGCTGGTGGAAGATTTCCGCGCCCGCGTCCGCGATACCAGAATGCGTCCGCGCATGTCCACCCTCACGCCGCGGGAGCGCGAAATCCTGAAGCTGCTGGCGGAAGGAAATTCGGTGAAGGAAATAGCCGTGATCCTGGGATTGAGCGTCAAGACGGTGGAAGCCCACAAGTTCAATCTCATGCGCAAGCTGGACATCCACAACAAGGCCCAGCTCGTGACTTACGCCATTCAGAAGAAGATCATCAAGATTCCCGTCAACCAGTAAAGACACTGGTAGTGGGGGCCCAATGGCTCCGCCATTTGCCGTTCAACAATGCTTTATATATACTTGATATATCATGAATATTACAACTAAATTGCCCAGCCACACCCTGAGTTTTTGCCTCCGTTTGGCCAAGGCCAATGCTGCCCTGGTCCGCCGGTTCGATGGCCGTCTGGGAACCCTGCACGGAATCGGCTTTGGAGACTTTATGGTGCTCCTGGCATTGAGCCAGGCGCCGGGAGCGAAGTTGCGCCGGATCGATCTGGCGGGTGAGCTTGGTCTCACAGCTTCCGCCGTCACGCGTACATTGATTCCCCTGGAAAAGATTGGCTTGGTCAAGCGCCAGCATGATCCACGTGACGCCCGCGTCGGCTATGCCACCCTGACCGAGTCCGGCCGGCGAATCCTGGCGGAGTCATTGGCTTCCGCCGAGGTTGTAAGCCAGGATGCGCTTCCCCGCCAGCATGCCGCTGAGTTGCAGCCACTGGCTGAAGTGTTGGGTCAGATCGGCAGCCTCTAGAAGCCATCCATTAAAATCTCTCAACATGAAGACCGTAGTCACCGCGGGCAGTCTGTTTACGCCATTGGAGTTGATCGACTCGCCCGTGGTGGTGATCGAAGACGGACGGGTGGTGGCCGTCAATTCGCGGCGGGAAACAGAACTGCCTGCTCATGCGGAGCACTTTGATTTTCCGCAGATGATTGCAGCCCCGGGATTCATTGACGTTCACGTTCACGGCAACGCCGGGCATGATGTGATGGAAACGGACGACTCAGCTCTGGCCGCCATCGAACGTTCGATGGCCAGGCACGGCGTTACCAGCTACCTGCCAACCACAGTGACTGCCCCGGAGGAGCGAATCCTGGGCTCGCTCGAGCATTTGAGGAAAGCAATCTCTGGCAAAGAAGAGCGGGGAGGCTCTTGTCCGCTGGGCATTCACCTGGAGGGCCCGTTTATCAGCCACGCCAGGCGTGGCGTGCATCCGCCGGAAAGTTTATTGCGGCCTTCCGTCAAACTGTTGGAGCGCTTCTGGCAAGCCTCCAGCGGAACCCTGCGAATGATGACCATCGCTCCCGAACTTCCGGGCGCAACCGAAACCATCCAACATGCCCGGCGGCTGGGCGTACATTCCAGCCTGGGCCACTCCGATGCAACATCCAGAGAAGCGGAGCAGGGAATTGCCTCCGGCGCAGATCACGCCACTCATACTTTCAATGCCATGCGCCCATTGGACCACCGTGAGCCAGGAGTTCTGGGCGCAGCCCTGAGCGATGACCGGCTTACGGCAGACATTATCGCGGACGGCGTTCACGTTGATCCCAGCATGGTGAAACTGTTTTTGGCAGCCAAGGGCGTGGACCGGGCCATCCTGATTACAGATGCTATCAGCGCCACCGGTATGGGCGACGGCCGCTATAAACTTGGCGGGTTGGAGGTTGAAGTAAAAGGAGATCGCTGTGAATTCCAGGGCAAACTCGCGGGCAGCGTGCTCACCCTGGACCGCGCTGTGCGCAATGTGATGAGCTTTGCCGGATGGCGGCTGCAACAGTCGGTCCGGTTGGCGACACTTAATCCCGCGCGCCTGCTGGATGTGGCCTCGCAGAAAGGCAACATCGCTCCCGGCTGCGACGCCGACCTGGTGATTCTCACCCCGGAAGGACAAGTCGTGCAGACTTTTATCGCCGGACGTAAGTTCAGTGGGTAAGTGGGAACTTGGTAAGTGGGTAATTGAACAACCAAACCTCACTCTATCTCCCCTGGTCGGCTGCTGTACTATATTCGGTGATGCTAAAACAAATCCTAGACATCCTGGTATGCCCGGTTCCTGAGTGTCGCAAGCCGTTCAAGCTATCGTCCGACGAGAGTTCGCTCCAGTGCACCGGCTGCCGCCGCATCTACCCTATACGCGATGGCATTCCCATTCTGCTGATCGACCAGGCCAAAATGCCGCAATGACAAAAAGCCACAAAGCCGCAAAGCTCCGGGATAAAAAACCGACCGGTGATCAACACGGATAGAACTGATCTCAGGGGCATACCTGCCGCGAAGGATCGGTGAAAAATCAGTTCTGATTTCTTATTTATGTCATTCGTGATAAGGCTTTTTAAGCGGCGCGCTCATCCGCAGTCCACAGCCCTTTCAAGTCCAACGACCGCAGATACTCGGCGAACGGCTTGCCTAGGTCGGAGCGTTTCAAGGCAAACTCGACAGTAGCTTTCAGGAAGCCGAGCTTGTCTCCCGTATCGTGGCGTTTGCCCTCAAAGGTGTAGCCGTAAATCTTCTCGCCGGCTTTGAGGAGGCTGCGCAGCCCGTCTGTCAATTGCAACTCTCCTCCGGCGCCCAGTGGGGTGCGCTCCAGGGCGTCAAAGATCGAAGGAGTCAGGATGTAACGCCCGATTATGGCCAGGTTGGAAGGAGCATCTTCGGGGCGCGGTTTCTCCACCAGGTTGATCACGTTGTGCACGCGGCCGTTGAATTTGCCTTCCACCCGTTTTGCGTCCAGCACGCCATAGGATGAAATTGCCGGGCCGTTCACTTCCTGGGTGGCAACAACCGAGCACTGCGACTCGTCAAAGATTTCCATCATCTGCTTCAGGCAGGGCCGGGGAGCGTCAATCACGTCATCAGCCAGGAGCACGGCAAAGGGTTCGTTGCCAACGAGTTCACGCGCCATGAGCACCGCATGGCCCAATCCCATGGCCTCTTTCTGGCGCACGTAGGCCACGTGGATCATGTCCGATATCTGCCGCACCACCGCGAGCAGCTCGGTCTTGCCGCGCTCTTCCAGCATCTTCTCCAGCTCGTAGCTCACGTCAAAGTGGTCTTCAATGGCCGTCTTCCCGCGCCCGGTGATCATAATGATCTGGTCGCAACCGGCAGCCAGCGCCTCTTCGACTCCATACTGGATGATGGGTTTATCCACCAGGGGCAGCATTTCTTTAGGTTGGGCTTTGGTGGCCGGCAAAAACCGCGTGCCTAAACCGGCAGCAGGAAAAACCGCTTTACGGACTCTCATCTTCATTCGTTCAAGCCTTCTCTGATGCAGCCTCTTCTTAAGATGCAGGAACTCTCTATTGAATCACTGATCTCTGCGGATTAACAGCAATAAGGCTGGGGAAAGGCCAGGCTTTTTGTTTTCCCCGGGCCGGTCCCTCCTAATATCTGCCTCTGCCCAATTGCCAATTCACGGTAAGCGATACAATGCTTACTTTGTTTTTTGAGGAGGCCCTCCGATGGCAGGTCGAAGCAAATTCATGCTGGCAGTGGTTATGGTCGCAGTTGTTGGAATCCCCGTGGTCGAAGCCTGCGCTCAGGCCAATGCCGCGCCCAATTCACAGCCCAATCCCTATCGCGTAGAGGCCGATCACTGGGGCCAGCTTCCGGAGGGGAGAACCTGGGGCTCGACCAGCGCGGTGGACATTGCTCCGGACGGCAGCATCTGGGTGGCGGAGAGATGTGGCGCAAATACCTGCGCCGGGTCAAACCTTGCGGCGATCCTCAAGTTTAATCCTTCGGGCAAGCTGCTGGAGAGTTTCGGTGAGGGACTGTTTGTCTTTCCCCACGGCATTTTTGTGGACCGGTCGGGAAACATCTGGATTACCGACGCTCAGGGCAAGGACGGCAAGGGCCAACAGGTCTTTAAGTTCAGTCCCCAGGGCAAGGTGTTGCTGACTCTGGGCAAGGCGGGAGTCGCCGGCGATGGGGAGGATACGTTCAATCAACCTTCTGACGTGCTGGTGGCTCCCAATGGCGACATCTTTGTTGCCGACGGACATGGCGGAAACAGCAATGCCCGCATTGTGAAGTTCTCCAAGGAGGGAAAGTTCATCAAGGCCTGGGGCAAGAAAGGCACAGCCCCCGGAGAGTTTGATACGCCTCATGCACTGGCCATGGACTCCAAAGGTAGGTTGTTCGTGGGTGACCGTGCCAACAATCGCATCCAGATTTTTGACCAGGAGGGAAAGTTCCTTGAAGAATGGAAGCAGTTTGGCCGGCCCAGCGGATTATTCATCGATAAGCATGACGTGCTCTACGTCGCCGACTCGGAGTCCAACAATACCAATCATCCGGGCTGGAAGCGGGGCATCCGCGTGGGAAGCTGCAAAGATGGTACGGTCACTGCGTTTATCCCCGATACTGAGCCGGACCCCGACCACCACTCAACCAGCGCCGCTGAAGGTGTTGCCGCCGACTCCAAGGGCACTATCTATGGAGCCGAGGTGGGCCCGAAGGACATGAAGAAGTACGTGAAGCAATGAGCGCAGAGAACAAAAGCTGGACGCGACGCCGGTTCCTGGAACTGGTGGGCCGCGCCGGAGGGGCGTCCGCCGTTTACCGCACCATGTCGGCGATCGGGCTCATACCCGCAGCCGGCGAATGGGCAGGCCCTATGGAACTCCCGCAGGGTTCGGGGCAGGGCAAGAGCGTCCTGATTCTGGGCGCCGGCATTGCCGGAGTGGCCGCAGCCTATGAGCTGACCCGCGCGGGATTTAAGTGCCATGTGCTGGAAGCTCAGCCCCGGGCCGGAGGGCGCAATATAACCGCGCGGCGCGGCAGTGTAATTTCCGAGCAAAGCGCTGAGCATGGGACCACGCGGCAGAAGTGCGAGTTTGATGCTGACCTTTATGTGAACCTCGGCCCCGGACGCATTCCCTACCATCACCGGAGGATGCTTCATTACTGCACTGAGCTGGGTGTCCCGCTGGAGATTTATGTAATACAAAACGCGGCCAACCTGTTTCACATGAAGGATGCATTTGGCGGGCAGCCGCACGTCCGGCGGCGCATCAGCAATGACGCTGACGCCTACATCGGCGAGTTGCTCTCAAAAGCGGTCAGCCAGGGAAGTCTCGACCAGGAGTTGGATGGCCGCGATAAAGAAAAGCTGCTGGCTTTCCTCACCGTCTTTGGCGACTTGCAGGCAGGAAAGCCCTGCCCCGAGGGCGGACGTTGCCCATCCCGAAACTCCGTCTGCGAAGACCCACCCACAGTTACCGATATCTGCGAAGCCAAGCCGCGCCTTCCCTTCAAGGAGCTGCTGCATTCCCAGTTCTGGCAGCACCGTTTCTATAACGAAGATAACTTCGACTACCAGCCGACGTTGTTTCAGCCCATCGGCGGCATGGACAAAATTATTGACGCCTTCCTGCGGAAGATCGGCCACATGGTCGAATACAACTGCGCCGTAAGCCAAATCCGCCTGCTCGATAGCGGAGTGGAGGTAATGTACCGCAAAGGCGAACATGGAAGTGGTTCCATGAAGGTCGCCGACTATTGCCTCTCCAGTATTCCCCTGCCGGTGCTGCAAAAGATTCCCGCCAATTTTTCGACTGAGTTCAAAGCGGCTGTGGACCACGGGCGCTTTGCCCCGGTCTGCAAAGTGGGATGGCAGGCGAACCAGCGCTTCTGGGAATCTGACAAATACCAGATCTTTGGCGGCGTGAGTTTTACCGATGAGATCATCCGGGAAATCTGGTATCCCTCGCATGGTTACTTTCAAAAATCCGGCGCGCTGGTGGGCACATACGTTTCCGGGAATGATGCCCTGGAGTTCGGGAAGATGAGCTGCGAGCAGCGGCTCACGGTGGCCCGCTCCATCGCCGCCAAAATGCATCCTGAGTTTGCCGACGATCGTATTGTGCCGCCGCATCTGGGCATCTCAATTGCCTGGCACAACATTCCCACCCAGCTTGGCGGCTTTCCCGGTCTGGGACAAGACAGGACGGAGGCCCGCAAAGCTTATCTGCGCCTTTTGGAGCCCGATGGCCGTTTCCACGTAATAGGAGACCAGGTCTCGCCGCTCACGGCCTGGCAGGAGGGCTCGTTGATGTCCGTGGAGCACGTTATACGGCAGGTTGCAGGTGACAGGGGATAGGTTACAGGGTAGAGCAAAACCTCAATACGGTGCAGCGGAGCCGCAACCTTGATTGCCGCAGATTTTCGCAAATGTTTTTGGAGGATGGTGGTCCTCTGTTCCTCCGCGTTGAGTTTTTTGGGTCTTTGGCCGCAGCTTTGCAATTTGTGAGCGGCTTGTCTTAGACTTCCGCAGGCTTGAGCCGCCGTGAATTGGTCAGGAGGTAAGTAATCATGGAAACGACGCGCAGAAAGTTTCTCGGGAATCTGGGCGCGGCCGCCGCTCTTGGGGTCGTCGGAGTGCCGGCGACGGCAACAGCGGCTGCAACATCCGTAACGGCATCCGCAAACCCCCCGTCACCGGTTCCGGACAAATGCCAGTTCTGGATAGCGGCAGCCACGCCCTGCGACAAGAATCTGAAGTTCGACGAAGCCATCTACAAAGACATGATGGCGTTCTTCCGGCAGA
Organism: Candidatus Angelobacter sp.; assembly: GCA_035294925.1. Taxonomy (GTDB): domain Bacteria; phylum Acidobacteriota; class Terriglobia; order Terriglobales; family Acidobacteriaceae; genus Angelobacter. The sequence continues at coordinate 54,440 of DATGJZ010000048.1, read as the reverse complement.
ACGGCGCGGACGGCGTGGTGGCGCTGGGCTCAACCGGCGAGTACCCGTCTTTCTCTGTCGCCGAGCGAAAGAAGATTGCCGAGACCGCGCTAAAAAACCGTAATGGCCTCAACATCATTATTTGTTCCGGCACATCGAATTTTCCTGAGACCGTCGAACTGTCTCGGCACGCCGCCGCCAATGGCGCAGACGGTCTGCTGATCATCCCGCCGTTTTATTACAAGCAGCCGCCCCTGGAAGGGCTCACCCGGTATTACTCGCTGATCTTTGAGCAGGTATCCATTCCCATCAATCTGTATCACTACCCGCGCATGAGCGCTGTGCCGGTGACGCCCGAGCTGCTGCACAGCCTGGAAAAATATCCCAATCTTGCCGGAATCAAAGATTCCAACGGCGATGCTCCGGAGTACGAGCAATACGTAAAAGAGTTTCCCAAGTTGAACATGAGGACCGGCACAGGCAACAACCTGAAGGCTGCGCTGGAGAGCGGCATGGGCGCCATTCTGGCCGAAGGCAATCTGTTTACCAAGCAGATAGCGGCGGTGTTTGCCGCCAAACGCGCAGGCAAAGATATTGACGCACCCCTTGCCCGCCTGAGAGACATGCAGCAGGTGTTGCGGCCCGCAGGGGTTGGCAGCTTTGGTCCCATGAAATACGCTCTCAGCGTGCAAATGGGAAGCCGCCAGACGTATCAGCGTCCTCCACATCCGGACGTGACGGACGAACAGAAAGCCAAGATTCGGGAAGGCTTGAAGCAGATTCAGCAGATGGCGTGAAAGAAGAGGTACTTAGTACTTAGTATTTGGTACTTAGCAAAAGCAAACCCAAGAACCTCTTAGCCGCGAATGCACGCGAGTTAACGCGAATGAATAGAAATAACCTACTGCGCGGCAGGTTGGTGAATACAGGAGCGGAGGAATTGGAATGCGTGGGAGCAGAATTGCCATAGGAAATCTGTTGTTGTGGCTGCTGGCATTGATCTCAACTGTAGCTACGGCGCAGGATCGCGCCCGCGATGGGGAGTGGCCCACCTATGCTGCAGACCTGGCCGGCACTCGATACCGCCCTCTCGACCAGATCAACGCCTCCAACTTCAACAAGCTGGAAGTGGCCTGGCGCTTCAAGACGGACAGCCTGGGCAATCGTCCCGAATACAAACTGGAAGGCACGCCGCTCATGGTGAATGGCGTGCTCTACGCCACTGCGGGATCAAGAAGAGCGATTGTGGCACTGGATGCGGCCACCGGCGAATTGCTCTGGGTACACGGCGAGCATGAAGGAGCGCGCGGGGCCGCTGCTCCGCGCCAACTTTCCGGCCGCGGGCTGGCCTACTGGTCCAGCGGAAAGGGTGGAGAAGAGCGGATCCTCTATATCACTCCGGGATACCGGCTGATCTCGCTGGATGCCAAGACTGGCGCCCTCATATCTTCCTTCGGAGACCATGGGGCAGTAGACCTGAAGCTGAATGACGATCAGACTTTTTTGCCCGATCTAACCACAGGCGAGGTCGGTTTTCAGTCAGCGCCGGTGGTGGCCAATGACGTGGTAATCGTGGGCGCAGCTTTTCGTGAGGGCTTCACTCCCAAGAGCATGCGCAACAACAAGGGATACGTCCGTGGATTCGACGTCCGCACGGGCAAGCGCCTTTGGATTTTCCATACCATCCCCAAGAAAGGTGAGTTCGGTTACGACACATGGCTGAACGGCTCGGCTGAGTACACCGGCAACACCGGAATGTGGACGCAGCTCTCCGTCGATAGAGAGCTGGGACTGGCCTACCTGCCAATCGAGTCACCCACCGGCGACTTCTATGGAGGGCACCGGCCCGGCAACGATCTTTTCGGGGAAACACTGGTGTGCGTGGATCTGAAAACCGGCGAGCGAAAATGGCACTACCAGCTCGTGCATCACCCTTTGTGGGACATGGACATCTCGTCCGCGCCGATCCTGGCGGACATTATGGTGAATGGCAAGCCGGTCAAGGCCGTTGCCCAGCCCACCAAGCAGGGTTTTCTCTACGTCTTTGATCGAGTCACGGGAAAGCCGGTTTGGCCTATCGACGAACGGCCGGTGGAGAAGGGCAACACACCGGGCGAATGGTACTCACCCACGCAACCGTTTCCCTCCAAGCCTCCGGCCTATAGCCGCAATGGTGTTTCCATTGACGACCTGATTGACTTCACCCCTGCGCTACGCGAACAGGCGACCAAGATTGTCTCCAAGTATCATCTGGGGCCAGTGTTCACGCCGCCGGTCATGAGCCAGATTGATGGGCCTCTGGCCACGCTCACGCTGGGGACAGCAGGCGGCGGAACGAACTGGCCCGGAGCGTCTTACGATCCGGAGACCCATATCCTGTATGCGTTTGCCTGCAATGCGTGCCTCACGCCGCTGGGTCTGGTCCAGGCGCCCAAGGAAGTCTCGGACATGAATTATGTTGCTGGAACTGCCGGACAAAAAGTCCAGATGAGAACCGGCCCGGGTGAAAACTCCGGCGCCGATTCACCCCTGCCTTCCAGAAGCCGGCAAGCGCCTCCCGCAGCGGGTGGCGGCGGCACATACGGCCCGTTGAATATTGATGGCCTGCCTCTGATCAAGCCGCCTTACGGCACCATTACCGCCATCAACCTCGATAAGGGAGAAATCGTCTGGCAGATCGCTCATGGTGAAACCCCCGATCTGGTGCGCAATCATCCGGCGCTCAAAGGGCTCAACATTCCGCGCACCGGCCAGACCACATATAACATCGGTACTCTGATCACCAAAACTCTGGTGATTGCCGGGGACGGTCAGGTCACGACCACAGAGGAACATCCGCGCGGGGCCATGCTGCGCGCCTATGACAAGGCCACCGGAAAAGAGGTGGGCGCGGTCTACCTGCCGGCGCAACAGAGCGGCTCGCCTATGACCTACATGCTGAACGGCAAGCAGTACATTGTGGTGGCCGTGAGCGGCGGCGCGTACTCGGGCGAGTACATTGCGTTTACTCTACCTTCGCAGGATGAATAAGCCAGCGGGAATTTGGTACTTTGGTAGCTATGAATCGAGTGAATATCAGGATTGCTGCAGCGGCACTCTTAGTCATTGCCTTGATGGCGCTGGGCGTGGCGAGCGCCGCGCTGCAGGCACAAAACGAGACAGAAAAGCCGGCACAGACCGCTGCGCCCTCTGGAGCGCGGTCTGTCTGGGATGGCGTCTATACGGAAGACCAGGCCAAACGTGGTGAACCGCTATGCAACGCGGAATGCACATTTTGCCACGGCGTAAAGCTTACCGGAGGCGAGTCCGCTCCTCCTCTCGTAGGCGGTGAATTCCTGTCCAACTGGAACGGCCTCACGCTGGGTGCTCTGTTCGAGAGAATACGTTTGACCATGCCGCAGGATACTCCGTCACGCCTGAGCCGGCAGCAGAAGGCGGATATTCTGGCCTACATTCTCAGCATCAATAAGTTTCCCGCCGGCAAGGCCGAACTCCAGCAAAAGACCGAACTGCTGAAAGAAATCAAGTTCGAAGCGAACAAACCCAAGGAATGACCATGAACGCAGACATGAAGGGTAAAGTGGTTGTCATTACCGGCGCCACGTCCGGCATTGGGCAGGTAGCGGCGGAGGAGCTCGCCGGAATGGGCGCGCGCATTGTCCAGGTGGCACGTGACCGCGAGCGTGGCGAGGCGGCTGTAAAGCGTCTCCGCGAGCGCGGGCCAGGCATCGCTCACGCCATCTATTACGCCGATCTCTTGCGCATCAGCGAGATGAAGCGGGTGGCGGCGGAAATCGCCAAGGCAGAGCCGCGGATTGATGTCCTCATCAACAATGCTGGCGCACTCTTTGGCTCTCGCCAGGTCACGGAAGATGGCCTGGAGTGCACCTTTGCCCTGAACCACGTCTCCTACTTCGTCATCACAGACGGCCTGCGCGAGCGGCTGGCGGCATCAGGGCCGGCCCGCGTGGTCAACACCTCTTCGGACGCGCACAAAGGCAAGACGCTCGACTTTGATGACCTGCAGTCGGCCAAAGCCTACAGCGGCTTTAAGGTGTACGGCGTCTCCAAGCTGTGCAATATCCTCTTCACCCGCGAACTGGCGCGGCGGCTCGCAGGCACGGGAGTCACGGCCAACTGCCTGCATCCCGGCTTCGTGGCCACTCGCTTCGGCGATCAGAGCGGCGGCTTGTTTTCCTGGGTGATTCGTGTTGCCAAGAATTTTGCGCTGTCGCCACAAAAAGGTGCGGAAACGCTGGTCCACCTGGCATCTTCACCTGACGTAGCCAAAGTCACCGGCGAATATTTTTACAAATGCCGTCCTGCAACTCCCACCAAACAGGCACAGGATGACTCCGCAGCGCAACGCCTGTGGCAGGAAACAGCCAAGATCGTGGGACAGGCGAAAACTGCCGTACGTTAGAGTGTTGTCTCTTATAGCACAGCAAATCGCGCCCTCGGTATTCGCATTCACTCCGGCCTGCTACTCAGACAGGCCGGGAGTGCCACGAGCGGAGGCATCACAATACATTTCTGGACGGAAGAAGAAATAGAACACGTTCGTCAACTCCTGCCGAAAATCGCCAACGGCAGGAAAACCCGCTATCAAAAACAACGCAAGAAGCCAACAAAACGGAAGGCTAAAACCTAACCAAACGAGCGCGTGCCAGTGCATCAACACTGACACGGCTCTAACCACATACCGCCTATTGAGGTGGCAGCAATGGCTGAGCCTGATTCTACTATTCCCACCGAGACCAAAATTAGAGCCTACTGGTCTCTCGCCGAAACCAACAAAGCCGGGGAACCATCATCACCCACGCCGGGGAGCTCGAACAAGCCGGCTTCCTGACGCCTGTCCAATCGGAGAGGTTCCGGCTGGTCGCCCAGGAGTTCCAGGCAGACATGAATTACCGCATCACCAACAGCTTCTGTACCCGGAAACCGAAGAAGCAGGGCACTATGGAAGACTACGGTCAGCCTTGGAAGCGAAGCAGCGAGACTGAATTCCCCCGCAGAACCGAACTCGACTAAAAAACTAAGAAAATCTCATCGAAAATCATTGAACCAGAATGCATATCTCTTTACCCTAGGTTGACTCAGTTTTGGCTTTGGCTAGCCTTTGTAGGCGGCGCAGCCGGTTACCAAACGCTTGGTTTGTAAAACCAGCACACGCACTGGCCCCGGCCCTGAAAGACGAAGGACGGGTGCAGTACTGATTCTGACAACTGCTGGCTTTTTGCAAGGCTGGGAAACATGAGCAGGGGCGCTTGTTCAAGACGGCATCCCGGCAACCACTTTTGTGCGCAGCCCCGTTAAGCCGCTCAACGGCTTTTTGGGAGATGCGCACACCAACCAGACTACAAAAGGAGACTCAACATGACCAACGAGAATGACAACAGAGTTCTTGTCCGCAGAGGGGCGCGCTTTTTGACGAACGAGGAAATGGGAAACGTAAACGGCGGCCTCAGCACAGGCGCACTCTGCAGTTTCAATCCGAAAACCGGCGCCATCGACGGACCTAAGATCGATTGTCCGTAGCTGTAGCTGCGGCTTGCCCGATTCCGCGCTTGCAGGGCCTTATCGGCCACTCTCCAGGGCTTATTTCCCGGCCGCCCTGCAGTTCGGGTCGGCGATCTCGACACGGCGATTCTTCGCTCTGCCCACGTCGGTTGCGTTATCCGCAATCGGCCGGGTCTTGCCAAAGCCTTTGTCTGTAAGCCGGTCTGCGGTGATTCCATGCTGTGTAAGCCAGATGACGATAGCCTTGGCCCGCGCTTCAGAAAGCGTCTGATTGTAAGCATCGCCGCCAACGTTGTCCGTGTGTCCCTGGACCTGGATCTTCTGCGTGGGGTTCTTCTTCAACAAATCCAGAATCTGTTGTAACACCGGATCGCTGGCCGGTTGAATTGTGGACTTGTTGAAGTCGAAGAGCACGCCGTAGATTGCCACGTGGCAGTTGGTTTTCAGATCGCTGCTCATGTCTTTGTTCACCACGCCGGCGTCGGCTACACGAATGTCGAAGGTGTCATTCTTGTGAAGAGATGCCCACAGGTTACGGCCATTCTTGGTGAAATGCGCCGCGATGGCCACATCCGCGCCCATGCTTTCATTCACGATTGTCCAGCCCGCCGCGGTCAGAGCCTCGTGATATGCGATGCGGAAGAGCGAATTCGAGAGTCCATCCCGCGGTGGGTAGTATGCCTTAATGATCGAGCCGGAAGCCACCAGTTCCGCTTCACTGGCGCCCTTGATGGAGACATAGAAAGGCGCGGTGTCCGCCGCGCTGCTTCTGAGCCTGGAACCCGGCAACGGGCCCAGCCAGGGAAAATCACCGGCGTTTGGGTTAACCCGCTCAGGCGTTGCGGAGGGTTCTGTGAGCGTGAACTTGAAGGGCATCGGCGCAATCTCAATGATCTCCACTGAGGCGCGTTCCGGGGAGGGGTCGGTTTCGGCCCATGCCTCTACCCCATCTTTCTGGTAGTGAAGAAACAGCTCGATTCCCCCCGCTGACCACTCATGCACCGCGGTCCAGCCGTTGGCGAGGAAGGCCGGTTTGACAATGGCCCAAACGGCATCCGCCGTCATGGCGCCGGAAATGATGACGGGAAACTGCCAATGCTTTCCCCGCGCTATCTTGCCAACTCCGTCCATTCCCCGGTTTCCCTGCGGGATCTGCAATTCGGCCCAGGGCTCGTAGGTGATGCGGTACGGCTTGCCTATCTTATTCAGGAAGCTGAGCTCGGCCGGGATCGGCTGCTCCTGCGCCAGGCAGGGGAGCGCAACCGCGGCGAGCAGAAAGGCTGACAAAAGACGGCCGGGCAAGGCCCGACGAAGCGTACAAGACGTACGAGGAACCATGCATTTTCTCACGATCCTTGAACACTAACACAGCAACGTCTGGGCTGACTGAGCAAAACTGACCATCCTCACAGGAGAAGCCGCAGACGAGTACGTTCGTACTAAGAAAAAGTGACAACGACGCGATAAAAAGTGCATTCAGTCATCGCACGATCCAATTTGATACTGAGAAATAATTCGGTTGTGTCCATGTACACCGTTGACTCCTCCACTGGAGTTCTAAACTCAACCGGCGCTGTTAGCGGCCCCACCAGTGGTGCCGCTGTGGCGGTAATCGAAAGCACTCAGTAGCATCGTCCAGCGAAGACCGTATTGTCTTCCTCCGTGATCACTTCAAAAGCGGCCAACGAGTATCACTTCAAAACCGGACAAGGAAAGATGCCGGAACTCAAGTTGAGACAACGTTGATTTTGTGAGTGGCAATTAATGAGCTAAATGGCGATTTTTCACGAACCGTTCGAATACCTCATGGAATTGCAGCCTCACTCCGCCGCCGTTGTCGCGTCCCAGCGAACGTATGCTGTGGAACCGGCCATGCTGGCGCGGCTGCACGATTAGGCTTCATCTCTGGCGATCTTGCCGGACGCAGTCTCGGCCGGATAGTTGAAGAAAAGCTGATTGCCGTCGGGATCATCCACCACCAGGAGCCGGTAGCCCCACAAACCCTCCTTGACCGGAACCTCCTTGGCCTCGAGTTCCGCGCGCAGCGCGTCCAACGCGGCGACTGCGGCATCGTACGTCGCCGGCTCCACGTTCAGGGAAATGAACATCAGCCCCTTGCCGATCTTCTCCGGCCACGTGTCGGCCAGGATAAGCGCGCAGCCCTGCCGGTCGACCTGTGCGACGTGCGCTCTGCCGTCTTCGTCGTAGCGCCAGGGGCTCGTGAAGCCAAGCCGGTTAACGTAAAAGAGGAGCGACGCCTCGACATCCGCTACGTGCAGGACCGGCCGTGCAAACCAGTCTGTCATAGACTACATGTCCTCAAATACTCAAATAAAGGATAACTTCTTCCTGAACCGAAATGGAGATTTACCTCCAGCTACTTCGGTAACGGCTCTCGACTCAGGACCCTCAAAAATTGGAGTAAGCGGTGGTTGGCGGTACTGCTAAATAGCCACTTTCGTAACTTCCCCCCATGGCCACCTCCATGGAAGGAGGGATACTTGCCTTAGGGATATCGTCTGTTGGGAAGTGTAAGGACGGTGTCATCACCGCCTTATGAGAGAGGATGGAATCGTGGCCCGGTCGGTCTCAAGCGTTCTCCGGCTACCGCTATCCGAGCGCCAATTCGATATTGAATTGGAACCCGGCGCCCCAGCGCCTGAGAACCGAATGCCTCGGCTTGTGAAAACGCCGGCGCCACGATCTCTACAAGTGAAAAGAGAACCGGAGCGGTACGCTAATCGAAGTGTGAGTCGTCAACAGCCCCCGGAATACCGCTCATGGTCAAGATAAAACTACGGTGACCGCCGCCAATTCGCTCGGCCTCCTGCTGGGTCAACTCACGAGCGCCTCTTCGATTGAGCACCCGTTGGTTATTGCGGTCGTTCATAACTCTCTCCTTATGATGATGATGCCCCATAATTACATACCAAAAATGAGGACCCGGTCAACAGTCCAGGAAATCAGGATGATCAGCTACCCGAAACGAACTGAGATGGGTCGGGGCGGGAGGATTTTGAAACCCCCGGCCCCCATGAATATTTTCAGGGAAATTCTGAACCCAATCGTTATCTAAATTGAAACACACGTACCCGGCTCGATTTTCCGCCCATATGAAGCCCTAGGCGCGTCGAACCGGAAAATACTGAAGATACTTGTAGCGGCACTTTTAACGTAGACGCGACGAGTTGCAGCCAACCACGATGGATGTAGCTCAGTCAGGAGGAGCCTTTATGAACTGCCCCGGATCGCAGGTGATGGATACGCAAACTTTCGTAGGAGTCGGATTTGCAACCTCTGACATCGGTGCTCACAGGATGGCAAAAACGAGTTGTGATGCACAGGCCCTAGCTGTAGCCAACGCTTTTGCCGCGCTGGTCAAATGTCAGGGCAAGTGCACACCGGTTGGTTCGATCCAGATTGTCACCTCAAATGAAAACGGTCCCATCCAGGTTGCGCCGGGTTCGTGGATTGATGTGCTGGAGATTACCTACAACCTGATCGTCTCCTGCGTTCAAGTAGTCGTGCCACTTCCGCCTCCGCTGCCGCTGGTCCCTCGAACAGTTCCGGGCGATATTGCCCCGGTGACGGAACACAGTCGCACGGATAAGCCACCGCAAAAACGTCGGCGCAGGTAACTTGCGGGAACGGGAAGCCAAAAAGTCACAGTCTCTCAGAATGTCAAGCGGACGCTCAGTGATTTTTTTAGAACTGCCACAACATCGCTTTTAATGCTTGAATACGATCGGCGATCCAGGAAACCGCGTCGGGCTTTTTCGTTCCGAATCATATCAGCGTCATCAGCGCATATCAGCGGTAAGAATTGGGATCTTGGTCGGGGAGAGAGGATTTGAACCTCCGCGGCTGACACTCTAAAAACGATTGAACGAATTGCACCTTGCAATCGGCGAGGATAAGGGGAACACTACCATGCAAAACAAGAAAAGCTGCGTGAACCGCGATTGCTTGTCACTCTCGCATAGGCCCATGATTTTCGAACATGCCCGTCAGTCCCAACTAGTGGATGCTGCGGTCAGCCAATCGCGGGATTGGTTGCGGATTCTTGTTCGAAACCTGGCAACTGGATTTCAACGAGTCTGCCTGTTGGGCACGGTTGTATTTCTCACAGTAGCCGCAAAGGCTCAGCCCGTTACTCCACCTCCTGGTCCGTATCACCAGTCTTGCCGGGACGTGAGCGCAAACGCGGCGACTCTGACCGCCACTTGCAAGGACTTCTTCGGAAACTTCCGCAAGACCGATATCTCGGGTTATTCCGCCTGCACCGGCTCGTTCACGGATGTGAATGGAGCCCACCATCCGCTCGCCATCGAAAATGTTGATGGACGGCTGACTTGCGTGATTTCCAAGGGCATTCGCCACGATAAGTTCGATACCGGCAGCGAGTTCGACATTATCTCCATGCCGCAGCACTTTACTCGCGGCAATCAGGAAGAAACGATATGGCGGATTGACCGGCCCCAAGTGTGGTCGCCCAGGCAAAACGGTGAAGTTGACTACGTCATGATCCGTTTCAAGCCCGGCGACCGGCTCAGCTTCGTGGCCGGAGGATGTGTACAGACAGGTGGTAAAGGAAGAACATGGAAGAGGTACACCGATCCATCAGGACCAAGTGCGCAAGAGCTCTATTGGGGTACCGTCTTCATCCCCGGTGTCACTTTAGGTATCTTCGAGAAGGTCGGCATCGTTGCGAAGCAGGGATTGAAGATTATACCGCCGGCGCCGCAGGGCACGCACCCCGCAACCTTCTTGAAGCTGGGCTACATTGACAACGAAATGGACGATAACGGCTACTACAGCCATGATGACGGCACTGGCGATCAGTGCAAAAACGAAGGCCCTGCCTGGCTGGAGATAACAGTTCTCTCGGGAGTCCAGAGCTCCGGACCGCTATGGTCTCCGCATTCCAAGCCCTTTGACCTGGTATGGGACATGGCCACCGGCGAGGATGAGAATGGACTGCCGATGAATCCGCAGTGGGATTTCGCCATTAAGAATTGGCAGCCCAAGGTCGATCTGGCGCACTGGAATCCCGCCGTTGGGCAAGGCGAGCAGCCGCACTTCATTCCACTCTGCGGCCGGGCTTTTCCTAGTAAGCCCGTAGGTCAGTACGAGATTGACTTCGGCACTTTGGGTCAAATCTGCACCTCCATGTCGGTCGATTTCGACCTCCGCCCTTCTGGTGGAGGCCTCTGTGGCGGAGATCCCTTTCCCGGTCACATGAACTTCGGCATAGCCACCTTTCAGGGGCCGGTTACGTGGGACGCCTACTCCGGTCCCTGGCCCAACGACAACGACTGGAGTTTCGCGATGGTGCCCCGCAATGGCGCGGGTCTGGCTGGGGCCAACGATGGTCCCGAACCAGCCGCCGCGCTCCACCTGGAGTTCGACGCAATGGAAGTGCCGCTCCCGCTTTTCCCTTTTTGGAAGGACCTCTTATCCCCGCCCATTCCGTTACCCGAGCCAAATTCGTCCATTGGGCAAGTGTTTGGCGGGCCTGATTGGTCAGGGCTGGAAGGGGTGGCAATCGGCGTAATCGGCCTGGATGGTGTACACGGAGCCAACACCGAGTTGCATCCCCTCTACGCTATCGCCGTGCGTCTGGAACAGACTCAGCAGCAACCCGGGACAGTACAGGAGAAGTGGGCATTTCTTCTCCGCAACTACGGCGATGAAGGCACGTGCAGTGAGAATACCTGGCGCTGGGACGGAACCGACTTCTTTATTCCTCTGGAATGGCCGGATGGCGCTACCGGCGACGTTAACCATGCCAACGATGTGAGGCTCTGGCAGGAAAATCCCAATCCAGCGATTCCGGTGGATATCGAGGTGAACAAAGACCAGCGCTTTACGCTGATCCACGTCGGGGCGCCGCAGAGCGTGGGCGAGTTCGCGGTCGGAGGCACAGTGACCTTGTCCTATAAAGTCGCTGGTGGTACAAAAGCGAGGAAGATTCCAGCCCGAACTGCGGCGCGCAAACCGCCAGTTCGGGAAGTCGAGACAGAAGCACCAGACCTGAGCTCCAGGATATCCGACCCGGCTATAAGGGCCAAATACCTTGCGGCGGTCAACGCCCTGGCGCCCACGGCAAGTGTTCGCTCAACCGCCATTCAGGTACAGATACGCCCGGCAGTCACCTTGCGTAAACACGTTGCTGGAGCTGCCAGCCATGGGAAATTAGTTCGTCCTCGCGCAGTTCCGAACCTGGCCAAACAGCGGCAGGACCTGGAGATTTTCAAGCTTCTCCAAACCTTTCAGAAAGACTTGAAAATCGAGCTGCCGGCCGAACTGCCTCGAGTGGTTAAGCCGGTCCCCGTCGAAACCAGGCCCAAATGAAGTGCACGGGAGAATGACAGAATTACAACCGCCTTGCCAGGACCGGATCGCGAGATTCATTCGCGGTCCGATCCTCTAGCTCGCTGAAATTGTGTCGGTATACTTTCAGGTACACATGGGGAGTGCAACTGAGCTGGTGGTTCTTTCCTGGCGTTATTCCCATTTCCATAGGACGTTCAGTTCGAGTCCCATTCTCCCCCGCAATTGCGCCAGATATCTGATAGCTAGGTGCTCCCACTCAGAGGCGCTCGTGTTTGAACTATTATCGTGACAGCTCAGCAGTGATCTCGACTGGAACATTCAGGCTGTTATTGTCGAAATAATGGACTTTCAACCTAGAAGAATCCGGCTCGATTGGACGAAACACAAGAAGTAAATTGAGCACTTCTCCTTCAGCCAATTTACTGAATTGCCCATCGGCGCCATTCGATTGACTATAGCTGGTGCGGTCGTCAATACAATCAAAGCGTCTTCCCTGGTCATCGATGATGAATGCGAGCTGTTTCATCGGTGCTCCCCTGGCCTCGCGGCCTCTCAGGGAGAGAGCAAAACATTGTTGCTCGCAACGCATAGAAATCTGGATTGTTGTCCCAGTTGCGGATTGGCCAATACTCTGAATCGTGTATGTGGCCACATAGGACCTGGCTACGGGAGTTTCTTTTAACCGCAGTTGTCCGGATTGAAGCGACGCAGTTGTCTGCCGCGGATGATCAATTGTGGCTGTTCGGTTTGCCGAAGTCTCCGGCTCTTTCATAAGAGACTTCACATCTTCGTCCTTTTCGATTTCCACCGAGGCGCTCGCAAATACCGCAGCCGTATCCACGGCCACAAGCCGCGCATTTACAGCCACATGACTCGCCAGATTACTGATCGTGCCTGAGACGATGGCATCAACGCCCAAAACCTGCCCGAGCTTTTTTGTGGTGGCAGGATCAAGTAATCCTGTTGTCTTGAGTTTGTTCTCCTTAAGCATGGTTGCCAGCAAGCGGCGCTCCACCACTTGGAACTTTCCGGTGTCAAATAAATCCGTCATCAATGTCTCGGCTATGTACTGGCCCAAAGGAGAAGTCCCGCCGTCAAGGTCGGAAAACTCCAAAACTGCGATTCGGGTTCGATGGTTTGCATCCATCTTTTGGGCAATCTGGCTGCTCAGATGTGTCATGCTTTGCCGAAGCCTGGATTGTTGGGCGTAGCAAGACAGCGGCAAAGAGAGGGCGAAAAGAAGGATAACTGACGTCAGGATACGTCGAGTCAGCATAAGTTCACCTGACCTAAATAACTGAAGTGGCACAAGGGGGCGGAAATGACTATAGCACAGTTTGAGAGTGTAACCGTTTCCTTTCACGGCCGACGGCCTTGGATAATCTCTTAGAAAGATTTCTTCTTGCTTTTAAGCAAATCGGCACTGAAAATACTGGTACTCAGAAACGATGGTAAGAATGGTTTTTTTAAGGAGCAATAGATGGTTTGTCGAATTGAGACACACGGCTTCAAAAATCGCAGCCGCAATTTCATAGTGGGTCTCATTTTCTTGCTGGTGGTTTTGCAACCGGCACTTCCGCTTTCGCCCAACAATGATGAAATTAACAGCCTCACCACGCGTCTGGTCGACGATATGGCCAAATCGGGCAAGAAAACTGTGGCTGTCGTAGACTTTACTACCCTCAACGGCGATGTCATCGAGCTTGGCAGGTTTCTAGCGGAGGAGTTTTCGGTGGCGCTGGCACAAAAGGCCAACGGATTTGACGTGATCGATAGGACCTACTTGAAGGCTATTTTGCAAGAGCACAAACTGGCATCGAGCGGGATTATTGATCCGCTCACGGCACGGAAGTTAGGGCAAATTGCGGGTGTCGAAGCAATCGTTACCGGCAGCATCACTCCGCTTGGAGACAGTGTGAGATTATCCGTCAAGGTCCTGGATACCGGAACGGCCAAAGTGATTGGAGCGGCCACGGGAGATATACCCAAAACTAAGGCTATCGAAGAACTTCTCTCGAAGAACATACGAGGTGGGGAAAATCAGCCATCGGGGACATCGGAGAGTACTTCTCCTCCGAACCCGGCTCCTGCGGGATCACCCGGCAGACAAGTAGAAGACAATGACTTCCTCTTTAATCTCAGGGGCTGTTTCCGGTCAGGTAATAACGTAGCCTGCCAGGGAAGTATAACGAACAAAGCTTCGGTGCGAAGGCAGCTATTCCTCGAAACGATTTCAGATGTTCTTGATGACTTAGGCAATCAATACCAATATCCTTCAATTCAGCTTGGAGCCCAGGGCCAGTCTCAGTGGCTCGAGCCTGACTTGCCGATGAATTTCTTCATTGGAAGCAAAGCGGTGAATCCTGAGGCAAGGGTCATAAATATCATTCTGGCATATAGGTTTTTGCAGCAAACTCCATACATAACCTCGAATCAGTTGAAAGTGACATTCCGTGGTATCCCCATCCAGCGGAGGTGAGTTGCGTTGGCTGATACACAAAAGTCTGGCGGACGCTGGGTGACGGCAATCTTTTTGACTTCTGCCGCCCTCGCGGCGGTCTGGTACCTCATTAACATCCCTTACGATATTTCTACCAAGCTATTTTCCAGCCGCACAAAGACGGCGGAAACCCATCCTGACCAACCAGCCTCTGGCCCGGTTGGGCCCCAGAATCAACAGACTCCACAGGTCCAGACGCAAACTGGGAAAGCGCAACCAGAGCCGGCAAATGCCGCTGCGGACCAACAGAGCGCCCGTGGATCTCCCGGTCGTTATGAGAACACGTCTATTGTAAGGAAAGAAGGTAAATCACAAGCTGCGGTCCTACTCTGGGCAGAAGACAGTAGAGACACGCCGATTAATTTGCAGTCATTCCTTACCGATGTGGTTGCCCATCAGGGGGTTCAGCCGATTCAAACCTTTTTCACCCCGGACTTCGTGCGTTCGGGTTATGCCTCGCGCTTGATCGCCGGCGATTGGAGAATCGCGCGGCAACTCGATCTGGGCAATCATATTGATTATGTCTTGATTGGTGCAACAAAGGTCACATATTTATCTGACAAGGACTTTGAAGGGTTGTGGACGGCGAATCTGTCGCTTGAAATCAAATGCCTGAACGCCGTGACGATAAATGTCTGCGGTGCCCGGAGCCTTTCCGTTCCGGGCGCAGGATACAGCCAGAAAGATGCGCTGGCGTCGGCCACTGACCACATGAAGCCGCAATTGGAATCTCTCGTGACGGCATGGCTCAAATAGGTGAGAAAATTCGTTTACCAGAAAAACCCGCCATCTCTGGCGGGCTGAAGGTGGCTGCTGCAGGTGCATTCGATCCTAAGTGTCTTCTTCCGACTCTTGCTCCTGGCGCTGCTGCTCTGCGGCCAATTCCCGTTTGCGATGTTCAGCGCTAATCAGAACGTCATCCGGGTCTTCAAGTTGCTTTTCCCGCGTCCAACACAGCCGGTCATAGTACAGAGCATTGTTCATGAGGCGGTCGCGGAGGGTTTCCAGGAGCCGCAAACTGGCTTCGGCTTGCAGTCTACCGAGTATGTTCCCCCAGGCGATCAGCTCATCTTCAGGGAAGAAATTGAATCCTTCTAGGGCTTCAAGGTTGCGTGTGTCCTGCTCGAATCCGCGATTGAGGTTTGCAAGGGCGCGATAAGCGCTTGAGGTTGTGAGCAGGGGTTGAACGTGGTCTACTCGCATTCGCGCATCCGGCAACGGGTTGGCGGGTGCGGCAGAGGGTGAAGGCGCGGGCGACTCATTTGCGCCCAGAGATGGAGAGGCTTTAACTTCAGTATCAGCCATAGTCTTGCCTGTCCTAGCGGCAGGCGGGGTACGGTTAGGGCTGCGTTCGGTGACTCCATCACCGAGCGCTGCCCGCTGGTTTAAGGTTTAGGCTTTCGTTTTTTCGGTTTCTTTCCTTGCTTTTGATACCGCGTTTTTCTGCCGTTGGCAAGCTTCGGCAGGAGTTGGCGGACGTGTTCTATTTCTTGCTCGGTCCAACCATGCACGCCCATTCCTTCTGCCTGAATAAGCCTGGGCGCGGGAACCTTACCGGCTGCGACATATCGGCTCAGCGTTGTGGGATCAATTCCGAGTTTCCGGGCCGCTTGGCGAGTAGAGAAGAATAAGCTCATTCATCCGCAAGTGTAGCAGATAGCTAGATGCAGGGCAAGTGAAAACTGAAGTTCTGCAGGTTCTGAGGCTTTTACGCCGCTGGAATTTCGAGCGGTATTGCTTCAGTGTTAAGAAGCGTAAAAGTTCGAAAGTCGTTGCCGCACACGGCGGATTTGCATTTGCGTCGCGGCTACTCAAGTGTTCGTTCCAAAAATTCTCTGATTGTCGATGCCCCTACGATCTGCAGGAGTCTGGAAGTCATGAGCGCGTGTGTCACTACGCCAAATAGCATCGGTTCTGGCGTCCACACGGAGCCGGAACGTCGAATACGATCACACCAAGCCGCAGCACCGCTAAGCCCGTAAGGCTTCATGTTTGGGTCGGTGGGATCGTATTTGACGAGCACGTCGCGTTCGGGATCGTACGAGGAAGCCAACGGTTTCGAAGGGGGCCCGGCAAGTGTTGCATGGAGTATCGTAGGCTTCGCTGCTAAGTAATGAACAGATAGGTTCGGTGTCTCCCTCTCGGCTATTGGAAAAACACAATCATACGGAAACCCGAGCAAAATGAGGGCCCCTTTGCGCCGCAGCGCTCGTCTCTTCATTAGTTGGTTCGGAAGCTCGCAGAATTGTATTCGGAAACGAGAAAGCTCGCTGGAACGAAGGACTATGGCGGCCAAATCGTGCTCCTTGCAGCGAAGAATTCTGTCGATGGGCAGTGATATTCTTCTCACCACCTTCTCCGGTGCCCGGTCTCCTTCCCAGTTGATGGCGTCGTCCACCCTGAGAAGAAAAGCTAGATTATCCGACTCTTTGCTTTTTAGTACGTGATCCGCGGTCAGAATCAGGCTGTGACCGCGCCAACGGCAAGCTGTTCCGCTCCCGAGGCCATCGGCTATCCTTCCGTCCGCCTTGTCAGCCAGCACGTCAACGATTCCCAGCGAATACCACGCAATACGCTCAATGAAGGCGCTGTACTCTCCTATCATCAGCCCTTTGGGGTTCTGGGTCACAGTTGCTCGGGTCATATTTCCATTGTACGGTTCAGCGCAAATCAACGCTCACCAATACCAAGAAATGCTGCTGTTACATAACGCCTTCATATTAGACAGTCAATTTGCGCTACCCAGGCGGAAAATCGAGCGGAAATTGTTAATATCTTGTTGGTGTTAGGACTTTGGAAGGAGAGCCTGGGGCAGGGCGATAAAGGATTATTCTTAAGCTATGATGTAAGTTGACCCACGTTTTCCTCATGACGATGGCCAGACCTCTAGCACAGAGAGACCGAGATGCCGAAGGCGCAGAAAAGCGGCTGAGGAAAATTCATGAGCGAATCTAAGACTTGAGAACAGAGGTATTGTCTCTAAGTTCTTTACTGTCTTCAGGCGTCATGGTCCAGTGGTGATTACATGCGACGGCGTAAACTCTCACGGGTTCGCCTGTCTTCACCTGCGCGCGGCTGCACGATACTCCGCGCTTTTGGTTGCAATAGGGGCATTCCGCAGTGAAGTTGTAGCTGTCTGGATTCATGTGAATCCCTCCGGTTTCGAAAGTTGCTAGGTTCCATAAGATAAGAGAAGCAGCATCCGCACCTGCTGTTACCGGATACACAGGGTAACCCGGCAAAGCGGATTCCCCGAATTCCCAGGATACCAGTGCTTAGCAAAGGTGATTTGATTCTAGTCAGTTGCACACGGTGCACCAATTGTTTCCAAAACTCTGGCAGGATCCTGTATCGGAACTGACAAAACAGCCACTTTGCCCTCCCTGGACTGGCGAGACTTTGAATCCATTCGAACAGCTAGGCGGTTGTTGGGAACAGACGGCACTGCTTGTCCGGGACACTGGCCCAGGAGGGCCTTGCGGACCGGCGGGGCCTGCAGGGCCTTGGACTTGAGCCTTGGTCTGAACGGATCCATCAGGAAAAATCAGGCCTGCGCCGGAACCCGCAATGTTTATGTTGCCCTCGACCACGAGCTTCTGGGTGGGGCTGGTGATGCCAATTCCGACATTGCCAGCGTTAGTTATGAAGAGTGACTTGGACTCGACCGAGTTGCCGCCTTCGGATCGAATAATACCGAATGTGTCTGAGCTGAGCGAGAGCGCACTCGGAGCGAAGTACCAAAGTGCAGAATTGGCAACCGTGGTGTCCTGCAAAACCAAGGCCGTATTTCCGTCTTGAGACACATGCAGGGTACCGAGTGGGGATGTTGTATTGATGCCAATCCTGGCTCGAAATTGGAACATATTTGAATTATCTATTGAGCTCGATCCGGAGAATACTGGAATTGTACCCACTGTCCCTCCGCCGGTCGTTACGGCCTGGGCCATTGCTCCAATAGCGCAACCAACCAGAATTAAACAGTTCTTGAAAGCACTCATCATTTACTTGGCTCCTGAAATTAAAATTGCGGGGCAGCCGAAACAAATGCCCGCTAATATATAGTGAATTTCAGAGGGCAAACGTTACAGTTGGGGCAGCATGTCAGGAGAATGTGACAATTGGCTACGATCTACCCCTCAGAGGGAACAGCAGACATTTTTGCTAAACAGCCGCGGCGGTGATACCCGAAGAAGCTGAATTCATGAATAGCAAGTCGTTACAATTCCAGAAGCCTGCTGCCGTGATTTCGTAGGGAAAAAGTTCGAAACTGGTTCGCTCTCGCCGCAATCGCGCAACTAGTTGAGAGACTCACGCTGGAACTGCTGCTGCATCAATTTGGCGCCGGTGTGGTTACAGGGGCTCGGGTTCGTCGGGCTCGTCTGTTCTTGCGGTGCGAAAGTTGGGTTGGTGCCGTAGCTATCGACCAGATAACCGTTGTTCGCCTGCGGAGCGTCCCATCCCACCCCCAAGAGCCCAATAGAATGCGCAGGCAGGTACTGTTGCACAAAATCATCCGTAACCGTCTGATTTGGATCATTTGGGCAATTCAACGATTCATTCCAGGCAGTAATGAAAACCGTATTACCTTGAGCTTGAAACGCGCCAAAGCGTGCGTCCCAATGGGTTTTACTTGTAGATACATCGGGCGCGCCATACACGTAGTCAAAGGGATGAACGGTATAGGCCGAGTTTGGTGGCATCATGGGGAGAAGGGTGCTCGGAAACGTCTGAAATCCACCGGCGTCGTTGTCCGCATCGAAAAGCAAAACGTTGTTCGGCGCAAGCCGCGAGAGGATGTTGCCAACTGTCACCATGCCTTCTTGAGATACATTCTTGCAGCCGAAAGCCCAGTCATTCCAGTTGTAAGGCGCGGTGTCTCCACATTCCATCTGGGTATTCGGCTCGTTCAGGATTTCCAGGATCACCCCTGTATCGTTGGCTATGGTGCTGCCGGTTAACAACTGTTTCCATGCGTTCGCTGTATTCTGGTCAGGAAGCTTCTGCGGCACGTTGTCGCTGCGGTAGGCCGTGCAACTGTAGATCTCGGTCTGCATGACCGCAATCACAATCAGGTTCCGCGCCCTGGCTTGAGAAACAATGGACCGCACCATGTCCGTGTAGGGTGTCGTCGCCTGCGGATCAGCCTGCACCATCCGGTATTCTTTCTCCAGCGCGCCCTGACTGACATGAAAACGTACTGTGTTAAAGAACCAGTCGTTGATCATGGCATTCAGCACCGCGGGCGTGTGGGTTGTCATTTCATTCTGGGCCTCAATCAGGTTCTTACCATCGGCGGACCCTGGAGAGTTGTTTCCCATGGTGCACAAGGCCGTGTCATAAACCGTTGGGTATAGCACTCCTAGAGAGGTAAAGCCCCGTGGCACAAATGCTGTGTTTGTGCCTGCAATCAAAAGCGTGCCGGTTCCGGCTGTGACGCCGATCCTGGCCGATTGCGGGCCTTGGGCCACGCAGTTCGTCGAACTGGTGATCGTACCTGCAAGGATCACGATCAGCGCCATGGCGCGGTGCTTTCCCATGGCGCGAATGAATGTGCTAAGCATGGTTTCTCCTTTGCTGTCCTGCACAAGACTTAAGTCCAGGGAGCAGGTTCTTTAGAACCTGCGGAAAATCGCGGCCTCAAGATCTTTGGCCTTCAGGCCTGGGATTTTGAAGCCTGCCAACCTCCGGCTTCGGACCATTTTTGAAATACGCTCTTGTGACTCTGCAAACCAGGAGCGGCCTGGCGTCTCCTGCCCGGAAGAGCTTCCTCCTCCCGTCAATTCGGAATTGGAGTATAGCGGTGGTTGGTGGTACTGCTAAATAGCCACTTTCGTAACTTTCCCTATGGCCACTTCCATGGAAGGAGGGATATTGCCTGTTCGGAAGTGTAAGGACGGTGTCATCACGGCCTTATGAGGGGATGCAATCGTGGCCCGGTCGGTCTCAAGCGTTCTCCGACTACCGCTATTCCAGCGCCAATTCGATATTGAATTGGAACCCGGCGCCCAGCGCCTAAGAACCGAATACCTCGGCTTGTGAAACGCCGAAGGCATGATCTCTACAAGTGAAAAGAGAACCGGAGCGCCCAGGCTCGGCAAGAAGAAGGGAAATTGTACGATTGACGTATTGCGTATATTTTGCCATAGTACAGCATGGCGAGTGACGAACCACCCCAATACCGCGATAAGCGATTACGCCTATTTGCTGATGGTTATAGGGTAAAGGATTTTCAGGCGTTCGAGCAGCAGCTTAAAAAGCGCTTGGCCATTCTGGAAGACGCACAAAGTAAAGATGATCTGCGTTTTTTGCCGAATAACCACTTTGAGGCACTGAAGGGCGACCGGAATGGGCAATTCAGCATTCGCATCAACAAGCAATGGCGGATTTGCTTTGAATGGCCGGAAGGCACAGAGCACCCGTTTAACATCGAAGTCGTGGATTACCACTAGGAGAAACATCGTGAGGAAACGCCCCATCTATCCCATCCATCCAGGCGAGATATTAGCCGGTGAACTGGCCGAGCTGCATAAAAGTCCCACCGCGCTCGCGCGTGAGCTTCACATTCCGGCCAACCGCATTTCACAACTTATTGCGGGAAAGCGGGCGATGACCGCGGATACCGCTTTGCGACTCGAAAAATGGCTGGGAGTGAGCGCCTCCTTCTGGATGAATCTGCAAAAGCGATATGAACTCGATATTGCCCGTGATAAAACGGGTGACACTCTAAAAACCATTAAAGCAATTCGCTCAAAAAAGCAGCCAGTGGATCTGCAACACGAATTGCGACCATAAAGAACGCCGCTCAAGCAGGCCCGATGTTTGCTGCTCCCCCAAAAAACATGGATAGCGATAGGCGAACACCCGTAAGCCCTGAGTGAACCCGGATGAAACCAGGATGATCGGCCGCCCGAAACGGACTGAGATGGGTCGGGGTGGAGGATTTTGAAACCTCCGGCCCCAATGAATATTTTCAGGGGAATTCTGGACGCAATCGTTATCTAAATTGAGACACACGTAGCCGGCTCGATTTTCCGCCCATAAGAAGCCATAGGCGCTTGCCCGTTACCCTTCTTCGCTGTTACGCTCAGCTCATGACCGAACTGCTCGAACAGGTGCTGCGCAAAGTCTCCACGCTTCCTGGGGAGGAGCAGGACGCGATCGCCTCGCAGATTATCGAAACCTTGGAGGACGAAGCTGTCTGGAGGGAAAAACTGGTGCGTGCTCCGGAGAAATTGCGCCGCCTCGCCGAAGAAGCTCAACGAGAACACGACTGCGGAGAAACCCAGTGTTGCCGATTTCTGCGATATTAGAGTTTAAGCTCTTCGTTTTCTGATTGGTAGAACCAGTTCAAAACTAGGCAATACCAGCCAGTAACAGGTTCATGGTGGCTGGAAGATGCGGATTGGAAATCTGCGCCACTGCTCCCTTGAGCCACCAGCATGACGGAAATCGAAAGGGTACCTTTGGCATTTGGACAGAGAAGACAAAAATAAGACGACTCCTGCAGGCTCAGCAGACCTCGTTGAAACACACGCAATACTTAAGAAGCAGCTTGCCCGAGTGTCCTGTTGGCACCCACCACTTTATCTTTTACCAAGAAAGCAGCCAGAAATTGTTGTTTATCGTCTTTTCCAACTTCTAAATCTTTCCGATATTCAAGCATATACCAGTAAATGGTTCCGTCAGACAGTATTTTTCGCAATTCCCAAAAGAGAAGTATCTTTAATACCAGGGCAAAGCTTGTCATAACTAGAAAAACCCAAGGCTCCTTTGGTAAGGCAGGATAGGAAAATTGGATGATTGCATACGCATAGTAAGCAACAATCAGAATGGGAGTTATCCGCATCAACCCGCTCTCAAGGCGACCAACAAACAAAGCCATCGCAATTCCTGAGACAAGCCCCGACAGCCAATGGAACGGGTCAAGGACGGGTGGGGGTTGGCCTTGGTACAAGAGTCCAACCAATCCAATAAGCATGAATCCTGCAGTCGTAAAAAAAGCTAGTGTGAGGAAACCTACTTTTGGGGGAGGCGCGGTGTGGCGTGTCATCACATAGTAGCAGAGAAAGAAAGCAGATCCGGTGAGCATGTTTAATGTGTCCCCGACGACAGTAAATATGTTGATTGCTTGAGTCTGTGATGGGGGTGAAGCCCACCATACCGCATAGAGAACGACCCAAGTCGCCCACAAAAAAATCCAGCATCCGCGAAACTGTGTTGCCGCTGTCATGGTGTTTCGGAGACGTTGCTGGCGTTCTTCAGCTTCCATTGCACCAAAAATTTTCGCGACTGCTGGGTCGTCGGTTCTTTCAAACCAGCGGTCTTCTCGGACAGCCGGCAAAGTTTGCAACGCAAATCCCAATAAGCAGAAGACCGTGAGTCCCTGAAGGCCAAGTTCCCACCTGATAGTCGTGTTCAACGAAGGTAATTGCACATTGTGAAGCACCGCGTGAACGTAGCTATTCTGAGACAGAGCCAAAATGGTTGTGAAACCAGTACCAATCGCGGCCAATATTCGGAAGATCTTAAGTATGCGTTCGTTCAACGGCGGAGGCAGCGCCAAGGCCTTTGTCATCACAAATGCTCCTTTTCGCAAATCCAAAAATTCAGCTTGGCTGAAATACGAAGCATTCTACACCCGGGTTCCAACCTGAATGTGCCTAAATTTGTTGCTCGGTGTTCAAGACCCTGCCGAAGCCGGCGATTGAGATTTCATTTTTGGCACCAACTCCGAGCGCAAGGCTCATTACGGTTATCGACGTCATGCCCCAGGCGGGAATTGCACAGCCCCGGAAGGATCTGATCGGTGGTCGCGGGTACTGGCAGGTTTTAGAGTGCGATTTCGAGCCGAAATGACGTCGGAAAAGTGAGACGATCAGCGTGCCCTCTTCGGGCCCAGCAAATCGAGTATTCCGGAGAAGTAGATACACAAACCTATGACCGCTTCAAAGCCGCGTGTCTCACTCCCGATTTTTCATTCACTCAACGCGGTTTTTCCCAACCAGCGGGCAGATGAACGGATACGGCTCTGGATCGATAATCGGCTTCGCTTTCGGATTGAGCGCGGGGAAAACGAAATCGATCAGCACGGACTCCGCCGTGCAATACGCCCCTTCAACCCAGGCCTGATCGTTCGAGTAAGCCTCGCCCACGATGAAGATGTTTGCATCCACACCCGGTACTAATTGTGACGGCTTGCGAATCTGGTTCTGTACGTCGGCGATATTGTAGTGCGCGGCCCAGGCATGATAGCCCGCGTTGAATGGCGGCAGCGACCAGTCCATGTAGCGCGTTTCCAGGGGCTCGGGCACTGACTGGTAGGAGGCGCCCGGGCCGAAGTGCATCGCAGCCAGCTGTGAACGCAGCATCTTGACCATGATCGGGGGCGACTTGCGCGGACCTTCCAGCGTTTGCGTATCCGCGCTCGGCGGAACCTCGCGCTTCCGGTGCGGTCCAAGTTCGAGCTCACGCCAGAACGAAGTGAATTGCTCGTCGTCGTACGCAGCAAGCAACCCGTAGATAGGCTTTTCACTTTGCTCAAGCGCGTTGTTCCCGAAGTAGACCACCTGCCGGATCGGCATATCCGATACGCTCGGCCCGATGGTGTTCCGCTGGGAGGCGGTGGTCAGGCTGGTTTCCTGGCCGTATGTGAGCTTCGCTGCAATTGTGCTTTCTACCGCCGTCACAAGTGCGGCGGCCGAATCGAACGGCGTCTCGAAGACGTTACTGTTTTTGCGGATCTTATCTTTGTCCGCCGGACTAAAGTCTTTCAGGCCTGCAAGGACCTGACCGGTAATCTCGTAGCCGGTGATCGGCGCCGGGTAGGGCGGCGGCGTCTTAGCCGTGGCCAGCCACCACTCCTGGTCGAAGAACATGCCAACCTTGTAAGATGGTTGCAGGATTACCGACTGGAGATAGTTCTGGGTCTCGGGATGATTGAGCACGTCACTTCCCGCGTGCGGCTGATAGCGCGTAGCCTGGGCTACAAGCTCCACCGAGTGCCGTGGCATCGCGAGCCACGCCCAGTCCGTGGTTGCTTCAGGGCCGCGTTTCGAAGGCTCTTCACGGCTAGCGGTCCAGTAGTGGACTTTTCCATCAATCTGCAGGATCGAGTGCAGGCGCGTGTCGTAGTGATATTCGAAATTGACGCCCAGAAGCGCTGCCTTCTTCTGGATGGCGTCGAACAACTGGTTGAACATGCTTGAATAGCCGGTTTTGAGCGTCTTGTATTCGGTGCCCGGTGCAAATTCGTTATTGGCTTCGATCGCATCTCCCGTGTGCCAGTTGATCACGTTCGAGGTGTAACCGTTGCCGTCGGCCACGTACTGGTAGCCTTCGGAACCAAGCTGGTCGAACATGATGTTCCAATAGCCAATGTCCTCGACCTTGTCACCCTTTTTGAATACGGATGAATCCGGCAGGTCAACCTGGATTTTTCCGTGTACGTAGAAGTGGCACCAGTCGCGGCGGGTGAACCGGCCCGCCTCCTTCGGCGTTAGAGCCAGGTTCTGGATTGTCGTCATTCCCGTGTCTGGCGGATTCGAGGCGCCGTAGTTGTTGACGTTATAGGGCGCGGGACTTGAAGAGGTGATGCCGTTGAGATACATGTTTCTGGCCCGCAGGCAGTACAGCTGGTTGTCGGACACATTGAACGGAATCGAGTCCTTTTCCAGCCCAAGGCGCTTGATCACGGTACTAACAACGCGGTGCCCCTGGTTCTCAGGAGCCTCTTCGCCGTTCCAGTACGAGTAGCGCATGCCCCCGACTTCCAGATAGGAGGCCTTCGGGTTGTCGTTATAGTGCCAGGTGCAGACGCGCGCGCCGGGTTCGCGGGTGCCGCTGTTCTCAGGATTGAAGAAGTAGTGGCCCCAGTCGTAGAGCTCAAGCGTGTCGCCCTTTTTTAAAGTGGGATGCTCTTCGACCCCGGGGACATACCCTTCACCCAGCAACCGCCACGCCGTGTAGAGACCTGAGGCTCCGGCTCCAAATATTGAAAAATGCATTTTTTCTCCTTATGAATTGACCGGGGGTTGGCGTCCTTTTGGAACCTATTCCCCGATCCGCTTGAAGTACTTGTGGCCCATCTGGAAGTGCGAAATGTTGTAGGAAGTCTTGCCGTCCAGCGCGAGATCGGAAAGGATCCGGCCCATCAATGGAACGAACTTGCCGGACCAGCCGGTCGCGTAAAGGACGATGTCTTTGTGGCGGGGCACCCACGCCGGCGCAAAATCGATAATGAGTTCCTTGTTGGGGATCGTGCTGAGCGCCACGAGGCAAGTGGACGTGAACTCAGGAACGGGTTCAAGCCCGGTCATATGATCGCGCACCCATTGCGCCGTGAACGCCAGTTCTTCCGGGTTCGGGACAAAGGTCCGCTCGCTCGGTGACGCGAGCGGCTCAATCACGAAGTCGGACGCCACCCGGATGTAGCCCGGATAATTCCACGAAACTTCCGGGAAGCCGTAAAACTGGTTCCCATTCTGGCCGACCGGGTCCTGAAACACAAACCAGGTCGGATACTGAATGTCCGGCTGCGTCTTTTTGTAGAACGCTGACGCCATGTTCCAATAGGTTGCCCTGACATAAAAACCCAGCAAGTTCACGACGCTATCCACGAAAGGCCCGGCAACAATCGCGAGCTTTTCAGCGGTAAACCTGCCCTGGGGCGTTGTTACTTCAAATCGCCCGCCGGAATCCCGGATCCCGCTCACCGGTGTTTGTTCCAGAAGCGTGACGTAAGGGGATTTCATATTCCACCCAAGCAGCGTTTCCTGGGTCAATTTGAGATCGATGCTCGCACCGTCCCGCTGAAACAACCCAACATAACTGGAAGGGAGGTCCTTGAAATGATATTCGTTCTCGATTTGCTTCGCAGTCAGCTTTGTATAGGGAACGCCCTCGGCATTCAGGGCCAGCTCGGCGGCTTTGATATTGCCTTCTGTCGATTTTGTATCGGGGTCGCCGAACCACAAGGTGCCGACTTTATCCATCAGGGCCCGGGGAGTAAGCGACTGCAATTCGTCCCAGTAAGGGATCGAGTCGAGGACGAATTTAACCATGTAGGGCTGGGGATATGGGATGCGGAACTGGCGAGATACGCCCGCCGAACTCCCGGACTGATTCAGAAACGTAAATTGCTCGACCACCAACGTTCTCTTTCCGCGTTTGCTCAACTGATAGGCGGTGGCAAGGCCGTTTGGGCCGCCGCCAATGACAATAACGTCGTATTCAGCGCGCATTACCTTCTCTTTCCTCGAGTTGCCGTCTGAATTATCTTGTGCCGTCTGTTTTGTGGCCAGTGACATCAGCAGCGTCCCGAACTGGAACAGCGCTTAAAAAAAGTACCACAATCAAAAGAATACCAGACTCAGCAAAAGCTAGATTGTCCCATATTGCAACTCTTTTTTATTCATGCCAAGGCGCTGCAAGGGCCACAAGCGTCCATTGCAATATCGGAGCCGGTCTTAAGAGTCAGGCCCTCCTGCGGTGTTCAAAGTAGATTCATACAAAGGCCAACCCGTGCCATTGCCGTGCGGGTTGGCATAACTCATACGTGCTCCACCGCAAAGCGCCAGTCCTCGCGCGTCTGACATCCGCGTGAAGGAGCAGTAAGAAAGTTGATCAGCGGTAAAAAGTGAGGTTTGCCCTGCCCTGGCGGGTCTGCTTTTGCGGGACCAATCTGACGGCTGGCAACCTTGTCCGCTGCGAACAAAGTTGGGAGCTTTCTGGCATTCTTTAGAATTCGCGCCCGTTCGCGTTAAATTCGCGGCCAACCGTCTTATCCAGCGACCATCTGTGCAAAAACCCTGTCCGGAGTTGTATGCCGCAGAACCGAAAGGAACGAAGGGTTATCTTGCGTTCCCCGTCACGCTGTCTTCCCGGTCCGGGTACGCGTCGTAATCCTGGCCGTAGTCCCGATAGATGTAGGGCGGAGCAGCGTAGGGATCACCCCACCAATAGGGACCACCCCAATATGCATAAGGCGGCCACTCCCAGAACGGACCCCAGGGGCCCCACCAGCCCCCGCCAAAACCGAATCCGAAGTCGAAGTCGAAGAAGCAGCAGCCGAATCCGCGGCCGAAGAAGCGGCCACGGCCGAACCCATCCCTGAAGAATCCATTGCGGCCAAAGCCGCGGCCCGCAAATCCGTTGCCGAAGCGCCCGCTCCGGATGAAACCGCCTCGACCGATACCGCCGCCGAAGCTGGCGTTGCGCACGCCTCCGAAGGAGTGCCAATGACCGTCAGCGATCGCAGCGCGAGCGGCTCCCGAACCGTTACCAAAGCCGCGATTCATTGTCCCGCGACCCATGCTCCCGCGATTCATCGTCCCGCGGCCCATCATCGAGGTCGAACCGTTCCGGGCTCCCGTGACATTTCCTGACGAGCTAAAACGACCGCTGCGAAAATTGCCGCCGCGCATTCCACTTGCTCCGCCGCCGAATCCGCCCGGCCCACCCCTGAAGCCTCCGTTGAATCCCCCAGAACCACTGTGAAAGCTGCCACCACGAAAGCCGCCGCCGTGAAAGCTGCCGCCACGAAATCCGGACCCTGAGCCACCGCGGAAAGAACCGCCACCTCCACCGTGAGAGCCGCCGCCACCTCCGTGGCCGCCACCATGTTGCGCAAGCGCGGGCGTAGTAAAGCACGCGAGAGTTAACCAAGCGATTCCTGCAAGAAAAGACTTGAGCAGGGTGGATTGCATCATTTTCAGTCCCCTTCCACCTGGGCGCTCAGGCATTACCGCGTGAAGCGCGGAGGATGCTGTCTGACCTGACTCTTATTGTATACCTATCCCGCGACCTGTTTTCTAGTATCATGTTCCCATAAATCATTTATGGGAGACTCAAAAAATAAACAAGGGGACCTGCTGCAAGGGACGCTTGATATGCTCGTCCTCAAAGCGCTTTCGTGTGGACCCAAACACGGTTACGCCGTGGCGGAGTGGATTCAGCAGACCTCGGATGAAGTCCTGCGCGTGGAGGAAGGCGCGCTCTACCCGGCGTTGCACAGGCTTGAGTTGCGCGGGCTGCTCGCCGCCGAATGGGGCGTCTCAGACAACAACCGCCGGGCCAAGTATTACTCGCTCACTTCCGCCGGTCGCAAGCATCTTGCCGCTGAAAACCAAACTTGGGATAGGTTGACCGCGGCCATAGCCCGCGTGATGCAGACCGCATAAGGAGTGGAATCCATGGCTCTCGAATGGTTGAAGGCAGTCCGGCTCAAGCTGAAAGCGCTGATGAACCGCAAGCGCCTTGACCGCGACTTGGATGACGAACTGGCCTTTCACCTGGCCATGCGCGAATCCATGAGCCAGGTTGACGCTAAGGATGCCTGCTTCGCCGCCCGGAGGCAGTTCGGCAACGCCGCCAGATTCAAAGAGACCTGCCGCGAGCTTTGGACCTTCATCTGGCTGGAATCGTTGTTGCAAGATGTGCGTTACGGCGTTCGCCTTTTGCGCAAAAATCTCGGCTTCACCATCGTGGCCGTTCTCATGCTCGCCCTTGGAATTGGCGCGAACACCGCGATTTTCTCTTTGACCTATCAGGTCCTGCTCCGGCATCTTCCCGTGCAGCATCCTGAAGAGCTGGTCATTCTTCGCTCTCCCGGGCCGCAGTTGGGCCATACCTCGAGTGATGGTGCAGGTAGCGCCAGTTCTTTTTCTTATCCCATGTACAGAGAGCTGCGTGACCGGAACAGCGTCTTCTCCGGCTTGCTGGCGCGCTATCCCGTGTCGTTGAGCGTGGCCGGGCAGGGATTCAGCGAGCGGGCCGCCGGAGAACTGGTCTCAGGAAATTATTTTGAGACCCTGGGCGTGAGACCGGCGCTCGGCCGCATCTTCACCGCCCAGGACGAAACCAGTCCCGGAGCGGACACAGTGGCCCTTCTCAGCTATGGTTATTGGACCCGCCGCTTCGCCAGCGATTCCAACATCCTGAACAAACAACTCACGGTCAATGGCGTCGCCCTCACGGTGGTCGGTGTTGCTCAGGATGGATTCATTGGTGTGCAGATTGGCCAGATCCCCGACATCTTCATTCCCATAACCATGAAGGCGCAGATGACGCCTGGTTGGAATGGTCTCGATACGCCGCGAGATTACTGGATCGCCCTGTTAGGGCGGCTGAAACCCGCCTTGGCCCGCGATCAGGCTGAAACGGCGCTTCAGGCTACTTACTATGCAGTGCTCCAGGATGAACTGCCAATATTCAAATTGCGGAAGAAGACCTCGGAACTTTTTCTCCAAAAGAAAATATTCCTGGATCCCGGCTCCCATGGCCGCCCTATCCTGCAAGCGGAAATCAAACAGTTGCTGATATTCCTGGTTGCCATGGTCGGCCTTGTCCTGATGATTGCCTGCGCCAATCTCGCCAGCTTGCTCATAGCCAAAGGCGAGGCGCGGCAGCAGGAAATTGCGGTGCGATTGTCGCTTGGCGCGGGGCGGGGGCGCTTGCTGCGCCTCCTGCTGACTGAAAGCCTGCTCCTCGCCATGGGCGGCGGCTTGGCGGGAACAGCGGTCGCTGCTATCACCCTGAGGACTATTGTCGGCGCGATTCCGCAAAGCTTCGGCGCCAATGGACTGGAGGCGCGGCTGGACTACTCTGTACTGCTCTTCGCTGCGGCAGTCTCGCTCCTCACCGGAGTCCTGTTCGGCTTGATGCCCGCCCTGCGCGTCACCCGCATTGCCCCTGAGGGCCCGCTCAAGGGGCACGGATCGAATCTGGCGGGTAGCGTTGCCAACGTGCGCCTGCGTAAATGGCTGATGGTTTTTCAGGTCGCTATGACCGTTGTCTTGCTGGCCGGAGCCGGGTTGTTTACCACCAGCTTGATTCATCTGCAACGCGAGGATCTCGGTATCCGTACCGGCCATGTGATTCAGTTTTCCATTGCTCCCGGAATGAGCCGCTATTCGCCCGCGCAGACCATCGCCCTGGCTGGCCGGTTGAAAGAGAGCCTCGCCGCCCTTCCAGGCGTGAAGTCTGTGAGCGCTGCGGAAATTCCCGTCTTCACCAACCATGATGTCGGCGCCAACATTACCATCGCCGGCTATGTGTCCCAGGAACACGAAGACATGAACGTGAACCAGAACTGGGTAGGACCGGACTATTTCTCCACGATGGGAATCGGCCTTCTCCGCGGGCGTGAATTTGTGAATGCCGATGCCTCCGGAGCACCCAAAGTAGCAGTAATCAACCAGAGCATGGCGAAACGGTTCTTTCCCGCGGGCGACGCCATCGGCCGTGTATTTACCTTTGGCGCGGGCGATGTGCATCCTGACATCGAAATCGTCGGTGTTGTTGCGGATTCCAAGCATACGCACGTGCGCGGCCAGCCGCAGCTCTTCGTCTATCTACCCTTTGCGCAGCACGAAACCCTGAGCGAAATTACCTTTTACCTGCGAACCGGCCAGGAACCGGCGGCGCTTACGCCGCAGATCACGAAGACCGTTGCCGGATACGATGCCGCCTTGCCCGTCTACCATTTGAAGCTGCTGCTCCAGCAGATCGGAGAGACAGTATTTTCTGACCAACTTCTTGCGTCACTCTCCGCATGCCTGGGAGCGCTGGCTGCATTCCTCGCTGCTATCGGTCTTTATGGTGTGATGGCTTACGTCGTGGCGCGGCGCACCAGGGAGATTGGCATCAGGATCGCCCTGGGCGCAACGCGCGGCAATATCTCCTGGCTGATTCTCCGTGAAGTAACCCAGATGGTGGTCATCGGATTGGCCCTTGGACTGGCAGTCAGCTTCTTTACGGGACGTCTCATTCAGTCACTCTTGTTTGGCGTAACCGCCAACAATCCTGCCGTCCTGGCCCTCGCTGCCGGACTGCTCCTCGCCGTGGCTTTGCTGGCCGGAGGGCTTCCCGCGCGCAAAGCGGCCGCAGTCGATCCTATGATCGCCCTTCGCTACGAATAGATTCCTTGGGTTTGGCAAGCCTCGTGTTTTGGGTTTGCTCTTCCCTGAAACCTTCCCCATTCTGATCTTCCTCTGCGTCCTCTGTTCCTCTGCGTTTCAAAGGTTTTGCTTTTCCCTGTTCCCTGACCTATCTTTTGGTACTAAGCACAAATATCCAGAGTGCCCTTCAGTCCCAGTTGGTAAGCTCTAATTAAGAAACGATAAACCACAAGCTCGAATAAAGCGCTTTTCCCAGGTACTGGAGCCAGCAGTGAACATCTTCTCTTCGCACTCATTTACACGCCGGATTTTATTCCTCGCTTCTCTCTTGGCCGCAAGTCTCTTCGTCGCCGGATGTGCCGGTGGCGCATCCAGTGCCACCGTTTCGCCCACGCCAACCCCCACGCCTTCCGGGCCAGGACCTGCTCCAACTCCTTCACCCTCCCCAACTCCCACCCCTTCACCAACTCCTTCAGCGAGTCCTACGCCCACTCCGGTTCCGCCTACATGGTCGCCGCAGACAAGCTCTTTACCGGCGCCTCCGGCACAGGAACCACCGCCGCCATCTTCTGCTTTCCCGCTTACCATCTCCAGTCCCGGCGATGGCACGATGGTGACCTCGCCGGCCAATGTCATAGCTGCCGCTACTCCGTCAAATCCTATCTTCGAGATGCGGGTCTATGTAGACGGCTTGGCTGTGTTCTTTACTTTTGAGAGCTCAATGAATACCCGCATCTGGATGGCCCCAGGCCCTCACACGCTGGAAATCATGGCCGAAGATAAGCAGGGATTCATCTCAGCGACAGTATTGCAGGTGAATGTTGTAGCGCCGCAGGCCGCGGGCGTGTCGGATATTCAAACCCTGCCGGGCTGGCAATCGTGCTCCGCGCTCTTTCCGCCAGGCTCGCCTCGTGAAGGCCAGCTTTGTGCCGCCGGACTCGGGAACGCCGTCTCCTCCATGATCCAGGGACAAAGCACGCCTTCACTGGACGGCCAGGCTTCCCAATTCACGATGGGCGGTCCGACAGGGTATTCCAATGAACTCTGGTTTGAGTCCCTCCGCGGCGGGACCAACGTCACTCACTTTGTCTATGATCTTTCGTTCTTCATCGATAATCCCGATAAACCCCAGGCCCTCGAATTTGACGTGAACCAGACCTTCGGCGGGCTGCGCTGGACCTGGGGAACGGAGTGCAATTTCAGGGGAACAGGCAAGTGGGACATCTGGGACCCTCTAAACGAGAAATGGGTTCCAAGCCAGGTGGATTGCAAGCCCTTCCCCGCGAACACCTGGATCCACCTCGTCTGGAACTTTGAACGCGTGAACGGCCAGGTGCACTACATCAGCGTGAGCGTGAATGGCGTTACCTCAAACGTGGACGCATTTTTTCAGCCGCAACAGAGCTGGACCCTCGAAGACATCAACGTCGCCTTCCAGATGGATGGAGACTTCGAACAGGATCCATACAACGTTTGGCTGGATAAGGTAACCCTGCAGGCATTTTAGGAATTCATTGTGTTTTTTTTTGAGTTTACCTCGAAGCGAAGCGAGAGGTCCCTACGAGCCTGCAACTGACTTCTCCAATAGCCTTTGTTTTTCAGTGGAGATCCGTCAAATCACCGTCATCAGTGGTAAGGTTTTTTTTTGACGTTTTCCCTCACACTGTTTCTCGCGCTTCTGCCAGGGTTACCCGCACGTCCATACGCTTCTTTCCGCGATAGATGGTCACCGTCACAGTATCTCCAGCACGATGTTTCTGCATCATGTGAGAGAGATCCTGCTGGTCCTGAAGTGCCTGGCCATCCACGGACACAATCAGGTCCCCGCCGATCATGATAGGAACGTTGCCGAGGAAGGCGCGTTCATTCCCCGCTCGTAGTCCCGCGCGGTCCGCCGCGCTGCCCGGCGTCACCTGGATGATCAGCAGTCCTGAATCAGCAGCCAGCCCTAATTGGTCCGCCAGGTCCGGCCCGATAGGAAGTGTGCGCACGCCCAGGGAAGGCCAGCGCGCATGTCCCAGGTGGATCAGATCGTCCAGCACCGCCTTGGCTGTATTGATGGGGATAGCGAATCCAATGCCCGCGCTCTGTTCTGCTCCACCCGTCAGGATCATGGAGTTAATGCCAATCACCTCGGCGCGCGAATTGAGCAGGGGGCCGCCGGAGTTGCCGGGATTGATGGCGGCGTCCGTCTGGATGGCCTCATCGATATAGCCTCGCTGGCCGCGCACCGACCGGATGGAACTGATAATGCCGCGTGTCATCGTCCCGCTCAAGCCAAAGGGATTGCCAATGGCAAAGACCTTTTGTCCCACCACCAGTCCTTTGGAATCGCCCATCACCGCCGGCGGAATGGAATGAGCGGGAATCTGCAGGATAGCCAGATCATGCTGCGGATCGGTGCCCACAATCTGCGCGCGATATTTCTTCTTATCGCTGGTATTCACCTCAACCTGTCGCGCTCCCTCGATCACGTGATAGTTGGTCAGGATGTGGCCCTCCGCATCGATCACAAATCCCGAGCCTTGTCCTTGTTGCGGAACCGCCCCATAGAAGAAGTCGAAAGTTACAGCCGTCGAGGTTATATTCACCACCGAAGGCAGGGACTTCCTGTAGACAGAGATGTTCTCCTGCTCTTCAGAATCGTAACTGGGTGGCGCTGCCGCCTCCGTCAATTCTACGTGGCCGGGCCGCGTGACCCAGGAAGGCGCCATCCCCTCACGATAGTTGGTGAAGATATAGAAAGCGCCCGCAAAGAAAACTGCGAAGAAGAAAAGACGTAACCATCTCATCGGAATACACCAATCGTTAATACTACAGAGAGTGTTTCAACAAGGGGTTTGTTTTAGCCAGGGGCCAAAGGCTAAAAGCTAAGGGCCAAAAGCCAGCTCCTGCCTCCGCCTTTTAGCTAAATACTAAGCACTAAATACTTCTCCCCACCGCCATCACCTTCAATTCAGCATAGATTCTCTCCACCTGCTGGCGGGTGCGCTCCAGGGAACCGGAATTATCAACCACATAATCGGCGCGCCTGATTTTTTCCTCGTCAGAGAGTTGCGCCTTGCTGCGGCGGTGAACCTCGGCCGTCGCGGCGCCTTCATCAATATTTGCCCGCTGGGCATAGCGTGCAATCTTCTGGTCCGGTCGGCAGCTGACGACGATGATCTTTACGAACTTGTTCTTGGCGCCCGCCTCAAAAATCAGCGCAGCCTCCACCATGATCACGGCATTCGGTTCGTGCGTGCTGATTTCATACATCAATTGTTCCTGGCGGCGGATCACCGCCGGATGGACGATCTTATTCAACTCCTGGACCTTGCCGTTGCCAAAGGCCACGGCCGCCAGCCGCGAGCGGTCTATCTCCCCATCCGGTTGGACGATGTCCGGCCCAAATCGTCTGAGCAACTCTGCATGGATAGGCTGCCCTGGGCGGTAGAGATCATGGGCAATCTTGTCGGCATAGATGATGCGCGCGCCCAGGTCCGCGAACATCTTGGCCACGGTGGATTTTCCGCAGGCGATTCCACCCGTAAGACCCACCCGCAGCACCCTAGTTACCTCGCCTCAGCCGGCACGCTTTAACTGTATTCACCATGAGCATGGCAATCGTCAGCGGTCCCACTCCGCCCGGAACCGGAGTGATGGCTCCGGCCACCTCGGCCACGTGCGGGTCCACATCGCCCACCAGGGTAGAGCCTTTTTCCGTGAAAGATTTCTCCCGGGCAGCGTCTCCGGCAAAGAATTTCTCAAATTCTGCCCGGTCCGTAATTTTGCTGGTGCCCACGTCAATTACGACCGCGCCAGGCTTAACTAAGTCCTTTGTTATCAATCCGGCACGGCCAATCGCAGCCACCAGAATTTCTGCCCGGCGACAGACATCTTTCAGACTTCTCGTCTTCGAATGGCAGATCGTCACCGTAGCGTTAGCGTTCAGAAGTAACATGGCCACAGGTTTGCCGACAAGATCACTTCGGCCCACCACCACCGCGTTTTGTCCCTCGATAGGAATGTTGCTGCGCCGCAGAATCTCAATCACGCCGCTGGGCGTGCACGGCGCCAGCCCCGGCCTCTGCGTCGCCAAATTGCCGATGTTCACCGGATGTAGCCCGTCCACGTCTTTTTCCGGCGCAACCGCCAGCAGCACTGTTCGGGTGTCCACCTGCTTGGGCAGCGGGAGTTGCACCAGGATGCCATCTATTTCGTTGCGCTGGTTCAGTTGCTCCACCATGGCCAGCAACTCTTCCGTAGTCACCGAGTCGGGCGGTGTGAGCTTTTCGCTGTGGATTCCGAGCTGCTCGCAGGTTTTGACTTTGTTGCGAACATAGATCTCGGAAGCCGGATCGTGCCCGGCCAGAATCACCGCCAGACCCGGACGAGTGCCCGCGGCAGTGAGCTTCTTTACGTCTTCTGCTACTTCCGCCCGAATCTGGGCGGCGATTTTGTTGCCGTCAAGGATAGTGGCTGGCATATTCGACTCAGTATCTTAATTGGTAACGCGCGAATTGCGTAGATGCCGTGCGGCCCAAAGCCAAAAGCCCAAAAGTCGGGAGCTGTTCTTCTGCTATCTTCTTTCTCCATGAAGAAGTCATTCCAACTCGCGGTTTTGGCCCTCACCTTCTTATCGGTATGCGTCAGTGCGGAGCAGCGCCAGAGGCCAGTACCAGTGCAGCTTACGAAAGATGGTCGCGCCTGGGTTGAGAAGACCCTGAAGAAGCTCTCCCTGGAAGAAAAAGTCGGACAGATGTTGAATATCCGGTATTTTACTGACTTCCAGAACTTTGAGAGTGACGCCTACAAACAATTCCGCGATACGCTGCGCCAATATCACATCGGGTCGGTCGTGCTTACGGTCCACGTGGATGGGTCCACACTGCTGAAAAACCCTCCTCTTGAAGTGGCCGCCGTTGCCAATCAATTGCAGCGAGATTCAGAGTTGCCATTGCTCATCGCCGCGGACTTTGAGCGCGGGCTGGCCTCGCGCGTGAGTTCGGTGCCTTCGTTTCCTGATGCCATGGCCTTCGGGGCCATCGGCGATCCGGCTTATGCCAACAGATTCGGCGCCATTACGGCCGAGGAATCGCGGGCCATCGGCATTCACTGGAACTTGTTTCCCGTGGCTGACGTGAACAGCAACCCCGATAATCCCATCATCAATACGCGGTCGTTTGGGGAAAATCCGGCTGCGGTCGGCAACATGGTTGCCGCCTTCATCCAGGGATCAAGAGAGCACGGTATGTTGACGGCGGTGAAACATTTTCCCGGCCATGGTGACACCGAAACGGATTCTCACCTCGGCGTGGCTCGAGTAGAAGGTAATCTGGCGCATATTCAGGCAATAGAATTTCCGCCGTTCAAGCAAGCGATCGATGCCGGGGTAGACTCGGTGATGGTGGCCCATCTCGCCGTTCCCGCGCTCGATGCAGATCCCAACAAGGTCGCCACCATTTCCCACGAGATCATTGACGAAGTGTTAAAGGCCCAGCTTGGATTCAAAGGCGTGGTGGTGACGGATGCCCTGGAGATGCGCGGGCTTACCAGTCTCTATCCTCCGCAGCAGGGCAGCGCCACGGCCAAAGCAGCCGTGGACGCCGTTAAGGCAGGCAATGACGTAATCCTCTGGCCTACAGACTTGGACGGCGCTTTCCATGGAATCATCGCAGCGGTGCAACGCGGTGAAATTCCCGAAGCGAGGATTGATGAATCGGTGCGCAAAATTCTGGAGATGAAGGCATCCGTGGGGTTGCACCTGGCGCGGTTGGTTGATCTAGAGCAGGTTTCCTATCTGGTGAGCAAACCGGCAGACATGCAATTTGCGCAGCAGGTCGCAGACCAGGCAGTGACCCTGGTGCGCAATAACGGCCATGTGCTGCCGGTGCCAAAACTGCAAGCCCCCACAACGGAGAGTGAAATTTTTCGCGCACCCATCCAGCCGAACAACCAGGTGGTTACCATCATTCTCGCCGATTCCATTCACGGAGAGTCGGGACACAATTTCGAATCTGCTTTGAAGCTACGGCGCGCCGACGCAACGGTCTTTACCGTGGACAATAGCGTGGCCAAGCTCTCAAGCCCGGACATTCTTCAAGCGGTGAAAGACGCCACAAGAGTCGTAGTAGCAGCATACATAGTTCCGGTTCCGGCTAAGCAGGTCATGGTCAACGGGAAGCTGGTCAACAGTGTTGGGCTGGAACAAGGTACTGGAGAGCTGCTGGCGCAGGTGCTGGAGACCGCCGCGGCCAAGACCGCAGTGGTTGCGATGGGAAATCCTTACGTCGCGCAGAGTTTTCCCCAGATACAGACTTACATCTGCACCTATTCAAATGCGTCCAGCTCGGAGCTAAGCGCGGTGAAGGTCCTGTTTGGAGAATTGCAACCGCAGGGCAAATTACCGGTCACGTTGCCGGGCATCGCCCAGCGTGGCTTTTCTCTGACAGAGCGGGCTAGATGAAGATAAATGGCGGGCGCAATCGCTCAGGCAGTTTGGTTCCGCGTTTCAGTAATCGCCCGGGTCGATTCGCGGGGGACCAGCTCTGAAGGCAGTTTGCGCTGAACGGCGGGAAATTCCCGGTTTTCGGCGCGAGCATTGATGCCCTCCAGAATCACGCTAACGCCGGCGGCGCCCATGGCTTCCATCGGTTGGCGCACCGTGGTCAATGAAGGAACAAACAGGGCGGAAGTGGCCACATCATCAAATCCAATCACGGAGCACTGCTCGGGAACTTTTACTCCCGCTTTGGTCAGCGCCCGCATGGCCCCGAGCGCGGTCATATCGTCATAGGCCATCAGGGCGGTGAAGGAGCGTTTTCTCTTGAGCAATTCCTCAGTCATTTTGTACGCGTCTTCCACGCCGAGATTGGGGCTGAGCTGGTCAGGCAGGTCAACAATGATCCTCGGATCCAGTTCCAGGCCGGTGTCCTGAGCAAACTTCTGTATTCCTTTCCAGCGTTTTTTGCTGGACATGAGCGCCTTGGGACCGCGCACAAAGGCGATCTTGCGGTGACCCAGGCCGTGGAGGTGCGCCACTGCCGAATAAGCGCCGCCTTCATCATCCACCAGCACGGAACTAATGGACTTGGATTCATGCTCGCGCCCAATGATGACGGTAGGAATCTCCGATTTCTCCAAGTCGGCCAGCAGATTAATGTCGATCAGGAGCCAGTTGGCGAGAATGATCAGCCCTTCCACGCGCCGCTCGAGCAGCATTTCCAGATACCGCTCGAAGCGGCTGCGGTCATTATGAGCGTCTGTGAGAATGGGAAGATAAGAGGCTTGATACAGGGAATTCTCAATGCCGCGAAGAATCAGGGTGCAGTAGGGGTCCGTGACATCGAAGACCATGACTCCCACGGTGTGATTGCGTTTGCTGCGCAATGATTTGGCGAAAATGTTGGGATGATATCCAAGCTTCTTGGCTGCCTTCTGGATGCGGGTCTTGGTGGGCGAAGGAATGTAGCGGGCCAAAGGTGCATTATTCAGAACGATGGAAACAGTGGTGGCGGAGAACCCGCTTTCCTCAGCCACGTCGCGGATGGTGATAGTGGTTCTGGGTCGGCGCTTGGAATACGGCACTGGGCGTTACCTCTCTAGTGCTTGCAGATTATAACTGTACCTGCGGCACTCCCGGTTCTATCTCTTCGGAGAACCGGACCAAAAAACGACGTGCGAAAATCAATGTGTTTATTGAAACGATTTTATATAATTGTCCCGCTGCAGGCCAGGACAATATCCATCCCTTGGGGTTCGGCCTGCCAGGTGAGTGCCATGAATTCGTTCTCTATCGGCGTGGATCTTGGCGGCACGAATATGCGCGTTGCCGCGGTGGAAGAGAGCGGCCGGCAGATGGAAACCATCTGCACCAGCACCCAGGTCACACGCGGCCGCGACCTTGTGATTAACGAGATGTGCAGCGTCATCCGGCAGCTTTCCGGCAAGTTCAATGGCGCCCACCGATTTGCCGGAGTGGGCGTAGGTGTGCCGGGAATCATTGACATGGATACGGGCACCGTCTATGCGGCGCCCAATCTACCTGGCTGGACCAACTATCCCGTGAAAGAAGCGATCCAGCAGCGCTTGGGGACGGCGGTCATCCTGGAGAACGACGCCAACTGCGCAGCCTTGGGCGAAAAGTGGATGGGCGCGGGACGCGAGGTAAACGGCATGTGTATGGTGACGTTGGGAACCGGCGTAGGCGGCGGCTTCATCTTTGACGGAGCTTTGTGGCACGGCATGATTGGGATGGCCGGCGAGATCGGCCACATGACCGTCACTCCTGACGGGCCGCCGTGCGGGTGCGGCAATCGTGGCTGCCTGGAGCAGTTCGCCTCGGCCACGGCCATCCAACGGATGGCGGCGGAGGCCGTTTCTGCCGGCAAGGCAACGGAACTGGCGCGGGCCATGGAGGCCAATCCGGAGTTCAGCGCCAAAATAATCTTCCAATATGCGCTGCAAGGGGATCCGGCGTCGCAACAGATTTTTGATACCGTCGGATGGGCTTTGGGAGTTGTGCTCTCCAGCCTGGTGGATGCTTTGAATCTCCCCATGTATGTGATCGGTGGTGGTGTCTCTAGCGCTTGGGAGGTTTTCTCGCCCGCACTGTTCCGGGAACTGAGAAAGCGCTCGATTGTGTTCCGCGCCAGTGATCCGGGCGAAAATGACCTACAGCAAAAGAAGAAGACCATAGTCACACGGGCTTTGCTTGGAAGCGATGCCGGCTTGATCGGCGCGGCCCGGCTCCCTTTGTTGAGCGGAGCTTTCCAGGGTGTCGTGCGGCATCGCGTGACGGCGTAGCTCTGCAGAACAATCACATTCACTGCGCTCCGGGAAGGGGCCGCCGCTTGATCAGGTCATCCGGCAATTGGGACAGAAATCAACGCAGCGACCATTGAAAAAACCAATCAATCTACAAGAATTTGTAGATCCTTCTCGCATTACAACTGCGAAAAAATGTTACGAAACTGAATCCAGCACTTGACATCCGCCATGCAGGAGAGGAAAATTTGAGGCCAAGTTTATGAAACCGTTTCAACAAACAACAATGAAACGATTTAATAGCCTAATTTAGAAGGTTTGAGGCATTCGTGAGGTTTCCATCCAATTCGGACATGAGCCGCGTCTACCTGCACACACGACGCCGGTACTCCGGAGCAGGCTGGAGTAGAGCAAATCAATTGCACGCTGCCGATAAAACGGCAGCCAACTTTCTTGGAGGTTACATGCCACGTCTTCGCCGGTTCTTTACAAGATCGTGTATCCACTCCAGCTCCGTCCCTGCTGCGCGGGGAGTTGGGCAACCTAAACACCGGTGGGCGCGGGTTGCGCTCGCTTTGTCCCTGGGCCTGGTCTTCACTCTGATGGCCGGCGTGCAGTTCGCGCAAGCGCAGCAGGATACCGGAGCAATCGTGGGTACCGTTGTTGACCAGAGCGGTGCGACAGTGAAAGGCGCAACCGTCACGGCGAGGGACGTTGACCGCGGCACTGCGCTGACTACCCAGACGAATGAGAGCGGCGATTATGACTTCGCGCGAGTCCCCGTGGGCACCTATGAGGTCAGTGTGACCGGACAAGGGTTCCAAACCTCTCGTCATGAGAAGTTCACGCTGGTGCTGAACCAGAGCGCCCGTCTCGATTTTCAACTAAAAATCGGCCAGACTTCAGAGACGGTGGAGGTGACGGGCTCCGCTCCAATCCTTGATACTGACACCAGTTTGCTGAGCAGCCTGATTGACGCGCGGACGGCCGTTGACCTGCCTCTCTCGACGCACAATACCAATCAATTGACCCTCATTGCCGCCCCGGGAGTGATCACGCCGAACCTGTTTGGTTTCCAGGCGGGCCAGAACACCTTTGGCACGGGCCGCCCTTATGTGAATGGCGCCCGTGAGCAGGAGAACAACTTCGTACTGGACGGCATGGACAACAACCAGCCTGATAATAACGACGTTGCCTACGTTCCCGCACCCGAAGCCGTGCAGGAATTCAATTTGATCACCGGGAATGCGCCCGCCGACTTCGGCAACTATCTGGGTGGAATAGTCAATGTGACCATCAAATCCGGCACCAACGATGTCCATGGTGGTCTCTACGAATACATGCGCCGCGGCGGATTAAACGCCAACAGTTGGTCGAATAATTTGAATAATCTTCCCCGGCCGGGGCTACGCTACGACGACTTCGGCGCCACACTGGGCGGACCGATTATCAAGAATAAGCTGTTTTTCTTTGCCGACTATTCGGAATCGCTGTTTAGCGAGCCCGCAAGCGTGGGCCAGATAAAAACCATCACCAATGCGCAACGCGGGGGCGATTTTTCGGCCATCTGCAAAACTGGCTTCACTGGCGGTCTTTGCAACGACACGGATCCTACGACCCACCTGCGTGTGGACCAACTCTTCGATCCCGCTTCCAGCGCCAATCCGGCAACGCGGACGCCCTTCCTCAACAACCAGATCCCAGTGGGCAGGTTCAGCAACGCCGCAAAAAATATCATCAACTCTCCGTTCTACAATTTCGATGGAATCGGCAACAATATCTCCCAATTCCATGACAACTCCTTCCAGGGTGACTTGAAGATCGACTTCCTGCCTTCGGACAAAGACCACTTGATGGGCCGGTGGTCGCAGCAGTTCGTAACCTTTCCCAACAGCAACAGCGTTCAGTTACTGGCGAATGCCGACCGGACGTTTCCGCTGAAGAACTTTGTATTGGATGAAACCCACACTTTCTCCTCCAGGGTAATCAATGACGCCCGCGTAGGGTTTGCTTATTTCCCGGTGACCGAGGGCTTTTCCAATCCCACCGGACAAAACCTGGGGGCAACGTTTGGCATTGCCAACGTGCCCGTAACCTTCCTGCCGTCCCTCACGTTCAATGGAGCGATTAACAGCATTGGAACGAACGACCTGGTCCAGTCTTTCCACGACACCACGCTCCAGTTCGAGGACACTCTGTTGTGGTCTCACGGTAAACACGAAATGCACTTCGGCTTCCAGGGTTTCCACTACATCATCAATGACATCTATCCTGGCAACGCCGGTCTGGCCGGCGAATTTGACTTTAGCGGTCAATTTACCGGCAACGCTGCCAACGGAGGCGGCAACGGCTTTCCTGTAGCAGACTTCGTGCTTGGCCTGCCTACCGTGGTCCAGCAAGGGAACGGCGGAGGCGGCAACAAGTATCTCCGCAACAGCCTGTTCGGAATTTTCGGGCAGGACAACTGGCGTGTAACCAATAACCTCACGCTCAATCTTGGACTGCGCTACGAACTAACCACGGCCCGAGACACCAACAATGGCCAGGATGTGAACTTCAATCTGATTACCGGGGCGCCAACCATCGGCTCCGGTTACAACACCTATTACGGAATCGATAACATCCAGCCGCGGCTGGGCTTTGCCTATCAGCCGCATTGGGGCTGGGCTAAGAACATGGTGGTGCGCGGTGCATACAGCATCTCCAGTTTCATGGAGGCCAACGGCATCAACAACCTTCCTTACCAGAATCCACCCTTTGTGGAGGCCCATACCGCCAACTTCACAGGACTGGCAACTCCCAACAGCACGCTTGATCAGGGCTTCAGCAACTTCCCGGCGGCGGCCTGCACAGTGGCTACACTGCAAGCCCTTTCACCGGCTTGCCTTGCCAATAACACGCTGCATTTGACCAACCCCAACCTGCAACCGGCGGTGGACCAGCAGTGGAACCTCAGCATCGAACGCCAGCTTGGTAAGTTCACGTCGGTGAAGGCCGGTTATGTGGGCAACAAAATTGACCACATGTCGGACATCTTCATCTTCAACCAGAAGGACCTCGTGAATGGAGTCGTGCAGCCTGGCCCATTCGCCCAGCCCCTCATCAATTGTTGTGGCGCGGGGAACTCTCCCACCATCCGGTTTAACGATTCCAGCGGCATCCAGCGGTACAATGCGCTGCAGATATCGGTGGAGGGACGGGAGTGGAAGGGGCTCTCCTACCGGACGAACTACACCTGGTCCAAGTGCCTGAACAACAGCCTCGGATATTTCGGGCCATTTGGCGATGAAGAAGCGCTTCCAGGCAGCGTCAGCCAGACGGGCTTCTCGTTCTTTTTCCAGAACGCGTATAACCCGCTCGCCGACTACGGGCGATGCATTTCGGATGTGGCCAGCCTATTCAATGGCTACATGGTCTATGACATGCCATTCGGCAAGGGCAAGATGTTCGGCAGTGGAGCGAGCGACCTGGTGAACCAGATTATCGGTGGCTGGACGCTGGGAGCGGATTTCACCATGCATACCGGTTTCGCCATAGACGTCTTTGGGCCGGACCAGTCGGGAACAAACTCCACTTCTCCCCGTCCGGATTGCGCTTCCGGTGTTTCTCAGTCCGGGAGCGGTCAACTCGTAACGATTGGAGGCGTCACCGGGATCCAGTTCTGGAATCCTGCCGCGGTCACTTTACCGGCTGCCGGTACCTTCGGAAACTGCCCTGCCGGTGCGTTTCGTGGACCTGGCCTGGCAACTGCCGACCTCAACCTGGCGAAGCGTTTCACGCTGGGCGAGAGGACCAACATGCAGTTCATGGCCCAGTTCATCAATGTCACCAATACGCCGATCTTTGGGCCGCCCAGCGCCAATTGCAGCCCGTCTTGCAACGGCGTTCCCGGCACCGGCGGATCAGGAACGTTTGGGGTCGTCACTTCCGCGAACCCAGGCCGCCAGATCCAGTTTGGCGTGAAGCTGAACTTCTAAGCGGGCGCTTAGAACCAACCATCTGTGGGGTCGTTGCCCAACCAGGCGACGGCCCACTCAGACCAGCGATCCGGATTGGGGCCAGTTCTCCTGAACTCGTTCCCGACCGAAGTGACGAAGCGGTATTTCCCAAGTAATATGCAGGAGGTCTCGCAAAGCCAGTTGATTACGGTTTAATTGAAGCGTTTCATTAAACACAGAGGAAACAGCGAGACCGGGAGGCAACCATGCCGCTGCATGTGATTGACTGGATTGTGATCGCAGGTTACCTGCTGATCAATCTGGTGATCGGCATCTACTACCGCCGTCGCGCCGGTGGAAATACAGAAGAGTTTTTCATCTCCGGCCGCAACGTCTCCTGGTGGCTTGCCGGGACCTCCATGGTGGCCACCACTTTCGCCGCCGATACTCCATTGTTTGTAACCCAGGTGGTTGCGCTGCAGGGCATTGCCGGCAACTGGCTTTGGTGGAGTTTTTGCATAGGCGGCATGATGACCGTCTTCTTTTTCGCGCGCTATTGGCGACGCGCGGAAATCCTAACCGATGTTGAACTAACTGAAATCCGCTATGCCGGCAAGCCTGCTGCGTTCTTGCGCGGATTCAAAGCTCTCTATCTCGGCCTGCTCATGAACTGCCTGATCCTCGGCTGGGTGACCAATGCCATGGTCAGCATCATCGCCGTCCTCTTAGGACCGGTGATT
The DNA here is from genome assembly GCA_035294925.1 of Candidatus Angelobacter sp. GTDB lineage: Bacteria > Acidobacteriota > Terriglobia > Terriglobales > Acidobacteriaceae > Angelobacter. Next base: position 9,781 of record DATGJZ010000048.1, on the reverse strand, counting down.
CAACAGGGCCGCGTGATTGAGCTTACCTTGGGTAGCCACACGCTGTTTCATACCACGCTGGGAGACCCCAGCCATACTGCGTTGTTGATCTGTATTTTCATTTTGATTCCATTTACCGGCATCTACACTGCCATTGGAGGACTCTGGGGAGTCCTGGTCACTGACCTGTTTCAGTTCATCCTGAAGATGAGCATGGTCATCATTCTGGCGTGGGTAGCGGTGGCCAAGATCGGCGGCATGCAAGCCCTCAAGTTGCGACTCCAGGTGGTGGGCCAGGCGGCGCAAAGCTCCGGCGCGCAAACCTCGAATCCATTGGCCTTTTTCCCGGATTTCCATCTGGGCTGGACCAGCAGCGCCATTTGGACGCTGCCCTTGATCGCGTTTGTGGTTTATCTGGGCGTGCAGTGGTGGTCAGCATGGTATCCGGGCGCGGAGCCGGGCGGTGGCGGTTACGTGGCGCAACGTATGTTCAGCGCCAAGGACGAGAAGAACTCCTTAGGCGCGACCCTGTGGTTCAACATTGCCCATTATGCCGTGCGTCCCTGGCCCTGGATCATCACCGCATTGGTGGCGCTTGCCGTCTATTCGCCGCACGGCGGCCTGCATCCCAGTGATGCCTTTGGCCAGAACCCTCAGCAGGGTTATGTGATGGTGCTGCGCGACTATCTTCCCGCCGGGTTGCGCGGCTTGATGGTTGCCGCCTTTCTGGCCGCCTTCATGTCCACCATGGGCACCCAGCTCAATTGGGGCGTCTCCTATCTGGTGAATGATTTCTATCGCCGCTTCCTGGTCCGTGAAAAAAATGAGCGCCACTATGTGCGCGCCGGCAGGGTCTTTACCATTCTGCTGGTGTTGCTGAGCGGCTATATCGCAGGCCAGTTGACCTCCATCAGCCAGGGCTGGCACATCGTATTAAACCTGGGCATCGGTACCGGGGCGGTTTACATCCTGCGCTGGTACTGGTGGCGCATTAACGCCTGGAGTGAGATCGTGGCCATGAGCGTGGCTGCCGCAGTTGCTTTGATAATCAAATTCAAGATCCCGCTCTCCGGCACTGACACGATTGTTGATGCCAAAACGGCCCTGATCACAGCCGGCTGCACCACTGTTGCCTGGCTCGTTGCCACCTTCCTAACGCCGGCCGAGCCCAGGGAAAAGCTGCTCAGTTTTTACCGGCGCGTCCATCCTGCAGTGTATGGCTGGCGTCAGATAGCAAGACTGGCGCCGGAGCTGCCGGAGGTGCGCGATCTGGGCGGCAACGCCTTCAACTGGATCATGGGTTGCTTGCTGGTTTACTGCTCTCTGTTCGGCATAGGCAAGCTGGTATTTCAGGAATGGCTATCAGGCCTGGTGCTGCTCCTGATTGCCGCTGTTGCCGGTTACCTGATCTTCTGGGACCTTTCCCGCAGGGGATGGGCAACATTATCTGGTGCGCAAAAGCCGGGCACGCTACAGACCGTGGAAAACAGAACACAAGGGACTCTGGTGAATTAGAAGTTCGATGAGCATAACGTTAAAGCAATACGCGTCCAAGAACGGCTTCCCTCACTTCATGCTGAAGGAAATTTACGAGCAGCCTGAGGCAGTGCAGACCATGATTGACGGCTGCCTGGATGATTCCGGCAATGTGGTTCTGCCGAATTTCGCCATCTCACCAGAAGATATCCGGCGTTTTTCCAAAATCACGATCGCCGCCAGCGGCTCGAGCAGGCATGCCGGCATCGTCGGCGAATTCATGCTGGAGCGGATGACCGGGCTGCCGGTGGAAGTTGATTTTGCCAGCCAGTATTGCTATCGCGATCCGGTGGTGGGCGCGAACGAACTCACCATATTCATTTCCCAGTCTGGCACTACCATCGATACCATAGCGGCGCTGCATGAGGCGCGCCGCAAGGGTTCCAAGTCTCTGGCTATCTGCAACGTGCCGGATACGCCACTCACCCGTGATGCCGACGCCACTCTGCTGACTTATGCGGGGGAAGAAGTCGCCATCGCTGCCACCAAGAGTTTTACCACGCAGCTCACAGCTTTGTTCCTCCTGTCGGCTTATATCGCGCAAATACGCGGCAAGTCACAAGCTGCGGAACTCGCCATTCGCGAGCTGAAGGGTCTTCCGGAATTGATGAGGCGAGTATTGTCCGCCGATGAAACCAGCCGCAGCTTCGCCGGGAATTTCGCCCGGTACAAAGATTTTATCTACATCGGCCGTGACATCGAGTATCCCATCGCGCTGGAAGGCGCGCTGAAGCTCAAAGAGATCTCCTACATTCACGCGGAAGGCTATCCCACCGGTGAATTAAAGCATGGGCCAACCGCCTTGATTCATTCGCACCTTCCCATCGTTGTCCTGGCTACACAGGACCCGCACGATGCGGGATCCGTGTTGCGCTATAGAAAAAGTCTCTCCAACATCCGCGAATTTGCGGAAAGAAGGATTCCGGTTCTGGCGGTGATCACCGGAGATGACGAAGAAATTCCCAAGATGACGCCATTCATCCTTTCCGTACCGGATGCCCCGGTGCTGCTCCAGCCGATTATCGAAGTGGTCCCACTGCAGTTCCTCGCCTATCATATAGCGGTCCTTTGCGGCCATAACGTGGACCACCCCCGGAATCTCTCCAAATCGGTCGTAGTAGAGTGAGCTTCCGTCTTTAGATGTTCAATTACCAGATTCCCTGATGGGGTCAAACGGCCTCCGTGGGGACGGGAACAGAATCCTCGTAATCGTTGACATGACGGCCTGCCCCAGGAATCTGTGAAAATTCATATACCTTTAATCGCAGGTACTATACACTTTAGTGCCATAATCTAGTATCAAGGGTTTCCTTAGTTTGCTGCTTCGTCATGCACTTACAGTCGTCAACTGCGTATATTTGGGCAGGGCTCTTTCGCGGCTGCGCGCTCCTTGCGCTGGCGTCCCTGTTGTCTTGCGCCGTCCTGGCGCAGGAAGAGGTCCTGAGTTCGCTGCGAATCAGCGTGCAGGGCAAGGACCAAAAGCCGGTCTCCGGCGCCACGATTGCCATCAAGGCCAAGGGAGCCACCCTTCGTTCGCTTAAGACCAACGAAAAAGGCGAAGCCGACGCGTCTAACCTGCCGCGGGCGCCATTTCAACTGGACGTAAGCAAAGGCGGCTTCCAGCCTGTGAGCCGGCAGATTGTTCCGGAGAAGGGTGAATCATCGCTGGAAGTGGAGGTGGCCCTGGTTCCCAAGATTGAAAACCGTGAAACCATGGAGGTTCAGGCGGCTGACACTCTGGAGAAGGGACCTTCGTCGTCACAGGACTTGGGCCGCCAACAGGCTAAGAGCACCCCGCAACATCCAGGAACCGTGGCGGACGCGTTGCCGCTGCTCGCAGGGGTGGTGCGCGGGCCGGAGGGGCTGAGCATAGCGGGTGCAGGAGAAAAACATACCGCACTGCTGGTCAATTCCGTGGACACGACAGACCCGGCCACCGGCGAGTTTGGCCTGACCGTTCCGGTGGATGCGGTGGAGAACCTGAATGTGGCTGAGACCCCATATCTGGCCCACTATGGCGGCTTTACCGGCGGAGTTGTAGCCGCAGCCACGCGCGGCGGTGGGGAGAAATGGAACTTTGAACTCAATGACCCTTTCCCCGAATTTCGCATTCGCAGCCTTCACATGCAGGGTTTGCGTTCGGTCTCACCACATGTGAATTTAGGCGGCCCGCTCCTGGCCCAAAAGCTGTATTTTTCGGAGGCCCTGGAAGTGGTGGACGACAAGACGCCGGTGCTGGTCCAGCCATTTCCTTTTAATGAAACCAAGACCATTTCAGCCAATTCTTTCAGCCAAATGGACCTGGTTTTGTCGCCTACGCATACTCTAACCGGGACGTTTCATATTGCGCCGCAGACCGTCAACTTTGTGGGACTGAATTTCTTTAATCCGCAGCCGGTCACTCCCAATCTGGATCTGCGCTCGGGCGTGCTGGCGACGACGGACCGGCTTGCACTCAGGGGCGGGATTCTGCAGAGCACGATTGCCGCTGAGGATTTCAGGCTGGGGGTGGGCGCGCAGGGGACGGCTGAGATGGTCATCACCCCGGTCGGAAACCAGGGAAACTATTTCAGCGGGCAGTCACGGCAATCCTCGCGGCTGGAATGGATCGAGAATTATTCGCTGAAACCATTTCGACTGGCTGGCACGCACAATCTACAATTCGGCACCCTGGCGGCGCACAGTGAAGATACTGGCAGTTTTTTCGCCCGTCCCGTCAGCATTGACGATGCTCACGGAAATCTTCTGAAGCAGATTGACTTTGTCGGCGGGCGTCCTTTCAGCCGGAGTGACAAGGAACTGGCCGTTTTCGGCGAGGATCACTGGGCCCTGAACACGGGACTGTCGGTGGATGCCGGGGTGCGAGTCGAACAGCAGGGAGTCACCGGAACCAGACGGCTGGCGCCCCGCACCGGTTTTGTCTGGGTGCCGCCCCTTGGCAATAAGAAGACCTCGATCCGTGGTGGCGCTGGTGTTTTTTATGACCGGGTGCCGCTGGATGTTTATGCCTTCCAGAGTTATCCGCGGCAGGTGGTAACTACCTTCGACCCGTTAGGAAACATCATTTCCGGCCCTGTAGCGTTTTTCAACGTGATTATGCCTTCGGATCGCAAGTGGGCGGGCATTCATCGCAGAAATCGTGCCGGCAATTTTGCTCCCTACAGCGCTGGCGGCAACCTGGAAGTGGAGCAGGCCGTGGCCCCGATTTTGAAGGTTTCCGCCAGGTTCAACATGCGGAATTCGAATGGCCTGGTTACTGTCTCTCCGGCAGTACTGAAAACAGGTCAGAGCGCGCTGATTGAGAGGGATTCCGGCAGCGCGCAGTATCGGGAACTCACCTTCACCGCAACGGTGGGAAAAGAAACCGGCCGCCGGATTTTCTTTACTTATACGCACAGCTCCACGCGGGGCGATTTGAATGAATCCGGCGACTACGTTGGCAATCTTCCGTTTCCGGTGGTGCGGCCGAATTTTTTCAGTTTTTTGCCGGGTGACGTGCCCAATCGCTTTCTGGTGTGGGGAGAGTCTAATTTGCCGTGGAAGATGCGAGTGATTCCCATGGTGGAATATCGAACCGGCTTCCCTTACTTTGTTACGGATGCTTACCAGAACTTTGTGGGAACACCCAATACCACGCGCTTTCCCGGCTACTTGTCAGTAGATGCGCGGCTGGCCAAGGATTTTGCCGTAACTTCGAAGTACACAGCCCGGGTGTCAGTGCGCGGGCTGGACCTGACCAATCATTTCAACCCGCTGGCCGTGCGTTCCAACATTGCCGACCCGCTGTTCGGCGATTTCTTCGGCAACTACGGCCGCAGGTTCAGGCTGGATTTTGATGTGCTGTTCTGAATAGCTTTATACAACAAAGTACTTCGACATTCTCAACAAAATGCGCTAGCATTTCTGTGTTATGCGGGAACATCGTCCACGCCGCTTGTACCGGTTGCGCTCTCGCCCGCGGCCTCTGCCCACCGGCGCGCTGGACGATCTGCGATTCATCCGCGAGACCATGGAGCGGTCGTCCTCCTTCACGGCAGTGCCTGGCTGGGGCATGGTGGCCATGGGCGTCACCGCGCTTCTTGCCACGTGGCTGACGTCGGCATGGCGCCAGTTGTCGCAGCGGGAGTGGCTGGCCGTCTGGCTCGTGGAGGCCGCCCTGGCCATGAGCATCGGTCTGTTCGCAACCTGGAAGAAGGCACAACGTGCCGGAGTTCCACTCACCAGCGGCCCGGCCCGTAAGTTCATCTTCACCTTTGTGCCAGGGGCGGTGGCGGGCGGGGTTTTGACTGCGGTTTTGTTTCGCGCGGGATTGGCTGAGCTGCTGCCGGGCAGTTGGTTGTTGCTCTACGGAGCGGCGGTCACCAGCGCCGGCTCGTTTTCCGTGAACGTGCTTCCGCTGATGGGCGCGGGTTTCATGCTGACCGGCATCCTCGGACTCATCTCTCCTCCGGGCTTTCACGCAGCGCTGCTGGCGCTGGGCTTTGGCGGACTACACATTGGTTTCGGATATTGGATAGCAAGGAGACACGGTGGCTAGGCAATCATTCCATCAGAGTGTGCAGGAGCGGGCCGGCGAGCGGGGCCGGCGCAGGACCGAGGACCACCAGGGTCCTGGGTTTCCGGAATTCGACCCGCTAGTCCACGAACGGATGCGGTTGGGCATTATCAGCGCGTTGGCCACGAATGAATCGCTGAGCTTCAACGATCTGAAGCGTCTGTTGAGGACAACGGACGGAAATCTGAGCGTCCATGGCCGCAAGCTGGAGGAGGCTGGGTACGTAACCTGCAGCAAGGGTTTTAACGGACGCATTCCACGCAGCGACTACCGGCTCACCGCGCGCGGACGAAAAGCGCTGGCGAGGTACCTGGAGCAAATGGAGGAGTTGATCCGCCGCACTAAAGACTAAGGCCGATTTCTAATGCTTGGGTGGGATTTGTGAGCGTACGATTCTTCGTCGCAATCTGAGAGTCTCAACCGCTGATGGCGTTTCAGTTTAATTCATAAATCAAAAATCACAATTCATAAATCTGAACCCCTGTTACTCTGGTCATCTATATCGCGATTGCTTCTCACCCCTAAGATTGGAACAACTGAAGCTGCAAGCCAGGGTGAGGAGAAATGGGAATGTTATATGTTGTAGTGTGTCTGCTGCTGGGGTCCAGCATGCAAGGCCAGCAGACCGTTGCCCATGCTGCGCCTGCGCATGAGCCAAGAGCCGCCAGAAACCTTAGTGCCATCCCAATTTACACAAAATCTGCTGAGGCCCGCGAGGCGCTGCAACGCGGGGTAGTGAAGTGGGAGAACCATCGCATGGCAGAGGCGGTCGATGATTATCGGAAGGCGATCCAGGAAGATCCAAACTTCGCCGTGGCTCACCTGTTCCTTTCCACGCTGACTCCCAACCCCGAAGAGCAGAGCAGCGAATTGCAGAAGGCCGTGGCCTTGCGGGATTCGGCGCGCCGAAGCATGAATGAAGACCAGCAGTTGCTGATCACATGGCTGGCGGATACCAGCCAGAATCAGATTCTGCCGGCCATCGCCGCGATGAACGAACTGCTGGACCGCTATCCGCAGGACAAGCATCTGCTCTACCGCGCCGCCATCTGGTTCCGCAACCAGCGTCAGATTGAGCGTGCCGTGCATCTGTATGAGCAGATCCTGCAGCTTGATCCGCAATTTGCCGATGCTCTGAACCAGCTGGGATACATTTACGCCTTCCAGGCCGAGTCAGACAAGGCCATCGCAACCATGAACCGATATGTTGCCGTGCTTCCCCATGAGCCCAACCCGGAGGACTCCTACGCCGAGATTCTCCGCATGGCAGGCCGCTATGACGGCGCCATTGCCCACTACCGCCGCGCGATGGAGATTGAACCTTCTTATTGGAGTTCGCAGGAGGGCATTGCCGGGACGTATGCGCTGATGGGCGATCAGGAGCGGGCACGGGCCGGGTACGCAACCGCCATCCAGCATGCTCCATCGCCGGCGACGGCGCTCTTGTGGACCATGAATTCTGCCGTCACCTGGGTGCGGGAAAAAGAATATGCAAAGGCCAACGCTGTGTTGCTGGATGTGGCCCGGCGTGCCCACGATAGCAATCTGGCCGAGGCGGAGTCCACCGCCTATCGCAACATGGCGCTCATCGAAAAAGATCTGGCTGCGCGGCAGGAGCTGCTGGACCGGGCGGATGCGGCTCTACGCCACAATCATCCTCTATCCAAGCTGACCAGCGAACAGCAGTCGGCGCTCATTCTCCGCGCAAGAATCTATGCCAACCTCGACGCCGGAGACAGGGCGGCAGCCAGCCACGTTCTCGATCAACTCCGCAGCGCGACGGCGAAAACCCATAACGGCTTTATCCAGGTTGTCTGCCATGGCGCTGCCGGCGCGGTAATGGTGGCGCAGGGGGAACACGAAGAGGCCATTGGTGAACTGCTGGAAGATGATCGCAATCCCTTTTCCCTCAAGTTCCTGGTGCTGGCCTATCAGAAGACCGGCGACAATGAACAAGCCACCCGCTGGGCTGCCCGCCTGGCCAACGTCAAGAATCCAACCTTGGAGCTGGCGCTGGTGCTGGCTTCTTCCCAACCCGGCCAGGCGGCGAAGGTCATCGGCAGGGACGACGCGACAGAAATAGCTGGCTGGCGGACGGATTGGTGAGGTAATACAGAACCGGACAGAACACCCCGAGATTCAAGTTACGGGAAAATATACTCACCGTGTGTATCTTGAGAGATGAGCTTTTTTCTGTTTTTCAAATAATCGAGAGCGTGTCTCAGCTGATGTTCCCACTCCGGTCGGTAAGGGTATTCGTGGGTACAGAGTTTGCCGTCGTCACACAGCTCCGGGAAATTGGTTTTGACGACATTTCGGATTTCGTTGAATTGAGCTTTACAGGATCGGAAATGCTCCGGCAGAAACCTTCTGAACTTCGTTATCGCTGAGACCCCTCTTCCCATTTTAGTTAGCCTCCATGTTTATTGTCCCTTCGTCGCTTCTGCCTTCGCCCCTTCCACCCGAACTTTCAGCGGCCTCTCCTTCCGTTCCGGCCATTTCTCTGAAATGATCAGCGCCTGAATCTGGTGCTCGCGCTCCAGGGGCAGCGGGTGGGAGCGAAAGTAGCCTTCCAGGGTCTGGATTGCTACCTGGGAGAGCTCTTCCTGCGGGCTTTCTGCTTTCTGTACGTATTCACGGTTGAGGCGCTCGAAGGTCTGGAACATGCGCACGGCCCCTTGCGGAGAGTATCCGGCCATCACCGCCAGGGCCGTGCCGTCACGGTCGGCCTCCATTTCCTGCTCTTTGCTGTAGCCGGCCTGAAAGAGCGCGATGGGAAGCTGGAGCAACTCGCCGAAGGGCAGGTTGCGCAGGGCCACGCGCTCGTTGCAGTCATAGTGGTCTGCATGCTCCACTTCATGTCCCAGGACGCCCGCCAGTTGGTCTTCGGTGTCCATAAGCGCCATCAGCCCTTTGCCGATGAAAATCTGCCCTCCAGGAAGGGCGAAGGCATTGATGAAACTTGCGTCGGGAATGTAATGAAATTTGTAGTCAAACTTGCGATGGGCGCGGGCGGCAACGTGGCGTCCTACGGTATTCACGTATTTTTCAACTTGCTCGTTCTCCCCATTACCTGCCCAGGCGCCGGAAACATAACGTTGCGCCAGGGAGTTGCCAACCTCTATTTCTTCCTGATCGCTGAGCCGCACGATCCTGGCCGCCGGATGGCTAACTTCTTTCTGGACTTCCGCGGCGGCCGTGAGCACGGCCTCCGGCCCAACGCGGTTGACGATCTTGTGGCGTTCGCTGTAATAGAGCGCTCCCCCGGCCGCAAGGACCATCGCAGAAACAAACAGCCAGCGCTTCATAAATATTTTCGCAACGCTTCGCGATTGCGGGAGAAGACGTAACCAGCCGCGACCATCACCGCGCCGACTCCACCCATGGCCAGGTAACGGACGCCCAGATCACTCACTGCCCGCAGGTCAATCACAAAGACCTTGCCGGCGCTCAGGAGCAGCAAAGCGAGGCCAGAAAGACGAAAGCTGCGTTCCTGGGCAAAGAAGCCAGCCAAAATCATGGTGATGGCCTCAAGGCACCATGAAAGCGTGATCATGGTGGCATGCATCTTTAGCCCGTATTTCTCACAAGGATAATAGGCAAAGGCCGCGCTCTATGGCATAACTGTTTTGACAAGAAGCAGTTAACGCCAAGGAGGAGCGACCTTTGACTATTGCAGAGTGTAATCAAACCAACTTCGGATTTGAAGCC
>DATGJZ010000047.1:0-13927 GCA_035294925.1 Candidatus Angelobacter sp. | reverse complement strand
CCAACCCCGCGCTTCCCACATTCCCACCGCCACGGCTACTGCTCCTCTTCTATTGGGCAAGCAAATCAAACAATCAAACGCAAGGTCGAGTTAATCGCTCCATATACTGTTTCTCACCCACAGATTTTCCAGACGAAGCTTTCTTTGGTCTTGTGTGTTTCTTGGGTTTCTGCTCCTTTCTTTGCCGGGTCTTTCTGCCATTGGCGATCTTCGGCAGGAGTTGGCGAACCCGCTCGATGTTCTGATCGGTCCAAAAATAGACTGTAATTCCGCCGCTGTGCTCCGACCGTGGCGGGGGGATCTTGCCTGTGAGTAGATATTTGCTCAGAACTGCGCCGGAGATCCCGAGCAACTTAGCAGCTTGCCTGCTTGAATAGTTAGCCATTCATGTCAAGTTTTCATGATATTTATTAAAATATCAAGTAAAAAACTTTGACGCAAGGTGAACGGGGAACCAACCACGACTCACGCCGCATTTTCCTATTTATCTTTACGAACGCTGGAGGTGGCCTCAGAGACGTTAACTGTCCTCTTCACTTCGATTTCTGTTATTCGAAATTCGTTCTCTGAGATTCGCTGGATGTCTCGTTGGAGCAAGCGGAGCTCGATCTTTCGCTGGTCCTCTGACTGCTCGCCCGCTGTCGCATCGTAGATTTCGCTGAGACTCGAAGGCGGCGGCAATCGGGCCGCTTCGGGCTCTGGGCTTGGAGTGGCTTCTAACTCCTTTAGCAATTTTTGCTCTTCGAGCCGTTGAATCCTTTTTTCTCCCGGGATGAGCAGCATGCCCCGGACGATCTGGAAAAATGCGAAGGCGGCACTGGGAATGGCTATTGCTGAGGCGATTACCAACCCCAGTTCGAGGGGCGATTCTCTTTTTATGAGAGTCAGCTTGAGGCGCTGTTTAGGCGGGATGGGCCTTCCCTTACGCGTGTAGAAGAAGCTGGCATCCAGGGAATAATCTGTCCCTGACGCGATGATCCAGAGGCGATCGTGAAGGAATACTAGGTCGCGCAAGAAATTCGCCAAGTCCTCGGCGTCAATCTCGCCCTTCGGGTCTTCCGCTCGAAGGACGATCTCGTAGGGGATTCTTCTTGATATAGCCATTCTGTTCGCTCACTCAATCGTTGTTTACGTCATGCGCCTTTGGAAGAGCCCTAACGGATTTCACGTAAGGGTTCCTCGCAACTCTGCCAGCGCCTTGGCGACTTCCTGCCCCTTTGCCTCGATTAGGTCTAACAGTTGTTGCGGAGTCCGCGTGTCTTCATTGGATTTGGCGTTGGGATTGACCGCCTTCAGGTCGTAGTTCTTGGCGTTGATCTGTTCGCGGGTGACGGTCCAGCTCCGCTCACTGTCAGCTCGTGAGGCTAGCAGATCGAAGAAGTGATTTTTCTCGAAATGCTCCCGGGTGAGGGGTGTCTTTTTGCCGACCTTGATACCAGACAGGTCGAAATACCAGACGCGCTCGGTCGGCTGGCCCTTGGTGAAAAAGAGCAGATTTGCTTTCACTCCCGCGCCGGCATTCACAAAGGTTCCCGGCGGCAGGCTGACGATGCACCAGAGATCGCAGTCGTCCAGCAGTTTGCGTTTTGTTTGAACGAATGCGGTCTCATTGGTACGAAAGAGCACACCTTCATCGATGACCATGCCACAGCGGCCGCCTGGGGTCAGGCTGGCGACTACGTGCTGTAAGAACAAGACCTGGGTTGCGCCGGTCTTGTATGCAAAGCGGGTCTGGGCTTCCTTGCCCTCCTTGCCGCCGAAAGGAGGATTCATCAGAATTACATTGAAAAGCGTGGGGGCGTCCGTGAAAAGCCCACCATATGTCTCGGCACCGGTCAGTGCATTTCCGTGCCAGATATGAGGCTCGTCGAGGCCGTGCAGGATCAAATTTGCCAGACCGACTGGATAGATGGTGTTGTCCTTCTCGCGGCCGTAGAAGGTGCGCTGCTTGAGGGTCTCCAGGTATTCCGGAGAGGTGATCTTTTCGTTATTTACGCCATTCATGTATTCGAAGGCTTGAGCGAAAAAGCCACCGGTGCCGCACCCTGGGTCATATATCGTTTCTCCGATCCTAGGATCTATCACCTGCACCATGATGCGAATGATTTCACGGGGAGTGAAGAACTGACCACCATCGTTGCCTTTTTCGCCCATTTTGAGGAGGAGTCCTTCGTAGACCTGCGAGAGAGTGAAAACGTGAGTCGGGTCAACGGTTTCGGCGCTGATTTCGTGTATCTTGTCGAGGATATCGAGCAGGTTTCGTTCTGTATCAATTCGAGTGCGCTCTACGCCTGACATGATTTGACTGATTACCTTTTGCCGTGAGGTGGCGTTGGGTTTTTCCGCAAGGGCTTTCAAGTGGGGAAGCAGTTGGGAGTTCACAAAGCCGAAGAAGGAGCCGAGGGTTCCGCTATTTTGAAGTTCTGAGCGCTTGTGGCCATTGGGGGCTGCCCAGTCCTGCCAACGATAGGGAGCTTCGAGGGAAGGGGTAAATTGTGCTCCGACTGCGAGAGCCTCTTCTGCCTCACGCGTCTCGCGTTCATCCAGAATACGTAGAAACAGAATCCAGGTTAACTCAGGGACATATTGGAGCGCCCCAGCGCAATTCGAGCGCCTCATGATGTCGCAAATACTTTTGACGACTGAGTTAACCGATTGTTGGGTTACTAGGCGCTTTCCGTTGCCGTTCTTTTTTTCTTTTGTAGATCGGACCACTTTTCCTCTTCCTCTGCGATAGCTTCAGGGATGTAAACACGTTTGAGCGGCAGTAGTGCCTTATATCGGGGGTCCAGTTGCTCGTAGTGCTCGAGAACAAAGCTGATTAGCTCGCTTCCATCAATAAGTCGCAGGTTGCTCTTGTTCCTCGCGAAGTCATGTGCCTGGTGTGAAAATGTGCCGAGGGTAATTAATAACCCAAACTCACCATCGCGAAGATTGCCAAAGAGTTGTTGGGCTTCGGGGCGGCCAACATTTCCCTCTGTGCTCTTCACCTGCACCTTAATGATTGGGGGTTCCAGCTTTAGTTCGTCCTTATGGGCCACGATGTCAATCCCCTCGTCAGTTCCTCTGGGCGATTCGACCGTGCGATAGCCCATGGTGGTAAGGAGATTTGCAACAAAGGCCTGAAAGCCGTATCCCTTGAGCTGCTGCGCAAGCTGCTTATAAATGAAATCGCGAGCGGTCTGCTCGATCTCCTCCGCCACCAGCGCAACTGATTCATCTGTTGTAGCTGGTAACGGGCGCGTGTCCCCGGCGAGAGCGGCGCGGAACTCCTCGGCATAGTTTTTTACCTGGAATAATGAGAGTGCTGATCCGATTTCGTAGAGTGCGCCCTGTGAAAAATTCGTGCGGGGAAGGTGTCGCAACCATTTCACCTTGTGCCGGTTGCCGAATTCGTGCCCGTGAACGAACTGATATTCGCCCTCGATTTTCCCAATGTGAATCATGCGATCCACTTTGGAGGGATAGACGACGAGATCGCCGACGGCCATTTCGTGCGCGAATCGAAAAAGCTGGCTCGCCGAATTGATTATGTTGCCGGGCTTGGAGTCGGGCCAGTATTTCGCGACTTCCGCTTTGAAAGCTTCACGTGTCGGTTCCAGTTTGGCTAGGCTCCCCATGTCGCCCCATCCCAGAGCGATATGGTTGTCCTTGAGAAAGATCGAATCGGCTTCACTACTGCGGCCGGCGTGAATCCCCCACATCACTGATTCGGTCTCGGCCACTAGACTTCTCCCGAAAAAACCCGGCGCAGCAGCGCATCGGGCAGGATTTTGATTAGCTTGTGTTGCTCGCTCAAGACACGATACAAATCTCTTGCGCCTAGAAGGTTTCGTGAGAGTGACGTGGCTATAGAATGCTGAATTTCCGGTGACGGCACGGGTATTTTAGTGGTGAGGAGTTCGGTTCGCGTGATTTTTTTCATCGAACCACTGGCACCGCCGGAGCGTTCCCTCCAATAACCTTTAGTGTAGAGGTATGACAGAAACGCCGCAATGTAGTTGGGCGAGTTTGTGCCACCCACCCAGACCCTTATGGTTAGATCGGATGCCACAACGGAATGGGGCTCGCCTGGGTAAAGGGCGGCCCTCCCAACCAATTCTGGCGTGTTGCTCCTAGCGATAAGAATTTCGCCATTGCGCAGAGCGCACTCCTTGGCAGCGACCGGCCCCATACGTGCGTCCTTTACGCCAGCCGGATCAAACCCGGTCTCGGTTAGGGCAGCGGTGGTCACTGCGCGTACCTTCATTTCGCCGTCCGATGAGATTGATTTTGAAGGCAGCAGTTCAGCGATGTCCCCGAGTGGTTTACATGGCCATTGCAATGATTCTGGGCTTTGAAATGTGGCGCGAAGGTACGCTCTTGGGAGGGCGGTGGCATTGTAAAGCAGAACCTGTGCGGCACGTCTTGCTTGCTGTGCGTGCTCCATCTGCTTGCTCAACACCTCTATGATGCGGTGCTGCTCTTTGAGAGGAGGTGTAGGGATAATCAAGGACTGGATTTCGTTTTTTTGGACGTGCCGGAGTCCTACCCCACCGTGAGCTTTGTTTATTAGAGTGCCAAGCTGGTGATTGATCGCGATCTTTGCCCACTCGGGAAGGACTCTGCTATGGTTCAAATCTACTCGGAAAATATGCTGATTTAACAATCCTGCGGGACCGCCCCAAATGTGGGCACCAAAGGAGGTGCCTGGCGTCCCAGACCACGCTAAAAGCAAATCGCCCGATTGGACCAAAACGCGTTTGGAGACCGGACCGTTCCAATAGTTGAAAGGCTTGGCGGGATCATTCAGATTCTGGATGCGTATGATTGGTAAGCCCGACGGATTCCAGTCGCTCACTATAAGCATCACCGTTGACAAGGGAGCATATGTCACCAAAACGTTCGCGAGACCACTTCTGGGGAGACGGGGCCAGGGCGATCGCGGCGTCAGCTGACTTGTTCACGGTGCGAACATCCTTTCCTTCGTTTCTGATAAAACCTCAGAGGGCGTGCCTAGCAAACCTAGGGCCCTAAGACCGCCGGCCTTGCTAACCTCGGGGGTTTGAAAGATGTACCGGCTCTCGAGCGCCTCGGTGCCTCCAGTTCTAAATTGGCTGGAAATCGCCTTGAGTGTGTTCGCGGCGAGTTCGGGCATCCGGTTTAGCCAGTCGGCATTTTTGTAAATGAACGCTTCTGCCCGTTGAATGCGAGTGCGCGGGTTGGCCCCGTAGCCAAGTTCGGCCAACACATCGTATAGATCGTAGTTCTGCATCTCTTCAAGCTGTTGTACCACAAGTGGCGAGCGACCGGCGTCCGGCAAATGACCCAGCATCTCGTGGCGTCTACTAGGCTCAATCCAGCGAAAGCAGAATTCGTTTAGAGTCGCGGCTTCTTCCACTAGACGCTTGGCGAGAATCTGCTTGTACTCCTCGACTGTGACCGGCATGGCCCGACCGTTTACGCTTGTCACAATCGAGCGGCCAGCGTCGGTAACATGCACTTCAAAACCCTCTACGAGGATAGTGCGCTCTGGAGGTTTTGGCGGGCCTTCGTCCCGTTCTTTTTCCGTCCTGACGATCAGGCGCGTACGGAAGTCCTCGCCGAAGAGCCGCGTCGCGTTGGTGTAATCATACACGTGGAACATTAGCTTACCGGTTGGCGGATCGAGCCGCGTGCCCCGGCCAACCATTTGATAGAAGGCCATGGGCGAGCGCACATACTTGAAGAAGACGATGTTTCGCACGACAGGGACGTCAACACCAGTACTCAGCAGATCAACAGTGGTGGCAATGAAATGCGACCGAGAAGCGCCACGGAGGTCAGCAAGATACTCGCTGCCGCCAACACTCGCCGTACATTTGAATGCATAGGGTTCCAGGTGCGGCTTACCCTGTTGCGCACACCATCGGGCATAGAGGTTATTCAGCTCTGTGGCAACATCGTCAGCATGGCGGTCACGGGCGCAAAAGATAATTGTTTTCTGTTCGGGGCCGCCGCTTGCGAGCAGATAGTTGAACAGATCCTGAGACATAGCCATCACGCGATCAGGAAGCAAGATACGATCCTCGTATGAGGTCTTCTCATAAAACGCGCGCAGCTCTTCAGCGGTTACTGGTTGGCCGGTGTTGGCGTCGATTGGATTTCGTGCCATGACATCGGCCAGCGTTATGCCGGTTTCGTCGATGTTGACGCGAGCTTTCTGGATTTCGCAGAGCGCCAGGTATCCGTCTTCAATGCCCTGGGCCATATCGTATTCATAAACCGGTTCACCGAAGTGTCTGATGTTGTCAGCCGTGATCTTAACGTCGGCTTCTGCTTCCTTGCTTTGCTCAGTGAGATTGAGTTGCCGGGGCGTAGCGGTAAGGCCGATTTGTACCGCGCTCGGGTTTCGCGTCAAAATCTCCGACCATTTACCCCAAGCCGAGCGATGACATTCATCAATGATGATGTGAGAGAAATAATCTACTGGGTAGTTCTGAACCAGGAAACTTGCCGTACCCTCCTCATTATCCACGTCAAGAGTCTGGTAGGTAGCGATCACAACGCGAGCGTTCTTTTGGGAATTACGGCTGGTGGCAGTGGCAGCATCAGCACCAAAAGAGTTTTGGAGCGCACCTGCCGCCTGGCTGCGCAACTCGTCACGGTCGCAGATGAAGAGCGCACGCCTCAGTTGTCTCGCATCGGCTATGCGCCTGAGAACATTCACGGCAATGAAGGTTTTGCCTGCGCCTGTGGCCAATGACAGTAGTGCCCGCTTGGGCTGGCCTGTTCTTTCGCAGAGAGCAATCTTTTCTAAAACCGCCCTGATGGCGGCGTCCTGGTAGTAGCGGCGGGTCGCTTCGCCTCCCGTGTAACGTGCCAGCAAGGGCTTAGCTGCAGCGTCGCTCAGGCTGAAGCCTAAATGTTGTTCATAGCGGACACGTAAGTCAGCGGGTGAGGGAAACTGACTTATTGGCCGGGGAGAAGAGGTGAGGCCAGTGGTCCGATCAAATTCTACAAAGAGGTGGCCGTTGCTGGCAAACACAAACGGCACATTCAGGCGCTTGCAGGCGGCGTACGCCTTGGCTTGCTCCAGACCATGGTTGGGCGGAAGGCTTTCGGCCTTGGCTTCGATGATTGCTACTGCTACAGGCTGAGACTCAGAAGTTGCTTTAACGCGCAGCGTGTAGTCTATCCGGCCCCTGGCTTGGCGACGCGGTCTGCCGCCAATCATCTGGATGGCTCCCGCCGTCTCTTCGCGTCGAATTAAATCTTCTGTCCATCCTCGAGCATGAATGGCGGGATCAATAAGTTTGGATCGTGTATCAGCTTCGTTCAGTGGGCTTTCCTCCACTGATCCAAAGTCCAATTCAGGCCCCATGAATACTCCACTCTGATGGGAAGTCAAAGCTTATCTTTATGCAAAGTCATAGTCAATCCTAGAAGCTATTTCCTGAGACTATTTCTCGGGAGCTATTTCTTCCTCATCCTGGGTTTCAATTTGGCTGTCTTGCTGAATACCGTGTCAACTGAAATCTTGGTTTTTGCCACTCGAAAGCCGCACATTTCAAGGCGTTTTGCGGCATGTTTCAGATTAAGCCGTGAGAAAAATGGCAGTCTGAGAGCACCCAGCCTGTCGCTGATGATCGCAAAGATAATTCGATATTGCTCCAATCCCGGTCTCATGCCGGGATTAGGAATCTGATGAGTCGGGGGCAATTGATCGTTTACCGCACGTCTGAAAGCTGCATCCATCTGAAAGGTTTCACCGGAGACGACGCCCTGTGCAAAGAGATGGCTGAGCGCGCTGGCCTGGCCATAGCGCTTTATGTGAAACATGTCTCGATGCGCGGTGTAAAGGTCGCAGAACTCAACCGCACTGCGGTCACCCCCGTATTTGATCAGCTTCTTGTCCAACAGAGCGATCCCTGAGGCGGGGTCTTGGGTGATCCGCTCGAGATATTGGGGCTCCGAAGAATCTCTATATACGGGCAATTCACCTTCATAGTTGCGAATAGTCTCTAGCGCGGTGTTTACCTTTTGAACAAAATCGGCCTGGACGGAATACCATTTGCCGCCGCTGAGGAGGAATGTTTTTCCTTCATGTTCTATTTCGGCATAGAGGCATTGGTATGCTGTCCATTTGTGGAGCGTTTCACCGTTGAGATCAATGCATTCGATCTTGCGTCGACTCAGCCAATCGGTATCGACGACTTCTCCGGAACCTTTTGCGCGGAGAAGGGCACCTAGATGAATATCGGCATATTCAAACGTGCCCGCTCGCGCCAGGAACCTGAAGCGGCTGACCTTGTTCCATTCGATCCATTCGGGTACTGCCATCCAGATGTGCTCGGTATTGCCGGAGTTGATGCGTGCTGTAAGGAATGCGTCGAGATCCTCTTTCAATCGCCTATTCGCCACCTCCTCGATCTGGTCAACCCAAGGAAAGTATTCCTGGTACGAAGCGTCCAGAAATTTTTCGTGCAGTTTATCCAGCAGTAATGGCAGGCTCTCTATACTGACTGGAACATCGATGAACAGAGATTCAGCCCCGGTTATTCTTTTGCCAAACGTCTCCTCATCCAAGGGTTTGCCTGTGACCCCTTTGAGTAAATCTTGCTCTATATCGAATCCAAATTCGCGCGGTGTGGCGTCACGGCTTGCTTGTTCGCTTGTATGACACAGGAGTTGATCCAGCGAATGCTTGTCGATCGTTCTGACGGTGTTCTCGCCGATGCAGTTGAGAGCAACCTTGAGACCAAATCTTTCTTCCCAGTGCTCCTTTTCCAGGAGGGACCATCCACGGCCAAATGTCATAGCAAATGCGTTTTCGCCTTTCCGCACGAGGAAGACGGCGCCGGTGGAGCTGTTGGTACCAAACTGATCGGGCGATAGATGGGGCAAGAAAAAGTAAGCCCAGTCGGGCGGCCCCGAGGTTGGGAGCTGAATGTACAGCTCGCCAGTGGTGACCGTATCAATCTGTATGAGATGCCGACTCGCGATGTCTTCGAGCTTCAAGAGCCTAGTGGAAATGGCCGCGGGGGTGCGCGCGAGATGAATCTTGAGCGGCTGCGACTTTAAGTCGTCCGGCATCGGGATGGGTGCTTCCTGTATGTCCTGCTTTCTATATGAGTAGTGTTCCTGCCGGGCAAAACGTTTCAAAGAAAAGAGGTTACTTCCGGTGCGCTCCGCTTCGCTGCGCGCCAGCCTGCGGCGCAAGGAGGAGGGATTTGTTTTTCATTTTTCCCAGGATTTCATCCTGGGCTACATTGGGCCACGCCTCCGGCGTTTCACCACCCGGATTACCGGCGTGTGCCGGGGCCAACGTTCGCGGCGTTCCCGTCCTGGGTACGTTCGCTTAACGCAGTCACGCCCCGGCAGCTGCGGTCCAACGGAAAAAGCAACTCCAAGAGGCAGCCGAGGGCACTTCCACCCCGCCACGCGCAAAACCGGCGTGCGTCGGACGGAGTGGACGAAGTGGACGACATGGACTTGATGGGTAACACTCCGAATGGTGGGGCTAGATGCATATAGCTCCTGACGCTTTCCCCATGCGGAGCGGCCGGGGCTAAAGGCCATTTCCTGGATGGAAATCTTCTTCGCACGGCCTTAAGGCCGCGCTCCCCCGAACTAAAGTTCGGGGCTTCCACCCGGTTCTTAGCAAACCCAGAACCAAAACCCTTGAACCACAGAGGGCACGAAGGAACACGGAGGAACACCGGAAAGCTAAGGTTATCCGCCACGGCGGGCCTTCGGCAGGGGACAGGGGATAGGGAAAATCAACACCAAAACCAACGCCTCATTCTTACCGCTGATTTCGCTGATGTACGCTGAGTCAGGAGGGAAGCAGAACCAAGACCAATATCTTTGAAACACAGAGGAAAGGAGGACGCAGAGGGACGGAACTCAAGAGGTCACTCGCCAGCGGCAGAGAGTATAGCGGCTTCGACGGCCCTCGCAATGAAGAATCGTGCTTTGGCGCGCAGGGACTGAATCTCGGGTTTAAGGGCGGGGATAGCACCCATCAACTTGGCGCGAAGAAGAATGCCCAGCACTCCGGTCACAGACAAGCCAGCCTGGGCAGCAAACTTGCGTGCTTCCTGTTCGTCAATCAGGACCGTATCGGCTTTGATCTCCGCGGCCAGAGCAATGGCTTCAGCTTCGCCACGATGTAAGTGCAACATCAGGACGCTGAGCAAAGGCGATATTGGCGTGGAGGCAGGCCGGATCCAACCTTCCCGAATTGCGGATTGAATAGCCGTGATGGCGGCCTCGGAAGGGTGCAGATGCAATTCTTCAGAGACTGCGGTTGGTATCCAAATATCAGAGAACTGGGACTTCAAAAGAGAAAGGCGCCCGATGTAGGCAAGGGCAGAGATAGGAGAGGTATCACTGACCGCGCGCATAGCCGATGTCTTGCTTAGCTTCATCCTCGGTGTAATGGCGCGGGATGTTGCGCTGCCCAATGAGATCGGCAAATGAGAAACGCGACGTTTCCGCAAGTTCGCTCGCCTTGCCGAAGGACAGGATGCCTTGAGCATAAAGAGCCACCGCCAACTCGGTGCGTAGGCGTGGCTCAACCTCCGAGGCCGGAAGTCTGAGACTGTTGGCTATAGATTCGGGAATGTCAAGATGATAGGTCATGGTACACGTTTGCTCTTTTGCTCAATTCTAGCTTATGCCGGAGAAGTTCCAAAGTCATCATGCGTTAAGGGCCGGTATTTAGTACTTGGTATTTGGTATTTGGTATTTAGCAAAACCCAAGACCAAAATCCTTGAAACACAGAGGAAAGGAGGACGCAGAGGGACGGAACTCAAGAGGTCACTTCCCGTAAGGTTACAACGTCACCCGCCGCGGCAGGGCTTTCAGCCCACCACGGCGGGCCTTCGGCAGGAACAGGGAAGATTCAAGAAAACAGCCCCTGGCGGCACCCAGGGGCTGCTTTCGTTGCTGATGCGAACTGCTATCTGCCAATTACTATTTGCTTCTTCTTTGGATACGGTCGCCGCTCCGCCGCTCCCAGGCCAGGCGCAGTTTCTCAAAGCGGGCTGCATCGTGGAATTCGGCGTCGCGGAGGGTGGCGAGCAGGGCGGAGTTGGTCAGGGCGCGGAGCTCTTCGGCCATGTTGCGGCAGGGCCGCAGGTGGTCTGGCGGCACAATGTCCAGCCGGTACAGACGTTCCAGGCTGGTGTGGGTAATTTGGAATCCACGGTTGAGGTCGTCCAAGACCTGGTAAGCGTGGTATTTCGAGCGGGGGTTAAGGCGACGGCGCTCGGAGTGTTGCGCCGCAGGGATGGGACGTTTAGCTTTATTCGTAGCCATGTTTTCTGTCTCCAACAGAAGGTATGGTTAGGGGGCGTTCAGTGCTTCAACACTGGGCGCTTCCCGTTGGGTGTTTTTTGGCCTGTAAGCTAACGCTTGCAGGGTTATTTACTTCTTTTTTGTTTTCGCTTGCTTGTTTTTCCTGTATCGAGTTTTTCTCCCGTTGGCGATGTTGGGCAAAAGCGTTCGGACCCGCTCGATGTCTTCGTCCGTCCAGATGTGCGTTGTCGTCTTTCCTGTGATTACAACTTTTGGCGCCGGGACTTTTCCGGCGGCGATGTAGCGGGCGAGAGAGGCAGGATGCAGTCCCAACTTTCTAGCCGCTTCGCTGGTGGAAAAGTTATACATTCAGCAATGATCGTCGCAGATAATAAAATTGTCAAGTAAAATTGTGTGTTTTGCTGTGTGAATTTTCCCCTTGTCGGCCCGCGGATCACAATTCTGCCGCACCTACGGTGCTCGTCCTCATCTTGCTATCTATTCCCAGCCCTTGCGGACTGGGCTAACTTCTTGACGCGCCTCCTCCACCCCGCCACGCGCCAACACCACGCGCGCGTCGGGGGCCCCGGTTCCGGCGCTGGCACTGGGCAGTTCTGGCTTCTGTTTTTCCCTTGTGATTGTTGTTGTTGGTCGCCTGCGCGCTGGCGCGCTCGGCGCGGATGCGTTCATCATTCGCTACGCTCGCGGACCAGGGTAATTCTTCCGCAAGTTGTGCGTTATGCCCTGCCTATTTTTTCAAACACGCACCAATTAGGTCTTGGCGGACTTCAGGTCGGCGGCGATCAGGGCGAATTCATCCAGGGCGGCCTGCAGGTCTTCTACGATCTCGGCGCCTTCACGCCCTGGGCGTAGAAGATGCCGGTTGGCAGCCGCAGGAGGGTATGCACGTCGCAATCGTGCAGCAGCTTTTTGCGGATGGTCTCACCCGCGCCGCCCTCGAACAGCACGTTGTCGGGCACTACGATTGCGGCCCGGCCGTTGATCTTGAGCAGAGATTTTACGTGCTGGAGGAAGTTGAGCTGCTTGTTGCTGGTGGTGGCCCAGAAGTCGTCGCGTACGTAGGTGAGGGATTCTTTCGCTTCTTCACCTTCTTCATTGACCACGGTGATGCTCGATTTCTTGCCGAACGGAGGATTGGTAAGCACCACGTGATAGTTCACGCTGGGCGCGGTGGCGAGGCTGTCCTTTTCCTGAATCGGCGACTGCTCTCCGCCGATGCCGTGCAGAAAGAGGTTCATCACGCAGAGACGGGCGACCCCGGCTACCAGTTCGGCGCCGGACAGGGCCTGCGCTTTCAGCTGCTTTTTCTCATCCTTATCAAGCTTGTAGTACCTGCTGACATAGTCGTGGGCCACGAGCAAAAAGCCGCCGGTGCCGCAGGCCGGGTCGTTGATCAGCTCTCCGGGGCGGGGCTGGATCACATCCACAATCGCGCTGATGAGAGCGCGCGGAGTGAAGTACTGGCCGGCGCCGCCCTTCACGTCGGCGGCGTTCTTTTCCAGCAGGCCTTCGTAGGCATCGCCTTTCACATCGGCATCGAGTGATATCCACTGCTCTTTGCCGATCAGGTCAAAGATGAGCCGCTTGAGTTTGGATGGGTCCTGGATTTTGTTCTGGGCCTTGCGGAAGATCATGCCCAGCATGCCCGGCTTCTTACCCAGTTCGATCAGGATGTGCTTGTAGTGGGCATCGAGCTCTTCGCCGTCCTTGTCTTTGAGGCTGTTCCAATCGAGGGGCTTGCCTTTGTCGTCCTTGGGGATGATGTTGGGCCGGTTGTAGGGTGGCCGGGTTTGCTCGTCGGCCATTTTCAGGAAGAGCAGGAAGGTCAGTTGCTCGACGTAGTCGCCATAGGAGAGGCCGTCATCGCGGAGCAGATTGCAGTAGTTACAGAGTTTTTGGACGATTCCGTTGGTCATGATGATTCGTATTGCCAGACGCGGACAAGCGCCGGAGGCGCGTTAAGAGGTTAGCCCAGCCCGCGAGGGTTGGGAAAGGTTTAAGTATAAAATGGCAAACCCTGGAGGGGTGACACATTGTCGCACACATACGCGCAGAACGTGGTTCACGTGGTATTCAGCACCAAAGAGCGCCGCTTGTTGATCAACAAAGAATTTCAGCCACGCATGTGGGATTACGTGGGAGGCATTTGCAGGGCAGAGCGCATTTTCGTCCATGCCATTGGTGGAATGGAAGATCACATTCATTTATTGATTCAAATACCGCCTGTTCTGTCCCTGGCAAAAGCGGTCATGACGATCAAGGCGAACTCATCGAAATGGGCGAGTGGGCTGGGCAAGAAATTTGCCTGGCAGCAAGGATACGGGGCATTCAGTGTGAGCGCGTCGCGTTTCGGGGCCGTGGTTCGATACATTGAGAAGCAGGGCAGCCATCACAAGAAGATCAGTTTCGAGCAAGAGTTCATCGCATTGCTCAAGAAGCACGGCGTGCCGTTTGATCCCAGATATGTTTTTGAGTAAGAAAACGCCGGAGGCGCGGCGGAGGTTAGGCGGTGTGCATAAATAAGTACTTCAACTGAAAATTACAGTGTGATAGCGTTTGCGAATGGTGATGTCTGCGGCAGGCATTCGGCGGCGTTACGCGGAATTATCGCCTGTTTTGGATGAACGCGGACGGCGTCGGTTT
>DATGJZ010000046.1:0-31724 GCA_035294925.1 Candidatus Angelobacter sp. | reverse complement strand
CAGGTTGCCCAGCGCATCGTAGCTGTACTGGGTGACAAAGTAGTTGAAGTCCAGCGACGCGGTTTCCGGGTTGTAGCCGCCGTTGAGGGCCGTAGTCGCCGGGCAGCTGAATGACGGGCTGGAGAAATAAGTCCCCTGGCTAGTGGAAGAGCCGCAACTGACGGAAATATTCCCCGCAGTGCCTACGCTGGCGTAGGTGATGGTAAGGGTTGAGCCGGAGACCGAAGCCGTGACCGGGGACCCGGAACGGTTCAGATTGTTGGGATTGCTGGAACTAATCAGCGCCGACGCCACCTGCCCCGCCGTGCTGTTCCCGCTCTGGCTGTAGGGAGCACTGGCGGTAAAGCTTCCGATGGTTACCGTGACTGTGCCCGAGTCATAGACCGTCGACGGGTTCGTGCCATTCGCGCCCCCGGTCAGGCTTGCGCCCGAGGCGCCGGCGGTAAACGAAGCCTGGGTGAAATATTGGGTGTTGTAGCTGGTGCTGGCCGCCAGGGAAAAATTGCCGCTCGCGCCCGCACTGCGCGCCTGCAGATACAGCGTGGCCGTGGGAGGGTTGGCTGACAGGTTCACGCTCACACTGCTCACCTGAACATAGGAAGAGGTGTTGTTGATGGTGCTCTGCAAAGCGCTGCTGATCGAGCTTACATTGTCGGTCTGCTGGTTCGCTCCATAGTTGTAGGTGTACGGCTGGCCGTTGACGGTGATGGTGACCGCGCCCGAATCGTAGGTAGTGGTGCTGTCCGTCTCCCAGTCGACACAGCGGCCATTGAGGCTGTACTGGTTGCAAACCCGGGTAGTCGTGATGATCGATTGCTGATGGCCGCTGATCGTCACACTGCCCGTGGCCGTTGTCGCATTGGTGCCAGGAATGGTGTACGTCTGCAGATTACCGCCAACGGAGAACGCGCCTTGCGCCTGGCTGCCACTGAAGCTATCGCCTGGCTCGTGCACCTCGGTGAGCCGACCGAGGCCGTCGGCGCAGGTAAGCCGCTGCTTGCCCGCTTCATCCGTGGTTTTGGTGCAATCTCCCGCGACTGCCTGAATGGGCACGGTATCGTAAGCCACGCTGCTGACGCTGCCATCCTGCTTGGTGACCTGCGTCACCCGCCCCAGCGCGTCATACTGGGTCTGGATCACTCCGTAGGTGGGATCGCTGGTGGAGAAGTAGGGATTGGTCACGGTGACGGCATGACCCAGCCCGTCATACGTCGTATCCACAGTGGCGTTGCCGTTGGGGGTTACGTGCTGGGTTCTGGAGGTGTGGCCCAGGCCGTCTAAGTAGGTGAACGAGTCTTCGGTCAGCGCCGTCGTAATCTCTTGCAGCCGTTCCGCCGTATGCGCGTCGGGGTAATTGAATGTCGTTTGCGGCTGATTTCCGTTCGCGTCCTTCGGTAAAACTGCTGAAGTGAGCCGCCCCATCAAATCGTAACTGTAGGTACTGGTGTGCGCGGGGTCCCCAGGCGTGGCGCCGCTGGCCTGGTAAGCGCCATTGGCATCGGTGAAGCTGGTCAACAGTCCGGTATTTGGGTCGTAAGTTCCGCTCACGCACTGGCTGAGAGCGTTGCACGTCTCGGTTGACAAGGCCCCGTTGTAAGCCAAATCGTAGCTGTGGGTCGTGGTGTATCCCAGCGGATCAATCGCCTTATAAACCTCTCCGGTGTCATACCAGTTTGTATGGCTGACAACCGCGCTTCCAGTGTTCAACCACCGGCTCACCGTTGTGGGATTCCCGCGTACCGGATTTGGAGCGGCAAGATGGGTGCCCGCGGGCAGGGCGCCGACGGTGCCTTCGTAGCTGGTGAGATAAGCAGCCTCATCGTACGTGGTGTCAGTCTCGGCCATTCTGTTGCCGCTACCATCCCTGGTGACCACGGAGGCGCGCGCCTCCAGGATATTCGCCGCCAGGTAGCGACTGTCGTTCTGCCACTGGTAGACAGTGTCCACTTCCTGAAGAAGCGGTCCTGTCGTGCCCTGTCCCCAGTCATAATGCTTTTGTGCAGTCACCAGACCCAGAGTCGGCGAACTGGAGTCATAGTCGGTGTGCACCAGGGTGACCTTGCCGCTCGCGCTCATCGTCGTCTTTTCATCCGTGGGAACACCCGGGCCCCCGCCACTTTTGATCTGCCACGTCGTATCCACCTGTTTCAGTGGGGTCCGCGATCCTCCGCTGCCCTGATAGGAGATCGTCTGCGTCTCCTTGTAGTTGATGTGATAGACCTGAGGAATCCCCTCGATTGGGCTGAACTTGTGGGTTGTATCATTACCGATGGGATCGGTGACGGTATGAGTCATCGTGGCATCGCTGGCTACCGCTCCCCATTGATAGTTCCAGATGAAGGCATTTCCGTTTACATCGGTCAAGGTTCGTGAATGGACTGCACGGCTGACTGAGGTGATGTCATATTGGCTGCTGACTGGAAATTGTCCCTCGGCCCACGAATACTGAATGCTCGCTCCGGTCGGAGTTCCCAGCGACGTGATTTCGCCGTAGCTGTCGTAAGCCAATGACCACTGGGTGTTGTCCGGCAGGATGACATCGGTCAGATAGACCGGCGGCCGGTAGTTGCCGGGAAAGGCGCGGCCGGAATAAGAGTCCTGAAACTGGTGGATGCCCGCGGGAGAGAAGCTGGTCGCCAGTTGCGGATAAGTGGCGAAGCATAATTTGATCTGGTTGGTTTGCCCATTAGGACCGGGATAGCTCAGATAGCCCACCCAGGGCGTGCCGAATGAAGTCAAGCAGCCATTTAACTCTGAGCTGCTGGCCTGATGAGTGGCTACTGCGGGACCATTTGTGTTTGGGTTGGCGATGTCGGGAATGCCCAGCGGGGTAGAAATAACATTGCCATTTGCATCCAACACGCTGCCCACGGCAAAGTGTTCGCTGCATGTCGTCGTCGATGTTGAACCCGGCAGCCCGTTTCCAGGATCAGTGGAGCAAGTGCTCCGGTCCTGCACGAAGTTGCCAATGTATTGTGTGCCATCGGGGTCGGTGACGGTTACGTTGTAAGGCAGGCCATTGAAATTCGAGCCGGTGATCTGCACCTGATAGCGGCTGGTGTCCATGGTCTCAGGGGCTCCGAAGAGCGGGTGCGAGGCGCCGTCCCAGGTCACCAGAGTATCCGGGGAACTCACCGAATAACTCGTTCCCTGACCATCGGTAAAGACGCTCTGATAGATCCTAGTCATGGCAAAACTGGCCGTGCTGACAAGGAGAGTGCCCTGGCCGCATGGACCCGATGCAGTCGGTGGCTGGGCGGAGCATGCAGTTGCAGGCAGCCATTGGTTCTGACTCCCTACTCCCGCATTTCCAGGGGCTGCAAACCAGGTCTTGGCGTTGACCACCAGGTAGTACTTGATCCCCGACTTGCCTCGTTGCGGCACGCTGACGGGCAGCGGGATGTGTACCGTCAGGTTTCCGTTCATCAGGTTGACGGTATCTGCGTCGGTGCCTGCATACGATCCCTGCGGAGGGATTCCGTTTTGCAGATTTGGAGGATCCTGCCCAAACGTAGAAATGCTGACTGCCAGAATCAATGCCGGGAAGAACAGCAACTTGCATGATTTCATCTCTGTGTCTCCAACCTATATGAAAGATTCGGATTAACCTACTGGGGCCCCCGGGACGACCGACTACAGATGACCTACCACAAACGATGACGTTTATTCCCCGCCACTCAATGCAGACACACCGCGGCAACACTTATTGACACGTCAAGCTGTACAAGGTTCCAGTGAACCAGGCACACCTCGGCGATATCGCCGTGCTTATTTGTTCCGGCTAGGGGCTGCTCACGCGGATGGAGTGGGCACGATCCTTCCGCGAGTTCGTTATACCTTATGCTTCCGCAATGCTTCAGCGTGCAGGAGTAGAGTGGGGTTCCTGCAAAATGCCAGTCTGATTCTTATATGGAAGGATCTCTGGAGCTGTCAAGAGGAAACCGCTAAGAGGATGTTAATTTTTCGTCTCGGCTATTTCGATAGGGGGGCTTCGCAGGATGACATGGGGCTGGAGTTGTCTGGATCAACGCGATTCCGTCAGTCTTCTTCCTGGTCGGCATCGTCGATCAGGATGCCATCAAATTCGTCGGCTGCGGATTCCAGGCGTTCATAGTTCTCAAACCATTCGGTCGAGACCTCATAGAGGAACATGACTCCCTGGCAGGGAAAGCCAAGCTGCACGCGGCCGACTTTGCCGACAAAATTCTTCAGCCAGCGCGCTTCTTCCATGTCCTCTTCGGTCATGTAGCTCAGGTCTTCAAGACGCTCGAGCAGGAAGTCAACGTCTTCGCTGTCCACCGAGCCGTAGCTCATGGTGACAAACTGCACGCCCGAGGCCTTGGCCAGTTCCACGAAATCTTTCCAGGCGTCCGGATGCTCCTCCTCAGGAGACCAGAGGACGTTTGGCACTTCGTCCTTAATGACGCCATGAAAACGCTTGAGACCATGGCCCTCGATGAAGGCGACCATGTCATCTTTGAGATTGTGCAGGTCTTGCTCCATATTTGCGTATGTACATCATAGCGCGTTCAAGGAATCCGAGGACATTTTTACACAGGCCAGAGCAAACCCCAAAAACCTTCCCACTGACGACACTGATTACACTGATCTGCCGCAAGGTCAAGATTACCAACCACGAAGGCCACGAAGGAATACGCCGAGGGCACAAAGAAACGCCAGCGAATGGAAAGGCAAAGGAAGGTGAACAGAAACTTCGCAGCAGGACATGAATTCTCGCCATCGTATGAGCTGTCCAGGCGCTCAGCTTACGCCTTCGTAGGCGGCTTGCTTGAAGTCTACTATCAGGGGCAGGGACAATGTGGCCTCAGCGCCGGCGCGGTCCTTGCGGTTGGCTAGTTGCAACGTGCCGCCATGAGCTTCAGCAATCTGGCGGCTGAGGATCAGGCCAATCCCGCTGCCTCCATGTTTGGTGGTAAAGAAGGGCACAAAGAGGTTGTCACTGTTCAAGAGACCCGGTCCCTCATCCAGCACAAAGATCTCCACCGTATAAGGGCCCACCCGCCAGCCCACTTCCACCTTGCCAGGCTGTTCCCGGGAGAGATCCAGCGTGGCATCCACGGCATTGCGGATCACATTAATGAGCAGTTGCTCAAGCTGATCCAGGTCAGCATCAATCTCGATTTTTGGGCCATCCAGCACACTTACAGAGAGCCTTCTTTCCAGCGCTGCGGCGCGATAGACCAGCGTTCCCACGGTGATCCTCCCTTTGGTGGGAGCAGGCATGCGCGCGAGCTGGGTGTATGCCTGCATAAAACGGCCCAGTGATTCCACGCGGTTCTCGATCACCTGCAACCCCTGCTGCACATCCTGATTGATCTCGGCCGGCAGACCAGCCCGACCGGTGATTGAGGTCAGGGTACCGGCAATGGACTTGATGGGGGCCAGCGAGTTATTCAACTCATGCCCCAGAACGCGGATCAGCCGCTGCCAGGCTTGCCGCTCCTCCGCCCGCAGCACCCTGCTCATGTCAGAGATAATCAGCAACTCGTGAGGGACACCGTTTTCACGAAAAGCAGTGTGGTTCACCGCCCACCGGCCGTGTTTGCCGGGAAATGTCATCTCCACGATCTGCGGACTGCGCGCATGCAAAAACGCATCCAACCCCAACTCTTCCGCCGTGAGTCCCAGCATGCGCGGCGCAATCCTGCTCATCAACTGTTCGCCGGCGCGGTTTACGATCCGCAATTGCTGTTGCTGGTCAAAGGTAAAGACGGCAACATCTATTTCCATCAACACTTTTTTAAGCAGCGCAGTAGCTTCAAGCGCACTGGTCTTCTGTTGCTGCATGCGGTCGGCCAGGGAGTTTAATTCATGGGTCAAATCGGCGAGGGAGTCCTCACGGCCGGTGCCGCGAACGCGAAAAGAGAAATCATCCTCGCGAATGGATGCCACCATGTTGGAGAGAGTCTGCAGCGGGCGGATGATCTGCCCCTGCAGCATGGAGCCGCCGATCAACCAGCCCAGACCAAGAAACAGGGTGACAGTCCACTTGAGTTCGATGGAATAACCGCCGGTCCAAAGAAGAATTTCAGAGATCGCCGTTGCCGGCAGGGCGACGAGGAGCGCCAGCAATAGAATAAAGGCGTCAAATCTCAGTCTTTTGCGTTTTGGCTGTATCAGGGATGGCGAGACGGGTCGAGGTTGCGGATCAGAGGCCATATTTTTCCATGCGACGATAGAGAGCGCTTCGGCTCAACCCCAGCGCCTCCGCTGCATGGCTGATGTTGCCTGAGTGGCGTGCGACTGCTTTCTTAATCAGGAGGCATTCTACTTCTTCCAAGCTCATGTCCTCTATTTTGGCGGAGCCAGCTCTATCACTCTCCAGTCCCAGATCGCTGGCCTGGATCTGGTCCCCAGTGCTCATCAGCACCGATCTCTCAATGGCATGGTCCAATTCACGGACGTTGCCGGGCCAGGGATGTTCGAGCATGCGCTGCATGGCCGAGGGCTCAAACCGATTTACATGTTTACGATAACGTTCCGCATAAATCTTGAGAAAATGGCTGGCCAGGAGGGGAATATCTTCCCGCCGTTCGCGCAACGGCGGTATGGGCAACTCAACCGTGTTCAGCCGGAAAAGAAGATCAGAGCGGAACCGGCCTTCAGCGCACTCGAGCTTCAAATCCGCGTTGGTGGCGGAAAGGACACGGACATCCACACGGCGCGTCTTGGATGACCCTACTCTCTCCATCTCGCCGGTTTCCAGCACACGCAGCAGTTTGGCCTGTTGCTTCATGGGCACGTTGGCGATTTCATCCAAGAAAAGCGTGCCGTGGTCGGCCAGTTCAAACCGGCCTACCCGGTCTACGCGGGCATCCGTGAATGCGCCTTTCACATGGCCAAACAACTCGCTTTCAAAGGTGCCTTCCGGCAGGCCGCCGCTATTCACAGTAATCATAGGCCGCGAAGCGCGGGAGGAAAGGGCATGCAGCGTCAAAGCCACCACTTCTTTGCCAGCGCCGTGTTCACCGGTAATCAACACATTGGCATCACTGGGACCAATGCGGCTGATCAGATTCAGCAGCGGCTGCATGGCCTTGGACTCAGCGATAAACACAGGGCGGTTCTGGGCCCGCAAAAGACTGTTTTCCGCTTCCAGGCGCTCGGCGCGGCGCAACGAGCGGTACAGATCGACCTGGGTGCGAATAATGCTGAGCAGACGTTGATTTTCCCAGGGCTTCTGGACGAAGTCCCGCGCACCACGCCTCATGGCCTCTACGGCCAGTTCGACGCTGCCCCAGGCGGTCATTACCACTACCACCAACTTGCTATCGATAGCCTGAATCCGGGAAAGAAGCTCAATTCCCTCCTGCCCCGAAGTTGTATCGCGCTGGTAGTTCAGGTCCATCAACACGATATCGAACTCGTTGCTTTGCAGGGCTTCCAGGACTGCCTGGGGATTGCTGGCGGTCGCGGTGTAGTAACCTTCAGCCTTGAGCAACAGACGCAGGGCTTCACGGATGTCCGGCTGATCGTCCGCAATCAAGACCCGCGTACGTTCGACTGCAGGAGGCGCTGGAGCTACGAGTTCTTCCGTGTTGGCCAACCGTGTTTTGCCTCCTTATCCCCTATCAGGCGGTAACGCTATCGATTACTTTGCTCGAGTCGCCTACGATCCAGCCATCCTTCAATTGGATCACGCGATTTCCGTAAGAGGCATTGACCTCAGAGTGAGTCACCTGAATGATGGTTGTGCCCTGCTGGTTGAGCCGGCGAAACAGTTCCATGATCTCCTGGGCCTGTCCGGAGTGGAGGTTGCCTGTAGGCTCATCGGCCAGGATCAACTTGGGATTGCCAGCGACTGCCCTGGCCACACCCACCAACTGCTGCTGCCCGCCGGAAAGCTGGTTGGGATAGAGGTCTTTCTTGCCAACAATCTGGAAACGATCCAGGATATCGGCCACCATGGCGGCGCGCTGGGCACGCGGTATATCGCGGTAGGAGAGCGGCACATCAATGTTTTCCTGCACGGTCAGGTTGTCCAACAGGTGGTAACTCTGGAAGACGAAGCCAACATACTTGCGATTCAATTCCGCGCGCCGCTTGCGGTCCATTTTGTGAATGGGCTGATCCAGCAAAAAGAACTCACCCGCCCATCCGTCATCCAGCAGGCCAACAATGCTTAGCAGCGTGGTTTTACCCGCGCCTGAGGGCCCCATAATGGTGACGAACTCGCCTTCTTTGATGTCAATGTTAATGCGGCGCAACAGCCAGATGGCGCCCGCCGGGCTCTTGATGGTCTTTTCAACATTATTGAATCGGATCATTTCGCGCGTCTCGTTTTTCGATTGAGGCTCGAGCCTGAAAATTGAGTCATTGGATTATTGCGTAATTGGTTCGTTGAAAACAGAAAGCGGGCTTCTATCTGGTGCCCAATTACCAGATTCCCTATTTTCCCAATTTTCGGCGCTGTCGCCACAGGACCAGCCTTGAATAGCGCGGGGAAGACGCTCAGGCTGAGACGGGAACCACCTGTACCGCGGAACTCTCATACAACGCGCCCAGCGCCCAAGCCGCATTCCTGCGTGCTTCCGGTGACGGCGACGTCTTGAGCACGTGAATCAACGGCGGAATCGAGGGACGGCCAATTTGCACCAGCGCTGCAGCGGCCTCTGCTCCCAACGTGGGCTTTTGTTCCTTTACGGCGGCCTGACGATACCGGGATGCATCAATAGCAGTCCTATCACCCAGCAAATCGGCCAGGGCGTTCACGGCCTCCGCGGTGGATAAACGGAGCTGTCCCAGCCAATAGGCTGCCGCGGCCTTTTGCTGTGGAGTACCGGACTTCAGCACGGCGAGATAATGCGGAACACCTTCGCCGCTTTCGTCTGCGCCAGTCTTAGTCCGCCGCGAACCAAATCCCGGCAGGAGAATCAACCCGGCCAATATCGATACGACCGCAACCCACGCCTTCAATTCACGCATAAACTCTGCCCCCAAAGGGCACCGTGAGGAACCTGGGCGGTGCTGCCCCGCTTACGTGGCACTTTTTATACCGAACCCTATTGTAATGTAAGTGACTGAGGAAAAGAGGTTTTCTGTGGCATTCCTTGGCGGACTTTAAGAAATGCTGTTCGCTTGCGAAATCTGGGTGTTCGGAAACGAACAGCGGGAACCCAGCCCTGCCATCGTGGACCTGCGATGGAATGATCTGTGACTTTCATCTGGAACTGATCGTGGACGCAATCGGTGCATCGGGTCATCTAAAGAACCTGCCTCCCGGCTCTCAGCTGTCGCCTTCATCTTTTTCCGCTTTCTCTGCTTCCTCTATTTTTCTCTGGGTGGCAGCAAGCGTGAGGGGAGTTCCGGCAGGTGTCCTGATTCTGCGAAGCAGCGGACCGGCCGAGAACTCCGAGCAGGGAGGGCCGATCGCTGCTTTCGCATCACCAACCAGCGAACTGCGCGAACGCCGGTGGAAAACTCAACTACCCCTGGTGCAAGGGATCGCGAGCTTGCTCTCCATTTTGCATTTCTAAGGCCGAAGGCTGGTCGACAGTAAGTAACTGAAAAGATGGGAGAAATCAGGCAAAGAACATGAAGCGGAATGGCACTAATGTTCGCTATTGAATTCTCGCTGTGCGGAAATGAACAGGAAGAGCAGTACTTAGCGTTCAAGTAGTTAGCTTTGACCTTCGCGAACGTCACGTTGAGTTGAGGAGGTAAGCTGCTTGGCCGCACGAATACAGCTAACCCAAAGGCTAAGAGCCCTCTTTCGTCCGCTCATGTCTCGAAACATAGAAAGCTAAAGGCACGGCTGAAAGCCGCGCCCTTGCAAAACGATTTTTTGTGACAAGTCCCGAAGTGTTAACTGTGCTTTTCTACACCAGCTCGGCTGTTGCGCTTTCTGTTTCTTCCACCACTTTGCCGTCGAAGAGGTGGACGGTCCTATCCGCATGCTTGGCAAAGCGGGCATCGTGAGTGACCATGCAGATGGTTGCGCCCTCACGGTGCAACTGCTGGAGCAATTCCATGACGGCTTCGCCATTGCGAGAATCCAGGTTTCCGGTAGGCTCATCCGCGAGCAGGATGGAAGGAGTTCCGGCAAGTGCCCGGGCCACGGCGACGCGCTGCTGCTGACCGCCTGAGAGCTGGGAGGGATAGTGCCGCATACGATGGGCCATACCTACCTTCTCCAGCGCCTCCTGCACACGCTTCTTGCGCTCCGGAGATGACATGGAACGGTAGGTCAAAGGCAGCTCAACGTTCTCATAGACATTGAGATCGCCAATCAGGTTAAAGCTCTGGAAAATAAACCCGATTTCCTGATTCCGGATGCGCGCCCGTTCGGAAAAATCCAGCCCCTGGACCTGCTTTGAATTCAGCACATACGAGCCATCCGTGGGAGAATCCAGAAGACCGATGATGGAAAGAAGGGTCGATTTGCCGCATCCCGAAGGTCCCGCGATGGAGACATACTCGCCTTTGCGGATGTCCAGATGGATTCCGGAAAGCGCGTGTGTCTCTACTTCATCGGTATAGAAGACTTTGGTGACGTTGCTCAGCTTGATCAGCACCTGTTCATTGGTTGGCACGTTGTTGTTCTCCTGGTTCTGCTATTTTTTCAACCCTGCAATGACCTTGACACGAAAAACTTACTCAATCACGAATTGATTCTATCTGTCCAACTTTATCCGGTCTACATTGTCCCAGCGGGACGTGTCGGAGAGAATCACTTCGTCGCCTTCCCTGAGGCCACGTATAATCTCGATCGCGTTTACGGAGCTGCGGCCTAACTCCACGGGGACGCGCACCGCGGTCTTGCCGTCGGGCTCAATTCTAAACATTCCCACAGTGCTCTTTTCCTGCCCGAATGCGGGACGTCCCACGTAAAGCACGTTATCCAGCTTTTCCATGGTAATGGTGCCATCCACACTCAGATCAGGACGGGCACCCTTGGGCAGATCGCCTTCGAGCTTCACGTCAACGGTAAAGGTCCCGTTCTGGGCCGCCGGATCAATGCGCATTACCTGGCCCTGGATGATGCCGTTGTGGGTATCAACTTCCGCAGCCTGGCCAATTTCAATGTCCTTGGCCTGGGTTTCGGGAATCTTCAACTCCGCCTTAAGATGTTCCGGCTGAACAACCTTGGCCAATATGGTACCCTGCGTGGCCCGCTGGCCTACTACGACAGGCACAGGCACTGCCTCTAAAACTCCGGGAATGCCGGCGCGGACCTTGAGCGCATCCAGCTGCTTGTGTTTGAATTCTGAGAGCGCGCGTATCTGGTCGATCTTGGCCTGGGACGACGCCAATTGAGTCTCCGTGGCTTTTTCGTTCAGGGCGATCCGCTCCTGCTCGATTTTGTAGCGGGTGGCCAACTCTTGTTCCTTACCTACTGAAGTATCCAGCACCTGCTGGGAAAGGACTCCAATCTTGACCAGTTCGCGGTTGGAATCCGCCGTGCGCTTGGCGTCCGTGTAATCGGCATTCACCGTTGCGGCTTCCTGCTTGAGCTGTCCCAGGTCACTATTCACCTTGGCTTTGGTATTGAGGTAGTCAGCCTGTGCGGCCTTCAACTGCTGATCCGCATCCATAGCTTCCTGTACAACCTGCGGATTAGAGAGTTCCATGATTATGGTGTCAGCTTTGACCGGGGTGCCAGGCAGAGCAAGGATTCGATCCACCTGTACATCTGTCGCCGCCGATATCGTGCGGACGTCTTCAGGAATTGGCACCAGTGAACCTAATCCGCGCACCTGGCGCAACATTGAGCCACGTTTGACTTTATCCGGCCACAACGTAGAAAACTCTACGCCGGGAGGCGCCGGCTTGAGCCGGGAGACTCCCAAGGTGATTCCGCCGATGGCCAAAACAGCCACGACTGTCAGGAGTATGCGCTTTTGTTTCTTCCGCCGAATTACCGATTCGCCGCGTGCAATATCCATAGCAATCCTTGTACTCGCACATACTTTGCCAAACTCAATAATGTCCTATGTTGTTGATTATACATCCGAAAAAGCCCCGTCCAAGGGCAACCATTTCGCGCTCAGTGTCCAATCCCGAAAAGAAATGTCCGGAAACGGACAGCTCCGGGGGAAGACCCGGGGATCGCCATGGTTCGGTAATCGGGAGATCGGGAAAAGCGCGATGTCACGGCAATCACGGGATCTTCGTGGTAATTTCTAAATGTGACCGCCTCGTCAGATCTCGCTTTTCTCACTCTCTCCGAAGCCAGCCAGCAAATTCAAAAGCGCGCTGTTTCTCCCGTGGACCTTACCCAGGCTTGCCTAGCGCGGATTGAGCGCCTCAATCCGCAGTTGAACGCCTATATCACGGTGACCGCAGGGTCCGCGCTGGAAGAAGCAAAGACCGCAGAAAGAGAAATCTCCGAGGGTAAGTGGCGCGGTCCACTGCACGGCATTCCGATGGCGGTAAAAGACCTGATCGAGACTGCCCAGGTCCGAACCACGGCGGCCAGCGCCGTGCTCCAGAATTATGTGCCCGGCCACGACGCTCCCATCGTGCAGCGGTTGAGAGAAGCAGGCGTAGTGATGCTGGGCAAATTGAATCTGCACGAGTTTGCTTACGGGGGCAGCGGCATCATCGGCCATTTCGGGGCCGCCCGGAATCCGTGGAATACGGCGCACATTACTGGCGGTTCCTCTTCTGGCTCGGCTGCGGCGGTATCCGCGGGACTTTGTTACG
The DNA here is from genome assembly GCA_035294925.1 of Candidatus Angelobacter sp. Classification (GTDB taxonomy): domain Bacteria; phylum Acidobacteriota; class Terriglobia; order Terriglobales; family Acidobacteriaceae; genus Angelobacter. Next base: position 19,058 of record DATGJZ010000046.1, on the reverse strand, counting down.
GCGCGATTGGAACAGATACGGCGGGTTCCATCCGTTTGCCTGCTTCATGCTGCGGCATTGTCGGCCTGAAGCCGAGTTACGGACTGGTGAGTACTCGCGGTGTAATTCCGCTCTCCTGGACGCACGACCATGCTGGTCCGATGGCACGAACCGTGGCCGATACCGCGCTGATCCTGCAGGCCATTGCCAGCTACGATCCCGCGGACATCTGTTCTCACAAATTCCCCGCCGTACACTATCCTGCAGCGATGGAAGAAAACACCAGGCCACTCCGCCTGGGAGTGCCGCGCGAATTCTTCTGGCAACAACTGGATGCCGAGGTTGAGCAAGCTGCAGAAGCGGCCCTCAAGCTTCTGAGTGAACTTACCACCGGCGCTCATGACGTAAGGATTTCCGTTCCGACTGACACTGCAGTTTTCCGCTGCGAGCCATTTTCGTATCACCAGAAGTACCTGGCGGAACATGGCAATGAATATCATCCTGAAACTTTGCGGCGCATCCGCACCGGCGCGGAGGTGACGGCGACGGAGTACATTGACGGTTATCGCAAGCTGCAGCAGCATCGCCGCGACATTTTGCGCGTCTTTGAAGAAGTCGATTTGCTGATTACACCCACGACTACGATCCTGACGCCTACCATTGCCGGGCTGGAGGCTGCGCCCCAGGAGTTACGTCCTACAGAGATAATGATGTTGAGGAACACGCGGCCATTCAACGTCTTTGGCCTGCCTACAATCTCTATTCCGTGCGGCTTCTCCAAGTCCGGTCTGCCAATCGGCTTGCAGATCAGCGGCGCACCTGGCGCCGAGGGCACAGTGCTGGCGCTGGCCAAGGCCTACGAATCGGGAACAGAGCAGAGGAATCCGGTGATCGCGTGATGGGAAGACCAAAAGCCTGTTTGGCTGCGAAATCAATGCGAATGGTCGTGAATAATGAAAGTCCTAGACAACCGGACGCCGCCGGGGCCCTCTATCTGGAACAACGATTGGCAGAGTCTTAGATACCTCGGAAGGCACAGCTTCGTCCGGCTGGAGGCCTTCACTCATGCCGGGCTCCTGGTTACTGCCGTTTCCGGACGCCCTATCGCGAAGCGGAGTCTGATGCAGCCATTGATCGAGTTCTTCCGGAAACGCGACCACTGCACTCCTATTGGTTCCTTTAGGGCGATGTACGGGTAAACTGAGGTCCTGTTCCCAGCGCTGCACAGTCCGGACACCACGTCCCATATACGATGCTATTTCTTTCCATGAGTTCAGAACCCGACGCTGATGGGAAAGCGCGACGGCAGCGCCATTGGTGGCGTGCAATGTTCCCGTTTCTTCCGTAGAAACGATAAGAATATGTCCGTTTGGCCCGCAACTGTAAGCCCGGAGTTTTTCGATTGAACAGTGCCCGTTCCTTAAGAGGGCATAGACAGTTTTATCGGCCAGCACGGGCTCAAGTGGCCCACATCCGCAAATCGGGCAAAAGGTAAGCACGCTATACACTTTTAAGGCGCTGGGATACTCCGCCATCCACAAAACCACAGCGTCCATGGAACGTCAGATTGCCGCTTGGGTCTCTGAAGGGCTCGGGGCCCAGAGCATGGGCAAGATTCTAGCGAAATGCAGGTTGTGCGTCTGTTGGGTATCGAACAATATTGTACAGGAAACAGCCAGGTACGGTACATGACATAAGAAAGAGTAGAATGGTAAGTAAGCCCAGGCGAAATCTAATCAGGAATGGATTCGCCAACGGGTTTCCTACCGACATTGAGAATGGCTGCGGTGCTCTTCTTTGTGCCGTCAGGGCGGAGCAAGCCACTGAACGGGGGCCATTCCATGAAGCGCAGCATCAGTGTCAGAAAGCCATTTCAGAACGCTATCCTAGCCAGTCTCCCCAGCGAGGTGTACGCCCGGTTTGTACCGCACCTGAAGCCCGTGACGCTTCCGGTCGGGCAGGTGCTCATGGAGGCGGGAGCAGACATAGAACGCGCCTATTTCGTCAACTCTGGAATGGTGTCTGTGGTAGCCGTGCTCCGTAATGGAGACACGCTCGAAGTAGGAGTGATCGGCCGGGAGGGCGTGGCCGATGTGAACGCGCTACTGGGTTGCAAGACCACGCTCAACCAGCTGATTGTGCAAGTTGCGGCGACCGGCTTGTGCATTAAAGCCAGCGTACTTACGCGCCTGTATCAGGAGTGTGGGCCGCAGTTGTGGGCAACCGGGCAGCGTTACATCCAATACCGGCTTAACCAGGTATCTCAGTCGGCCATCTGCAACCATGCTCATGAGATCCAGGAGCGGCTGGCGCGATGGCTGCTGACTACCGCGGACACGATAGGAGCGGACCGATTTGAGCTTACGCACGAGTTTCTCTCGCAGATGTTGGGCGCCCGGCGCTCCAGCGTGACCTTAGCAGCCGGGATCCTGGCACATGCCGGAGTGATTGAATATAGCCGGGGGCGCATCCTCATCCTGAAGCGGGCCGCACTTGAGGACCTTGCCTGCGAGTGCTATGGGACGCTTAAAGACGAGCTTACAGAGGTGGCTGGGCGGCAGTAGTTGAAGGCCAATGTTGTGCAGCGAACCGACAGCCATAAGAACTGTCATTTAGAGTGCCAGAGTTCACGCTCGAACAAGAATGGCACACTCCCGAACGCGCCGGCCGCATTCCTCCGAAGAGAACTCTATCCAAAACCGCCTGTTAGCACAATTTCCGACTGAGATCTATCGCAAAATCGCTCCTGAGCTTGAGCCCGTCACGCTTTCGTTCGGCCAGGTTGTTTATGAAGTAGGCGATAGAGTGAAGCACCTGTATTTCCCGCACAAGAACACCATGTTTTCACTGCTCTGCACCAGCCAGGACGCAAACGCCGTGGAGGTCGCCGTGTCCGGATGGGAGGGGTTTGTCGGCATTGGGACATTGATGGGCGGAGATTTGAGCCAGCACCAGATCATCAGCCAGATTCCGGGCACTGCTGTAAGAATCAAGTCAGACGTGCTGCAGCATGTCTTTCAAACCAGCATGGAGGCGCGAACCCTGCTGCTGCGCTACATTCAGGCGTTAATCAGCCAGATTTCACAAACAGCCCTGTGCAACCGCATCCACTCGGTGGAAGAACGGCTGGCGCGCTGGACCCTGGTGAGCCAGGACCGCACGGACAAGAGCCAATTGCCGCTGACGCATGAATTCCTGGCCAGGATGCTAGGTGTGAATCGCTCTACTGTGAGCCTTACTGCTGCGACTTTACAGCAAGCCGGGGTGGTCCGCTATTCGCGTGGCAAATTCACCATCCTTGACCAGGAACGGCTACAGGAGGTCTCCTGCGATTGCTACCGGGTGGTTAAGGAGCAGTATAAGCGACTGGGAATATTTTGAGCTGCAGGGGCCGTCTTGCGGACGCTGTTCAGAGTGCCCAGCATTGCGGCGAGCCCGAAAATCACTGCGGGTTAAGATTCAGAGGGCGCCGATCTGGGGCAACCATCTCCCGCCCCGCGCCTATCCTTCTTCACGTCGTAGCTGTAATACAAACGATAGTGTTCACGGTCTGAACCGAACATCTCTACAGCTTTGAACTCGCACGGCTACAGGAGGTCTCCTGGGATAAAATGCTGAAAATGTCATTCTTCTGCGATGATGACCGGAGGTTTGTGCAATAGCTTCGTCCGATACCAGCGGGGCTAAGGGGCACGGCGCCATGCTGCTGGTGGTCCGCCAAGCGATATTCTACGCATTGATTCTGGCTGTCGCCGGGCCGCCACTGGTTCTATTGTCCGTGTTTGCTGCCGCAAGTGCTCTTTCGTTTGGATTGCGAATATTAGCTCTTCTATTTGGGTTGTCGCTTACGGTTGTGGGAATTCGCAAATTGCAGAACCGTCCAGTGATGATGGAGTTGACTGAGCGTGGCATCATGATCCACGCCAACGCAGATGGCGTCTGTATCAGCAAGTCCCTTCAGCGCGATCTTTTTATTCCGTGGCAACGTATCGAGTTCATGTCTTATCTCACCCGTAAGGAAGTACGGGAGCAAGGCCTTCGGATGGTAAGCGGCGCTTGGGGAGCTGCAGATCCTGCCATCGTCATCCGTATCCGGACAGATGAGATTTGGCCACAGCATGGCACATTGCGAGATAATTTCGTGACACGAAGCTCCCGACCCAATGAAATCTACCTTGATGTAGTAGAGTGCTCGCCTAGCGAGACTCGGTTGTGGGCCCAGGCGCAGGCAATCGCCAGACGGTACGGAGTCTCCACTCCAGAAAGGTTTTAGAATGGCGCCTGCTTAATGTCCAGTTGGGTCTGTCGACCGACGGGGAGTAGTGCCTGTAGCTCGCTTAACTTGCCGGTGACTGAGACCCCTGTATCGCTTGTAACCAGTTGGGCCAGATTGACGGAGCTTTCTGCAACAAAGGTAAAACTGCCGACGGTAGCCGGGTTTCCACCCACCGACACCGGGGATTGGTTGACGATTGCCTGAAACGCAGCAGTCAGTTCAGATTCAGTCCAGGTACTGTTCGCTTCTTTGAACGCAACAAAGTCGGAACCTGTGGCGCCGCCTGAGAGAACAAGGTCACCCTGAACAAAGATGATCGAGCCGTCGGTCGCGGCGGTTGATACCAGCACATCCGCGGCTTGAAAGGCGCCGGGTGTGACGACGCGGCCCTGAATGGGGACGCTGTTGATTACGATTGAACGCGGACCGCTGGCGCGGAAAAATGTTCTTCGGGGGGCGCTCACGAGTTCTTTGAGCAATGAAAATGAACCTTGAGGGGTTGCGGGTACTTCCACTCCGGCCAGCGCCGTACCATTCGAGCTGCGGAGGTATTGAGAAAGCGAATCGATTACTTTCACTAGTTCATCTTCCGACACAGATGAACTGTTGGTGATGGAGATCCAGTCGGCAGCATTGGCTTGAGAGGAACCGGAAAACAAAGTGGAATTCTGCAGACCCACCAACTCTTTGCCGACCTTTGCATACTCTATCACTTGCAGGTTGTGGTTTTTGATCAGATCCTGCAAGGTCTCCATGGCCTGCTCGATCTGGCTTCCGGGGGCTCCGGCTTTGCTGGCCGCGCGCACAATTTGTGCGCAGCTTGGGGGAGTCTGCGCAAGAACAAAAGATGGGAGACTCAAGTATAGCAAGGCCGAAGCAACCAGAGCCATCGTTGGTATTTTTCTATCTCTCACGCTACAAATTCCTCATTACGGCAGGCTGCACTCTGCCTGAATCAATTTCGCCAGGCCCGCGACCGCATTCTTTCCGTTCGGGCTCGGATCGGAGGAGAAGACCGGCAGATTCACTGTTGTGTCAACCAGCAATCTTACCGTCTCGGTGATCGTCTGATCCTTATAGGTTGTATCCCCAGACTGGGGCTTCAGGGTAAACAGCACATTCCCCGCATTGGAGCTGTACTTGATCGCCAGATTCGCGATTACCTGTTCGTTGGGATCGGTGTTCTGCGCGACAATAAAACCAGCTTCCATTGCGCCGATCGGCCAGGTTTTGAGTAAGGCACTTTCGTCTTTGTCCGCACTGCTTCCCACAATCTGCTCCAGGAAGTCCTTGATTCCCAGGGCCAAGTGCAAGGTGTTAACCCAGGTCTCAAGTTGCGCGGCCGTTGCCGATTCTGAGAGGGCCGCACGTCCGAATATAGTAGGTATCAGACGGAAATATTCCGCCCCCGCTCTCTCCACCATTATTGGAATCTTCAGCAAGGTGTCAAAGACGGGTTTAAGCAGGGTCTCCGTTACCCCTGTGATGTGGGCAAATATCTCCCCGAATGCTTCCAACATTGGGCCGGAGAATTGGTAGCCCCGGAAGACAGTGAGTACTTCAGTGGACTCCGTAACTTCAAGGAAAATTGCTTGAAATTCAGTTTCGGTGACCAGGATGGCGTTGCCTTCCTCATCGGCCACAAGAATGAAGCGCTCTATCACGACAATGGCGACTTCGAAAGTGTCGGCCAAATCGGTTGCGATCTGCACAACAAATGACGGCGCCCTTATGGCGTCAATCACGCCATCAGCGATCGCGCCAATCGCTTCGGTCAAAGCCCCAGTAGCCAGTAGTTCGAGACCCATCCAGCACACAAATCCGACGATGTAGCCAGTGGCGTAGCCTGCCAGAGACGGCAACAGGGGAGTGAGATCCAGCAAGTACGGCACTGCATTTCTAGCCGTACGCAAGCCGTTGTGTATTTGAGTGATTATATTTCCCCACTGAGACGGGCTCAGTGCAGTTTTTACAATTTTGATCACTATTTTGGTTATAGCGATAGATAGCTCGACTACCCCTTTAATTAGCCCATAGATGGAGTCGATGGGGTGCAGGAGGAGGCTATTCTTCCGCCCGAATTCAAAGCCATCCACAAAACCCCTCGCCCACGCAACACCATATTGAGATACCAGTGATTCGAAAGCATCCGCCACCCTGAATAATAGCCCTGAATTGGGACATGTGGATCCACCGTTACAGGTAGCACCTGGATTTACTTTGTCGTTGATATCCTGGATCAAAGCGGCCCAGTTGCCATCCGGCGTGAGGGTGTAATTGAACAGTTTGAGATTTTTCTGCTGCGTTTCACTGTAAATCACCACTGTGATGGTGGTGAGGTTCCCCAATACGGTGCCGATTTCGTAGGCCTGCATTCTTACCGGATTGCTGATGCCGGCAGCGGCGGCAAACGTATCGATCTTGCGAGTTACCCACGCGCGATTGGCCTCTGTGCTTCCATCCTGAATCTGGCCACCGGTCCCGTCGGGATTCACATTAAACCAGACGTCCGTATTGAGATAAGCATTGGCAACGTCCGATGACGTAACCTGGAAGGCAGGACTACCGGATGCATTGCCGTTGAGATAGAGCTTGACGGTGTACTTGTCGATGGGATTGTTGTTCTTGTCGAGAAACAGCTGCTGGTCCGGCAATGCGACTTGGATGCGAACCATTTTGTCATGGCTTTGCACGGCAACCGGGAAGCGCATCAGTGGAACTTTGGTCGCTATGGTAGGCAATTCTCCGCCGTTGAACTGAGCATGCACGGTACCCAGGTAGTTGAACCCGGGAGCGACTATAGTCCCGCTCGGCCATGTCACCGTGCCCGCACCGCTCGCCACTGGACCAGGCAAAGTTGCTACCCGGCCGCCAGTCTGCACATCGATATGAACTTCGGCAGTAGTGATGTCAGAAATGGGCGGAATGATTCCATAGTTGATGTGCACATCGGAAAACAGTTCGCCTGACGCCGACACTTCGATGAACTTTGGATCAAAGGACTTTATGTAAGCCAGCGCTCCAAGGCTGGCGACGTGGAGACCACTGACGCCGCCGCCCATAGTTCCAAACAGGAAGCCGTTGAGCGTGAGGGTGCCGGAGATCCCGTCAATACTTCCCAGTAGAGCGGGACGAGTGGGGTCCGCAAGATCGACGATCAACGTCTGGCTAGACATAGAGACCAGAGCCAAGTTGTCCTTGACGACAACGTCGAAGGCTGAATCGTTCTGAGTGAGGCTTAGAGCTCCCACTGGTATCGGATTTCTGGGATTGTTCAAGTCAACTACCATCAGAATCGGCTGGAATGCCGGATCCCTGCCAACCACCGCAGCCACGTTACAGTTGGCTGGGTTAGTCAACACACTCGTTGGACATGGCACGGAAAGATTTCCCAGAGCAATACGGAAGCCCTGCTTCATGGTCCCATTGGGCGACTGAAGTTGCGTGGTTTGAGCCAGGAGCTGGCCGCCTACTGGGTCAGCTACGACCAAGCTTTCTATGCCCGAGGCCACCACAATGGTTTGAGTCTGCTGGTCAAGCGGCAAATCTCCAGCGGCTATTCCGTACAGCGCCGCTGGTACAGGCGTGGGGCCATAGGCCGTCGTCATCACTGGTATTGTGCTGACCACAGCATCGCGCGCGAATCCTTCGCCATCCGTCGTGACTTGCGTTCCAAATTGGATCGGGTTGGTAGTGATGACCTGTTGGTACTCTGACATCGCTTGCTGAATGTCCACTACCTGAATACCCTTCCGGAAAGTGGCGGTGTAGGCGAAGGTATCTTTCATAGCCATGCGCAGGATGGCCCCCTCCTGCGCGGCGCTGCCAGTCACGCTCGCAGCTCCCACCCGCTTGATGTTATTGGGGTCGGACACATCGAAGAAGAAAATATTGGAGGGGAGAGGCAACATACCCACTCCCGTAGCCACGGCCAACAGGCCGTTGGTGCCCGGGAATGTCTCCTCGCCGGCCAGATCCTGGGCTCTTCCCAGCAGGAAGAAGGTAGCCCCGGCAGCAGTGTTCGGCTGAGGATGTACCGGATCACTGACATCATATTCCTTTACCTGTGACATCACCGACCCGGCGGGTGTGGTGACATAAGCGTGATTCTGCATCACGACTATTCGCGGAGAGGAGAAAGTGTCGAACGTCGACAGTTCTGTAGGGCCAAATGTCTGGAACACATATTGTCTGGGAGCCTTAATAAGGAATCTGGGTGCCGGATTGCCATTGGCGTCCTTGTTTAAGTCCGAAATGCCGCCATTTAGCTTGATCTTGTACCACGTGGAATACTTCAACACATCCAGCGGTTGAATGGTAATGGCGGTGACGTTGTCCGTGTCGCTTATCTTGTCGAGGGCGACGTTAGTGGCGTTGCCCTGACTATCGAAAACTACGGCCACACCAGAAATCTTGACATTGACGCTGGAGCCGTCGGACGCTCCACTGGAGTCCGTTTCCAGCAAGCTAACGTTGCTGACAACGTTGTTGACCGGCTCGGTGAAAACCACCTGCGGGAGCACCGTTGTGGGAACTCCAGTCGCGTTGTTCTTGGGAGTAAGCTGACTTTCATCGATGTCAGGGGCGGTGCTAGTAACCGAGTTGTTACTGCCGCCCGACTTGACTACGAGGAAAGTCAGGGATGCAGTCACGGCGGCACCACCGGTTACTGGAACGGCAGTAGCGGTTACAGTGTAGACCCCAGCCTGCGAGAGGAGGACGTCGGGATCCAGGAACATGCTGTTGGGATCGGTTGGATTCGCGCGAATGCCATAGTTCACTCCCTGCAAGGTTGCACCGGTGATCTGGATTTGGGCACCACTGCTGGAGTTGGTGGTGGCCTTGATAGTGAGCGTAGTACCAGTGAGGAAAGGACCTCGCGCCGGCGACAAGAAGCCGTTTTGATCGGATTGGAACAGGTCGAGCTGGAGTTGAGGTGGCGGCGCTGCCGGCGGTATTGCAGGCAACGTTATATTCGCGAAGCCAACATTGCGATAGTACTTGAGCAGCGGGCCGGCAGTATCGATCGTGTTGGTATCGACCACCGTAACTTCAAAGGCAGTCGCATTATGACAAGAGCCGTCTCCGCCGGGGGCCGTATCGCAGGCCTGAAGCACAACCGTAGAACCAGTCTGGAAGAACGGCGCCCACAATACATACTTACCGTCTGCTTGGGAAGTTCCCAGACCCAGGTCGTAGACAGGCCGACCGTGAACGTCGACAGGCACTACCGCGACTCCTGGAACCGGGTCAAATTCTACCTGCGCCTGTGTTTGACCGGGCTGAAGTTTCTGGAACTTGGGCCGCAATACCCGCCCAGTTATGATCCCCGGTAGAGGTATTCCGGGCAAAGCTGGAGTGAATGACCATGCCAAGAACAGATAACTGACCAGCGCGCCGCCGAGAATGACGCCTCCCGAGGGATCCAATCGATAATTGCCGTTGAGGTTAGCGACGCCCGGGAACGGCGGGGAGGCGGTGACCACCCTGGCATCGGCTCCCGTTCCCTGAACAAACGCGTGATCTAGGGTCTCATAAGTGAAAGTTCCGTTAGGACCTTGCAAACGGCGATAGACATAGTAGAAAGCGCCGTCTGGAGCATCCGGCGGCTTGGCGAATGACACCTTGACTTCACTGTTGAAATTGGTTGTCCGGTCAACCGTGATCTGCATTCCCCCGCCAAAGTTCGCTCCCGGGAGCGGAGGCCGGTCAACAAACTGGTCAGGACCAAATGCCTGGATCTGGAATGTCACCGCCTTGTCCACCGAGCCATTGGGAATATCCAATTGCACTCCACCGGGTCCAGTGACGGTTCCACCGCCAGGCCCGATCGCGACTCGGCCGTCGGGAGCCACAAACTGGCTGCGGGTAAAGTTCGTGGTAGCGCCAGTCGGGTCAGTCACGGTGACTTGCAGGACATCGTTGACCGTCCCGGGGAAATTGCCCGAGATCGATCCATCATTCAATGCAGTCAGAGAAAGCACGATCCCATTTCCCAGATCCACAATCATGACTGTGGTTCCGGGCTTGAGAGAACCAGCGGGAGCGCTCACTGGGATGTTGCCATTTGCATCTGGGAACCCGAATGTGATCGCGTTGGGATCGACGTTCAACGCAACCACCGCCTTGGTAGTAAAGCTGGAGACCGGAACAGCGACTGCGCCGCCAAAGGTGTCGGCCAGGCCAGCGACCTGAATGGTGTATTGGGTCGCCGGATCAAGGTTGTTGACCGGCGCGAAGGACAATACCGTTCCCGAACTCGAAAGGACAAAGGGCTGCAATGCCACAGGCGTGCCTGAAGCGGCGGTTCCCTTCAACAGCACCAGATTGGCCTGCGAGATCGATTGCGGATTCAGTGGAGCGGTCGTTGTAACTGTTATAGTCGTGCTCGGCGGTACGCCCAGGGTACCGTCTGCAGGCGCTACCACCGCATTCGTCACGGTGCCTGCAAGCAACATGTTGGCTTGCACGGTCTGCCCTGCCGTTACCTGGACTGTCGCGCTCCCTGCCAGGTTGGTATGCGGCGAACTGGCTTTCAGATTTGCAGTGCCGGTAATCGCGGGAACAATGTAGAGACCATTCGCGCCGGTGATACTCACAATCTGCAGGGAATCCGTCTGCACCAGGGCCTGCACAGGTCCTGCGCTGGAAGAGACAGCTCCCTGAACGAATCCCACAGGCGCGGAGATGTCATAGAAAACATACTCGCCGCCGGTAGTGACCCCCGGCAATCCTGGAGAGGCAACGGAAATAAGGTTCGCGCCGTTGATTTGGGCCAGTGCTACCAGGACGATGTGCGGTACTCCATCAATCCGTTGGACTTGGGTGAGCAGGAAGGTGTGGGCCGGGTTCAAGCCGGTAGACGCAATAGAGAGCTGCGCCGGGGTGTTAAGAATATCTCCCGAGAAGTCGACCAGGACTTCCTGCAACGCGCCCAGACTGCCATTGGTGGGAACAAAATTCTCCAGCGCAATGCTCTGCACGGAGATGGCTGTATCTTGATTCAGCGCGCCACCCGGAACGGACAGCGTGGATACTCCATCCGTTAGAGTCAGAGGATCACTGCCGCCGGGCTGACCACGAACGCCTTCACGTCCGGCCAGGATGTCCAGATGCACTTTGCCGGTCAGCAACTGGGCATTGGCGAATTTGCGTGAAGGTGTAACCGCAAATTGCGCGCCCAAGCTTGTATTGGCAGGAGCAAGGGCGTTATAGATGACGATGTCTTCAGACCGATTCTCCTCTGATACCACCTGGCCGGAGGTGAGAGAGAATGTCTCGGAGATGTTTGCCTGGATCACTGTGCCGGAGGGCACGGCCGTCGCCGACTGCACTCCAAGAGTCGCAGTTGACGTGCCGCCGCTGGGAGGCAGGATGGCCGGACTCAGGCTGCCGCTGCTTGAAGCTGCAGGGTCGAGCAACTGCATGGCTATTCCCGTCAGGGGGCTGCCGGGGCTTGGAATAGTGACGGGTGGAGCTGCCACATCGGGAACGACCAGCGAATAAGATCCGGGAGACGGCAGCACAAGGTTAACGTTGCCGCTCACGGCATGAAGGTTTGCGGCCACCATAGTCCAGGCATGCAACGCCGGGTTGTAGGTAACCAGATGCAAAACCGTATTGGGCATCTGAGCAACAACGCCAGAGAGATTCATGGCCGAAGAGCTGGCACGAAAATCGAAAGCAGCAAGGGGTGACCAGCCCAGTGGTAATAATCCGGGCAGACCCTGCCCGGTGAGGGACGTCAACTGGAAGGTGGTTCCATCACTGACGGTTCCTGCTGGAACGGTGATCGTAACGCTGCCCGCGGTCAGAGTACCGCCTGCCGATCCAATGGAAACGGGTGCAGCCAGCGGGGTCAGACGGGCATCCACCGGCACCGTTCCAACGCCCTCCTGCACGAACACTTCTCGCTCCACTGTAGTGCTAGCAGGGGAGGCGCTTGAGGCACTCACGAACAAGTGAGAATCGCTGGCCAGCAACGAGTAACGGCCGTGATCGTCAGTCTGGTCGGTTGCGCTGGTGGTGGCAATCGATTGGACGGTTGCGCCCTGGATGGGGAAGCTGGTCACATCTGAAAGCACCTGGCCGACGATTACGCCATCCGCAGCTACGCGGACGGTGCGCGAGGCGGTCTGGGTATTACCGGCCTCGTCCGTGGCTTCCGCCGTTACGGTGAGAGTATCGCCGGGATTGGCGCCCGCCGGCACTTGAAGAGCAACTTGATAGGGAGCGCTGGTAAACGTCCCTAAGGATGTCCCATTCACGCTGATGGTGACCTGGGTCACGCTGAAGTTGTCATTGGCTGTGGCGCTGATCTGTCCGCCATGCAGGCGGGAGATGTGATCAGGAGTCGAGAGCTGGACAATCGCAGGTGGAGTTTTATCAATGCTCAGGGTAATTGAACCGATGCCCACGTTGCCGGCGACATCCGTAGCCTGACCAGAGATATTCTGATTCTGTCCTTCCGAGGCGACCAACTGCTGCGGCGGACAGCTCGCCACTCCTGACAGGCTATCTGTGCAGGTAAATGTTACGGTGACATTGCTATTGTTCCAGCCGGCTCCATTGGGCGACGGAGCAGCGCTGGCAGTCACCACCGGCGGCGTCTTATCAATATTCAATGTGGTGCTAACTGCGGAAGCATTGCCGGCCTGATCCACAGCCTGGGCGCTGATGTTTTCTGCTGCACCCTCGTTAGAAACCGTAACTGGAGGCGGACAGATCGCAATTCCCGACAAGCTATCCGAGCACAGGTAGGTGATTAACACATTGGTGTTGTTCCAACCGGCGGCGTTCGGCGGGGGCGCAACACTGGCGCTGATCAATGGCGGCGTTTTATCAATGTTGACGGTTGCGCTTGCGGTATTGGATTTTCCCGCCTGATCCGTGACTGTTCCGGTAACGCTCTGCCCTCTGCCCTCTGTGCTCACAGTGGTTGGCGGATGGCAGCTTACGATGTCAGACCCGCTGGGTGTGCAACTGAAATTTACGGTGACGTTGCTATTGTTCCAGCCAGCCGAATTCGGTGGGGGCGCGACGGTGGCAGTGATGCCAGGAGCCGTCTTCTCGATATTGAGTAACACTGTGGCCGTGGCAGTATTGCCCGCCACATCACTTACTGTGGCATAGATCTGCTGCGCCTTACCTTCAGTGCTGACAGTCTTCTGGGCAGGACAGGCCACTATCCCGGACAAGCTATCCGAGCATGCATACGTGATGGAGACGTCCGTAGTATTCCATCCGGCAGTATTTGGGGCCGGCGCGGGCGTAGCCGTGATTACCGGTGGCGTCTCATCAATGTTCACCGTCACGGTGGCCTGGGCAGAGTTCCCTGCTTTGTCTACAGCCGTGCCGGTAATTGCCTGTTGCACGCCTTCAGTAGTCACCGCAACTGGAGCGGGGCAGGTGGCAACTCCGGACCCAGCATCTGAACAGGTGAAGGTCACGGTCACAGCGGTGTTGTTCCAACCGGCGGCATTGGGCGGCGGATTGATAGCGCCCGTGATTGTTGGCGGCGTGCGGTCGATATTCACCGTCAAGGTGACGGAGGAGGAATTGCCGGCAGCGTCCGTGGCCACCACATGAATCAATTGAGTAGCACTGGTGCCGAGCGTGATTCCCGCGGATGTAAAGGTATTGCCTTGAACCGGAACTGACACCCCTTCGACCGTTACGGTTACAGGCGAAGCATCCAGCACCGATCCAGTAACCACCAGTGAAGCCGCATTGGTGAACAGGCCATTCGCCGGTTGAGTAATGGTGATCTGTGGAGGAATGGTATCCACCGTGAATGCCTCGGTCGCAGTTGAGGGATTGCCGGCGAGGTCCTTAATGGACGCGGTGATTGCGTGCAAGCCATCTGGCAACACCGAGACCGGGGTTCCCGTGGCCCCGGTTGCCGTCACTGTGAACTGCGACGTCTGGTCCACACCGTCAATCGAAAGCTGGAAGGAAGCTACGTCGATGCCGCTACCGGCATCGGAATAGGAAACCGCAATCGGGAAATGATTATTGTTGGTGTAACTTCCAACCACGGGTGCGGTGATGCTGATGGCCGGCGCAATGGTATCCACCAGGAATGACTGCGGAACCACCGGCGCGCTGTTACCCGCACGGTCCACCACGGTAACGTCCACTTGATGCGTGCCATCTGCCAAGGCGTCGCTGGCCAGCAAGGTTCCGGACACTCCCGTGGCAGTGACTGTCACCCGATTGGTGCGGTCCACGCCATCGACGCGAATTGCGAATTTCGATGGATCAACTCCGCTGCTATCGTCCTGGTAGGTTACGACCAGAGTGGGAGTGGCGATGTTCACGAAGCTGTTGGCGGCGGGCAACTGGATCACATATGTGGGCGGCGTGATATCTAACTGAAACGCGGAGGTCGCGCTGCTGGTGTTTCCAGCATTGTCGGCCACCTGCGCCCGCAAATGGTAGGTACCGGGAACCAGTGGCGTGGAGCCGCCGATGGCGCCGCTGGCCTGGCCGACGCCCACGGTAAACAGCGAAGTGATCTCTGTCTCCGGATTTGTGCCTGATTGCAGGAAGATGTGAATGGACGCCGGGTTTATGCCTGAGCCAGAGTCGGAGTAATTCAGGGTCACCAGCGGCGCAGTACTATTGATGAATGAATTATTCGCCGGAGCGCTGAAAGATGCCGCCGGCGGTGTGATGTCCACCAGGAAGCTGACCGACTGGTCGGCCAGGTTCCCGGCGCGATCCGCCACTGTCACCCGCAACTGATGCGGGCCTTCACTCAACCCGGCAAAGGTTCCGGCGACCGAGGCGCCTCCTACACTGAAGCTGGCCGTCACATCACTGCCATCCAGGAAAACATGAACGGAGCTGGGATTGATGCCTGTACCGGAATCAGAATACTGCGCCAGTGCGCTGGGGCTCACCGTGTTGACCGGGCCGATGGGAGATACAATGGTCAGCACCGGCTTGATGGTATCTACAACGAAGGTGGAGCTGGTCTGCCCCACATTGCCAGTCTGATCGGCAATCTGCGCAGTAATGGTGTGGGAACCCTCTCCGAGTGGTCCCTGCAGCAACGCCGAGGCACTGGTGGAAGTAACGGCAAAGAACGAAGTCTGGTCAACTCCGTCAATGGCGATCTTCAGCGACGAAGTGTTGATGTTCTCATTGTCTCCATACTGCACCTGCACCTGAACACTGGCAACATTCTGGATCGCGCCCGGGGGCGGCTGGATGATATGAATGCTCGGCGCCGTGGTATCCACCGAGAAGGCGGAAGAGGTACTGGCCTGGTTACCAGCTTTGTCCTTGATTGAAGCAGTGAGTGTGTGGTTGCCGTCAGCCAGGGTGACCATGCCCGAGGCGGTGGCGGCTGCGGGCGTGACCGGGACAGACGTACCATCCACAGATATCTTCAATGAAGTCAGATCCAGCGCCTGGTCATCACTGTATTGGATTGCATATTCCACTGCCGAAGAGCCATGGGTTGATCCGGGGGTGGGATGCAAGATGGTGATGACCGGCGGGACCGTATCCACATTAAAGGCCACTGAGGCTGTGACCTGTTTGCCGGACTGGTCAGCAATGCTGGCCACGATACTGTTGGCCCCTTGCTGGCCGGGTACATTTCCGCCGGCCCCGGTCGCCGTGACCGTGAACAGTGAAGAACGGTCTACCCCGTTGACCGTCACCTTCAAAGTGGACGTATTGATGGTGATGTTATCGCTGTAGGCCAGTTGGACAGGCACGGTGAGGCTGTTCAGATACACACCGGCAGCCGGCTGAACAATTTGGAGCGCAAGCGTTGAACTGGTGATTACCTGGAACTGAGAGGTTGCGCTGGTGGAGTTCCCGGCATTGTCCTGAATGGAAGCTGTAATGGTGTGTGAACCCTGGCTGAGCGCCAGCGACGCGGGAATATCCGCACTGGCATCATTGGGGCGTTCAGTAAATAGACTGGTGCGATCAATCCCATCCAGGAGCACCTTCAGCGTCTGGGTATTCACTCCCGAGGCGGCCGGCTCATTCGTTCCACGGACATCGTTATAGGAAAGCGCGATGTGCGGCGTTGTGGTGCTGATAACGCTGCCCGAGACCGGAGCGGTGATATTCAGAGTGGGAGCCGTGTGGTCCTGGTTCTGTCCCAGTGCCGTGATGGTCAAGAAGGACCCCGGCTTGCTATCCAAGTCCACAGTCAACGTGGAAGAAGGCGACTTGAGGCGGATCACGCAATCAGCGGTTGCCACCTGCTGATTGAAGGCCGACTCGCTCAGGATGGTGACCCCATCCATGGCAATCGTGGCCGAGGAGACTCTGTAGTTCCCATTGCCGTCGCCATTCACTACATGGAGGTAGAAAGGCTGCGCAATCCACGCTGGAGCTGTGATAGTAGAGGTAAAGTGATCCGTCGCCCCCTTGGTGCGCACGTAGGTTTGCGGACCGAAGACCGTTGTTCCGCTGGCAACAATGGGCGGGTTGGGGCCGCTGGGGTGATCATCATTGCCGTACTGGTAGTTGTGCGGATGATAGTCACGATATTTGTCTTCTTCATCGCTGTCTTGCTGGTCATCACCATCCTGTGGTTGCGAGGAGTGGATGCTGCAACTGCTGGACTGTCCGTCGTCAGCGGCCGGACTGGCAGCGCTCAGGGACGCGCTGCTGGCGGCGCGCAGTCCGGCATAGTTGGCAAGGAATGGTAATTTGGAGGAGACCTGGGAGGAAGCCGCGCCTGCTTCTGCGTGAGCAGCAGCACGGCTCGCCATCTGATTCATGGCAACCAAGCCAGCTTCCTCGAACGAGGAAACCCATTGGGCGGGACGCCGGGCCGGTCGTCCACCGACCGGCGGAGCAACGGACCACATCGAGGTAGCAAAGAAACAATACGCCAAGAGGAAGGCGCACGCTTTCCTGAGCATTAAACCCACAGCACTCTTTGGCGGTTTCAGCATTTTAGATACAAATCTCCCGATACTGAGAAGCACATCTGACGTTCAGGAAGTACATTCTCTGTGGCACAACCTGCCGTGTTTTGTACTCGAAAAGATCTCTTCTCAAAACCACTCCAGTCATTTAGTTCGCCGTCTCAGCGCCCAGTGAATAGAACGTAGCGGGCGTCCTTTGATTATTGAATTCTGCCGAGATCCAATCTGCAGAACGAGCCGTGCCGGAAATGCGGATTTCGTCCACTTGCCCGTTCCAATAGCGACTGGTGTCCCAACCCACGCCGATTTTCACGTCATTGAAGGTCGACGGCCAAAAAGTATTGCTGATCGTCTGTGCACTCTTCCCGTCGTAATACGCTGTTTCCGTGTTGAGGGAGGAATCCCAAGTCACAATCACCGAGTGCCATTTGTTGGCCGTGAATGACGATGTAAAGGCCGGACCGCTGAAATTGGAGCCACAGCCCGCATTGTCCGCGCCGGTTACAGCGCCGAAGACGCCGGCAGAATTTAGCTCAAAGCGGAAAACTCCGTTTCCGCATGCCGAACCGCCCAGGGTCCCGGTGGTGAAGCTATTAGGGAAGCTGGCCAGCACCGGCGCCTGGACCCACATGGAGATAGTTCCTTTTACAGGTCTTGGGCCGATGTTGCCAATCTCAATGTATTGTCCCGAACCGGAGAAGTTGCCAGCGCCATCAATCTCTCCCGCGGTCGGGGTAGCGCCAAAAACAGTGCCGTTGTGGCGATTGGCTGTGGAATCGGAAGCGGATAGCGTGCTGCGGCCATTCAAGTGCCATACGGCTTGGAAATTACTGTCCCAAACCCCGGCCTGGTTTTCCTGCGTGCTGGTAACTGTGGCGCTCCCATATTGCATGAAAATCGTTGTATCGGTGGTGCTGGAAAGATTCGGAACCCGAACCCAGAAGTTGATCTTGCCGGTAACCGGATCATAGCTTTCAATCTCGTGATCAAGCTTGTTGGCTCCAGCAGCATCGCTGCTAAAAATAATGTCGTAGCCATTCGGGCTCTGTACCTTGCCGCCATTGGCCACAGTTGCCAAAAAGCTGTAGGTCCCGGAGATCAACACCGGGAAGCTGAGTTGGTCGCTCGGAACCTTAGTGTGATCGATGGTGAGAGCGCGCCGGAAGGTGAAGGTGGACGGCGTGAAGAGCGTGACCACCGCCGTGGCTGTTTTGGTGGAATCAGCCGCGCTGGTGGCCGTAATTGTAACTACCGGCTGTGCTGGAACCGAAGCAGGCGCGGTGTAAAAGCCGGTGTTATCGATGGTACCGGCGCCGGCAGGACTGATCGCCCACGTTACGGCATTGTTGGATGTATTGACTACCGTAGCGGCAAACTGCTCGGTCTGCCCCGGGGTCAAAGCACCGTTGTTTGGACTTACGCTGAGGCTTACGGACCCGGTGTTGAAGGTACTCTGGAAGAAATTCATGGTGTTGCCAGCAACATCCGTGATGTTGAAAGCGTCCAGCACCATGAAGGTATTGGGAGGTAACTGCTGGTTGGGAGCAAAGGTGACTACCCCGCCGTTCACCGCATAACTGCCGCTCACCAGAGTGCTGTTATTGATCAACAACTGCATGGTCGCGCCGTTCACCGTGCTGGCATCAATGGGTGCATTAAACTGCAACTGTACTTGCGTGATGGTAGGCACTCCGGTTGCCCCGTTTGCCGGACTTACACTTAGCACGCTGGGCCGCGTGGTCACACTCGCCGTCCCCGTGCTGAAGCTGCTGCTGAACGCCGGCGCTACGTTCCCGCTCACGTCCGCTACCCCGCTCACGCTCACCGTGTAGCTGGCATTCGCACTCAGCGGACTGCCCGGCGTGAACACCATCACCGTGTGGTCCCCACTGATGCTCACC
>DATGJZ010000045.1:0-58406 GCA_035294925.1 Candidatus Angelobacter sp. | reverse complement strand
GGGCCTCAACAACAAAGTCAAAGTCACTATGAGAAAATCTTACGGTTTTCGCACCTTCCGCATCACCGAACTCGCGCTCTATCACGTTCTTGGTAAACTGCCCGAACCGACACTCACCCACGATTTCTTCTGACGAATCGGCGCTGTACTGCGGCTCTCCCAATGGGTTAAAGTACTTATTTGGTTGGCACTCGCGACCATGAATTCATCTATGACCAGAGCAAGAAAACCTATGAAGCCACAGGACGAAGATCCACAAACACTGCGTCTTCGGTTGGATTTTACCGTGGTTATTGAACAAGACGGAGATTCCTTCCACGCATTCTGCCCTGGCCTGAAGGGGCTTCATGTAGACGGCCACACAGAGCAGGAAGCCCTTCAAAATGCCGCAGAGGCAGCCGACTGTTATGTGGCTTCACTTGTTCGCCACGGCGACCCATTGCCTATTGGTCCTCATTTCACAGCAGAGCGGCTGGAAGATACTCCGCCGATTCCGCCTGGGGCGTTGTTGAGACACATTGAGGTCCAATGCGCTATTCAAAGAACGCCTGGCAACAGTTAAAAAATCTCACAGCAGATGATCTTGTCGCAGCTTTAGAACGCGACGGCTGGAACGCAGATGAGTCCAGTGGCGCATTCATTCCCTACATTAATCCTGTAACCAGAAGCAGAGTCACAATTCACTATCATCCAAGGAAGACCTATGGACCAAAATTACTTAAGGCTCTCCTGGAAGATATCGGCTGGTCCGAGAGCGACTTGGTGAGACTCGGACTGGTTGAGGGGAAGCTTCCCAGCGAGCGAAGCCGAGACAAAATCGCCGAAATCGGAGACGAAAATCCCAATGGCCAGCTGTTCGCTCGAGAAACAGAGCAGCCTGGAACAGATCACAATCAATATGTCTGGGAATTGCTGTGCAAGCATTGCGGGAACAAATATGGCGCCAATGGCAGCGACTTTCATCGTCGAAAATGTCCGAAGTGCCAAGGTGGAGCTGCGGGTCTAGAGCTTGCGGAAACCTAAACTGCACCACAGGCAGTCCTATGATTACTTTTCGGAGGATACCTAGAAACACAACGTAGCCGCCTCCAAGGCAAGGCTCTGATTCTGTTGGGTTTCCTCACCTGCCCCGGTTATGAAGAGCCTGCTGGAATAACGGATGTAACGCGCAGCCCCCTCATAGGAAATCCACCTGCATTTCATAGGTATTAACCATGATTACTAACTATGCATCAATTTGACAGCATAGGCCAGGATGCTAGTATGAATACATTGATTGGGGATCTCCAACGAGAATCTTCGTTGATAGGTTCATCCCACCAGGCTCTCATTACAGGCGGCTGACACCTAGGAATACTCTCCGCAAGCGTGCGGCAGGAGCATTCTCCCGTCAGCCGCCTTCCAGATTTTATTCCGTTGTGCAGGAACAACACTGCGTGATCGCGGCCATGCCGCAGCAACTAACGAGATAAGGGTTCGCCCTTGATATCCGTAGGCGTCGAGAGGATTTCGCCTTTGACTTTCAATTACCAAATTACCAGATTACCCAATTACCAAATTCTCCTGCAGCGCCATACTGCTGCCCTCGGAACGGGAACAGAATTCTCGTAGTCGCTCGCATAACGGCTTAAGACTTCACCACTGAGACACGAGCCGCCACCGCATGACTGGCCGAATTGGCGTTCATGGCCTGCTGCCTTACGATAATGCCCGCTCCAATCCAGAGCGCAAAAGCCATCCATTCCACCCCTGTAAAGTGACCGGGAACAAACCACAACAGCTTTATCCCAATTAACGCTGTGGCGACCGTCGCTCCAGTTATCGCCCACAGGCGCTCGCGTTTTCTTGGCTCTATGTAGAAATAAGCGGCACAGGCAGCCAGCCATCCGCAGGCGGAAGCCAAAGCTCCGACTTCAGTGATCGGAACAAGAATCGCGCTGCCCAGGCAAACGCCGGCGGCCGTGAGAGCGCCGGTTGCCCAGACTGCTCCCGTGGGGGTCCGGTTTTCCGGGTGGACCCGGCCCAGCGTGGAAGACGCCATCTGCTTGCGCCCCAGCGCAAACAACAGCCGCGAGGCGGCCAGGAAGTTGCCATTGAAGGTCTTAATCAGGGAGAGCAGCGCCGCAAAAAGCACCAGATTCACAACCCAGGCCGAGTGAACGGCATTCTGGAGAGCAAAGGCTGTGGCAAAGGGATGTTGGACAAGCTGGCGCCAGGGATACGCATAGCTGACTGAAAGAATGATGATGCAATAGAACGCCGCAGCCACCAGCATGGCCGCGATGATGGCGCGGAAAAATCCACGAGGGCGGAAGCGAGGCCCGGCTTCCTCCGCGCATTTGCCTATGGATTCGAATCCCGCGAGGTAATAAGGCACGATCTGGAGGACCAGCAAAATTGACACCCAACTGCTGTGGCTGAATGCCGGCCACGTGTTCTGAATGTTGCCTTTGGCCAGCCCGCAAGCTGTGAACACCACAAAAAGAACCAGCATCGCTGCGGTCATCCAACTCTGGAGGGTGGCGCTCATGCGTACTCCCCGCCAGTTCACATAAACGATGGCGGCCGTGCATCCCAGGCCGATGATCAGGTGCGGCAGAAAGACCGGCTTGCCACCCAGTTGGTACAACTCAATCCTATTCAACCCGGGCAGAAGATAAGCCACGATCTTGCCGATAGCAATTCCCTCCCAGGGACACACAATCAGGTAGCTCAAGATCATGATCCAGCCGGTAAAAAAGCTGATGCCGGCCGGGAACACCCTGGCGGTATAGGCAATTTCCCCGCCTGCATCGGGCACTGCCATCACCAGCCGTCCATAGACGTAGCATACCGGCAGCAGGAGGATTGCTCCGATCAGGAACCCCAGCGCCGCGCCCCAGGGTCCGCCACGGCCAAGCCAATCATCCATGAGCACCAGCCAGCCCACGCCGACCATGGTCCCGAAGCCGATGGAAAAATAGTCAAAGGTGCGAAGTTTACGCGCTAGCGGATTCATGGGCATCTCGATTCAAAGGAAACTAAGGTGGGCGGCAGCAGCATTACTTAGACGCCCCTGGCCGCCCGAAATTCAAAAACTAAACCGCAGGCCCAGCTGAATGTTGCGTGAGCCGCCATTGCCCAGAAACGGATCGCCCACTCCTACATCCGGGGTCGTGGTAAGGGGAAGAAATCCTCTGCCATGTCCTTGTGGATCGATTCCGTTTTGAAAAACATTCACCACAAAGTTCGGCCACAAGGGATTGGCGAAGTTGGGATGATTGAAAAAATTGAAAAAATCCACGCGGAACTGCATCTGGACCTTTTCCGTCAGTTTGTTGTCCTTGGCGAGGCTGAAATCGAAATTCTTATAGCTCGGTCCAATGAAAGCATTGCGGCCCACATTGCCAAAGTGTTGCGTGCCGGCTACGCAGTGGCCGCCGGCGTCCAGAGTACATGGAGTCTGAAATGCGCTCAGGTTGAGGAACTGGCCGGGTCCGTTCGTTCCGGCAAAAGGATTTCCAACCACGTCAGGCCGGCCGAAGAATTCGCCGCTCCCGTTAAAGTTTCCACCAAAGTAATTTACGTTGAACGGCTGGCCGGAGTTCAACGTCAAATTTCCATCGGCGGTCCACCCGGAGGTGAGCCACGCCAAAGTTTGTGCGTGGGGAAATCTGTAGGAATAGATCCACGAGAAGTGCTGGCGCATATCGAAGTTGGAGCTGGCCCGCTCCAGGTCAGGCCGGAAGCTGTTGTCCGGTTGGCTGGCGTTAGGTACAAAATCCAATCCATCGCTGGCATTATCAATCGAGTGCGACCAGGCGTAATTCACCGATGAACTCAAGCCATGCCAGTTTTTGAACTTCAAGGAAGACTGAAGCGAGTTGTAGCTGCTGCTGGCGGAAGTTTGTATCTGGTTTACAACACCCAGGTTCGGGAATGCGGTGGTTCCGGTGGCCGGATTTACCTGATTCAGGTCTACATAGCGGAACAGCTTGCGGCCCTGTGACCCAACATAGCCAACCTGTACGGCCATATTCTTGGTGAATTCATGTTCCAGGTTCAAATTGAAGACCTGAATGTACGGAGTGCGCAGGTTCTGGTCTACCGTGAACACGTCGTTGGCCGAAAACGTTGCAGGAGCAAAGACGGCCACGCCCGGCTGGATAGCCGCTGCCGGAGTAAAGCTGAAGGTGACGGGGGCCGGGCCGATTCCGTTATATGCGGGTCCTGCATTGAATGTGTTGAAAGGCAATTGGGCAAGGAAATGGTCCTGGGGAAATGCGTCGTAGTATAAGCCCCAGCCGCTCCGCAAAATCGTCTTGCCGTCTCCGCGAATGTCCCACGCAAGACTGAGGCGCGGCGCGAAGTTATTCAAGTCGTGCGGATAGAGCTGGTGAACCATCTCAAGATTGCCGCTGGGACTCAAAATGCTGAAGCGGTTCTGCTCTTCTCCAATCACGCCGAAATACTCCCACCGCACGCCATAATTCAGGGACAACCGGGAAAAAAGCCGGAAGTTGTCCTGCAGGTAAAAAGAGTGATTGTTTTGAAACGTCTGCCGGCTGGAGTTGCCCTGGGCCTGCTGGCCGCTGGAGGGGATTCCGGCAATGAAGTTGTCCAGCGAGGAAAAACTCAGGCTGCCGCGGTAGCCGCTGTCAAAAAATCCGTCGATGACTGTCCGCCGGAATTCATAGCCGAACTTCCAGATATGCCTGCCGCTCGAGTAGCTGTAATTGTTGAACAATTGCGTATTGGTATCGGTCCGGGCGCGCGGATCGGAACTTGTGGCCCCTAGCGGCGCGAAGGTTCCTACACTGATCGAAGGCAAGCCAAAGTCTTGCTTGCCGGTGCCCAGGTTCAGGCCGATCGAATTTGGATCAAACGTCTGGTCTTCGGGGAAGAACTGTTTTTGCAGACGGTTGTATCCACCGCGAAGCTCCATGAGCAGCTGTTGGGAAAAAATGTGCGTATAGGAAAGTGAAACAACGTTGACATTGGTGGGTGTCAACGTGTTGAATCCGGGCAGCACGCCGCCGCCCACCAGGCCCAGCGGAAAGCTTTGGTAGCCGTTGCCGTAGTAGTAGCGTCCGGTCAGGACGTCGCTCTGGCCAAAGTGCTGGTCAATCTTGGCGATCAAGCTGTCCACGCGGTTATTGGCCTGCGCAGAGCCGAAAAAATTATTGCCGTTGGCGTCCGCGGGCTGGTTGGCGGTGGGCCAGGGATTCCGCGCCAACAAGCTGGCAATCACCGGATTCACCACCCCGCCATTATCTGCAATGGCCTGGTTGATCTGGGCCTGGGTCGGAACCGCGGCCACGGTTGGAATGCCCACGCCCTCCCGCTGCCCTTCATAGGCCACAAACCAGAAAGTCTTGTCTTTAACGAACGGGCCTCCCAGCGAGACGCCATATTGATTGTTATGGAAGACATTTTGCTCGGTGCCCACAGGATCAAAGAAATTCCGCGCATCCAGGCCATTGTTGCGGAAATATTCATACACCGATCCGTGAATGCTGTTGGTCCCCGATTTGGTGACCATGTTGACGGTGGCGCCGGAACTCCGGCCGAATTCCGCCTCTGTGTTGCTGCGTACTGAGACCTCCTGAAGCGCATCCAGAGGCAGGATCGTTGACGGAGTGCCGAATACGCCCGGCTCATTGATGGCCGGAAGGTTCCGGTACCCATCATTCATATCAGTGCCATCAAGCAGGTAATTGTTGGAGCGCCCGCGATTGCCATTAATGCTGAAGAGTCCAAACGAGCCCGCCGAATCCGACTCGCCCGATGCATCGCCGAGAGAGCCGGGAACCATGATCAGCAACTTATTAAAGTCCCTTCCGCCGATCGGCAACTGCTGAAACTCATCCGCGTCCATCGTTCCACCCATTGCGTCCTGCACGGTATCCACAAGCGCGACCTTCGCAACCACATCCACGGATTCTGAAATTGAGCCCGGCGCCAGTTGGAAATCCACCTGCTGGTTGGTTGAAACCGCAACCCTGATGCCGCTGATGGCGCTCGTGCGAAATCCACTCGCCTTGGCTGTCACTGTGTACACGCCCAGCGGGAGTTCGGAAAGCGAATAGTCGCCGGTTGCGCCGCTGTGGGTAGTGCGCGTCAGTCCGGTTTCCACACTGGCTACTGCAATCTCGGCGTCGGTAATAACGGCCCCAGTGCTGTCTTTTACCGTTCCCTGAATTCCTCCACGGAAAGTTTGGGCTGTTGCAGTGATGGCCCAACTGAATACCAGGAGAGTGGAAAGTAGCCCTTTCATGAATGTTCCCCTTTCGGTGATACTGCGAACCTGGAGCACTGCTATTGATGTCATACTAGCCTGTTATGGATCTCTAATGTTCACACCAAAAGGACAATGTCCCATTTCAGGAAGATCTAGCAGCTTTTGTGTATCTGGTTGATAGCACTCTAGATAAGGCGGAAAATGCAGCTCAATAGGACCACCTTCCCAGCAGATCCCGAACCGCAGAACTGTAAGTAGTAGATGCTCAAAAAATAGCGCGTGAAATCTATTTTATTAACGTATTTTAATTTTTGTGACGCTATTAAGCAGTGTAAGCAGAGTTTCATAGGGAGCAATTTCGGTATATGACGCGCCGACAAGATTAGAAAATACTTAATATTGTGATTTTGAAAGCGGCTTAGCGCTCACCCAGGGAAGAAGAAGCTGTGACCGTAAGAAGTCGGGCAACCCCTGTAGTTGGCCCGTCCCAAATATGAGCCGATTCTGCACATTTCGAGGTGGGGTAAGGCGCTGGCATAGGGTAGCGCAGCGCCGAGGCCCCCAATCCGTTCACTTTTAGGGAAGAGGAGCCGATAGGCATGCGCAGTCTGCCAACCCCCGAAGGGGGTGAAACAGGGTAGCGCAGTGCAATAAAGTTAAACGCACCATCCCTGCGGCGCAAACCGATCGCACCGGACCCCCGACACGCGCTTCGCGTGGCGGGGTGGAGCGCCGTCGCCTCAACCACAGCCAGAAAGACCGCGCCTACGAAACTCTGCACGACCTCCACCGTGGATTTCACATCACCCACAGTACCCTGGAGCGCCTCGAACGGTTGAACATAGTGCCGCGAGACCACCTGCGGCCCTGCCGCTACATGGCGGATGAACTCCAGGCCTTGACCAACTCTGTCCTGCTAGTCACCCTGCGGGACGCCGAAGGGCACGATGCAGCCCACTTTGAGAAGCTGCGTCTCGCCTGTGAGCAGCGGCCATACCCCAAGCCGCAGTTGGCCCGCCGTGGCGGGCGGCCGGAACCCAAATCAGCAGTAGCAGGAAAAAAGAAAGGCCGTTAAACCCTTGGGCCATGCGGGAGCGGCCCGGCGGTCGTTCCCGCAATCTCACTCTTCCCCTCTTGTCTTGTCAGTGGAGATCAGCCAAATCACCGTCATCAGTGGTAAGGTTTTTTGAGGTTTTCGTTTCCATGCCGACGACAGCTTCACAGGGGACTGCGAAACTAGGTCGCGCACCTGAATGCCAAGTGCTGACTGCTGAGTGCTCCGGTGAACCGCAGACAGCGAAACCTCGCCGAATTCTCTTCTTGCCCGTCAACCGATTTCAAGCGACAATAACACCTGCCCACCAGTGAGCCGGGCGCGGAGGCTCGCGTTAGTATCAGGGATATCCCTCTTTAGATCGTAATTCCCTTCAAGCCTCACTTCCCCAAGCAAAACAGCCAAACACTGCTGACGTTGCAGTTCAGCCAAAAGCCAAGAGCCAATGGCCAGCTCTTCAATTACCCGATTACCAAATTACCCGATTACCCAATTCTCATGAGGTTCACTAATGTCCAAGCAAACTAACTCTGTCTCCCCACAACCCGACGTCCTCTCACAAGTAAGCGGCTTCATCGGCCGCTACCTGCAGTGCTCTGACCACCAGCGTACCGTGCTGGCTCTCTGGGTACTCCACGCCTACTGCTTCTACACCGCCCAGGTTACTCCCTACCTCTCCATCCAGTCTCCCCACAAGCAGTCCGGCAAGACCCTCTGCCTGCAATTGCTCAACCTGCTCTGTGAAGATCCGGCCCTCACCTCCGGCTTCATCTCCAACCTCACCCTCCGCATGAAACTGGAGCCTGTCGCCACTCTCCTGCTCGACGAATGTCAGGGCGCCGTCGGCACCCGCGCCCGCAGTAAGGCCCCAGCTCTGCGCGCCCTCCTAGCCGGCAGCTATCATCTCGGCCTCGGCTACACCAGTGCCGTTGAAGACTACAACGTCTTCTGCCCCAAAGCCTTTGCCGGCAGGGGCCAGCTCCCGGAAGAGCTAGCCGACCGCTCCCTCCCCATCATCCTCGAACCCCTGAAAAATTGTGTGGCACAGCCGCCGGGGTCCCCAGCGCGCGCCGGTTTTTCGCGTGACGGGGCAACCTCGGCTGCGAATAAAAAAGTAGAGCGTTTCCATCTGCGTCAAGCCACAGAAGACGCCGAGCCTCTGCAGCAGCGCCTCTCCGCCTGGGCCGAACAGAATCTGCCTGCTCTGGAAAAGCTCCCGCCCTATCCCGAAGAAGACTTTCCTCCCAACCTTTCCCCTCGCCGCCAGGATCTGTGTGAGCCTCTGCTGCAACTCGCGGCCATGGTAGGCGGTGAATGGCCCACCCGGGCCCGTCAGGCCCTCACCGCCATCTTTGAACAGGAGGCTGCCTTCCATCTCCAAACCAGCCTGCAACTCCTCGCTGCCGTCCGCGACTGCTTCGCCCACCACGCCTTTCCCGAGCGTCTCTCCACCGCCGTCCTCCTCGACTGGATGCACTCCCTCCCTGAGCGTCCTTGGGACGTCGACGGCCGTCTCTCGGCCCACAGCCTCGCTCGCCTGCTAAGCGCCTTCCACACTCACCCCCGCCTCCAGCGGATCGGCTCAGCCAATCCCGCCCGTGGCTACCAGTTGGAGGATTTCAAGGAACCCTGGAAAAAGCATCTCGGTTTCGAGCTCCCTCAATCAGAAATCGCTAGTAAAGACAGGCCTTGTAGCGCTGTTGCGGATGTTGGCGCACTTTCCATCTCCGATTGCTCTGATGGAGTGAAGGGTCCCGGACGAAGTTCCCTATCCCCTGTCACCTGTGACCTGTCCCCTACTCGTGGCCCGGTAGCGAGCAGCCAGCAGCTAGAAACTCACCCATCAGAAATCGCCAGTAAAGACAGGCCTTGTAGCACTGTTGCGGATGTTGGCGCACGTTCCATTTCCGACTGCCCCGATGGAGCAAAGAATCCCGGACGAAGTTCCCTATCCCCTGTCACCTGTGACCTGTCCCCTACTCACGGCCTGGCAGCGAGCAGCCAGCAACCGGAAGCTCACCCATCACAAATCGCCAGCAAAAACAGGCCTTGTAACACTGTTGCGGGTGCTCACACAGCTTCCGTTCCCGCCCCGGAAAACTTGGATGCGCACCCTGGAACCAGTGAGCAGATTTTGACTTCAAATTACCAACTTACCAACTTACCCAATTACCAAGTTCCTGATGGGTTCGTGCGGCAAGCGCAAGAAGAAATCACCAATCAAAAATCAAAAGAGAAGCCCAGAATCAAAGCCGCTCCCCTGTCACCTGTCCCCTGTGACCCGTCCCCTATGAATGGGTTCAACCGTTTAACCCGCCTGCACCAGGAACTCCACCTGCAAGGCCTTTGTCCCCCGCTCGACGCCTTGGCCAAAGCATATCCACCCCAGTCTCTGAACGCCGCCCTGGACTGGGTGGACGCCCATCCTGAATGGTCCGCTCGGTTCCGCTACAAGCCCGCGCTGGAATTCGTCGCATCCTTTCAAAAAACCGTGGCCCGCATCCAGATAGGGGACTCTCGATAGCGTCTGCGAGCCAAATTTCTTGTTGAAACGAATTAGCGTTTCCTGACACTATTCAGCAGGGGGTACAATCTTGCGCCCATTACCAGGTGAAACAATTCTGCTGGAGTCGGATAATCAGAACCTCGTCCTTACGTCCCACCGTGTGCGTTGCAGTATGCAGACCATGGGCTTGGCTAAGGTCACGAGCATCATGCTTGAAGAGTTAAGTGCTTGCGAGATCACCACCACAAGTAGCCCGTGGCTGTTTGTGCTGGCTCTCCTGGTTTTTCTTATTGGGCTATTCGCCAACACACCGAGTCAGGATTCGTCCTCAACGATAGGAGGCGCCCTCATCGCGTTGGCTATTGTCCTCACCTATTTTGGCACACGCCAGCGAGTCATCTCCTTGCGGGCTGCCGGCGGCGCGATCATCGTACCCACGAAGGGTATGGACGCGGAGGTTGCGCTGGAATTTATTGACACCTTGGAAGCAGCAAAGAATGATCGATTCCTTGCAGCTCGCAGAGCGTCCGCGGGATCAACTTAGATGACGGGCGCCCTGGACTCACTTCCCTTGTGCAAGGGTAAGTAATAACGCTACGCTTACTTCAGATCATGCGAAGACCTGTCGCTCTCTTTCATGCCTGCATCGCCGGCGTTGTCATTTCTGCTCTGCTTGGCTGCCGGAAGCAGCCGCCTGACTTTCACATAAAACTTGAGGCCCCGGGAGAGGGTGTCTTCACTAAATACAAGCTGACAGTGGATGGAGCCGGGATGGGTCCGTTTTCCTCCACGCAACCTCATGAGTTTAACGTCCGTGGACACAGCGGCGATGACCCTCGGGAGATGCTGCCGCGCGTCGATGCCAGTGTGCTTTACGTTTGTGGCTGGCAGGCGGCTAAGGTGGACTTGCAGCCGCCGAGCCGCTATGCCGTAGAGGAGGCAGAAAAGGAAAAACGCAGTGTCCCCCTAACCATGTACCTGGACTTTCGGCCATCGTGGCAAGACATAACGGTTCTGGTGGACAACCATGGCGGTCCGGCGGCGCGGCTGGCAGTCGGTGAATACGAGCAGCCGGTGGCAGCGGATGAGGCCGGCAGGCTGAGTTTTCCATACTGGCCGCATTGTGACGAGGCCAGGCACTTACGTCTCAATGGCGAAACCATTGGCAACCTTGAGGAAGAACCCACGTTGCCGGGCACGGCTCGCGCCATGCTGCTGGATATCAGCGGCTCACATTGCTTCCGCCACGAATGGCGGACGTACAGCAGTTTTCCGGAATTCGGCGGCAGCGGACACCAGATATTTAAGGCGCAGCGCTTGAGAGCGCTCTCAGGCCCAATTAATTATTTCTTGCAGCCCCTGTTGTCGGTAGAGTATTCCACCGAATCGGTAGTGCAGAAAAGCTCGCTGAATGAAGTCCCTTGCAAATAATCTGTCGGCTCCGCCGCGCAGAAATGTTCGGCGGAAAATTGTTCTGGCATTCCTGCTGGTTGGCGCGTGTTGTATCGCATTCGTGGTCGGCGCGCTGGCCTTCGTGCGCCATGCCTCGGCCGGCAGGCTGTATGCCGGCGCCACTGAGATTCCTCATCGTGAAGTAGGTGTAGTGCTCGGATGTTCGCGCCAACTAGGCGACGGCACGCCAAATCCATTCTTCGATAGCCGGCTTCGAGCCGCAGTGGAACTCTTTCAGGCAGGTAAATTCGATTATCTTCTGGTAAGCGGCGACAACCACAGCAAGGGTTACGATGAGGCCACGAACCTGAGAGACGGCCTGCTGCAGGCGGGCATACCAGCCAGCAGGATCTATAGCGATTGTGCCGGGTTCCGGACACTCGACTCAATCGTGCGCGCCCGCGACGTCTTCGGGCTGACGCAGATCACGGTGGTGTCCCAGGAGTTCCATAACCAGCGCGCAATCTTCCTCGGCAGCCACCAGGGCATCGATGCGATTGGGTATAACGCGGAAGATGTGGACCTGGGCGATGCTTCCGGCACACATAAACGGGAAAAGCTCGCCAAAGTAAAGGCTGTTCTCGATATTTATCTGCTGCACACGAAGCCGCATTTCCTGGGGCCCAAGGTCCGGATCGGCGTGGACCCGCCGACAACATGCTCAGGGACACAATAAAAACGCTGGGTAACCTCAAGCCGTTCTCGAGAAGCCTCGAAGGAGTCCACATCCCACTTTGGCACTTAGGTGTTGACCACGGACGACTAATCGATGAGGATACTGCCGGAAGGAAATACACTTATGCCACTTGATGACGACCCAAATCAACCCCAGGAGACTCCATCTGGCGATGGTGAGCAGGCAACCGCGCCACCAGACGGCAGCGAGCAGCCTGCCGCGCAATCGGCAGCGGATCAGCCCGCCGCAGACGGTAATCCACCGGCCCAGCCGTCAGCCGATCAGCCTGCCCAGCAGCTCAGCGCCGGAAGGCAGAACATGCTCGACTTGATCAATAAATGGATGCCTACGTCGCTAAGCCAGCCAATGATACCCGATGGCGAAACCCAGGATCTTATGGCCATGGCCGGCTGGACGACGGCCAGGGGACAGCAGTCGAAGCAGGACAAGGATGACCACAAACCCGTGGCTACCAGTTGTGGAGACATACTCAGCGCCATGCTCAGGCTCTGGCGAAGTAATTTTGTGGGCGCGTTCATGATTCGCGACCGTGATTCGCAAAATCATCCGCCGGGCGCGAAAGGCCTTGGCTACTATGTGGAAGCGGATGGCGTCCAGTCTCCAAAGCCTGGCGATATCATCGTTCTTCGCAATGGGTTCGGCTCTGGCAGCGCTGGATCGGTTGGGCACGTCGGGATTCTGGTTGAGGCTTCCGCGGATGTGTGGCGCACGGCAGATGGCGGGGGCGGCGCACTGCCGGATCAAACCGCAAAGGTAACCGACCGCACGGTAAGGTTGGAAAACAATATTCCCATTCTGAAATCGCCCACTGACGGCAAAGAGAAGCAACTCGACGGGTGGGTTGATCTGGACAAGCTCCAGCAGACCGGATGAAGGACTGCGGCGGACGTATCCAGGACGATCATTGGGCCTCGCGCTCTTCTCTCACCATGCGAGCCGTATCGAGCTCCGCCGCAACTGGCTTGCGGCGATGCAGACGCTCCCGCAACTCCGCCAGCGTTGGCCGCTCCGCGATTTCTTTGATCTCAGCTAACAGATAATCTCGGAGCGACATGCCGGCCATGGCCGCGCGCGCCTTTAGGGTGCGATGCAAAGTATCAGGCACGTTACGAAGCTGAATCACCTTTGACATCTGCCAAGCCTACTTTCATGTTTGTCACATGTCAACGAACTCGCAGATGCATGCTCTCAAGGACGGCGAATCACCTTGCCGTCCTTCATCACGAAGTTGATCTTGCGCAGAGTTTCGATGTCCTCGAGCGGATTGGATGGCATGGCAACCAAGTCCGCCGCCAGGCCGGGGGCAAGGGTCCCGCGCTGCTGGTTAATGTGCATCAGCTCCGCCGGATTGCTGGTCATGCACCTCAGAATATCCGCGGCTGGTACTCCCGCCTCGCGCCACACTGCGAGGTAGTCAAGCATCAAGTCCGCCCGGCTCTTGTTGGGAATCTCGATCACCGTGTCCGTTCCGAAAGCCATTTTTACGCCGATGCGGTAGGCGCGTCGCAGGCGGTCTATGATTTTGGGCGCCAGCACTTCCGGCGGAGGAAAGATGCCGCCTGAAGTGCCCTCGACATCGAGTTGAGACCGGGGCGTGTCCGTGCCAACCAGGAAGATGCCCTTCCGCTTCATCTTCTGCAGTTGATCATCCGTAAGGAAAAAGCCGTGCTCCAGCGAATCCACTCCGCCCTCAATCACGTTGTCCGCGGCTTCCCCGCCGTAAACATGCACCGCCACCGTGCGCCCGGCATGATGGGCCTCATCCACGGCCGCCTTGATCTCCTCCAGCGAATAATGAAAAGGACTGTTATCTGCAACCAGCTTGATAACATCCACGCCGTAGTAAATGTTCTCGCGCACCGCTTTGCGCATCTCCTCCGGTGTGTCCGCATCAATGTATTCATAGCGCCAGAACGGGCCTTGTTCGGGAGGAATAGAGGTGGATTGGCCGCCGAATGCGGCAATGATCTTGCCCGATGTGAGAATCGTGGGCCCATCGAACATGCCTGCCTGGATGGCCCGGCGGACGTCTTCGGTGGCGTAATTCGCGTCGTTGCCCACCTCCCGGACGGTGGTAAACCCGGCGCGCAAAAGGTCCTGCGCATTCCTGAGCCCACGCAGGCCGCGGAAGGTGGAGCTCTCTTTCAGATAGAACGATTCAAACGGCGCGTTTCCCCCGGTTACTTCTGTGAGGGTTAGGTGCACGTGCGCGTCCATCAAACCAGGTGACACCCACTCGTTGGAGAGGTCGATTGTGACGGCCCCGTCCGGAATCGCAACATTCGCCCCGATGGCTTTGATCTTGCCGTTCTCAACCAGGATCACCTGGTTCCTGGCCACCGATCCCTTTGCGGGATCCACAACCCCTCCGGCGCGGATCGCAATAGTATTCTGAGCAACAACCTGAATGGCGGCCATCAGAATGAACGCAGCCACAAGCTTTTTGAGCATGCATCCTCCAGGAAAAAATCAGGGATATGATTTCAATGCGCGGAGACATTCTACCCTGTCCGCTGTTCCCTCTAACCTGTCCCCTATGATCTTGCTGCATCTTCTTCAAGGATGGCGTCCAGGACCGCCACAAACAGATCGGCATCTGCTTCAGAAAAAATCAACGGAGGGCGTAGCTTGATCACATTGTGGTGCGGGCCGTCTGTCCCGGTGAGGATTCCACGATCGCGCAAGCGGTTTGAAATGTAGGAGGCCTGATCGCTGGCGGGTTCGCGGGTGTCGCGGTTGCGCACCAGGTCCAGGCCGAGAAACAGGCCGGAACCTCGGACGTCACCGATGATTTCGTGCTGCCTTTGCAAGTCATGGAGCTGGGCAATCAAATAGTTGCCGGTCCGCAGAGCATTCTGCTGCAAGTGCTCTTCTTCAACCACATCGAGCACGGCCAGGCCGGCGGCGCACGCCACAGGATTCCCGCCGAATGTGCTGAAAAACTCCATGCCGTTGCTGAAAGCAGCAGCGATCCGTGGTGTGGTAATCACCGCTGCCAGCGGGAAACCATTTCCGATTGGCTTGCCCAGCACCACGATATCCGGCGTCACGCCTTGCGTCTCGAATCCCCAAAAATGAGTTCCCAGGCGGCCAAAGCCCACCTGCACCTCGTCGGCAATGCAGACTCCGCCGGCGGCGCGCACATGACGATAGACCTCGTTGAGATATCCCGGTGGAAAGACGATCTGTCCGGCAACACTGGGCAAAGTTTCTGCAATGAAGGCGGCTACTTTGTGGCCCTCTTGACTCAGGCGGGCCAGAATCTCGGCAACGTGGCCGGCATACTTCCTGCCCAGGTCGGCTTCACCGCGGCGGTACAGCCCGCGGTAGTCGTCTGCTATCGGCGCCACGTGGACCCACGGTTTGCGTCCACCACCGCCGGGGCCATTGAACTTATAAGGGCTGATCTCGATGAGCGTGGAGGTGTTGCCGTGATACGCGTGCTCCAGGACGATTACATCTGCGCCACCCGTGTACGCCCGCGCCAGACGCAAAGCCAATTCGTTGGCCTCGCTCCCGGAGTTCAGGAAGTAACAGACCTTGAGTGGTTCCGGCAGATGGCTGGTCAGCCGCTCGGCATAACGCAGGATCGTATCGTGCAGATAGCGCGTGTTGGTATTCAGCAGGGCAAGCTGCTTTTGTGCCGCTCCTACTACGCGTGGATGGCTATGCCCGACCAGAGGCACATTGTTGTAGACATCCAGATAGAGGCGGCCGGTGTGATCGTAGAGATGTTGTCGCCAACCGCGCACGATTTTGAGGGGGTGCCGGTAAGAAACACTTAGATTGGGCCCAAGCAACGCATTGCGCTTCTCCAGCGTGGTGCTCAGATCCGGTTCGGATAAGGGAAGGCGCTCGCGCGGAATGTTGAGGAGAAGATTGGGATCAGGCGACAGGCCGGTCCAGACTCCACGCTCCGATGCTTTGGCTACGCCGGGAAAATCCAGGTTGAGATCGAGCAAGTCCAGAATGATCTGGAAATGGAGATGAGGCGGCCAGCCTCCGTTCTCCATCGCCATTCCCAGGCTGGCAAATGGCCTGCCTTTGTCTATGCGCTCTCCCACGCGTAGCCCGCGTAGCGTCTCCCGGCTCAGGTGGCCATAAAGCGTGAAGAACTCTTGTCCCTCATCAGTCGTGTGCCGCAGGATGACGACCGGCCCATAGTCGAGCGGTTGGAGGTTGTCGCCCGCAAGATGAACAACTCCTTCCCATGGCGCGTGCACCGGCGTGCCGGGTTCAGCAAAGAGATCAATCCCCAGGTGGATGGTGCGCCGCTCGTCGAGAGGATTGCTTCCGGCAAAGAGCGCCGAAACGTAGATCGGCCGGGGCTCGTTGTATCGGCCCACTCCAACCGAT
The DNA here is from genome assembly GCA_035294925.1 of Candidatus Angelobacter sp. Lineage (GTDB taxonomy): Bacteria > Acidobacteriota > Terriglobia > Terriglobales > Acidobacteriaceae > Angelobacter. Next base: position 42,121 of record DATGJZ010000045.1, on the reverse strand, counting down.
ACGCCGGCATCTTTCATCTCTCTGAAAATCGCCTCGGTCATTGCTTCAACGCGTGCGTCCGCGGGATTAGATCCCAGAAAGGTGCTGCCCACACTCAGGTCCAATACTTTGACCGGCTGGGTCCGGAGGTCCACACCCAGAACAGGCGCCATATGCGGACCATTTGCATGAAACCAACGTCCTAACTTTTCGCTCTGCGGAGTGGCCGGCAGGCCGCATGCGTTGCAGAACACGGCGCGCGCAAAGCGCGGATGAATTCGGGCCAGCTTCTCCAGCGCCTCCCATGCAGGCGCTTCGCTGATGGTGACGTAGGGATCATCCGGGACGAGCGCTTTTCGGTGCGCTGAATTCACCACGCTCACCACCAGGCGCGCAGCTACTAGTGGGAAGAGCACCGACAATTCGAGTTCATCGAGCGGCAAAGCCGCATGATAACCGCCAACCACGGCGCCTGCTGCCTGCAGCGGATTTTCCTTCGCCAGAATGGCATAGGCCGTGGCCACGGCCAATTCGCACACCGTCGCGGAAGAGTGCATGTCGCCAAAGTCAATCACGCTTACCACTTTGCGGGGCTGCGGCCAGGGAGGGCTCACCAGCACGTTGTAGTCGTTGGCGTCTCCGTGAATCACGCTCTTCCGCAGCCGGGGCAAGGTGGGAACAACTTCGTTTTCGTAGAGTGCAAGAAAATGCTCTGCCATCTGGCGGCGGGGCGGGTCCACAATATGGTGGAGATAGTCGCGTATCCATCCGGCCTGGGCAAGGTCCCACTTCAGCTCTCGCTGGGTAGCCGGATGCGAAAAGTCCCTCAGCGCTGCGTCCATCTCGCCCAGAAACCGCCCTAGACCTTCCAGCAGATCCAGCGTATGCGGGCGCACTTCCGCCAGTGTCGTGCCGGGCAAGAAGGTAAGCAGCCATACAAGGCGCTCCTGCCCGTCCTGCAAAGAAACCTGTGTGATGGATGATCCGTCTTGTGCCGGGCACAGCCGGGGCAGCGCCAGGTGCGGAGCGCGCTGTGCAAGGTGTTGCAACACGCTCTGCTGCATATCAATGAATGAGCGATCCCGGCCGCCATGCATTACCTTAAGGATGTAGGCGCGGCCGTCGCTGCCGTTCAGGCGGAAGTTGTTGTCATACTCGCCGGGTAGAGATTGTGCTCTGACATCCAGTCCATAGTGCGTGCGGGCAATTGCCGCTGCCTCCACTTCAGTCACCGGCGCCGCAACCCGAGCTTCAGGAACCATGGGTGGATTTCAATTTCGTTGAAGGATGAGTCGATGAGGCATGTAAGTCAGGCTGCGAGCAAAGCACAGCACATTCTACAGTACAGGTCGCGGTTAGCAGACGCATGGATTCCTGTCGCTGCGTTCAACACCACCGCGGAGTTAACCTCCGCCAGCATTCTGCGCCCAGACCTAGCGTTGTTTTTCCGCAAAGACGGGTTCTTCGGTCGGCAGCTCTTTCATGACCGGCGGCCCGGCGGCACTCTTGTGTTCATGAAGAATCCGCAGAGCGCCCTTTTCATCTTTTTGAAAAACGTGGCTGGCGCGGCTGAGCGGTACGTCTAAATCAACCCGCTTTCCGGTAGCCAGTACCCTTACCATATGCCATCGGAAGCTGTAGGAGGCGATGGCCAAATCACGCTCTGCAATCTGGACATCCACCACATCAAGCTGGGCACTGACCGAAGATTGGGGACCAAAGAATTCACGCGCTCTGCGTCTGCTTGCCAGGCTGGCCAATTCCCCGCGCCGAACCCCGGCTGCAAAGACGATGGCGGAAGGAGAATACATCTGCTCGAATTCATCTTGGGACTTGTTGCCAAAGAGCTGCCAATATCTGCGGACCGCACTGCGAACCTCCTCTACGGATATGGCGGCATCCTTCGCGGGCATCCAGTTCGGAGCCGCACTCCTCTCTGTCGACGGCGTCGGAGATTCTTCCTTGTCAGAGTCAGCGCCTGCTGTGCCCTTCGGAAGCGCGGATTTCTTTCCTTCTTCGGCGGCACTGAAATGTTCGTGAACAATGCGCAATACGCCCGCCGGGTCAAGCTGAAACACCTGGGTGCCCAGAGCAAAGGGTACATCTAAACTCTCCCGGTTGCCGTCCGCATCCATCTTGGTTCGGGAAAAGTGATAATCATAAGCGGCGATGGCGGTGTTGCCTATAATTTGCACGTCAATGGAGCTGACATCGGCTTTCATCAGTGTGCTGTGGTGACGGAATTCCCGCAGCCTGCGTGCTAATACAAGTTGGGCCTCTTCACTGCGCCGCGCGGAGGCGCTAAAGACAACTGCATTGGGAAAATACATCTGTTCCATGGCTTGGGCTGATCTTGTGCGGTAGGCGTCCCAAAACCTGCGGACTTGCGCGCGCACCTGTTCTTCTGAAATACCTGGCATATTCAGAGTAGGCTACCATTCGCAATGGGTTTTGGCATGATTACGAAGCGTTTGCGCGATTACGAACGTAATTCCCCGCTGTCCGTGGGGAATGCCGGCAGCCCTGGTCTGCGCCGTGTGTCCGTGAATGGCCCAGACTCTTTCTGCCCGGGCCCATTTTCCATCTGACCCGGTAGCGAGGTTCACCGCTTCTGCCACTCAGTGGCTTCCTCAAAAGCTCTGGCGGCGCTGAGCACCGTTGTTTCGTCGAAATGTTTGCCTACCAGCATCATGCCCACAGGCAATCCATCTACCTTGGCGCAGGGAACCGTGAACGCCGGGTGACCGGAGACATCAAAAGGGCAGGTGTTCTGCTGCATGTTGAGTGCGGCGTCCACGTAGACCTCACGGGGAGCATCTGCCGGGGGAATACGGGTTGCCGGAAACGGAATGGTGGGCATGACCATAAGATCGTGATCTTTGAGCACCGCATCGTAGGCATTACGCACCAGCACGCGCAGGTTCTGAGCTTTGGAGTGGTAGCGGTTGTGGTAGTAACGATGCATGTAGTCGCCCAGCAGCAGCACCAGCTTTACGGTCTCCGATACGTCGTCCGGCCTGGAGGTCCAGCCCCGCGCAAATGCTTCCTGTAGCGATGTTGTGTAGTAGCCCATCCAATTGTTGCCCATGGCGTAGCCCTTGATCATCATCTCGGCGGCGCCCTCCAGAATCACTCCGCTCCAGATATGCGGGGCATCGTAGTGCAGGGGCACGGAGACCTCCTCAACTGTGGCTCCAAGCGCCCTGAATTCGTCGATGGCTGCGCGAACTTTAGCGTCCGTAGCTGGCGCGCGTGAATCGTTTACAGGATGGCCGAAGCCTTCGCGCAGCACGGCAATCTTCAGCCCTTTGGCGCCTTTACTGAGGGCGCTCATATAGTCGCCGGTGCGGGCGTTAATAGTGCGCGGATCATAGCCATCGGGGCCGGCAATGGCAGTCAGGAGTCGGGCCACATTTTCTACGCTGTTGCAAATTGGGCCGCAGTGATCTACAGAATAGGAGATCGGCATGCCGCCGGTCATTGGCACCAGTCCCCATGTGGGTTTCATGCCATAGACGCCGCACCAGCAGGAAGGAGTGCGAATGGAACCTCCCTGGTCGCCGCCGAGCGCCATCTCCACCTCGCCCGCGGAGACCAGGGCTGCGCTGCCCCCGGACGATCCACCGGTGCTGTACTCAGGATTATGCGGATTGCGGATGGGCCCGGTGGCGCAAGTATGGCTTCCAGCGGAGAAGCACAGGTCCTCGCAGGCCGCCTTGCCCGCGACCGTTCCTCCATTATCAAGGATGCGGGTCACCACCGTGGCGTCCACCTCCGGCACATAACCTTCCAGCAACTGCGAGCCGTTCATCATGGGCACTCCTGCCACGCAGATGTTGTCCTTGACTGCAACCTTCTTTGCTGCCAGCAGGCCTTTTGCGGACCCGTTGATTTCTGCCTTCCAATACCAGGCATTCAGAGGATTCTCCTCCGCACCCGGGCGATAGCCGGGAGAGCGTGGATACTTTACCGGCAGCTTGGGTTCCGGAAGCTGGTCGAGCCGGTTGTAGGAGGCAATGGAACCGGCCATCAATCCACGAAAAGAAGCGGCGTCTTCAGCGGTAAGGGTCATGCCAAAAGACTTGGCAATTTCTAGAACCTGGTCCACGGTGGGCAGGCGTACAGGCATGGGTTCTTTCCTTCTCGATGAGTTTACTGATATGAAAAGCGGTTCAGTGTACGCGAGCGGCAGGAAAAAAACCAATTCCGTTCCACGGGCAGAGGCAAGAAGGAGTCAAAGGCGTGAGGGATCTGCGAGGGATGAGCCGGTGGTGATCACGCTTTCCGCCTTTGACTCAATCTTTGCCTTCCGGCATTCTGGGTCTGGGCAGGTTATGACCAGGGCAACAATCAAACGAGATCCCAGGTTCGTGTGGCTTTGGCGCATGCTTGCGCCACCGGTCGCTGCATATATGTTTATCAATGCAAAGCTGACGCTAAAAACCTCGATCATTACCCTGCACCATCCGGGCATCAGCTATTCGGGCGCCGCTGTATACGTGAATTGGCACAAATATGTGCCGTTTTTGTGCATTCATCACGCCCAGCACCAGCGCTGGATGCTGATGAGTTCAGATCCTTACATGGAACCGGTTGCCGTCTGGTGCAGATGGATGGGGCTGACCGTTGTCCGTGGCGCTCCGGGAGAACGGAGCCGTGGATCATTGGTCCATCTCATTGAGGCCCTGAAATGCGGGAAATCGGTCGCCCTGGCTGCAGATGGACCGGCCGGCCCAGCGTTCCGCGTGAAACCCGGCTGCGTCGATCTGGCGCGCGCCGCAGGAGTGCCGATTATCCCTGTAGCCTACCGGTCCAGGAAAGGCAGGTCCAACCTGAAGCGCTGGGACCAGTTGTATGATGTGCGTAAATTTGACCACATCGACGTGTCGTACGGCGCCCCAATCATTCTCGATCCATCTGATCCGGATGCAACCGCACTGGAGCGCGTGCAGAAGGCGCTCGACGAGTTTGAGCTGGATTTGCGGTGACAAGGCATCCGGTGCACAGACGAGATTTAACCCGAAGCCCTGGAACGAAGTCCCGGCACTGACCTCGCCAGTTCCAGTTCTCTTCCCCTCTGCCTGTATCCTTCGATTTCTCGGGTGGGCATGGTCTGAAAATAGCTGACCAATCTTGTGAGATACGTTTCGACCGGCGTGTACTCGATCTCCAGCTCTTCTTTGCTGCGCCGGTTGTCTAACGATGACATCCACTTTCCGGAGAAAGGAGAACAATCCGGCAACATCGCTTCCCGCTCCAATTCTTCGCGCGAGACGCGCACAAGAGATAATGGAAAACCTGTCAACCCTGCCAGCAGCACCAGGAAGGACTCGAGAGACATCGTCTCGTCCTGCGAGATGTTGTACGCTGTTCCCTGGCCCCCATTCATTGAGGCCAGCCTGACAATGGCTTGCGTTACGTCCTCTCCATAGACGTGGCGGAGCGGCAAACCGTCGCCCTCCGGTATCAGAATAGGGCCGCCATCCTGCAGGCGCAGGAAATATCCGTAGAGACGATCGTAGTGGTCACGCTCGCTGTTCACAATCGGCAAGCGCAAACTGGTGAAAGGAAACTCTCGCTGCTCCCAGGCCCGCGCAAACACGTCCTCGGCTGCGCGCTTTTCAAATCCATAAACCCAGTTCTGGTGGTCGGAGACATTCGACTCCGGCGGCTCATCCATCACGGGGCCGGAATAGTCTTCCTCCCGGAAAGGACGCTCGAGGCCCAGCCTTACCAGGTATACCTGCCCAGTGCTCAGGAATACATACCGCCCGATGCGGCCGGCAAACAGCTCTACCACGGCTTCTGCCTCAGCGGCGTTGTAAAGCGTGGTGTCGATAACGAGATCAAACTCTCTTTTGCTCAACGCTTTTTTAAGTTGCTCCCGATCCGTCCGGTCACCGCGAAGTCGCTCAACATCGGGCGGCAGATCATCCGGTGTCTGCCCGCGATTGAAAACTGTGACCCCATGTCCCTGCTCGAGCAAAGCACGAACTATGGATGGGCCGAGGTTTCGTGTACCGCCGATAACAAGAGAATGCATCTTTCTTATTCTAATTCTCCGGGGCGCGGCTTTTGGAACTGGTTTACTTGCTCCGTGCCAATGTATATCTCTTCCAGAACACGACAACACGACCTTTTTGTCTTTAAAAACTTTACAGCCGAGAGCTGGCGAGAGAATGCTACTGGATTTTATAACTGCACGAGCCGCCAACCTGGACGTTTTGCAGCGGAAGAGTTTGCCTCCTGCGACATTGCACCCAAGCTTGCGATGCTGACGAAAACCAGCGCTACCCATGCGCGCCAGGGAAGGTGTTCATGCAACACGGTGAGACCGACCAGAGCTGCCACGGACAGCTCCGTGCTCATGAAAATCCCAAATGTTCGCGAAGACATGCGCTTCAGTGCGGAGAATTCCAAGGAGAAGGGGATGATGGTTGAAAGCAGCGCAACCAAAAGACCGTTGCCTAGCAAGGCAAAATGAAGAAGCGACTTGCCGCCGGTGAAAAGCCCAAAAGGAAGACTTATGGCCGCAGCAAAGGTCATTGCCAGAGTCAGGCCGGTTGCGCCGGAAAACATTACGGTCACACGTTTTGCCAAAACGAGATAGGCGCCCCATGCTGCGGCTGCAAAAAAGGCAAAGGCGATACCGGCCAGCGACAGCGATCCCGTGTTCCCGATGGGCGTCAGCAGACAGATTCCCGCCAACGCCAATCCAGGCCAAATCAGATCTTTCGCTTTGCGGGAAGCGGCAACCGCAACCGCAAGCGGTCCCAGGAACTCGATTGTCATTGTGATTCCCAAAGGAATTCGGGAGACTGCCTCATAGAACGTAAGGCTCAGGACTGCGATCGCGCCGCCTAAGGCAGCCGCGTGCCACCATTGACTTCTTGAATAGCGATGCATGCGCGGCGGCGCCACCACCCACAGCACGATCGCAGCAAATCCAAAACGTAACAGCACAATACTGAATGCCGCATGCGTCGCCAGCAAACCCTTTGCTGTTGCCGCTCCTATCTGAATGGACAAGATCGAGAGCAACACCATCACCGCCGGAGGCACAGGCAGTGCGGTTGATTGAGCGACCGGAGAGGGGGCCAGAAGTTCGGTACGCGCTATAGGCGATGATGACATAATCAGGACGTTGGGCTGTTGCTTTCAGAAAGCCAAGGAAGCAAGAATCCTCTCCTTGACTTCCAATTCCCCTGTTTCCTCAATAAGCTTTCTTCGCCTTGCCGCGCCTTCTCCAGGGGTGAGAACTTCATGAAAACCTCTGGCTTTTCTGGAGTTCTTTATTTTGCGCACCAGCTCAGTGCAGCTTTTCTTAAATGTTTCCTGGCCGACCAAAATATCAGGATCTATGGCAATGAACGTATTGCTCCAGTTGGTGGCTAATCCTCCTCCGGCCAGGGAGCCGGTTAGAATTTCCACTGCAAGGCCCAGGCCTGATCCTTTGTAGCTTTTGTCGAACGGCAAAATTGCACCCTTCATGGCCTCGCCAGGATTGGTCGTGGGATTTCCATCTTCATCCATGGTCAATCCCTCCGGCAGTTCTTGTCCCAGAGTCTGCGCTTGCACCAGCCCATACCAGGTGATAGCTGAGGTAGCCATGTCAAATATGACCGGCTCGTCCATTGTGGGGAAACCAAACGCCATCGGATTGGTACCTAAGAGTGGATCGCAACTGCCAAATGGCGCCACGCTGCCGGGAGATCCTGCGCAAACAATTCCAATGAAGCTGTGGCGCGTGATTTCATGGACGTAATACCCGATGGCCCCCGAACTCGCAAACGTGTGCTGTGTTCCAACGATGGCAATGCCGCTCTTCCTGCACTTCTCGATGGCGATTTCATTTGCCATTCTGCAGACGAGGATGGTGGCATTTCCGCCGCCATCAATCAAGGCAGAGACCTTCGTTTCCCTGATTACCCTGGGTGCATATTCCGGCTTGACGTTCTGCATCGGTTCGGTGCCTAAGAGTTTCAATATTCCCTGAGTATCTTTGCCGGTTAGCTCGCCATAGAGCAGGACATCAACGATTTTTTGGGCTTGTTCCCTGGTGTAATGCGTCTCAATAAATTTCTCTTCCAACAAGGCGCGGAGATCAGCCAGTCTGGATGTGCATTCCTTTTTGCCCTGGTCTGCCTTAATGCCAACTTCCTGGCTGATTGGCTCGCTCTTCCGCTTGCCAAAGTGCATTTCCCTTTCGAAGACAGCGGTGGTTGCGGGCATACAGTAACTCCAAGCTGAATTAGTATTTACTAATAATTAATGGGGAGGGGATGCAGCCCAAAACAAACTGGTCGTAAGATTAAAAAACACAAAGTTTTTATTTTATGTTTCCCTGGACATCATGCAAATTCACGGATATTAGCGGGGAATGCTAATACGTTAATTGAGAAATACTAATTTTCTTATTGACCACAAGTCTAATTACTCTGGTAACTTCTTCTCCGTGTCCGAATAAGATTAGAATTTTCTAATGTAATGCTACTGTTAAGGCCCGCTGCATATTGGACCGGAGAAACCTTAGTGGCATATCGCACGACGTCAGGAAAGGATTCGCCGATGATGAGGAGCGCGACGAAAGGCCAGGCTGGGCCAGTCTCCATGCTGGCGCAGTTGCTGGAATTGGGAGAATCGCTGCACGGAACCGGGTTGTCGGTCTTTATCGAGAACTATCCTCAAGGCTGCTGGAATAAGGAGATCGTCCCTGATCATGAAATCCTGTTCGGAATCGAGGACTCCCGGTACACGAGCATCTCCGGCTTGCGCGCCTTACGGCAAGAATTGGCAACAAGGGACGCTGTCCGGCGATCTCAGTTATTTCTGTGCGCAGAGAACATCGCCGTAACGCAGGGCGGAACCCACGCGCTGAATGTCGTATTACAGACCTTCGGCGGACCAAATGTCGATGTGCTGATTCCGGCACCCAGCTATTCCGGATACCGGGATATCTGCGAGGTGTTGCGACTGCCATACCGTCCCTATCTCATGGACGATTCTGGAATCTGGCTTACGGATGAGCTTCTGGCATCGCTTAGACCGTCCTCCATCATGATCGTAAACACGCCACACAATCCCAGTGGGGGCCAAATTGATACCGATCAACTGATCCGTCTGGTGAAGACGGTACGAGAGACTGGAGCTTTAGTTGTTTTCGACAGCGTTTATGATGAACTCGTGTACGAAGGCAAACCGCCGGAATGGAATTCAATCTTTAAGGCTGCCGACGATCTCGATTCTTTCATCTGGATCAACTCGTTTTCCAAGAATTTTGGGTTTCCGGGTGTTCGCTTGGGATGGCTCACAGCTACTGCAGCAACCATCAGGATGATGGAAGCAGCGATCGAATCGAGTGTTCTCTGCCTGCCTGACTACATTCAGCGATGGGCATCTCTGGCTGTCAGCCGCATGTCCGGTACCCTGGTTGAGGATATGAAGGGCCGGCGGGAGTATCTTTGCGCCAAACTATCCGGCGTGGCCGGATTGGAGTTCAAACGTCCGGCAGCGGGCCTCACGGTGATGGCCAGGCTGCGTAGCGGATCGGGAATGGAGCTGGTGCAACGGCTTCTCCGATCCAATGCGGCTTTGTTTTTGCCGGGCGATGCATACTATGGCGGAGACCCGCAGACGATCCGTTTGTGTTTCGGCTACTCGCTCACGGAAATAAATCGCTATGTTGAAATATTGGCTTCCTTGCTGGGCCGGCGTTTACAGGTGCTCTCGAGTGAGCAGATTGCCGCCGAGCAGCAGACACCCGTTGCCAGCGTTTGATTGCGTCCACGCAAACCAAGGAATCGCGCTTGCTGGAAATTCAGATCCACAGCCTAGCTCTTTCATTTCTTTTTACTGTACCGCCGGCAGCAACCGTGACCTGAACGCGCACCACGTTCTTGAGAATGAGTCTTCTTGCCCGCTCCGGGGACTCCGGGTCCCACGTTCGTCCTGACTTTGCGAGCTTCTTGCAATGCGCCACCTATGGACCGTGGGAACATTGCGAAATCCGGGACCATTAGAAGCTGAATCGCATTGCCAGTTGGAGATTTCGCGGACCTCCGTTACCCAAGAATGGATTCCCTGCGCCTACGTCAGGAGTTGCAGTGCTGGAAAGGAAGCCAACTCCGCGTCCACTCGCGTCCATGCCATTTTGCAGAAAGTCGACGGCGAAATTGGGCAAAAGCGGGCTGGCAAAATTGGGATGGTTGAAAGGGTTGAACATGTCGAGCCGAATCTGCATGCTCACTCTTTCGGTGATAGCTGTCGTCTTGGCCAGGCTCAAATCCAAGTTTGAGTAGTTCGGGCCAACGAAGGCATTGCGACCAAGATTGCCAAAGTGCTGGGTGCCGGGAATGCAATTCCCGGTGACGTCCAGAGTACAGGGTACTTGCAAGGCACTCAGGTTCAGCAGTTTGTTGGATCCGCCCGTGCCGGCGAAAGGATTACCTACAACGTCCGGCCGGCCAAAGAATTCAGCGCTGCCATTGAAGTCACCTTCAAAGAGATAGTTCACATTGTAGGGTTCTCCCGAGGTGGCTATGAATATGCCATCCATCGACCATCCTGAGGTGAGCTTGTGCCACTTCCGGTATGCCGGGAATTGATAGGCTAAGTCCCAGGTGAAATGCTGCCGCTGATCGAAGTTGGAGCTGGCGCGCTCGCGGTTCGGGGCAAAGCTATTATCCGGCTGGCTGGCATTGGGAACAAAATCAATGCCGTCACTTGCGTTATCAATGGAATGCGACCAGACATAGCTGAGCATGGATGTGAAGCCATGCCAGTTGCGGAAGCGCAGCGTGGATTGCAGCGAATTATAGCCACTGGAAGCTGAAGCCTGGATTTGATTGACGACGCCCAGAGCGGGAAACGCAAATCCGCCGGTGGCCGGGTTGAATTGGTTGAGATCAACGTAGCGAAAGAGCTTGCGCCCGGCTGAGCCAACATAGCCGACGTCAAAAGCGACATTCCTTCCGAGAGCGCGTTCGATGTTCAGGTTGTAGTTCTGGACGTAGGGAGTTCGCAAGCGCTGGTCCACAGTAAACACGTTCGTACCACTGAAGCTGGCAGGCGCAAAGACCGGTACTCCGGGCTGGAGGACCGCCGCCGGTGCAAAGCTGAAGGTAATCGGATTCGGACCAACGGCGTTGTAGGCCGGCCCCGCATTTAACGTATTGAACGGAAGTTGTTCAAGGAACAAGTCGCTGGAGAAGGCATCGTAGTATACCCCCCAGCCGGCCCTTAGAACCGTTTTTCCATTGCCCTTGATGTCCCAGGCGAGGCTTACACGGGGAGCGAAGTTGTTCAGATCGCGGGGATAGAGCTGGCTGACATTCTGCAGATTTCCCGTTGCATCCAGAATGCTGAATTGATTCTGCTGCTCACCGATGACTCCGAAATACTCCCATCGCACACCGTAATTGAGCGTCAGGTTAGAAAACAGACTGAAGTTATCCTGGAGATACAAAGAATTTATGTTCTGGAAGGTTTGGCGGAAGGAGTTTCCCTGAGCCTGGCTTCCGCTGGACGGGGTTCCAGCAATAAATGCATCCAAAGTGCTGAAGTTCAAACTTCCGCGATGGCCATTGTCGAAGAAGCTGTCCACGTTATTCCGGTGGTATTCATAACCGAATTTCCAATTATGCCGCCCTGCTGTGTAGGTGTAATTGTTAAAGAATTGATAGGCATTGCTGGTGCGTCCGCGCGGATCGCCTGGCGCCGCTCCCAGCTTGGCAAAATTGGCTACCGTAATCGAAGGTAATCCAAAATCCTGCGCGGTGGTTCCAAGATTCAATGCGATGGCTGCCGGGTTGAAGCTCTGATCCTGAGGGAAAAAGTCCTTTGATAAACGGTTATAACCAGCTCTGACCTCGGTGAGCAAATGCATGCCAAAAATGTGTGTGTAAGAAGCCGTGGCAAGGTTTGCAGCGGCAGGTGTGACGGTATTGAACCCGGGCAGGATGCCGCCGCCGGCAAGCGCCAATGGAACGTTGTTGTTGCCATTACTGTAAAAGTAGCGGCCCGTCAGATAATCCTTTTCCCCAAAACGCTGGTCAATTTTAATGATCATGCTGTTGCTGCTGTCCGGAGCGCTGGTGGATGTGACCAAATTATTTCCCTGGCTATCAGCCGGAACATTCGGCGCGGGCCATAAACCATGGGAAAGCAGGCTGGCAATGACCGGATTGACCACACCCCCGTTATCCGCTATGGCCTGATTGAGCTGCGCTTGCGTTGGCACTCGAGTTAAAACCGGAAACCCGACGTTTTCACGCTGGCCCTCATAAGCCACAAAGAAAAATGTCCGATCTTTGACAATCGGGCCACCCAGGGAGCCGCCGAATTGGTTATTGTGAAAGACATCCTGCGGAGTGCCAACTGCATTGAAGAAATTGCGGGCGTCGAGAGCATTGTTGCGGAAATACTCATAAATGCTGCCGTGGAGCCGATTGGTCCCAGACTTAGTAAGAAAGTCTACCGTCGCTCCTGAGTTATGGCCGAACTCCGCCTCAAAGTTGCTGAGAACGGAAACTTCCTGGAGAGAATCAAGGGGCATCTTCAGAACCGGGACGCCAAATACTCCAAAAGCATCCAGCACAGGCAGGTTGCGGTATGGATCGGTCGCATCGGTTCCATCAATGTTGAAATTATTGGAACGGCCGCGATTGCCGTTGATGCTGAACGCCCCGAAGGAGCCAGCCGAGTCGTTCGCCCCGCCCCCTGAGTCGCTATTGACACCTGGAGTCAAGCCAATCACCTTATAGATGTCGCGGCCGCTGATTGGCAGATCCTGCAGCTCCCTCGCTTCCATGATCCGACCTTGATTATCCTGGGTCGTGCTCACCAGTAGAGACTGGCTGCTCATCTCCATAACTTGCGTGGGCTTTTCCCCCTCCACCACTTCTTTGGGCTTGAGTTGAAAATCTATGCGCTGATTCGAAGAGACATCAATCTTGATGCCTTGCAGTGATTGCGAGCGCGAGCCTTCCTTCTCTACTTTCAGTTCGTAGATGCCGATAGGCAGCTCGGAGACGAAGTAAGTCCCGGCGGAACTCGTCTTGGCAGTTCGTATCAGACCTGTTTCCTCGCTGGCTACAGTAACAGTTGCGTCCGCGACCGGATGGCCAGTGGGGTTGGTCACCGTCCCCTGGATTCCGCCACGAAAGGTTTGTGCCGGCAAGAGCAGTGCCGCGCACAGGATGCAAACTACGCAAAACAGAGTTTTCATTGTGTGGCTACTTTTCAAATCAAAGTTCTGGGCAAAGTGTAGCTATCCGCAGTACCCGCAGTATAAGAAGCATCCGAAGGCCGGTGCTAATTACGAAAGTACTGAGAACAGGCCAGATATTCCGCCAAGATGTTGTCAAGTAGAACTCTATATGGATAAATATAGGTACTTTGTGAGCAAACACGTCGTATGCCTAGCCTCCTAAATAGGGTGGGAGCCCTCATAAGATATAAGACTTATCTACACTCTGATATTCAGGATGTTGCCAATATGTCCCTGGTTATATCTCCCGATTTCTTCACACTTGCGTTAGCATCCTTGTTCGCAACACTGCCGCTAGATCGCCACAACTCGCTAGCTTCTTCGTCTCCTTTCTTAGGTATCCGGGTTGTCGAGTTGCACGGCTCGCTGTGGTGGCCACCTCATTATTTGCAAGTCGTTCATTGCAGCCATATAACTCCGAAATTACGGAGTGCCACCCGACATATTTTTTTGCCGAACTTGGTTTGCTCACCATCGGGACGGGGCTGCGTTGCAGAGAACTTTTCGCGCTCAAGTGGAAGGATATTGATTTTGAGGCCACACAAATCAGCGCTGTGCGCTCGATTGTGTGCGAACCAATCGGCATCTGCAGGACGGAATCATCCCGGAAGCCAGTCCCTTTGAACGACCGGCTGGCAAAAGCGCTCTGCGGAGGACGTTGCCTTTGTTCTTACCGCCATCTCCGATTGGACCTATTTTGGACGCACGCAATGGCAGAAAACCACAGCTTTTTCACAGGACGCAAAGAGCGGCGAGAGATTCAAAAACAGTGGCAGTTAGGCGGGTGGTGAGCGCGGCTGGATTCGAACCAGCGACCCACACCTTAAAAGGGTCCCGACAAACCGTAACGTATTGAAACTGTGCGGCACGGATGGCTCCTAACCGCCCCTTCAGTAACACCTCGGACACCTTATCGGCCCCTTAACGGACCCTTGCATTTTGAGCCAGGGAAAGAAGCAACACGGCATTGCTCTGGAAGAGCTACCTCGGTTGAGGTTCTCATCGACCAGATCACGAGGAACGAACACTCGACGTCTGGTCTTGTCCTCACGGGGCAGAATCAGGATAGCCAGCCACTGAAATCCATACCTCTCATCGTATTCCAATACGCTTTGCTGGGAGCGTTGAGCAACGCTGCCACAAAACTGCCACGGTCTTTGAAAAGGATCACGTCTACGTCATGGTGGACAATGGTGCAGACTCGGCTCCCTCGCTGCTTAGAAAAAAGCAGTCTCTTTCTTCTTCACTTCACCTTCCAGTCCGTTGAAGATATCCTTGGCCCGCTCGTCAACCTTGTTGATGTACTGGAGGACATCATTGTCCATCCTGTATCTTTCGGGAATCGAGCGTCCGCCAAAGTTCGGGTCGTTCCGGCGCTGGATGGCATCTTGCAGTTCTTTACGTGCGTGCAAGAGATTATTGCGCATCCGTTGCTGCCGGAAACAGAGGGCGGCGCTGAGATCATCATCGCCCTGAAGCCGGATCTGCAATGCCTTGGCGCTGGAGGCGTAGGCATGAATGATCGTCGCCAGGCGATACGCATCCACGCTGATCATGCGCACGGAATCCTCCAAGATGCTGTCGGCCAAGCTCAGGTTCCTGGCTGGAGCCGCTTCCAGGCCCAGAAATGGTATGGGGGTGCCGGATTCGTCGAAGATCGATGCCCAGACCGACATCGCGATCAGGCGCAGGCGCCGTTCGAAGAACCAAGTGGTCCAGGCCACGTTGCGTCGGCGCACGCGCAGCACGGGTTCCGCCCGGTCCAGAAAACGCAAGCCGTCGGCCACCAGCGATCTTGCCCGCCGGAGGGCAGCATGGATGTTACGCTGGTCTTCCCTGTCCGGGTCTCGATCCAGGTACGGATGGAGGCAGTCGTACAGTCTCTTCCAATTGCCGGGTGGGAGCTTTTCGAGCTCCTGGCACATCTCGGCAAAGCATTTCCACTTTTCTCCCAGATGGCCTGCCTTTTCCGCGGCATGCAGGCGGGCTTCCGCTCGGTGCAGTTCCACGATGGCCCGTTCCGGACGGTGGCGCTGGGGATCGGAGATATGTAGGATGACCTCCGCGTCTCCCAGGAGACCCATGGCTTGGTCAGCGTCGTCCCTGCCATCTTCGCAACTTTGGCCTGCTGAACCGGCTAAGACAAGAGATCGGGACTCCAGCGAGGCACAGACGCTCTGTTGGATCAGCAGGCGGGATTCACACAAGTTCGCGCTCATGGTGGCATACGAGGATACGGAGTTGTTCGAGTTGCGAATCTTCGCAGCTAGTTCCCGTGCTCCTGCCACCTCCTCCTGGATGCTCGTCACATCGACACCCTGGCTGCACGGGCCGGCATCCAGGTGGTCGAGGCGTCTCGCCAAGTTATGCTGCAACAGCTTCAGATCGATAGACTGCTCTCGGACGCGCAGCTCTTCCAGCAATCGCTCCTGCGAGCAATTTTCGTCTCCGGCAGGTTCCAAGGCGCACTTAAAATCGATATCTGCTTGCCGGTAGGAACGGGAGGCCGCGTGCAACATCCCGCTCCATCGGTACCATCGCACGAGTTCGAAATCTGGCTTATGTTGTTCGGCGAGCGCCTTGGCCAATTGCTGGGAGAGAGAGGGAGGGTTCTCGTGCTGTGGCTTGGGGTCGGGATTGCTGCCTAACTCTTCGGGCAGTGGTTCTCCTTTGAAAAGTGGCTCTCTTTTGAAAGAGGTCAAGTGGAGCAGGGCAAATTGGCGATGGCGCAGAAATGCTTTCGCATCTTCGCCCACTTCGCGGGCAATCGCACGCATGGATTCAGTACAGGCAATGCGCAACTCCCGCGCGGCGTCGTACAGCGGTTGGTCGGCTGTCTTCTCCAGTTCTTCGCATATGCCGCGCGTGTGCGCGAGGCGGCGGCAGTTGCCTCGCGCGTAGCCTTGTGTTTGGATCAGGAAGGCATGGGACCTGAGCAAAGCAGAGGCGGCGACCAAGCTTTCCCCTGCTTTTTTCAAGTTCGAATCCTTCGCCTGGGTCACCGCCGCCTGGCAATAATGGTAGAGCGCCTCAAAGAGGGCCGAAGGCACCTGCGAAGCATTCAGGATTTTTTCATACCATTGGGCTAGCCCGGTGTGAATGTCCGCCTTTTGTTCCCATGGTTTCCAGCCATGAAGGTTGAAGGACCCGTCATGCGCCTCCAAGGCATGCCGGATCAGTTGGCGGCAGCGGAGGTGCATCCAGATGAAACCGCCCGCTTTCCGGCGTATCAGTTTCTTGATTTCGAGTTCCTGCAGCCAGTCCTCTTTGAGACCCGCCACCTTCGGGTCTTCGCCGGAAAGGGAAGCGGCGTTGCTCCAGATCGTCGCCAGAAAACGCGGACGCTGCATCAAGACCAGGGCATGAAGGAACCGCCGCCTGTTTTCGCGATAGTCTTCTTCTCCGTCCGCCGTCCAGTCGATGGCATGCTTTACGGTTGACTCCTCGCTGAAGTCGACGCCTTGGCCTTGCTCCAGTTTTACGTGGTTGGTGTTGTCAACCAGCTTCTCTTTGTAGAGTTTCGTAATCAGCCTCGGTTGCGAGCCCAGCTCCCGGCACATCAGTACGACGGAAATGTGCGGAGAATCGATGCCGCAGAGTTGCTTCAGTAACTCCAGGAATTTCTCCGTACAAGCGGATTTGTCCGCTTTGTCCCCCGGTGTTTCGTCGTCCATCCAGCCATGGGGGCGCGTACGATCGTCGGAATGCAGGATCGCGTCGGTGTTGGCTCCCGGAGTCTCGCGGGCATTGAGAAAAATGATCCAGGGCCTGTTGACGGACCGGGCCAGGCGCCGGATTTCCTTCGCCCGCTTGTCCTCTTCGGTTTCGCGGTACACCGGCACCCAGTTTTCCTGCCCGAGACGGAAATAGGCGGCTTCCAGCAAAACCTCGAAAAGATTATCCGTGCTGGATATGTCGTTCATATCCAGCCACAGGCAAACGTTGTCTCTTTCCAGTTCGCGGAAAGCATGAGAGCAATGGGACGTCAGCCCTCGGAATTCATCGTTCGAGTCGGGTTTCGGAGCCGTGGCCAGGATCAGTTTTGTTCTTGGCGGGTCCAGCTGGTTGTTTTTGTCTCTGGTTCTCAGCCGGTTGAGGACTCGCTTGATCCCATCACTAAACCACGCCAGTTGCTGACCAGCGGCAATGACGGGCTGGGGAGGAAGTGTAAGCCGGGAGACCGAGGGAAACAGGCCGCCAAAGGGAGGGATTTTTCGGCGGATCGTCTGGTAGAGCTGTAAGAGCAGCAGTCCTAGATTGGCGTGGCGTAGGATGATCGAGCCTTTGAAATTGTCGTCGCCGGCTTCGGTGAAAAACTTTTCGGTGTGCTTCCTGATGGTCTCCACGTCCTTGTCCGAGTGGCAAATCCAAAAAACGCCAAAGTGCTTGTGCAGGCGCCGCCACGCGTATTCGATGAACGCCAGCGTGCGGCGGTCGTTTCCAGAGAATCCCATGATCAGCAGGAAGTTTTGGAAATCCAGTTTGTTGCTTGCGTTATACGGTTCCGATTTGTTCCGGGCATTGGCGGAAAGCAGGTACTCGAGAAACCTTTGCTTGTCCTCTTCGGATGGCAGAGCGTCAAGAGAGTAATCGGCGCGCAGCGAGTGCCTGTTTCCGTGGAGTTTGACCAGGGCCCGGACCTCGGAAACCGCCGACCAGTGGGGAAGGCGGTCGCCGAGGGGAACGTCGAACACCTCCAGCGGGTTCCTCGCGGCGGCGAAGGCTCGTTCCAGTAGGTCGTCGAAATTTGTGGTTAGCACTAGGTTGAAGCGAAGTGCGCCTGCCAGGATCGCCAGCATATTGTGTTCCAGCGAAGGATGCTTGTCCTTGAGCACGGCGCGCAAGCAGGAGTCGATGATCTCCTGCAGAGGAGGCCCCAAGGAGGGATTAAATGCGCCCCGCTCTCCGTCCAGCCGCGACAGGAACAGCAGGGCGGTGCGCCATTCCGCGGCGGACCCAAATCCCTGGGCTCGGACGGCGCGCCCCTCTTCCATGTTACGTGTTAAGTAGGACTGATTCAGGATTTCCTCCCACCAGTAGTTGCGCTGCAACTTCTCGACCTGTTTCCAGTAATCGCCAGGGTCCCGGCTGCCTTCGGGACCACTGCGGTCGATCAGCGGTGGCCACTGATCGGTCCGGGGATGCCAAGCAGCTGTACCAGGCTCGAGCGCGAGAAGAATGCATCGCTGGAGATACGACTGCAACTCGTCGACAAGTGGCGCCCCGGAGGCAGCGGAGAAACCGGCGCCGATAAAAGGCACAAATCCATAGCCCCGCTTACGCCATTTCTGAATATGCCCGATGAACGTTCTGCTGTCTCCATTCGTGACCGTGTAGGTCTTCTCGCCGCCGATGGGATCCGTGGCCGAGTTGATTACCAACGACCCTTTATTCCAGTTCGTTGGCTTCGGCTCATGGTTTTGCCTGCGGGCTTCATCTTCCATTCTTCCCTACCTATTCTGGCCGTGGGGTAGATTGACGGGCCAATAAACTCGCGCTCAATCAAATAGTGACAGGAACCGGAAAAACGTTACAGAAAATCTGATAATGGAATAGCCTGAATCCCAGAAGCGTGGTAGGCGCGGATTTTAAGTCCCCCTCTCAATTTTTTAACATCAATAAAATCCTGTGTTTACAAGGGCTTAGGAAATTTGCCATGCTGGTTCGGTGAGGTCTGGTGAGGGTCTGTGAGGGTCGATAAGTCCGTATTGGTCACGTTTTGGTTGCAAGCATGTGGCCCAACCGACAGAGTCAAAGCGATTTCTTCCGGTTACCCGTTGCCCGGCCAGAGCGGAATCGTCCTGTTCTGCGGGCTATTCGCGTCCGCGCAAATCTTGCGGGGCGCTCCGCCGGTCCCCATTCTTCCGCCGATATGCGGCAAGCGCTTCTGCGATACTGAACGGGTAAGATTTCTTTGGTCCCGACGGAAGCGCCATGGTTCGCATTCGATGACCTCAGGCCAAAACCTCCTGTCCCAACTTGCGGAGTTCCTCATCGGCCTCACGCGCGCGAAGCCAATACCCTTGTGCCTCTGCCAGAGTCTTTCCCTGGCGTAGATAGGCTGCCCCCAGGCGAACATTCTTGCATCGGACCAGGGCGCGGCCCAGCACAACCAGTCCGTGGGCTTGTCGTAACCCCAAACACAGTTCGTTGGCAATTTGTAAGGCGTCCAGCGCACGCTCAATTGCCGTTTGTGTATCTCCGAGGTCAAGCGCCAAGTGAGACAATTCGGATAGGGCATCAGCTTCGAGACTGCGTAACCCCATTTCCCGTGCCTCTTCCAAAGCTGCCGTATATTGGGCCATCGCGTCCGCGACTCTTTCTTGAACACGTAATTTATGTCCGGTTGTGATGCGGTAATTTGCGCGAATGTCGGGGTAGCGCGAAGCTTCGGCCCGGGCACGCCCCGACAGAATATAGCGTTCCGCCTCATCAATGCGATTGAGCTTAATGAGCAGATCGGCGTAGTATCGCTCGAAAATACTCATGGCGCGCTGGTTAAAATTAATCTTCTGCAGCCACTTAAGACATTTTTGATAAAGCGCTTCGGCTTCACGAAAGTTTCCCCGCAGATGCTGAAGCACTCCGCGATATCCGAGGATTCTCGCGCCATGTTCCCTGTCATCGATGCGAGCATTGATTTGCTCCGCCGTGTGCAGATGAGTTTCGGCCTGCTCCAGTCGACCCAGCTGAATGAAGACTGCGGCCAAATTGCATGACGACTGAAAAAGGTAAAGTCCGCCGCTTGAACTGCTATCAATATGGCTGTTGATCTGATGTTCTAATTCCCATATTCCGAGAGCATCGAGGACATCACCTCGATGAAAGTATGCCAGACCGAGCTCGTTGTAGAGCCAAGCCAACTCATCTTCCCAGAGGAGAGCATCTTCCGATTTGGGCTTGGGCGCGGCAAACCACAGCTCTGGAGACACCTTTCGTATCAAGTCGCCCAGGCTGAGCACTGTGCGTAGGTAATCTTCACCCGGGCGCCCGCCCGGGTCCCAGCTTGCGTAGCGGTCCCATCGCGCCGAGGTATTGGCTTCCATTCGTGTTCGTATGATTCCAAAAGCGTTTCGAGACAAAGTCAGGATTCTTTCTCGCAATTGCACGACGCTGGTCATGAGTTGCTCGCGCCGAGCGTCATTTTGCTCTGCCTTGGCTATCTTACGGCTTTCCTTCTCCGCCTCAACGCAAATATCAACCAAACTGGAAAGGCGCACAAACAAGTTTGTAATTTTTTCGGCACCGTCTCGTGTGCCCGGATCAACGTGGGTACCGCCTGCGGTGAAACCAGGCAAGGTGAAGTTGGGAAGTTCATCCGACCGAGCCTGGTAGCGCCGATGGAAGACGTAGCCGCGCACGATCGGATGAATGACAAAAACTTCTTCATTGTTGTCATTTACTACGCTCAAGAGGAGGCTCAGATCGCGTAACCGGTCGCGCAGCGTCTGGGCGACATCGGCCTGATAGTTCTTCGGATCTGCGCAGGCGATCAGAATATCCATCGGAATCAAGCCCATGCAGACCGAAAGGGAGTCCAGCAATTTCAGCTCGCTCTCCTTAAGCTCTCTGACGACAAGCTCGATCATCCGGGACACCCGATGCTCAGGAG
This sequence comes from Candidatus Angelobacter sp., assembly GCA_035294925.1. GTDB lineage: Bacteria > Acidobacteriota > Terriglobia > Terriglobales > Acidobacteriaceae > Angelobacter. Next base: position 21,263 of record DATGJZ010000045.1, on the reverse strand, counting down.
AAACGCTGGCCAGCAGCAATTGAAGGCGCCTGCCCACTTCTTCACGGCTGGTTTCGGGCTTTGTCATTTCATTCCGTACCCAGGCGTTGGCCATGGTCAGGGCATAGCGGTGACCTCCCAGGAGATTCACGATTTCCGGGCGACCGGCGTCATCTTCAAAAAAGTATGGAAGCCAATCCTCATCTTTTGACTCCATCGGATTGGCGCCTTTCACGGTATAGCGGTGAATCACGGACCCGTTAAGAGAACTCTTTTCGAAGGTGTCCGGCCAGAGCCGCGTGGTCAGAATGAGTTTACTGGTATGAGGCTTGCAAATCTCGGAGAGGAACCGCTCAATATCCGGATTGAGAGGAATCCCAAAACCGGGTTTCTCCGTGCTTTCTCGCAGGAGCCGCTCCAATCCATCAAATATCAGAACGTGCTCTCCGGAATTGAGGAATTTGCCCAACCTCTCCAGTCTTGATGAGCTTTCCGATCGAACGGCATGATCGGCTGATCCGAGGAATTGCAACAGGCGGTCAAGTCCCGAAAGATAATCGCCGGAGTAATAAGAGCTCCAGAAGAACACCTTACGTGTTTGATCCGCTGTCTTCTCCTTTTGACGATAGATTCCATGGGCCACCCAGGTTTTGCCGGTTCCTCCCGGCCCCTGCAGACACAGAACCCGCGCATCCTGCCTTTCCAGGAGTCTCATGGCCCGCTCAATATCACAATCCCCGAATCGCTCCACGTTTCTCTGGTGATAGGGAATCTGCTGCCCAAAGTGACAATACTTGTAGGGCGACATTTTCCCAACTTTACGAAGGGCTGGTTTTTCCAGCCAACTGCGGCGATGAATTTCCCAATGTTCCTGGAGCTGCACCAGGGCCCTCGTCAGATCTTCTCCCGAACTCGGCTTGTCCAGCCGGTAAGTGATGACCTTGATACCAAAGCGTTCATAGAGGCTCTCAATCCGGTGTTGTTCGGTGAAATCAGGCAGTAAAGCAAAAAGCAGCTGCTCAGCCCGCCATCGATGATTGACGGCACCGAATGCCCGAAGTGGACGAAATAGATCTTCGTCCTCCAGGCCGGTACCGATAAACAGAATCGGATTAGAACTGTAGAGCAGATGCAGGGCATGACGGAATGCAGTTCGATCTTCGCTATGGCCAAAGTAACATCTTTGGTAATCTTCCTCGGTGACAATCAGCCAATTGGTGTTGCCGTTTTGGCTATCGTCCAATTTTCCATGACAATGGAAAACTAGGTCACGACGTCCGCTGGGATCGGCTATGACGAATTCCGCCAGTCTATCTACGGTTTCGGGTCCAAAAGAATCCCGTGGAGTATCGAAACCGCGCTTTTGCTCCAGTAACACTTCCTCCAAAAGGTCGTCGTAATTTGATGTGACGAAGCGATGGATCTTAAGTTTAAGGAGTGCCCGGTAAGGATCTGCCTGGAGGCCTGGGTTTTTGCGGCTGCGAAGAGCGTTGCGGACAACTTCCCAATATCGCTTGTCACCTAACTGTTTTTTATAGTGCCCGATGAGAGTTGGAATGTCGGTCGCCGCCAATCCCTGGGGCAGAGGAATGTCGCGTTGCGCTTCACTCCCCATCTGCTCCGTCAATCTCCGCCAATCGGGCAACCCATAGGCTTTGCCGCATCCCGCTCCGATGAAAGCCGCCAATGTACCCCTTGCCATCGCGCGAGTGAGCATTTCGATCCATACCTTCTCCCGCTTCACCTGGTCTCCCGAGAATTCGGCTCGTGAGAATTTATGAACTCCAAGAGACACGGGCACGGATAGTTCGTCCGGCGGAACGGTGAGCCCCTTAGGGGGGACACTCACTTGAATCGCGGTTGCCATGCGATATCCTCCCTTCCTTGCGGGAAAGAAATACTTTCAAGAATTAACGATATTTAAAACGCGTGGTTTCCGGCTATCCTGAAGACGAAAGTCGCCAAGCTAAATTCCTACCAACGGAAGAGGTTAGCCCGTCGCCTTAATCCAACAAGACCTCGGACCACATTGAGATTTGGGTCATGTTGGGAGCCAGTGTGAAACGGGATGGTTGTCGGTGTCAACTATAATTTTTGGAATCCATTGCGGAACCCTGGATCAGAGCTCGCGCCAGAGTAACCCTGCGGAAGTCTTATAGCACCCTAATTGCACCTAGGTTTTGACCGCAAAGGCGACCAAGGTGGAAAGCGAGAAACGCTGCTCCAATGATCGCTCAAGAAGATACAACGTAATTACGAGGGCACCCCATCAAGAATACCCCCTGAGTGTAATCCTTAGCAGGCGCCGTAGAGGAAGGTGCGGTGTACCGCTGAAAATCAGGAACTTACAGTGTCCAAAATTGAGGGGTTTTTGTCAGTCGAATCACGCTATGTGCTGATGAAGGGCGCGTGCTATTTCGGCATGCCCGCGTGACCGACCTGCCGGGTAGCTGATAGCCTCTCCTGCCCAATAGAGATGGGCCAGAAGGAAGTGTGCCGAGGCAACAATGCAGAGGAAATTCCGATCGGGAATGCGGAAACGTTCGTTGGCGCTTGAATGCTGCCGAAGCGCCGCCGACCGCAGCTTACAGTCGGGCTGTTAGGTCCATGCGGCAAGGGCATCGAAAACGGCACCCTTGTTGCTATCTTCGCTTTGGTGCTCCCGAGCCTTGCGATAACCCACGTACCATGGGGCGCGTCCGATACAGCACTAGCGTTTCTGGCCCTCTTCGCTTTTGCCGACCAAGCGCCCGAATCTGTGGAGGCAGACCGATAGACCTCCTACCTCAGCCTGTTTCCCACAAGTTGCTGTCTGGCTCAGCTTGTCCATTATTTCGCGCGGAAATGCTTAATGGACGGATAACGAACTCCGGCAATAAACACCATTTCTTGCTTCGACGGCATGAGGCCAAGCCGGAGCATTACACGCTTTCTTACGCTTTGAAGAAGCTGGCGATTACACCAGCGAGGATGGCAGCGAGGACCCAACCGAGGATCACGAGTACCCATCGCAGGGTGGCCAGCCATCCGTATGACATCCGTGGCAGCCAGCGCCTCCAGCCCGAGTGCGCCGCGACATGGGATTGCGGATTTGGAGCCCAGGCGTCGTCCTGGCCAAAGTTGGCTATTGGCAGTACGTTTTCCAACGCATAGACGATTGGACTGAAAGGAACATAGTAGGACGGTGGTTTGTCGTTTGCTGCGAAGTATTCGTAGGCGTCCTTATCTGTTGGTGCCATGGCTTTCATACGACGGGCTCGCCAAAAGATTGCTGAACTGAATATCCAAAACAGACAAATAGGCACAACAATGTATTCGGGATATTCCACAAACGTCTGGTAGTAGAAGACGAGCTTGCTTCTCATCTGTGCGGCTCTCATCGCGTCAAGGACGTTCCTGGCACCGTCTGCGTTCCCGCTGGTCTGGATATACTGCGCCAGCTGCATCCAAGGTTGTGAGGCCATCACTTCCTGGTCGCTTTGCAGCCTCAACCATCCGATGCGGTCATCCGGGCTCATCCCTCCTTTGGATTTCCACTGGGTTTTCCCCGCGAGCTCAGCGGCTTCCGGGGGCACTTCCAGCGAGAGCTGCTTATACACGAAGCCGCCCACACTGAGCTTGCCCTTTGATGGCCAGCTTTTCTTCACGTCTCGCAACTCCCTTACACTTGCGCGCACCAACTTGAGATTTGTATTTTCGGGATGAAGGATACCGGCCCATAAAAGGGCGCCGCCAATTTGCGCGTCAGTGCAATCCAGTTCTGCCAATTCCGCCTCGTTTACCCACAGACTCTGCTTGATGACAGTGCGCCAGAGGTTAACAGAACCGGACGCATGAAAATCGGGCATGAGATAGAGGTCGCCAGCTATAGTCGCGTCTGATAGTGAGAGAGATGTTTGCTTACCCTCCAGGTGCGCTCCATCGAGCCATATAGAACCAGCGATCGTGGTGTGCCGCAGGTCGACAGCCTCCGAGGATTGCACATGCCTAAGTGTCAGATCCCCCTCGATACTCGAGCCCGTCATTGTTACCCTTGAAGCGAGTGTCGCGCCCTTGGCAAAGAATTCATGACCAATTTTTGTCTCCAGGATCGTCAACGGTCCAGCACAGCTGAGGTCCTGAAAATAGGCAGCCCCGCTGATTTCTGCATTATTGATGAAGAGAGCCTTGTCTTTCGCCAGCAGTTTCGCTCCAACCATCGACAGATCTCCGTGGATCCGTGCGCCGTACATCGTGATGGAGCCATCGGATTGAAATCCCTCCAAAAAGAGATCTCCGCGGATGGTGGCACCTTGGAAACTCATATCCCCATGCAAAGCAGAGTCGGTGATGTAAATGGATCGAGTTTCAGCCAACACAAAATGAACACTCCCTTTGAATATGCACTTGCGACAATTCAGACTGCACGAAATATGTGAGTTGTCCAGGTCTACGTCTCCATCGATGGTGGCCGCCACGACCTGAAAACCATCTTTATCGATGAGCGGCGTGGCCAGGGTGTCATTCAGCAGCCAGCGAAGGAAGTCACTGCGCACATGACGCGCTTCTGGCTGATCAGAGGGTTGCGGCTTGGCTGGTCCTGAACGCACCGAGTCGTGAAGGATTCGGAGTTCGGCTTCGTAAAGATCGGGAGAATAATTTCTCTTTGCCAATGTCACCAACTTCACTTCATTGGTTTTTGCCAGTGGGCTCTCCATTAACTCATACCTCCTCAGCAAAAAAATAAGTCAGTTACAAGGGCGCAAACTAGTACCTTGTATTTGGCAGCTCATGAAATGCGCAGCCGAGTGGCAACTAAACACATAAGATGCGCAATTGTAACGGGTATGTGCCCCTTACTGTGGCTGTCGGTACGGGCTGTCGCCAGCTGGTAATAGAATTTATCAGACACATCAATCCCAAAAGAGTAGGGCACAATTGTCATCTTGATCGATAAGGGTCGCGCAAACAGTGATAGCGCGCTATCTCCTCCCGCCCCAGGAGTGGGACCGCCTGGTTCATTCCTATTGCTCGCGCCTGCGGTTCACAGGCGCTTTCCTCGGCCCCTACGTCGAATCGTAAACGAACCGACCATTTCCGCCGGGATTTCAGTTTAGCTTCAAGCAGTCTGCCCCAGTTGCCGGTCAAGGCCGTGGTGATCCAGTTCTTCGCCAACGATACCGAGGAGGCGAACACCGCCCAGGGCGTCACCTTCCATGTCAACGATGTGTGGAAGCCGGACACGCTTTACCCCTATCGCGCTGACCTGTTCGACAGCGGCGTTCTCTCGCGCATGAACGCGCCCAGGCACGTGCATGTGATTCTTAAGCTCTCCGGCACCACCGACGAGGAGGAAATAAGGTTCTTCTGAACAATCCGAATGGAATGGGCGCGGAAACGGATCGATTCAGTCTATGCGATTTCCTGTGTTTGCCCCCCGGCCGTGTTTCGCAATCATTGCGGCGTTAGGGAATTCTCAAAATGGAGCGTTATACTTAGAAGGCTTCTTCCCAAACGGCTTTGATGACCACCAATCCCTTACCGGGCTTAACCGATGAACTTCGGCGCTATTCCAGCGGCGACAAGACGATAGCCGACGCGTTATTCGACACGATCTTTCCTATCCTGCGGCGAATCGCGGTGCGGGAGCTTCAGCGCGAGCGTTACGTCGCGCCCCTTTCTCCCACCGAACTCATCCATGAGCTGTGGCTCAGAAACTTGCGGCGCGGCGGCTGGCAGGTCAACAGCCGTGAGCATTTCTATGCTATCGCTGCGGTCGCGATGCAGCATGTGCTCGTGGACTTCGCCCGCGCGCGACTGGCGCAGCGGCGTGGCGACGGTGAAGCCCCTTCCTCGCTGGACGATAACGGCTTTCGTTGCCCAGCGGCCCGCTCCGATCTGGAAACGCTCGTCCGGATCGATCTGCTGATGCAGAAACTGGAAAAACAGGATTTACTCTGCGCGCGGATAGTCGCGATGCATTATTTCGTGGGATTCACGCTCGAAGAAATAGCCGAGGTCACTGGGCTGACATTCCGCCAAGTGCGCCATCGTTGGGAAAAGGGCCGCGACTGGCTGAAAGACCGACTGTAGGCGCTTTTGGGAACGGCTCCTCGCCGCCGGCAGATTCCAGATCTCCCGCGATAATGGCGGCGAACGCGGCAACATCGCGCGGCCGGCGCGCCGGATCAAACTCCAGAGCCGCGCCAATGCGCTCGATTGCCGAAGGGGACAAACCGAAAGTCCCTCCGCCCAGTAATTCCTGGACGCGCTGCGGCAGGTTCAGCGCGGCATCCGGCAGCAATTCCGCCACTGGCTTCCCAGTCAGCATTTCGACAACGATTTTGGCGAGGCTGTGAATGTCACTTGTCGCGTCGGCGTAGCCCATCGCCTGCTCGGGGGCCATGTAATAGAAGGTTCCGGCGGCGCGCGAAAGCCCTTGCAGTGTCGCCTCAGCGTCCTTGACAATCGCAATCGAGAAATCAATCAGCACGATCTCCCGGCCTGGCGGCGCGTCTTCACACACCATCAGATTGTCCGGTTTGAGATCGCGATGGAAAATCCCCCGCGCGTGAATCGCTTGCAGCGCCGCGCCGATTTGCCGTAAGTAATTCGCGACTTGAGTCCACGTGAGTCTGTCGGCATCGAGCGTTTCCCGCAGCGTCCTGCCGATGACGAATTCCATGACCAGATAGGGCGCGCCGGTCGGTGCCGTGCCGTGGCCTCGAATGGAAACCACATTCGGATGACGCACCTGTTCCAGCGCGAGCACCTCCTGCCGGAAGCGCCGCTCTATCCACTCCTGGTCCGCCCATTTCTGATGGAAGATCTTGACGGCGCAGGCTTCGCCATCTTCTTTCAGGTCCCTGCCTCGCATTACGGTTGCGAATCCGCCGCGCGCGAGCAATGTTCCGATTTGAAATCGGTCATCCAGCACAACCCCGTCCAGTTCTCCCTCTTCCGATGACAGCGCCGCCAGCCGCCATTCCGTCAGCAGTGGCAACGCCTTCTTCGCTCGATCTCTTCGCTTCCTCCGCCGCAGGTAACCGACGCCGACAGCGAAACCTGCGGCGAGGGCAAATCCCGAAAGCGCCGGCCATGAAAGCCAAGCGGGAGTCAATACCAAAATGGATTGCGCTGTTGTAGCCGACCAGGGTCCGGAGCCCAGCCGCGTCTGTAGCTCCAGCCTGTGGTGCCCCCAGCGCAGCTTGCCCAGGTGAATATTCGGATCGCGCTGCTCTGCCCACGACGATTGCTCGGGGAGCAGACGGTAGCGCAACCGCAGCAGGTCGCGCCGGTCGAACTGGAGCGAGCCGACATGGGCAACGAGGCTTGTCCCGCTTTTAATGTCGCCCAGCAAACCGGCCATCCGCTTCGCTCCGCCATCGGAAGAAAACGCCGACAAGAACGCCGTAGGCGCAGCGCCGGGATGAATCAGATCGTCCGGTGGCGACAGATGCACGACGGAGCTATCCACTCCAAACCAGATCGATCCGTCGGTGTCTTCAAAAAACGACTTCTGGTTCGTATCCACAGCTGGCAGACCATCTAACCGACCCAGATGCAGCCAATCGCCCCTCCGAGCTTGTGCCAAGTCGGCAACATAGACTCCGTCCGCGCCGCCTCGCCACAACCATCCGCGCTGGTCCACATTCAGGAAATGGGCTTGTGCCGTTCCCCATGTCTCGCCACCGGGTGCATCCGGAGGCCGATCGGAGCCGTTTTGGATTTTGTCGATGATCGAAACCGCAGGAAGGGCGCTGCAAGTATTCCAAACATTCCCATCCGGATCGACAGCAACAGAACCCGATTCATTCTCTGCCAAACCGCCCTTGGTTGATATCCGGTGCCAGCCGGATGCGTCACGGTGCATCAATCCGCCTGCGTAACACGCCCACAAGTCCCCTGCCTTGTCTATTTTCATATCCGTGCCGCCTGCCGGAGGATCAGGAACTTGCACAGGCTCCAGATGGAGACGCCTTCCATCGGGAATGATTCGGAAGATCCCTGCTCCTGACGCCCAGAATTGCCCGTCCGGCGTTCGAGCGAGCATCGCGATATTCACCGGATCGGACCTCCGCAGGATCTTTCCTTCAGCGGTCATTTGCACGACGCCGTCGGTGTGGCTTCCCACAAAAAACGTCTGCTGCGGGCCGGCAAGGAGGTGCGTCGCCGCCCCTATCCTAGCCAACACGCGCCATCGGCTCCGGTTTTGACCCAGCACGCACACCGTGTCTCCGGCAATGGCAAACATCTTGTTCCCCATCCGCAACAGAGACCAGGTGTTGCCCTCAAGCCCGTCGCGCTGCGACCAGAACTCCATCTTCAAGCGCAAAGGAACGACGAAGAGGCCGTTTGCATTGCTTAACCATAAGCTGCCGTCCTTGGCGACGAAAGCGGGACCGGCGCTTGGGTAGCCGTTCATCGCCGTCAGCACGTGAAACTTTCCGGGACGCCCCAGCGCAAGTTTTCCGAAACCGGGCAGGACTATCGCGCCGTCGTTCAACTCCATGATCCGAGGGGAGCCGATGCTGGCCACGTTCTCCGGCAAGGTGACGGGGCGTGAATTGTCGGGGCACTGGTAGGACGCATCGCTGCTGCCGCGCATCCATACGCAGCCGAAGCGGTCCTTCCATACGACGGCCATGCCGCTGGCGTAGCTGGTGCGGGTGGGAGCCCTGACATGGGTTACGCCAATGGCAAGACCTGGTCGCCAATCCGCCACCTCGCGGCTCTCCAATGCACAGAACCCGCCATCGCATCCGTAAAGCACACGCCCTGAGCGATCCAGACGAAACTGCACTTGCGGAATCCGGTTTAGAATCGCTTCTGCCTTCCAACCTCTCTCCGTCTTGGAAATGCGAATCAGATCGACATCGGTTAGCGGTCTGTCCCTAGCATGTCCGACAGGCACCAGGAACACATCCGGGGCAATGCCTGTGATCCCGGCTCGGGCGTCTCCATCGACCATCTTGTCGAGGTGGCCTTCATGGATGCGATACACCCCTCCGGTTGACGCTATCCAGATTCCGCCATCGCTGTCCTCGGCCATGCCGCTGGCCACCACCTGCGGGAATACTCCATTGATCGGCGCGATAAAGCGGCTTCCATCAAAATAGAACAGCCCTTCGTTCCCGATTTCGCATCCGGCAAGCCACAATCCGCCGTGGCTATCTTCAAACGGAAAGAAGCAGCCCCTAGGCGCATCCGGCGGCGTCACGTCCACGAACGGAGCTTGCTGCGCCTGAAGGATGCCGCCCAGCAACAGCTCAAGCACGCAAAAATGCAAAAGGAGGAAGGAATGCCGCGTGCGTCTTGCCGTCTGCTGTGCCATCGGCGCTCTCAGAACTCCATTTTTGCTCTGTGATGAGTGCAAGACAATTTTCTCACGGCCCGATGGCACCGGTGTGACAATCCTACGCAGGATCAAAATGAAGCCCGTCTTGCAACGAAGCGAAATGTAAACGCGGGCCTGAATCCTAAGGTGAATTCTATGAAATCTCTAAGAATTGCCGCCCTGCCTTTGATGAAGAAGGCAAAGATGCGCCGAGCGCCCTCTCTCCTCATAACTGCTGCCGTCGTTGTTCTCTTCTTCCCGATCAGAGCCGTAGGGCAATTCAGGCTTCCAGGCGTCCCGATCCCGAACCGGGACACTATTCAGCAGAAGCTCCTTGAACGAGCCCTTCGCGCCGTTCTTGACAATCAGCTCCCCGTTAAACTCGATGCAAAATCAGTGTATCGGACCACTGCCAAACTGCCCGGCGGCCCTTTTGTCCCCCAACCTCTGCAACTCACTGCCGATAATCTCAGATCTCCTCTGCCTCCGGGAGATTACACCATCAACGTGCTTGCATTCTGCACTGAGTATTCTGCGCATCGGCCAGGCCAGGGAGTCGCTTATGAACTTGCGCCCTTGCAGGGCAAAGCTGCCGGAGCCGTGGCAAACCTGCTCTGGCGCGGCACCTTCCAAGGAATGACGCCGCAGCATCTTCTTGCCGTGTCATGGGCCATCCAATCCGGCTTGACCTATTCCCGAATGCCAAAGTCCTTCCAGGACACTATCGATAAGCTAATCCCCGATTACAAACATCAACTGCAAGGCGATCTCGTCCAGAATATCGAGGATACCTACCAGCGCTACGCCCAGGGCTTCCAACTCCCGCCGCTTGACCTCTTGCTGCAAGAAAAAATGGGAAAAGCCGGTCAACTCCTGCTCAGCGCTAAACGTCTCCGGGACATACTATTGCAACAAAATGCGAGCGACGAAATAAAGGAACAAACGCTTTTCGCCGGGCAGGAAAGCGGTGTCTATACGCCGGTGAGGGCGGAGGAAGGGCCATGGACCGTTATGATTCCCGATGTCGCCTACATCCGATATAAGATCGTGGGCGGCCATCTGGCCAACAACAATATCATAGAGATACGCATTCTCCGACAACCAGGCAAAACCAGCTCCATCAGCCCAGGCCCTCGATTCGTCAATTCCCGCTATGAAGGTACCGGTGCTGCTTCCTCACCCGAAGAGCAAACCAGCCCCTTGGCCCTCATGGGCGTAGCTGGTTCCGCACAGACAGCTCTGAACGCTTCAGGCATGATTGGGTATTCTCAGGGACAAGCGGCGCAGGCGCTCATTCCAGTTATTCCCATGCCGGGTACGTCTCCTAATAATCCCGATTGTTCCAAACAAGTGCAGGTCGTTTCCTTCGCCGCCTGTGCTCATTGTCCTGCGGGGGCCGGTAGCTCCCGGCTTTCTCTACCTGGGCCGCAACTGAGTCAGAATGTTAAGGGCAACACCCTATCTCTACTAACCAATGCGGAAGCCCTTCTGCTATTCCCTGTCGCTGGTATTAAATTTTATGCAGATATCCACATAAATGATGGAGCCATTCCAATCGATAGAATTCATGTCAGATATGTAAATAACTTAGTAGCATATAATGGGTCGCAGATCTATAATTATTCTCCAAACGAAACTGCTAGTCTAACGGGAGGAGCAACGCTTCCAGTTCTCGACTCATCCGAACAATGGTTTCCATACTATGGTGGTATTCCGGAGCAACCTTCCAGCGGAGCAGATCGAACCCTCGAAGCGAACGATTCTCCCAATCTGTCCGCACTAATTGTTCGAGATGACCCAGCCCGTCAACTAGAGAATATAAACATTGTGAAAGGCTTCACGATGTATTTGGGCTGCACCACCAACCAGGCGGATCCTACCAATTTCCGCACATTGGCAACGCTTGATTGGACCGCAGTTTTTTCAGGCACCGTTATGTCCTACAGTCCTTTTACATTTCGAGTATCCGACACTTCCGGAATAATTATTAGACCGAGCCAACCAAGCCAAGCGGTGCCTTTGATGAAGGGACCAATTGCGAATGGCCATACCGGACTAGCTCCATGATGACACAACAACATCCCTGTCCTAAAGCTATGCCAGGCTGTATAGAAACAAATCCCAATCCACAACGAATGTTGTACACCATCACGGCAGAAAAAATATTTGAGATCCTGCAACTGATGCCGGCGGCCGGAGCGCACTCTCACGCTTCTGATTGCGGCAACCGGGCTGCGCATCTCCGAATGTTTAGAAGGCCAAGAGTAAGGCGTCCAAGGCCCCGGTCCCGCTCCATGCGGTTCTGGCCGCTTTTCTATGGGAATGGCGTACCCAGACGGTGTACTCCAAGGTAGATGACTGGGTGTTCCCCAGTGAGAAGCTGGGGGGCAGACAGCCGCGAGTGGTCAACGTGCTGGTCGAGGATTACTTGCTGCCCGTTGCCGTCAAAGCGGCGGATCCAGAGCTGCTGGCTGATGGGAAGGCGCGGTTTGGGGTCCATAACCTGCGGCATTCACTGGCCTCATTTCTGGTGGACAGCGGAACAGACCCCAAGACCGTGCAGGACATGCTGCGGCAGGCCGATGTGCAAACCACGCTGAAGTTCTATGCTCACAGCAAGCATGAAACAAAGCTGGTGGCCCAGGCGCAAATTCTGCAAGCAATTCGGCAGACGCCAGCTTCGGAAGCAGTGAATTAGCGGTGAACTGACGATAACGGGTGATCGATGACGGTGATTTTGTATCTGGCAAAGTCGAGGAAAAGCGAGATGCCGTTGCAAGTGATTGGATTTTCAACAGCTTGGAAGGTGGCCAGGGAAGGAATCGAACCACTGACGCCAGCCTTTTCAGAACGAAACTTTCGAGTATTTTCAACAACTTATAAGGTCCGCGAGGGCTGCCTAAATACTTGGAAGTACGTGATGGACGGGCAGAGAACGGGTGGAGACAACGGGTGATTTTTAACTGATCATCGCGGCGAATCGCCCGAGTCCGAGTGAACAGTTGTCCGCTTATGAGGGCGGTTCATACGGCGGGGAGAACGGGATTCGAACCTGCTACCACCGTGATCCGGTATACACCATACGCGACTGACGGAAACGTCAAGACGAATGGCTCTCTTGGGACTGCTGCTTCTGGTTGTGATCGAATGCCTTAGAGCCTATTGCCGCCGACTTTCTTAACTTTGGCCCACCGGGCCTTGGCTGCTTCTGAAATGCGCTTCTTGGCAGCTACGCTAAGTCGTCTTCTCCCTCTCCTGCCGTCGGTCGCCTTCGGACCAGGACGCCTTCCGCCCCGACCGCTCGATCCTTCTAATGCGGAAATTGCGCTGTCAATGCGGTCGCGCTCTTCCCTCAGTTCCCGCAAAATGCTTTCAATGTCCAATTGACTTTCCTCCGCAACAAGAATACCAAAGCAGGCGCCTGGAATAGGTAAAGCAACCACACCAAAACCAAGCTGGGTGGTCGGTGCGGTAAATCTGCGGGACAAAATGGTGGTTAAGGCCAGCCTCGTCTATAAGTCTGCATGTTGCTGGCGAATCGGTGAGAATGCTCGCAAATTTTGATTCAGGCCAAATCACTCAAACCTTAAAAGGGTTGGAGCCGCTCGAAATTATATCAAAGCTTCCCCGGCACTTGGGCAGCCGCGACCGCTTCATCGGGGGCGAACTGGGGGCACGCCGGACCTTGTTGGCCCAGGTTCACCAACTGTATTTCAACCCGGTTGACAGCCTGATTTCAAGGGGGGCCAATCGAGGTTTGCGGCTGCATGTCTCGTCGTATCCGTTCAAAAGCTCGCGGGTACAACTGATCCCCAGGCCTTATTTCGTTTACTGCAACGGTGCTGGCGGCGGCAAAACTTGCATTGAACTCTTTCAGGAAGACTTCGATGAGATGGCCATCCTGCGTTTTCCAAGCATATCCCCTTTCGGGTCCATAGAAGTTCGGGTAAGCGAAGATCATCTCGAGCATTGCGTTATTTCTATATTTAATCCATAAGAACCGCGAGCGCAGCTTCGAGTCATTGGTTTTGACGACCCTAACACGGCCCGTGTTAACGAGTTGCATGCAGAGAGCATTTTCTACATACAGTACGGCATCCTGAAAATCCTGATATTCAGGAATGGACTTGAGGCACAGAGGTGTTTTGCCAATTAACGGGCTGTAGGCCCAACAGTAAGCTTTGAGCCTTTCCGGGTGCCGCTCACGGATCAGCATAAAATCATCGGGCCTCCCAGGATCGAATTGTGCCCTGATACCGTTCAGATTGGTGTCCTCGTCAGACACCAGCATTCTTAGCACGATTCCTCCGTTGGGGCCAACCCTTTCTAGAGCTCCAAGCACCGAGTCGAAGTACTGCATAAAAGACGTTGGTTGACTAAAGTGTGCATAACCAACATCAGCGTCAATGACCAGTTGGTCGCCAGGTGAAAAACCCCTTAGGAATGCACTTAGCTCATCCACATGCGAAGGCCATTCAGGCAAATAGCGGACGTTATAAGTGATCTTCGCAAGTTGGGCTTTTAAAGCCACCACAATTTGGAACGCTCGGTAGCCCGTTATTGCGGCCCCAGCCCCTCCTGCCACGACAATAAGAGCGCTCAGTGCAAGTCTTGCTATCAAACGACGGCGCACGCATGCGGTAAGGTACTCGTCGATTGCCGCTGTTCTTGCCCCTAGCACCCATTGTCCTTTCCAGCGCAAGACATCTCGTAGATCCTTCCCGCGCAGAAGATGCTGTCGACTACGCGTCTCCTGCCAGTGAGCATATTGGTCCTCAAAGACTAGCCGCAGATGGTCGATCGAAGCTAGGGCTTGACCGGCCAATCGGCGCAGCACAGGTACTAGACGTTCGTGGGTAAGCCGGTAGCGGTCGCCGGCAACTTTTTCCAAAAGGCGCACGCGGGGATGGGCCAGCCGCGCCAGCAATGGCGCCAGCGCGCTTTCTGCCATCTCGGCTTTTACGGATATGGCCGCGCTGGTTTTCCCGGCGGCGATGCGTTGCTTACTGGAAGGACTGACCAGCGCCAGCACGATGCCTTTCAGTAGAGGGGCGCGCAAGCCTTCGGGAACTTCCTCGAGCTTCTGCTCGACGAACGAGAGCAGGAGCCCCTCGACGCCGCCCGCGAGGCTGTACTCTTTCAGCCCAACATGGGCCGTGCCGGATTGCTGAACAAAATTCGCGAGGCTCAGCACGCCGATCGCGATGTCCACGGGTGAAACTCCCTGAGCGCCGGTCACGCCGGAAATAAAGTTGTCCACCAGAGCCTGGTCGAGGGTGAAACCAGCTGCGCCGGCAAGCGTGACCAGCGCGTCACCGGCCGTGGTGGGTGCAAGCAGGTTGAGGGGCATCTGCTCGGCGCGAAATCCACGGGTGTATTCAAGGTCCGCCCAGTCGGGCATGTAATCGCGCCGAAAGCCGATAATCACAGAGAGTTTGTGGGGCGCCGGAGCCTCGGCGATGCGATCGAGCAGAGCAAAAATTTGTGCATGCGCCGGTTCATTAGGCCGAAGCTGTTCAAGCTGATCCAGGATCAGGACGCATCGCCTGGGACAGGTTTCAGGAAGAGATTCCAGAGACTCGATGCCGGGGAACTGGCTGCGAATGGCGTAAAGCAGGACTTCAGACGCCTTGTCCGGGACCGCTTCCCAGTAGATGCATTGCTCTGCGCCGAGCGTGAACGCCAGGCCCGCTTGCAGGAGCGAAGTCTTGCCCGCGCCGGATTCGCCGCGAACCGCACTTATCGCGCATCGATCGTTGCGGGCCAGCCCGAGGAGCTGTTGCAACTCCATATGCCGCCCCAGTTGGGCAAAGAGCCTGCCATCGTCAATAGTGAAGGGGAATAGTCCTTTAATAGCACTGGGAACCGGGCCAGCGGGTGGCTCAGGCGGAGGCGTAGCCAGCCTCCAGGCGCGGAACACCAGCCAGAGCGCAAAAGCCCCGCCAATGCCATAGGCCAGATACGCCGCTTGGGGATAGCTCGCGAACTCCTGACGGAGAAACGGACCGGCGGTGAGAGATGCGGCGGCGAGAATAGCCAGGACCTTTTCGGTCTGCTTATGGCGCAGGGCAAAGAAAAACACCTTGGCTTTGCCAACGATATCATTCAGATCCAACTTGCTCTCCTGCTTTCGCTGCCCGCGCTCTCGCATGTTGTGATGGTAAGGATACCTACATGCAAAGCAGGCACGCCAGTGAAAACGTGGGCGCGGAAACGCGTCCGCGTATTGACTGGCGTCCGTGCTGCCGCGCGGGTTGAACGTCCTGAGTTTTTTGAGCGAAGTTGCAGCCGACGTCCTCCTAAGATCCCGTGTCATCTCCGCGATTCGCCAATCAGATTTCTTGGTGACGTAAGGAAGGTGAGAGCGAACGTGCTAATCTTCCGGCAAGCCAAACAGTGCCCACGACGCGCAGGGCAATGGCCGGGAGAGCAATGTAATTGGCAATCTCACCGTCGTGAATCAGGTCGAGAAGCTTGTGAACCATAACGAAACGCCCCCCTTTGAATCCATTCGGGAATCTCTTTTTTGATTTGGAAAACTGCAAAGATTGTACACTGATGTCATTGCCATCTCAGTGTTCCGAGAAGCTATGCAAACCGGCAGTCTTCTCTTTAGATACCCCTCTTCGAACGGCTCTTAAATCTTAGGAAGCAAAGGGCTTTGGCTTTGATCGCAGCAAGCGCCAACAAGGGTATCTTGCGAACCTCGTGAATCTAAAGGCGAAACTCCTGGCGGGAACTCGCGAACAACTTTCGAGCTTTTTCGGCTTAAACTTAAAACCCTGTGGGCGTGATTCTGGAAGCCACCGCAGCTTAAATCTTTCTGACTGGAGGTTCTCCACACATCCGGTTGCTTCCAGTTTGGCCTAACCTAAGCCGTCCGGTATCAATCAGCGGCCCGCCCGTTAGAAAGCAGCGCAGGTATATACTTGCTCTCGATGCCCAGCCAACCCAGAGGTTTTGTGAGCCGATTCGATGAGTGGTCGGTGCTCTCCGACGGAGGCTACGAGTCTCCCGCAGCGCGGGCCGGACAAAATCAGCAGGTTCTTGTTTTCGAGGATTGGGCTAAGGACGGTGCGATCGAGACAGAAATCACCCTGCTGAGTGGTGAGGAAACGGAACAGGGCCGCACCAAATTTCACGCCGGTCTCCTGGTCCGGCTTGGCCCTGATAGTCAGGAAGGGTACGTAGGCGGGATCGGCGGCTACCGCAAAAAGTACTTCATTGCCAAAATGAAGCCTGGGGAATGGGAGTTGATCGAATCTACCGGAAGCACTGAATCGCTGCAGCTCAATCGGAAGTATACGCTCCGGTTTGAGGTCGTTGGAAGCCAGCTACGACTGTTCGAAGGCAACATCCAGATGTTATCCACGGTGGATGACTCCTACATATCCGGGCAATTCGGCTTGCGAACTAGACACACTAAAGCGCGGTTCGAGTCCATACAACTGGACGTCACAAAACCTCTATGCTTTGTAGTCATGCCGTTCGCATCGGAACTGGCGTACGTATATCGCACGATCCAGGAGACCGTTGAAAATGCTGGCCTTCGGTGCGTCCGCGGCGACGAGCGGACCATATCAAGACCAATCATCGATGACATTAGGGCCGATATCGCCACCGCCGATCTCGTCATCGTCGACTTCACCGGCAAAAACCCGAATGTGTACTATGAGGCTGGGTTGGCGGATGCCTGGAGGAAGAAATGGATTGTCATCGCGCAATCCACAGACGACCTTGCATTCGACGTAAGGCATGTTCGAACGATCCTGTATTCCAACACTATGGGGGCCGACATCAAATTCAAGGACGACTTGGGTCGCGCAATACGTGACACACTTTCCGGTCATTGACAGACCCGAAGCAGCACCTTGATCTCCAGTTTATTTGGTCCATCTCTTAGCCCTTGTTACTATTTCGAATTCCATGAAAAGCAGCGAGAAGGGTTTGCCGGTAAAGCGCTGAATCGAAAGGCGAACCCTCCTTGGCGGAGAGGCAGGGATTCGAACGGTTGATACCCCCTTAAAACTACGGCGGCTTTTAAGTCCCCCTCTCATTTTTTTAACATCAATAAAATCCTGTGTTTACAAGGGCTTAGGAAATTTGCCATGTTGGTTCGGTGAGGTCTGGTGAGGGTCTGTGGGGGTCGATAAGTCACGTATTGGTCACGTTTTGCTCAACCCATTCCGCTGTATCTCATAAATCTTACTCTTCGAGGCTCAGCAAATAGACGCGTCCACCGTCGTCCCCGGCGACTATGGTTGTGGCGTTTGCGAATGCACAGCGAAGTGCGGCACCCTCAAGGGCGAAAGTTGCCAGAATTTGGCCGCGGTGAATAGGTTCGAATGGCGGTGTTGCAATCCCTCGCCCGGGCGTTGACTCCAAGCCGACTTGATGGCCAATCAAATTTTAGCGTGCGAAAATGACTGCTTGTTTCTAATCCAGGTACGCTTCCTCGAACGCCATTCAGGGGATGCCACATACCGGAGAAAGTGAGAATCTCCATGAATCTACTCCGCTTCAGGCAGGCTGCCGCGATGGTTACGGCCCTCTTCCTCATTTCGGCTTCCTTCGCGCAGGCACCAGGAGGTGATAAAGTCGATTTGGACGCTCTGGCCCAGATCAAGACCGAGGCCTTCGATCACTCGCAAGTGATGGAGAACCTCTTTTGGATGTCCGAGGTGTACGGTCCGCGCGTCACCAATAGCCGCAATCACAAGCTCGCCGCCGAATGGGCTATGAAGCAGATGCAAGAGTGGGGACTTAAGAACGTCCACCTGGAAAAGTGGCCGTTCGGCTATGGGTGGCAGATCAAGCATTTCTACGCAGCGATGGAGACGCCGGTCTATGCTGCGTTTACCGGGTTCCCGCTGGCATGGACGCCTGGTACGAACGGCCCGATCACGGTCGAGCCGGTGTGGGCGCCCATCCACTCGAAAGCAGATTTCGCCAGATACCATGGCAAGCTGAAGGGCAAGGCACTGCTGATGTTTGATCCGGCTCCCCTCACGCTCCACACGCGGGCGGACGCGCAGCCTTCCCCAACGGATGAAGAAATTCTGGCACGCGGAGGCCAGCGCGGGGGCGGCGAGCGCGGAGCGGCAGCCGGCGCGACACTTAATCGCGACCCCAGCGGGAGGGGGCGCCCCGGTGAAGGCGAGTGGGAGTACACCCCAACCTCGCTTGCGCTAGCCAGTGCGAAGAACGGAGTCCTGCGCAACGAGGTTAACGCTTTTCTAAAGGAAGAGGGTGTGGCCATTTCCATCACGCCGGGTTACAACGGAGACGGCGGTACGATCTTTTCCACGTATGGTGGGTCGGAGAATCCCAAGGATCCAATTCCGCCTCCGATCGTCGCGATTGGGGCAGAGCAGTATAATCGCCTCGTCCGCCTAGTGCAGCACGGTATCACGCCGAAGCTGAACTTCGATATCGCAGTCGATTATCAGAAGGAAGACGAGAACGCATTCAATGTCATCGGCGAGATTCCGGGTACCATCAAACCGGACGAAGTCGTCATGCTCGGCGGTCACTTTGACAGCTGGCAGGGCGGTACCGGCGCCACGGATAACGGCACGGGATCCTCAGTGGCGATGGAAGCTATGCGCATTTTGGCTACGTTGCACAAGCCCATGGCGCGAACAGTTCGCGTTGCGCTGTGGGGCGGCGAAGAGGAGGGCGTCTACGGCTCAACCGCCTACGTGCAGCAGCACTTCGCTCAACGCACAACCATGGTGAAGACCCCCGAGTACGACAAGCTGGATGTGTACTTTAACGACGACGGCGGCTCCGGCCGTTTCCGCGGAGTGTCGGCTGGAGGTAGTCCGCAGATGGCAGCCATCTTCAAGTCCTGGATTGAGCCTATCAAGGACCAGCATATCGTTGCTGTTTCCGGCGGGGATCAGTTCAGACCCACCACGAGCCCTGGTGGCACGGACTCGTCTGCGTTTTCGTGGATCGGCCTGAACGGCATCGGTTTCCAGCAGGATGGATTGGAGTACGGCACTCGTACCCACCACTCCAATGCGGACACCTATGACCGCGTGCAAAAGGCCGATGTGATGCAGAGTTCCATGATCGAAGCGTGGTTTGCCTACAACGCAGCCACCCGCGCAGAGATGCTCCCACGCATCCCAACCCCGGCCCCAGACCCCGATGCGAAGAGCCATGAGTAAAGCGCAACTTTAATTCAAAACAAAGCGTAGGGCGGCCCCAGAGTCTCACGCGTTGTCACTGCACCAGATGCCTGGGCTATAGGGCAGAAAACTGCTTGCTGGAACATCCGTCACAAAAAACGCCGTCGTCATTATCCAAGGCTGGCCTGCTGTTGCTAAGCGGCCAGGCGAAGAATTGCTTGGCGGTTCCTGAGTAGCGTGTGATTTAGGCTCAATGTGAAGGTCTGCTGATAATTGGTGCTGCGGGTGATTACGTGTCTGTCTCGCGAGCTTCGCACGACGCGCAGATCAGTCCCATACAGCGAGGTCTCGCTTTGGGATTGCATAATCCACACGTGACTGACGGAAACTTCAAGGCACGAATGGCTTGCTTGGTACGCCAAAGACAAATCCCGGAAACGGTTATCGAACCCTTATCAAACCCTGAATTGTAGCCGAGGCCCATGGAGGTTCAACCTGAGACTCCTTCTGGTTGTCAGTCATTGCTGGGACTGCTGCTTCTGATTGTGATTCGAATGCCTTAGAGCCTATTGCCGCCGACTTTCTTAACTTTGGCCCACCGGGCCTTGGCTGCTTCTGAAATGCGCTTCTTGGCGGCTGCGCTAAGTCGTCTTCTCCCTCTCTTGCCGTTGGTCGCCTTCGGACCAGGACGGCTTCCGCCCCGACCGCTCGATCCTTCTAATGCGGAAATTGCGCTGTCAATGCGGTCGCGCTCTTCCCTCAGTTCCTGCAAAATGCTTTCAATGTCCAATTGACTTTCCTCCGCATCACAAGAATATCAAAACAGCGTTTTGGGAGCACCTTCGGGTTATGAGATCGAAGATAATCGGCCAAGTAAGTGACAACAGGGCACGAGTGGCGCTTTAAGAGAACGCTGGGGAACGGCAAGAAACAGTTAATGGGGGTCTGCGCAATCAGCTTTGGGGACCTTTCCCAACGGTACCCCGATCGTGAGAGGAATTACGATGAATGCGATCACGGAATAGAGCAGTACTGTGAAGGGGACCGACAACGACGATGCTCCGCTCACCAGGAACCGGACGATGGGCGCAAAGAGAAACAGCATGATCAGATCATTCACAGAAACCTGGACAAGGGTGTACGCGGGATCGCCATCCGTCAGGTAGCTCCACACAAACACCATCGCTGTACAAGGGAGCTGCCGCCAGAATGATTGTCCCGGCGATGTACTGATCAGCCTGAGAGGGTGAAATCCAGGCGTCGAAAACGTGGCGGAAGAAAATCCAAGAGATCACTGCCATAGAAAAGGGCTTCACCAGCCAGTTCACAAACAGAGTGACCAGCAGCCCACGTGGCTTCTTGCCCACTTCGCGAATGGCTCCAAAATCGACTTTCATCATCATCGGGATGATCATCAGCCAGATGAGCACGGCGATTGGAATGTTGACCTAGCTGCCCTTACCGAATTCCGTCCTACAACTTGATTCCGTTCTTGACCGTCTTGGAAAACGTCGAGCTCATCCTGGCCCTCGACCACATCCCGCCACAAGAAGCGCAGGACCGGGCCATGGAACTGCTTGAATACCTGGAAATTGCTCACCGCTGGCATCACTATCCCAGCGAGATCTCGGGCGGTGAACAACAGCGCGTCGCGATTGCCCGCGCACTGGCCAACAACCCTAAAGTGTTATTCGCCGACGAACCCACGGCCTCTCTGGACACGGAACGGGGCAAAATCGTCATGGGACTTCTGCGCAAGCTGAGTCGGGAGACGGGAGCGGCAGTGATCGTGGTCACGCATGATGATCGAATGGTCGATGAGTCCGACCGAG
>DATGJZ010000044.1:0-6001 GCA_035294925.1 Candidatus Angelobacter sp. | reverse complement strand
CTTCGGTATCGGCAAGCGGACCCCAGGATGTTTGTTTCGCCAGCGTTTGAAACGCCCAACAATCTTCTTCATGCCATGGGGAATATCAGGCTGCTTTCTCTTCATCCGTCCTCCTCAGCCGGCTGGGCCGAAGAGCGACCTCAGCAACCTCGCCCTACCTCAGTCACGCAGCCTCGCCGAAAGGACACAAGCTCCGACCTTGGTTTTTGAGCCAGAAGGCTGAGCTTTTCACAACCAAGCCGCAAAATCGACGGGCTGGTTGGAAAACTCGGAAAGGGGCAGAGGGGCAGGTGGCTTACTTCACTTTCAGCCGCTCCTCGACTTTGAAAACCCGCTCAACGAAGTCTGTGACGTCGTGCTCCAGCGCCATCGCAATGCGCACCACTTGGGTTAACGTGATTTCATGCGCTTTTGCGCGTTCAAGCCTGTTGATCAAGCGCAACGGAAGACCGGAAACTTCACTCAAGTGTGCTCGCGACATCTTTCTGGCTTCGCGCAGCTCTCTGGTAACGAGGGCGAGAGCTCGGGGAAGAAGTGGTTGCGTGTCCTCTTGCATGCCTTCATCAATGAGGGCATCCACCTGTTCGATGGACAGCCCCTTCTGCAGACGAAGTTTGTGCATGAGTTCCCCGAACCTCTTCTTGATGGCTTCATCGCCCGGATAATCGGGAGGTTCTTTCTTTTTCGACATGGGTTCCTTTCGAGCATGGACACACCGCCACACGTGGAAAATCCAGCATTCCGGTCCTCAATGAAGTAGTGTCTGTTTTAGAAAAGCTTGGAGACTCGAGATGGGCGTATGACTAGGGATCGGCTATCGACCAAGTAAGTCTGACCGGAGAATCCGCAGCCGCGCCGGGGCTGGTTTTGGCCTCTGAAATAACGAACGCTACTATTTCATTTATTGCTTTATGACTGAAATAGCGTTATTCTTTGTTTCAGTCGTGAATGCTCGGTTACATCGTCAATCCAGCACGAGTCCGGCAGGGCGCTGGGTGAAAACCCTGGAAGGCTACCGGGCCTTCCATCCGACCCCGTTGCCTCCGGCAATCGAGTGGACACAAGCTCTGGGAGTGGCCCTGGCCAATGCGTCTGCGCTAGTTGGCAGGCTCGCAGGCGAAGGCAGACGTTTACCCAATCCTCATATTCTGATTCGTCCCTTTGTTCGCCGCGAAGCCGTTTTTTCCAGCCGCATCGAGGGGACGCAATCAACGCTTGGGGAATTGCTCGCAGCTGAGGCCGGCGCTGCCGTCGAACGCAGTCCGGAAGATTTGCGAGAGGTGGGAAATTACGTTGTGGCGCTCGAATATGGCATTGAGAGACTTAAAACCCTACCACTCTCACTTCGACTTGTGCGCGAACTGCATGAGAAGTTGATGACCGGAGTTCGTGGCCAACACGCTACGCCTGGCGAATTCCGCCGGACCCAGAACTGGATCGGACCTCCAGGGGCAACACTAGCGCAGGCGACTTATGTCCCTCCTCCGCCGGACTCTTTGCTCGAGCACCTCTCTGGCTGGGAGAAGTTTCTTCACGACCGAATGCTGCCGCCACTGATCCATGCTGCGCTGGCGCACTACCAATTCGAGGCGATCCACCCGTTCTTGGACGGCAACGGCCGTGTCGGCCGTCTGCTCATCACGCTTGAGCTATGTGAGAGAAACGTACTTCCGGCGCCGTTTCTTTATCTTTCGGCATTTTTTGATGCGACTCGTGCTAAGTACTACGAAGCGCTTCGAGGCATTTCGGAAAATAACGCATGGGCGGGCTGGTTGCAGTATTTTCTGAACGGGGTCGCGCGCCAGGCCGAAGATGCACTGGGTCGCGCGGAGAGCGCCAATAAGCTGCTTGAGACCTGGCGTCGCAAACTCGCCGGCGATCCCCATGCCAGGGTTGCTTTTCGAGTCGTGGATCTCCTCGGCGCCAATCCGTTCCTCACTCCCCGCGGCGCTCAGGAACGTCTTCACGTGGCTTACAACACGGTCATGCGAGCGATAGGCCAACTGGAGAAACAACGCATCATTTCGGAAGTCAGCGGAGCGAAACGCGACCGAGTGTACTGCGCCAAAAAACTGCTCCAGATCTTCGAAGACCCTCCGCAACTCAAACCTGCCAATAAGTTTTGAGACTTGTACGAGTGTTCACCAGCTGAAGCCCGCTCGAATTCGAACCATGCGGCATCTGGCACACGTGCCGCTCCGTTTGAACGCATCCGATGGCAGGCCAACAATATCGGCCTTAGAGGCCGCCAAGAAATCGCGAAACGCCGTAGCTTTCCTATCCTTGCGTGCGAAAACGCCATCTGAAACGATGGCGGCGAGGATGCCTTTCGGAGCCAGGAACTTGTATGCGTGTAAGACATGCGCAACGTCATCGCCTCGCTCAAACGGTGGGTTGAGAACAATGGCATCAAACCTGGGTTCAAAGATTGCTGGATCGAGGTCGAAGAAATCGCGGCCAATGAAGTGAACCACTCACGACTTCTCGTATTTCGCCCGTAGGATATCGAGGAGGAAGCAATTGATTTCGCAATAAGAGATGATGGCGCCAGGATGCTGCCCTCTGAGTCTGTCGATCAGACAACCAGACCCTGCAGATGGTTCGAGGACCGTTGTCACTTCGCCCAAACCAGCAAATTGGATGAACCGCTCCGCGATCCCGGCAGGTGTGGGAAAGAAGCCCGGAATGCCCATCAGCATCGCCTCCCGTTCCAGGCGGAGTGCCCTCGTTACGCTTGTCTCTTCGCAGCTCGTGCTGTCGTAGATAGCGTGAAGTGTGCTGTTCCGGCTCTCGGCAAAGAGTGCGCGCTCCACGGCTGCACGGCTCGTCAGGCCAGCCACCTCTGAAACAATCGTTCCTTTCTCGTGCATCTCCGCCAGTTTTCGCAAAGTGAGCTGGATTCGTTGCAGCCGTGAGGCTTCTTTGTGTTGACTATCAGCTTCTTGCAGTCTCTTTCGAATCGGCGGCAGCACAAGCATGCGGTTGGCGCTGTCGTGCTTGGCCGTGATGTGCTTTTCGAGGGCGTCCGCCGCAGTGCGGCATTTCTTGGCGGCTGCATTATTGTTCGTTGCTGTGGGAACGGATTCTGCCGTAATTGAAGCGGGCGGTCCGACGACGTCATCCCAGGGAAGATAGAGTTGGCTCATAGGGAGGTCCTTGCTTGTGGAGGGAGACGAATCTGCAACTTGCGGTTTCAGGGCAACGAAGGATTGCGGATTTCAGTCAGGAAGACTGTCCGGGTTGCTGTTCTGCGCTTCGCCTAAATTGAAAACTGAAAGCTCAATTTGCAGATTCGTTAACCGCCGCTGGCGCAGATCTGGCTTACCGAGCAGGTTCATGAGGGCCCGGGTTGCAGCTGTGCGTGTACTGCGGCCGATCCCCTGGGCCTTTATCCCGATTTCATGTGAGTCTGTCGGCATTAGAGCGTGAACGATGGCGAGTTTGCGGCGCTTGGCTTTGGGTATTCCGGGCGGATTGAAATCTTCCAGCGCGTCCATACTCACGAAGGCAAGCATTTGCAGCGCCTGCCTGCCCGTGATCTCAAACCGATGCTTGGGAAATCGCGCAATGATTTCATGTTGAAACAACTGATAGTGTTCGAGCGCGAAGGCGTCGTCTGCCGAGATGTGGGCCAATAACGCTACGGCGAGTTGGGCCTGCCCCGAGCCGGATCGCCCCCAGTCAAAACCCACGGGCGAATGCCGTATGAGGTCGAGCCGCGGGCGAAGATTCGTAGTTCCCTGGGCGGTCTGCACGACTACATGCGCGCCAGAGGTTGTTCTGAATCCGACATATCTTGCTTCGGCTCTTAGTTGTGCATTGAATCGTGCTGCGTTTGTTCCTTGTTTTGAAGTCATGGTAATTCCCGAGTCCGGTTCGTGATTTTTGAGATCCCGGATACGACATTGGAGAAATTTGAAGCAGGAGGAATCGGATTGGAGCGGGATAGAAAACTGAAAGTAGCGGTAGGCGTGGTTGAAATTAGCGGCGGTGGGAGAAAGTCTATTCGTCGGGTTCCAGCGCCGGCGAATCACGTTCCTTTACCCATTCATCGAACTTTTCTACCCAACCGGAGATGTCAAATGCAACGTCGTCGAAGCTTTGGTCAAATGGATAGCTCTCGAACAGCGGTGATTCCTCCAGTTCACTGTCGTCAATGCCATCCCAAGCTTTCGTCAGATCGAGGGCAGCATTTTTGAACGCCTGGAGTGCTCTCAGGAACGGCGCATTTTCTTCCTTCCTACGACTCTCACCAGAATTGTCTCCAGAGCCACCCTGCCGCTGGCGACAACGCTGAGTAGATTGTTTCGTGGCGACACTCGATTTCCCTGATGGCTTAGGCGGCGCGGTCATTTTCTCGACCTCAATGGCCAGAGCCATAGCCATAACGTCACTGCCGTCTGCCATCCAGTTTGTATTCTGGGGTATCTTCGCGACAAAGCACTCCATGTACCGCTGATAAATTGGCTGGACGCGCTCCCAGTCGTTGAAGATCTCCATCAGGATGGCAACTGCGAGTTGAGCTGCTCCGCTGCCTGAATACCCCCAGCTGAGACCGTCCGGGCTGTGATCAACGAGATCGTTGCGTGGGTCAAGGGATTTAGCCTGGCCATCGCGTACGACGAACACCTGTTCATCGCTGAGATTGGCGTCGCCGTTTTCTTCGCGCCGCCACACGGAATACCCGATAAACGCGCAATTACATGCCACAGTCGGGTGTACCGCAGCGTCCAGGAAAGGGTTGCTGAGTTTTTGGCTGAGACTCTGATTGGTAAGATGAGGGTCGGACTGCCTGGCGGCAGCAATGTGGATCATGGTGAGATGGAATTCCTTTCAAAACGGAATCGAGGTGCCGCGCCTTTCCGCAAGAAGCTTTGGCTGGCAGTTTTATGGGGATGAACTGAGTTTACTTAGGGAGGAACAGTAAGTTTTTGGTCTGCGATCAAAAATTGCTCGAGGAGAGCACGGCGGCAAAACTAATCGCCCTGGCGGACCGTGCGCGAACAGTACCGCCAGGCCTCTACGATTTGTGGCATCTCACATCCAATGACAACGTTCCCGCTGGATCACACTGCATAGGCCATCCGTCGGGAACCCCGATTTCGCAATAGACAGTTGGAGGGCTTCCAGGGATTCCATACTGCAAAAAGAAACGCGGCTGAAAGCACTCTGGTCGACACGTTTTGCCCACCATATGAGCGCTTTATTGCAATTCGACAAATGTATTCCGGGTTATGCGGTGTGTGCGCTTCGGCAACTGAATCGGGCGTAAATCGCTATCGGAGTCGAGTCGCTGGTGGCTTTGGCATCTTGAGCTCAGTTTTCTTCATCGCCTTTTGTTGAAGATCTCGCCCAACCTCTTCCCACCAGGGATCTAATTTGACATGCGCGTATCCCTTTAGAGCACGGTCTACGCCGGAGTGCCCCAGTTGATAGCTCACGATTGCGGCTGCTATGCGCGCTCCGAGTGACGGGAAGGACTTGGCTTTTGGCATACGGCACATTCTAGCGGAGAATCTACCTTTCATTCCGCGACGATTCGAATTTTATGAGGCCCGGCATTGTGCCCCCTGCCGCAAAGGCCACCGGGTGCCAAAGTCAGTATTCCGCACCCCGGCTGACGAGGAATTCAGAGAATGCGAATCGTCCGCTCCTGCGCCGATTTATCAACGGAGTCTGAAAGACAATGCTTTTGAGAGTCCGGACCGTCGAAGGGAACACACTCAGTTCGAGCTGAACAGAAAGCCCTGTTGAGGAATGTTCTGCTGGCGTCTCTTCGCTCTCTGTTTATGAGGCGACAGTGACTGCCCAAACATAGCAGGCGTGCTCGGGTTGAGCGCCGCGGCCACCAGCAACTCGCCGTGTCCTTTCGGCGAGGCTGCGTGACTGAGGTAGGGCGAGGTTGCTAAGGTCGCTCTTCGGCCCAGCCGGCTGAGGAGGACGGATGAAGAGAAAGCAGCCTGATATTCCCCATGGCATGAAGAAGATTGTTGGGCGTTTC
>DATGJZ010000043.1:0-152916 GCA_035294925.1 Candidatus Angelobacter sp. | reverse complement strand
GCTTCAAATCCGAAGTTGGTTTGATTACACTCTGCAATAGTCAAAGGTCGCTCCTCCTTGGCGTTAACTGCTTCTTGTCAAAACAGTTATGCCATAGAGCGCGGCCTTTGCCTATTATCCTTGTGAGAAATACGGGCTAGTCCTATCTTTGAGAGGCAAAGGCCCACAGCGCAGCGATTCGTTCGCTGCGCTCGGGCGGTTAAAGCATTTGCAATTAATAGGTTAGGAACTCTCTTCCCAGCCTGGGGGATGGCTGTGGTATACGAGTTTTGCCTGAGGCTCAGGCAGCTTCTGACTTGCCGGCGTATGCCGCCGCGGTTTCGGTGGCCAGCACTTTAGCGCGGGCCGGCCGGGAATTCAGGACCTTCATCTCCTGCCAATCGTAGGGGAATTCCTTGCCGCAATCGAGACACACAATGTACGTCCCGGTGAGTGAAGCCGCCGGGGACGGTCTTTGTCCCGCCTTATTGGTGATGGGGAAGCTGTAGTTCTTGTGCCAGCAACCGAAAAGCATATCAACCAAAGTCGCCATAGATACCACACTCCTGGTTCGGGTCTTTTTGGTTCCAGTCATTCTCTAAAGAGCCATCCTGCCATTGGCTCATCAGTACAGGAGTTCATGAACTCCCGTGCCTACATTTTATTTGATTCAGAGCAGCCGGAAAAGGTTCGTTTTGCGGGGTGGAGCTGCTTGCCGGGCATCCTGGAAGCAGGTAAAAATTTCATACAGCGCTAAGTGATGAAAAACAGGACGCCAGTTGGGATCAGAAACTTGAATCTGGGTTCAAAATGACATTATTTGTCATTAGCAGACAGGACACCTTAACAAAAAATATTTATTTAGAGCTCTCATTTCCAGGCTTGGCGTGCCTGCATTTGGTCAGGATGGCTTGATGGAGCTTGCTTCGGAGGCTCTCTGGAAGTTCATAAATCTGGTTGTCGCGATAGATTTCGATGGTTTTCTTGGTGGTGTTCATGACCACGTAGCAATCATTGCACCACTGGAGGTGCTCCTCGAGTTCTACGCGAACCTCAACCGTCGCCGTTCCGTCCAGGTAGTCGGTCAACTCTTTCAGAAAATCATTGCATTTCACGGCTGGCCGTCTCCGCTCCTCTAGACTTGAAGTATTTTGCCAGACGTTCTCGAAGTTGCAAACGAGCCCGTAGAAGCCGGGATTTAACCGCAGGGATGCTCAATCCAAGCATCTCCGCCGTTTCCTCGGTAGAAAGTCCTTCAACGTCCCGCAACACGAAAACCGTCCTGAAGCCGGGCGGCAGACCCTGTATGGTCTTTTTTAAAATATCACCCAGCTCAGATTGCCCATAAAGTTGTTCCGGGTTTGGACCCCAGTCGGCAACCTCACGCGGCATCGTACCTTCTTCCGTCTCCACATCCTCATCAATAGAGACGGTCCTGTCAGTACGACGGCGGCGCAGCTTCATCAGCGCTTCGTTAACGGCGATCCTTACCAGCCAGGTGTAAAACTTGGAGTTTCCCTGGAACTGCCCAAGGTTCTGATACGCCTTGAGGAACGCCTCCTGGACCACATCCTGGGCGTCTTCCTCGTTGTGCGTGATGTGCTGCGCGATGCGGAAGACATTGCGGTCATACCGCTTCACGAGATCGCTGAACGCCTCCAGATCGCCTTTTTTAGCGGCCTGAACTAACGCCAGCTCGCTCGAGTCTTCCCCGGCCTTCTTTTGGATGGTTTCCATTTACTACCGACTCAAATAATTTACTATGTCTGGTACCTTAAAAGTACGAAATGGAGCGAATTTCGGCCTTTATTATTTAGACGGCCAACAGTGATTTTTATTGGGACGGAAAACGTCATTATTTTGGCATTTCCAGAACTCACCGCGTCTGGGCCCGCCGTTCATGCTTCCGGCGCGTCCATTTATATGAAAAGATTTGGGTCCTTCGTTCTGCTGAACTTCCTGTTGTTTTCTTTTATTCCCGGCTGTTCGCGCCCGCCTGTTCCCGATGAACGCATCAAGGTAGTTATGAAGAAATACGCAATTGAGCCGGCAATTATTCGGGTGAAGAGCGGAGAGATTGTCGAGCTGGAAGTTTCAACGGTGGATGTCCAGCACGGATTTGAGGTGGCGCAACTGGGCATCCGGGAGGCGGTTCAACCGGGCAGACCCGCGGTCTTCACGTTCAAAGCGCCCGGCAAGGGCGAGTACCTGGTGACCTGCAGCATCCTCTGCGGAGCCCACCATGATGACATGCAGGCCAAGCTGGTGGTGGAATAGGCCTCTCTAGCGGTAGCCCTTGGCTCGGAGGAGGGCTTCCATATCATCGGGATGCAGCGCGTAAAGCAGCGCATCGTCGCGAGTGATGTGCCCCTGGACCAGCAGCTCCACCAGAGATTCTTCCAGACTGAAGGAACCGTTCTTCTTGGTGATGGTGATTTCCTGCGAGAGATGTTGCAGGGCGTTGCGGCGAATATGTTGCTTGGCGCCATAACCAACCATCAACAGCTCGGCAGCAGGGACGCGTCCGCCATGCTGGCTGGGCAACAGGATCTGGGTATGAACGGCGGCCAGCGCCATGGCCAATTCCTGGCGGATGGTGTTTTGCCGCTCCGGGGGAAAAGAATCACAAATACGCGAAACGGTGGAAGCTACATCCGTGGTGTGCAGGGTGGAAAAGACCAGGTGACCGGTCTCGGCGGCGCTCACGGCAATGCGCATGGTTTCCGGGTCGCGCATTTCACCCACCACCAGGATGTCTGGCGCCTGCCGCAGGGCCGCGCGCAGAGCGGTAGGAAAATCACGGGCGTCCGTGCCGATTTCCACTTGCTCGAGCACGCTGCGAATGTTTGCGTGCTCGTACTCAATTGGGTCCTCAATGGTGAGGATGTGGCGGGGCTCGCGGCGGTTGATCTCATGCACCAATGCGGAGAGGGTGGTGGTCTTGCCCGAACCGGCTGGACCTCCTATCAGCACCAGGCCGCGCGCCAGCCGGGTCAACGCTTCCACTTGCGGTGGGAGATGGAGGTCGCGCAGAAGCGGCACTTTGGTGGGCAATGCGCGGATGGCGGCTGCAGCGTGTTCGCGTTCGCGATGCAGGTTGATGCGAAAGCGCCCCAGCCCGGGCACGCGGTAAGAAGAATCGGCAATCTGCGTCTCACGATAGAGCCGCAGGCCGTTGGACGTAAGCGAAGGAAGGACCGCAGATTCGATCTCCTGCCCGCGCAGCGTGCGGCTATCCAGGCTGATCACCTCGCCTTTGAGCCGTATACAGGCCGGAGCGCCGTGTACCAATAGGAGATCGCTTCCGCCACGCTCAACCAGTGTGGCCAGCCAGCGGTCCAGCCGCGCCGTGGCCAGAGAATCTGTCAGCTTGACGTCTCGGTCCTCCCGGTCCTCAAAGTCACGGACCAGTTCGATTTTTGGCGACTCATCCAGAGGGCCCATCTGTGAGAGAGTAACACGGGAAAAGCCCTACATTTCATAAACGATGGAGAAGTTGCTCTCTGCCGGCCTTTACCGTGTCCGATGCATTTGGCAGAAATTGGGTGTTCCGCATGCCACTGTTCAGGTTTTTGTGCAAGTTCCTGCTGGATTGACGTTCCATAAGCTATTAGGAGGAGTTGGGAACGTCATGAAACCCGGTTCCGCACTGAAGAGGCGAGCGCTTCCGGACAGGCGAGGCAGCGGTGCGTGCCGCGTCATACGAGTCGCGAGAACAGCGCTATTTGTCATCTTGAGCTTAGGCTTGGCCTCAGCGCAAAGTAGCCCACAGAAAGCGGCAAGACCTCAAGAACCGATGCACTCGAGTGGGAGTGGAGTTGTGCTCCGGGTCATGGATCCCACCGGTGCGCTGATTCCGAATGCTCAGGTCAAGCTGCTGTCGGATCGAGGTATTGAGATACACATGGACAAGACGAACCGCAGAGGACGATTGCGTCTGACTGGATTTTCAACCGGTTCGTACGTTATCGAGGTCGCAATGCGCGGATTTCGGACATGCAGGGAAACGGTGAAGATTAAATCAT
This sequence comes from Candidatus Angelobacter sp., assembly GCA_035294925.1. GTDB lineage: Bacteria > Acidobacteriota > Terriglobia > Terriglobales > Acidobacteriaceae > Angelobacter. The sequence continues at coordinate 148,912 of DATGJZ010000043.1, read as the reverse complement.
GGACTTTGAATAATGTTGAATTGAAGCTTGAACTTGCGTCCGTCAGTGCGACCGTGGAAGTACTTGCCGCTTCCATAGCCGAGGTAGATGTACTGAATGTCCCGCCAACCACTCTTCAAATGGTGCCATATCAAATGGCGCCATCCTATGGTCCTCAGGTGGTCTTCGCCTTAACTACCTGAGTTGTTGAGCGGAACGGTGTTCAAATGAACTTTTAACTCACGACCACTAGGCCTGGGTTTCGATTTTGAAACGCTGGTTTGGCTAATCGCCAATTGCCAACTGCTATTTCTGCGGCGGCTCCACGTCATCGTGGAATTTGGTGATCAGGCGCTGGACGGCTTCCACCTCGTTATTTTCGCGGTCGACCTTCTTCATGGCTCCCTTAGGGCGCTCCGCGCCGGTCCACAGCGCGATGTGGGTCTTGGTGTCGTATACGGTGAGCTTGATCTGCGAGATCGATCCTTCCCGGCTTCCGCCTACGGGCCGTCCTCTTCCACCGCGTCCCGTGGAAGCTGAGACGCCGCTTTCGGTTTCCTCCCGAGAGAAGATCTCGACGATGAGGTCGGCCTTCTCTGGTGCATCCACCAGCGTGAAGCGGCCCCAACCTTCCAGAGTGGAACTCACCACATCGTAGGCCACGTTGCTGTGGCTGCCGGTTTTCTTGAGGAACACGGTTTTGGCCGCCGCCAGACGAGCGGCTATGGAAACTGGTTGAGGAGCAGGCTTACTCTCCTCCTGCTTCTGCTCTTGTTGCATAGCAGCCAGAGCGCTGCCGGCCAGGAGAGGGAAGAGAATGGTTTTCAGCAAGAACGAAGTGTTACTCCGCACGGTGAGCCTCCGGAAGCGATTGAGCAACTCTAGCAAGTCTTGAGCACTGGCGGAAGAGTTGAATACGAACGAAAGGACAATGGGGTCCTTTTGAGCCGCGAAGAAAATGGCATCGGCTTGCGCCAATGCCATTTGGGTTATCTGCTAAAGTAATTTCGTCTTGAGCCGTCGTAGCAGCCTGATCTGAGGCAGCACTTCTTGAAATTTACGGCCTGAACCGCAAGGGCAAAGGTCGTTTCTTCCAAGCTTTTCCATCAGTTCCTTATCGCCGCCGCGGACTGTCCGGAAAGCCGCGCTTCACTTGTGTTTCGGAAGGGAAGCCACGACGCCGCTTGCTCTTGGGAACGAAGTGTTCCAATTCAAAGTCGATTCTCACGATAGTTCTCCTTTGCAATGAAATTGGCGCCCGCCACATCATGCGAAAAGGAGATCGCCGCGACTCTGAGTATAACAATTTGCTGCAGGAAAGCCGGGAAGCCATGGATTTCGCTTCGCTCACGTTTGGTTCGCCGGTTCATCGTATTGTGATGAACCGGCGGCCTGACCAACCACGGAGAGGAACCATGTTATTTTGGCGGGGCAGGAAGATCTTTCTTGAAATTGCTTGGAGGCTGGAATAGTGAGGGATCCGGCTCGCCCCGGGTGATGCCGGTCAATTTGTAGACCGTTTCGCCAAAGCGAGGATCGTTGCGCTTGCTGAGCACAACTTCTTGCAGCTCAGGCGAGGTCCAGGTTTCCGAAGTGATCACGATCGGCTTTTCATTGCCGATAGCGCCGGCGGGAATAGTGCGTGTATCACGCTTGCCTTCCGCGGTAATTCCTTCAATCACCTGCGTGCCCAGAGACTCACGCTTAACATCGGCATCGACCAATTTTGTATCGTCCCCGATGGTGACCCATGTTTTGGTTCCGCGAGCGTTGATGATGCCGAACATGACTTTGTCCACGACGCTACCCGTGGTTTCACTCTTTGCTATGCGGAAGGTTTGAACCTTCGGTTTTATTGAGCGCATATTCATCACACCGTTCTCGCCATTGGATGTCTCGCCTGGCTGGAACATGTATCGGGTATGGGCAACTGGATCATTGATCACTACGATCTTGGGTCCGCTACCCTGCAAGCTGCCCAGTTTCAGCCCGCTTTCTTCGCGACGCGTTCGGCCTTCGCCGTCCCGCGCCAGCGAGGCAGAGGATTTACTGGTGATGTGGTTGCCGTCGCCGAGTGTTTGTATAGTCTCGGTAGTTTCAGTCGCGGTGTAGGGAGCGTTCTTTACCACGCTTGCCGCCTCCGCCATCGCCGTGAACACGCGCATATCTTCGGGGCTGTCTGGACGAGAAGGCAGCTTCTCGATGTAGGTGTAATTCTGGTCTTTCTCCGCCGGCTGTTTATTTTGGGCGAGGCGGATTATAAGGGTTTGGTCTACCTGACTGCTGTCCTGGGCCAAGGCGCAGGCAGCGAACATCAGGATGCCGGCGATCAGAGCGTAGATTCTCATCAGTGTTCTCCTTGAGCTTTAAAACTGGACTGTACCAATCGCACTGCGTAGGGTGTGCCATCGTGGCCCACCACAAAGTCAGCCGTCACACGGCTCCTGGCAAGCACCTCGGTCACCGGCGCGCCAACCATGCGGAGGTCTTCACCGGGCATCTCCACCCGGACGATCCGCAGAACATCACCTGTCGTCCGCAGGTCAAACGACGGCAAGGCGAAGAAGCTGTTGGCTTCCGTGGTTGCGGCTGGCCCTCTTTTACGGCGAGCGACCTTGGTGGCGACCACTGGACGTGATATCTGGGTACCAGTGGTAGGCGGCGGCTTTGGAGCGTTGTCGGTAGCCTCAGCCGGAGCCGCAATCGCGGCAATCTTGGGCAACTCAGGCAAGGCAAACCATCTGGTCCACGCTAGTGAAGCTGTAACAATCAACCCTGTCGCCAGCGCTATCATCCGGGCGGCTCTTTTCCGCCGGCGGCGAACATGGTGATGCAGGAATGCATCTTTCAGCATCAATCCAAGTTCTGGCGAGGCGCCTTGCCTTGATGACGACGCCAATTCTCGCAACGCGCCTGAAAGCCGATCTTCGGGTTGATTCATCTTGAGCGTCATCTGCCGAGCCCCTTAACGCACACCTGGCTTTTCAGTTTCGTTTTCAGCATGGCCCTGGCACGGTGCAGCCGCGAAGCTATGGTTCCCGGCGAGCACTTGAGGACTGCAGCCGCGTCGGGATAGGACATCTCTTCCAATTCGCAGAGCACTACTGCCTCACGGTACGCCTCTGGCAGCGCCAGCACCGCCTTACGCAAGCACTCCAAAGACTCCGCATGGCTCAATTCTTTCAGCAGATCGAAGTCGTCTGTTATGCCGGCCGCGTCTTCTTCCGCACTCTCTTCGGCAAAGGGAACGTCGTGGGAAGTCTGCCGCATGCTGCGCCGCATCAGGTTGCGGGCAATACCATATAGATATCCGGCGACCGTTCCTTTTGCTGGATCGTAACCACCCGGGCTGCCGATGACTGCCATAAAAACGTCCTGGGTGGTCTCTTCCGCGCTGGCGCTGTTTCCACTCATGTGCAAAGCAAACCGGTAAATGGGACCCTGATAACGTTCAAAGAGCGACTCAAAAGCATCCTGGTTCCCTTTGGCGAGCTGCCGGAGCAAGTTCAGGTCATCACTTGTAGATTGGACCATAGGTTTGCTCGGCTCTTCTGCCTGGGCTCCTATACTCCATTGCGCGGAATGGGCCAATCCTTCCATTATTTTCATCTACGGGATGAGCGCGGCTTAGAATCGGGTGATCTGCTTCTTTCGGCTGCCGCGAAATCGCGTCCTTGTTGGTACCGGCCTGACGCCTACAAGTCTGCCTATCAGTCTAAAGACGCGTTGGCCGCATGTTCGTCAACCTTGCCGGGAATCATCAGCTCCGTCAGCTGCCGAATGTCACCCAGCGTCTCGAAGTTGTGCAAGCACGCCAGTGCAGCTTGCAGACGGTGTTTGGGCAGGGCGCGTTGACCGCAGGAGAGAAACTTCCTGTCCAATTCTTCTGCGCTTGCCGGACGATCAGGATAGCCCCGCGCGCCATTCGCATTTCGGGTGAACGTCCGCCCATCGCGCAGGCGAATTTGAACGATGGCCTGGGTGAGAGCGGGAGCGTCTTTGCCTAAAGATGGGTCCACGCGCATGGCGACGCGTGGGAGCAAATTTTGAATGCGGTCATCTTGAACCTGCGCCGCCTCGAATGTTTCTAATCCCACCACCCCGTGGACCAGTGCGGCGGCAACGCAGAAGGGCATACTGAACTTGCCTTCCAGTCCAGTCTTGGGCCGATCGTAGGCCAGGAGAGGTGGCGTGACGGAATCAACTTGCACCTCCACCGACTCGATCTGATCAGCGGTCAGATTGTGCTCCCGACGCAGATCGAGCACCGTATCAAGCGTTGGATGAGTTGCGGCGCACGATGGGTACAGCTTGACTGTGATTCCGGTCTCCAGAATCTCCCAGTGTTTGCCCAAATCACAGCAAAATGCCTGCAAGTCAGGCTTTTCACTTGCCATGGCCGTGAGAAAACCTTGCGGCCCTTCCATGGCGCTCTCTGTCGCCGTGAATCCCTGTTGCGCCAGCAGCGCAGCCATCACTGCATTGCGTGCCGCAAGTCCGGCATGCAAGGGCTTGGTCATGGTCCCGAAATTTTCTTTCAAGCCGGAAGCTTCAGAGGCTGCAATCGTCAGGCAATGGGTGGCAGCCTTGCCATCGAGCTCGAGAATACGGGCGGCGGCTGCAGCTGCTCCCACTGTGCCCAAGGTGGAGGTGCAATGCCAGCCTTGCTGATAGTGCCTGGGATTCATGGTCCTGCCCAGAACCGCTTCAATTTCGAAGCCGACGACGTACGCTTCCAGACAGGCGCGGCCGGACGCCCCTGCTTGTTCCCCGATCGCCAGCGCGGCGGCAACCAGCGGCGCGCTGGGATGCGCCAGCGATACAAAGCACATATCGTCAAAGTCGAGAGCGTGGGCGGCAGTGCCATTGGCCAGAGCGGCCCAGGTAGCGCTGGTCTGGAACGAGGTACCCAAAATGCGGCAATTGCCCGCACCTTCTGCAACCGCGAGCTTCTGGACGATGCGGCTGGCTGGTTCCACCGCGCCGGCCAGCGCAACTCCTATGGTATCCAGGAAGGCATTGCGCGCCAGAGCGAGCGCGCTTTCCGGAACCGGCGCGGAAACAGCGAATTCGGCGAACAGATTTGCGGCCGTCATTTCTTGGGCTCGGGTATATGGCTGGTGGGGACGTGGCCTCGTTTGTAGATCATGGCGGTACGCTGAAATTCGATTACGATCGTGCCATCCTGCTTGAAGCCGGTAGTTTTGAAACGCACAATGCCCACGTTGGGCCGCGACTTGGATTCACGTTTTTCCAATACCTCGCTGCGGGAATAGACCGTGTCTCCTTCAAACAGCGGATTCGGCAGGCGCACCTCATCCCAGCCCAGGTTGGCCATGGCATTTTGCGAGATGTCCATCACGGATTGCCCGGTCACCAGAGCCAGAGTGAATGTGGAATCCACCAGCGGCTTGCCATACTCGGTCCTGGCCGCATAGGCGTGGTCAAAGTGGATGGGATTGGTATTTTGAGTAAGAAGAGTAAACCAGCTGTTGTCCACTGACAGAACCGTGCGGCCTAACGGATGTTGATAGACGTCTCCTACTTCAAAGTCCTCAAAGACACGCCCAGTCCAGCCTTGTTTTACTGGCATTATCGCCGTCCTTTCAGAAAAACTTCTTAGCCGCAAATGAACACGAATCAACGCGAATCAAATTCAAGCAAGGGGTAGAGAATCGTGGGCCTGCTTGGTATATCCATTTACAAACGTCTTCGAAAATTGCACTGACATTTTTTCATTTTGTTGGTTTTCCTATTCGCGTTGCTTTGCGTTCATTCGCCGGCTAAATTATCCTGCTTTTCTTCCAATCGCTGATTGTATCCGCATCAAAACCAAACTCTTTCAGGATCGATTCCGTTTGCTGGCCCAGCGCCGGGACTGCTCCCATCACCGGCTCTACATCTTCCATGGTGAGCGGCGGGACGAGAGAACGCAGCGGGCCTACGGGCGAATCAATCTGCTGCCAGCGGCCTCGGGCTGCGAGTTGAGGATGTTGCAAAAATTCCTCCACGGAATTCAGCCGCGCATAGGCAATCTGGACATCTTCCAGGCGCTGGATGATGCCTTCGCTGGAAAGCTGCTGAAACAGGGCTACGATAATCTGCTCTAACGCCGCGCGATTTTGCACGCGCCTGGAATTGGAATCAAACCGCTCATCGGCCCCAAGTTCCGGACGCTGTAATACTTTCTCGCAAAACCGGCGCCACTCGCGTTCATTCTGGATTCCCAAATAGACAATCTTGCCATCCCCGGCGGCGAAGGGGCCATAAGGAGCAATGGCCGCGTGCCTTGCGCCTTCGCGTGGAGGCGCTGACCCGCCGTAAGCGGTGTAGAAGGCGGCATAGCCCATCCACTCACTCAGTGCTTCGAACAGAGAAACCTCCAGGGCTGTGCCCTGGCCGGTTGATTGGCGCATCAGCAAGGCGGTCAAAACTCCTGAGTACAGGTACATGGCGGCAGCAATATCGGCGATTGAAATCCCCACCTTGGACGGAGTCTCCGGCGTGCCGGTAATCGAGACCAGCGCGGCCTCACTCTGAATCAGCAGATCATAAGCTTTCTTGTCACGATACGGCCCGGTGGAACCATAGCCGGAAAGGTTGCAGATGATGAGGCGCGGATAGCGGCGGCGCAGCTCTTCCGTGCCGAATCCAAGACGGTCACAAGCGCCGGGCGCAAGGTTCTGAACGAAGACGTCCGCCTTCTCCAGTAGACGCCCCAGGACCTCTTTGGCCGCCGGCTGTTTCAAGTCCAGGGTCAGCGATTCCTTGGAGCGATTGGCCCAGACAAAGTGACTGGACATTCCGCGGACCGTGGCGTCATAGGCGCGGGCGAAATCGCCAACCTCCGGCCTTTCAATCTTGATCACGCGCGCCCCCAGATCGGCCAGATGACGCGTGGCCAGCGGCGCGGCGATGGCCTGTTCCAGCGCAATCACCGTGATTCCTTGCAGGGGACGCATTAGTACGACCGGGGCAGGCCAAGCACGTGCTCGGCAATGTAGGCGAGAATCAAGTTGGTGGAAATGGGAGCAACCTGGTAAAGACGGGTCTCGCGAAACTTGCGTTCCACATCGTATTCTTCAGCGAAGCCAAACCCGCCGTGGGTTTGAACGGCGACGTTGGCTGCTTCCCAGGAGGCGTCCGCGGCCAGGAGCTTGGACATATTGGCTTGCGGGCCGCAAGGCTGATGGGAATCAAACAATGCGGCAGCATGTTTCACCATCAGCGCTGCCGCCTCCACGTTGGCATAAGCGCGCGCAATAGGGAACTGCACCCCTTGATTCTTGCCGATAGGACGATCGAAGACCACGCGCTCTTTGGAGTAGCGGCAGGCGCGTTCGATAAACCAGCGTCCATCGCCAATGCACTCGGATGCGATCAGGATGCGTTCGGCGTTAAGCCCATCCAGAAGATAGCGGAAGCCCTGGCCTTCTTCGCCCACCAGATTTTCGGCCGGAACCTCAACGTCATCGAAGAAAACCTCTGTGGTCGCATGGTTCATCATGGTGCGAATGGGCCGGATGGTGAGTCCATTCCCGGCAGCCTGGCGTAAATCCACCAGCAACGTGGAGAGTCCCTCGGTGCGCTTCTTTACCTGCTCCAGAGGAGTGGTTCGGGCCAGCAGCAGCATCAGATCAGAGTGCTCGGCACGGGAGATCCAGATTTTTTGCCCTTTCACAATGTACCGGTCGCCCTTGCGCACCGCCATGGTCTTGATGCGGGTTGTGTCCGATCCGGTGGTTGGCTCGCTCACGCCAAATGCCTGCAGCCTGAGCTCGCCGCTGGCGATGCGCGGCAGGTATTTTTGCTTTTGTTCCGCCGAGCCATGCCTCAGCAGCGTGCCCATGATGTACATCTGCGCGTGACAGGCTCCGGCGTTGCCTCCGGAACGGTGAATCTCTTCCAGAACAAGGGCCGCTTCGGTGATGCCCAATCCGGCCCCGCCATATTCCTCCGGCACCAGCGTGGCCAGGTACCCCGCCTTGGTAAGTGTTTGAACAAATTCCTCGGGATAGGCGCGTTTGGAATCCAGTTCGCGCCAGTAGGAATCAGGGAACTGGCGGCAGAGTTCGGCGACGGCGCTTTTTAGCTGTGTATGGAGATCGGTAGACATGGTTGAGTCAGTTGGTAACCTGGTGAGTTAGTAAGTTGGTAATTGTAGTCAAAGACAAGAGCTTTCTCACTTACCAGGTCACCAACTTACTCAGTTACCAACTTTTATGAGTTCTTAATCAGCCCCAGTTTCCTGGCAATGGCCAGCTTCTTCCATTCAGCATGCAGGTTTGCAGCATCCACCATCTCGTCCTTGTAGACAATCACTCCTGTGCCCGACTCCGAGTCAGCTTTGTGGTACAGCTCGAGAATTTCACTGGCGCGGGTGATCTCTTCGGGTGAAGGAGTAAAGATGCGATTGATCACTTCGATCTGGTCGGGATGAATGGCCCATTTGCCGTCAAAGCCCATTTCTGCTGCAGCCCGCGCATCATCCTCACATTGTTTCAGGTCGCGGAATTGCAAAGTTATACCGTCAATCACTTGAACGTCTGCGGCGCGAGCGGCGGCAATCGTCTTGGCCTTGGGATAATGGTAGAGAGTGAATTGCTCGCGCACCGGCCCGCGCGCGCCGATGTCGCCAGCGTAATCCAAGGTCCCAAAGATTAACGCGGCCAGCCTGGGCGACGAGGCGGCGATCTCTTCGGCGTGCAGCACGCCTTTGGCGCTCTCAATCAGCACCTCCAATCTGATTCGGCCCGGCGGCAGGCCCGTGTTCTGCTCGATTTGCGTGAGCAGACGGTCGGCAAACAGGACGTCCGCAGCTTCGTGAACTTTGGGCAGGACCATTACGTCAATCCTCGCTCCAACGGATTCCACAACTTCAATCACGTCACGATAGAAAAATTTGGTGTGGACTCCATTTGTGCGGAAGGCGCGAATCTTGCCTTGAAAATCCAGGATATTGAAAGCTTCGATTACCGTCTTGCGCGCGGCTTCCTTTTGCGAAAGAGCACAGCCGTCTTCCAGATCAAAGATGACTTCGTCGGCTGCGCTGGCTGCCGCCTTGGTCATCATCTTGAGCGAGTGCGCGGGGCAGGCCAGTTCGCTGCGGCGGACGGCAAAGTCATGGTTGCGGAGGCGTGGGTCGTGATCTGGCTTGGGCATTCGTTCTCAGCGGATTCGGTCACTCCACCGGCATGTGATAACTACCGTCTGCTGGCAGCGCCGGCCAGCGCAGGAGACATGGCCACCAGCGATTCATCCATGATGTGAACGGCTTCATCCACATCGGCCTTGGAGATATTCAGCGGTGGCGAGGTACGGATCACGTTTCCATTGAGCCCGCCTTTACCCACCAGCAGGCCGCGCTTGCGGCACTCTTCCATAAACTGGTTTGTCTCCTGGGGCGCAGGTTCTTTGCTGTTGCGATCTTTTACGAACTCGAGTGCCTGCATCAATCCCATGCCGCGAACGTCGCCAACCAGATCATGCTTCTCTTTGAGTGTCTCCAGGCCCTGGCGATAGTAATCGCCGACGGTGTCGGCATTGTCCATGAGCCGGTCTTCCTCAATCAGATCGATGGTCGCTTTGGCTGCAACCGAAGTGACGGGATTGCCGCCGAAGGTGGAAATTTGCAGGCCTTTGAAGCTGGCGGCGATCTCCGGCCGCGTCATGGTGACGCCAACCGGCGCGCCGTTGGCCAATCCTTTGGCGGAAGTGATGATGTCCGGCGTGACTTCCCACTGTTCAATGCCAAACCAGCGCTTGCCTGTGCGTCCCCAGCCGGTCTGAACTTCGTCTGAGATGAACAGCCCGCCGTAGTCTTTGACGATCTTGAACACGATCTTGAAGTACTCTTTCGGAGGAGTGATGAACCCGCCCACTCCCTGGATTGGTTCGGCGAGGAAGCCGGCGATCTGTCCTGACGTGGTGGTTTGGATTACCGCTTCCACATCCTTGGCGCATGCCACTCCACAATCAGGATATGTCTTTCCCAGCGGGCACCGATAACAATAGGGATTGAGCGCGTGCACAAATCCCTGAGCAGGAACCGGCAAGGAGCGGCGCCAACTGCTGTGCCCGGTGAGCGATTGCGCCATTTGGGAGCGCCCACTGTAGCCGTGGCGCAAGGCGACAATTTCATAGTGGCCGGTGTACATGCGCGCCAGTTGGACGGCAGTCTCATTGGCCTCGGTGCCGCTGTTGCTCAAAAAACTCTGGCTGATCTCACCGGGCGTTATTTGCGCCAGTTTTTCCGCCAGCGCCACCACGCCTTCATTGGGGAAAACGGTGGATGCGTGCTGGAGTTTATCGATCTGGCCTTTGATTTTGGAGGTAACACGCGGATTGCAATGGCCGACCGAAATGGTGACGATGCCGCCGAAGAAATCCAGGTATTTGTTGCCGTCAACGTCCCACACGTGCTGCATGCTGGCATGGTCTGTGACCAGCGGGTCGGTGTAATAAAGACTGATGGAAGGAAAAAGGTATTGTTTGTGCTTCTTGATAACTTCTTCTCTGGTCATGGCAGAATCCGCTAGAATGCTAGGTTTTGATTGACCAAGCATTGTACTCGTTCTTGAGAGAAGTCAGCAGTGGCAGTGAGTAAATTCTGCGCGGTTCTCAGCGGAAGGCGGTCAGGACAAGTTGATATCGCAAAATTTCGCCTTTGATGTTCAATTACCCGATTACCAAATTACACAATTACCAGATCCTTCGCTGCGAGGACTCGGCTTGAGCTGCAACAAGACGATTGCCTTCGACAGGATCGGCATAGCGAACTAATGCGCTACGGCTTTATTATTGATCAGGATCGATGTATTGGGTGTCACGCCTGTACGGTGGCGTGCAAAGAGGAGCACCAGGTCCCGGTGGGCGTCTTTCGCACCTGGGTCAAGTACGTTGAAAAAGGTGAATTTCCTCAAACCAGCCGCCACTTCGGCGTGATGCGATGTAACCACTGCGACTCTGCTCCTTGCATTACAATTTGCCCTACCAACGCCCTCTACCGCCGCTCTGATGGAATCGTAGATTTTGACAATCGCAGCTGTATTGGTTGCAAAAGCTGCATGCAGGCATGCCCTTACGACGCACTCTATATCGATCCCAACAGCAATACCGCAGCCAAGTGCAATTTCTGCGCCCACCGCGTAGAGGCAAATATGGAACCGGCGTGCGTGATTGTCTGTCCCACGCAGGCGATTATTGCCGGAGACCTGGATAGTCCGGCGAGCAAAATCAGCCGCATCGTGGCAACGGAAAAAGTCTCCGTGCGCAAGCCGCAGAAGGGAACTCAGCCGAAACTCTATTACAAGGGGATTGAAGGCGACCTGCTTGAACCCACGCGGCTCTCGCGCCAGAATACCTACGTTTTTGCCGAGCAGCGGGATGAGCGATCCTCCACCAAGGGCTTCGATCCAACGGTCACTCGCGAGGTTTACGATGTGGCCCACCCGGCGCCATGGGGATGGAAGATTGGGGCGTATCTTTGGACCAAGTCCATTGCGGCAGGAGTGATGCTGGTAGCAGCCATGTGTCTTGCGATTTCGCCTCAATCTAATCTGCCCATCTTGAATATCGCCGCGCCTCTGGTGGCGCTGGCCTTTTTGGCAGTGACCATGGCACTGCTGGTTTTCGACCTCAAGAGGCCGGACCGTTTCTTCTACCTCCTCACAAAACCGAATGTGAAATCCTGGCTGGTGTTGGGCGGCTACATACTTGCGCTGTATGGAATCTGTCTGCTGGCGTGGCTCTTTGCCGGCACCTTCCTGGGCGCGGTTCCGAGAGTCCTGATCTGGATCACCGCGGCGCTGGCGGTTGCGAGCGCCGGATATTCAGCATTCTTGTTTGCCCAGGCCAAGGGGCGTGATCTGTGGCAGAGCCGGCTGTTCTTCTGGCACCTGATTATTCAGGCTCTTCTGGCTGGTTCGGCCGTCATGATACTCCTGGAGTTGGCTGTGGGCTCCAATACCTTCCCTGAGCTTCCCGTCTTTCTTGTATCAATTGCTGGCCTGACATCGTCAGCGGCTCTAAGCCTGGTGATAGCCATGTTGGAACTTTTCCTCCCGCATCACAGCATCGACACACGGCTGGCGGCGAAGAGCCTGGTGCGAGGGCGCTTCAAGATACAGTTTTGGGGTTTGGCGATCGGATTGGGTTTGGCGGCGCCTCTGATGCTGTTCGGCGCCGCAATCTGGATAGATACAGAGCAGTTCTACCCAGTTATTGCGTTGCTCGTACTCGCGGGTCTCTGGTTTCATGAGGATGTATGGGTGAAAGCAGGACAATCGGTTCCGCTGAGCTAAAGGTCACGAATGAAAACGGCACTTCCATTAAATCCCGCTGCATTGGAACTTGACGCTCCGCAGGCAGGCCTTGCCAGCTTTCCGCCGCCGGACCGCTGGGACAACTGGACGGAATACGATCCGGCGCAGTGGCCTAAGAGAGTGCAAAAGCATTACTCGCTGATTCCCACCATCTGCTTTAACTGCGAAGCCGCCTGTGGCCTGCTTGCTTACGTTGATCAAGAAAACATGCGGGTACAGAAGTTTGAAGGCAATCCCGCGCATCCCGGCAGCCGGGGACGCAACTGCGCCAAAGGTCCGGCAACCATCAATCAGGTCAACGATCCTGAGCGCATCCTGTATCCGCTGCGCCGCACCGGCAAGCGCGGTGAAGGGAAGTGGGAGCGCGTGACCTGGGATGAAGTGCTGGACGACCTCGGTGGGCGCATCCGCAGCGCGCTGCAGCAGGGACGCAAGAACGAGATCATGTATCACGTTGGCCGTCCCGGACACGAGCTCATCTATAACCAGCGCGTACTACATGCCTGGGGAATCGATGGCCATAACAGCCATACCAATGTGTGCTCCGCCGGCGCGCGCTCCGGATACGCCTACTGGCATGGGCTGGACCGGCCATCGCCCGACTATGCCAACGCCCGTTTCATTCTGTTGCTGAGTTCGCACCTTGAAGCCGGTCACTACTTTAATCCGCACGCGCAACGAATCATTGACGGCAAGAGTCAGGGCGCGAAGATCTGTGTTGTCGATACCCGCTTATCCAACACCGCGTCCAAGGCCGACTACTGGCTTTCACCCTGGCCGGGCAGCGAAGCGGCCATGCTGCTGGCCATGTGCAATGTGCTGCTGAAAGAAGATTTGTACAACCGCGAGTTTGTGCGCCAGTGGGTGAATTGGGAAGAGTATCTGCGGGAAGAATCTCCGGGCAGCCCGCAGACTTTTGAATTTTTTATTGCTGCGCTCAAACAGCTTTATGCGCAGTACACACCGGAGTTTGCAGCCAAAGAATCCGGCGTGGACACCGCCGCAATCGTAGAGGTAGCGCGTGAGGTGGGGCGCGCCGGAACCGCGCTGGCCACTCACGTGTGGCGCAATGCCGCCGCCGGAAATCTTGGTGGATGGCAGGTGGCCCGTGCTCTGGAATTTCTCACTGTGTTAATGGGCGCGGTGGCGACTCCGGGCGGAACTTCTCCCAGCGGGTGGAACAAATACACACCCACGCCACCCATGATGCCGCCGGCTCCCAACGCCTGGAATGACATGATGTGGGCGCCTGAGTATCCGCTGGCCTTTTTTGAAATGAGTTTTCTTTTGCCTCATTTTCTCAAGGAAGGCAGAGGCAAGCTGGCCGTCTATTTCAGCCGCGTCTATAACCCGGTCTGGACTAACCCCGACGGCATGAGCTGGATGGAAACGCTCAGCGATGAAACCAAGGTTGAGCGCCATGCCTGCCTTACTCCCACCTGGAGTGAGACAGCCTGGTTTGCTGATTACGTGCTGCCCATGGGGCATGCCTCCGAGCGCCACGACCTGATGAGCCAGGAGACGCACGCTGCGCGATGGATCGGATTTCGCCAGCCGGTCTTGCGGGTTGCGCTGGAAAGACAAGGGAAGCATTTCAACTCGACTTATGAAGCCCACCGCGAAGCCGGATTAGGTGAAGTCTGGGAGGAGGATGAATTCTGGATCGAGCTTTCCTGGCGCGTGGATCCCGATGGCTCACTGGGAATTCGCAAATATTTCGAGTCTCCTTATCATCCGGGAGAAAAACTGAGAATTGGGGAATACTATCGCTGGATTTTCGAGAACAGCGTGCCGGGATTACCGCAGGCTGCCGCAGAAGCTGGCCTCACGCCTTACGAGTACATGCGCAAGTACGGCGCTTTCCTGATTGAAGAAAGGATTTACGGGAATCATACCAAGCTGCTGAAAAAAGAAGAGCTGGATGGAAGCTCAATGGACAGCGCGAGCAGGGTCATCAGCCAGAAGGGAAAGCCGGTTGGAGTAGAAATCGAAGGTCAGGCTTGCGCTGGGTTTCCCACACCTTCGCGCAAACTGGAGTTCTATTCCAAGACGCTGAAAGACTGGAAGTGGCCGGACTACGCCATTCCCACCTACATCAAGAGCCATGTGCATCGCGATAACATTGATGCCCGCAAGGGCGAGATGCTTTTGCTGCCCACCTTCCGCCTGCCGACGCTGATTCACAGCCGTTCCGGCAATTCCAAGTGGCTGTATGAAATCTCACACAAGAACCCGGTGTGGATGCACGCCCAGGATGCCGCCCGCTTCGGCGTTACTACCGGCGATCTGGTGAAAGTGCAGACTGCGATTGGCTACTTTATCGACCGGGTGTGGGTTACGGAGGGAATCCGTCCGGGCGTGATGGCCTGTTCGCATCACCTGGGTCGCTGGCGTTTGCAGGAAGATTCGGGCGGCGAGCGCTGGTCAACCGCCCTGGTGGACCTGAAACAGGTTCAGCCAGGGCAGTGGATGATGCGGCAAATTCATGGCATCCGTCCTTTCGCCAGCAATGATCCGGATTCGTCGCGCGTCCACTGGGAAGATGCCGGCGTCCATCAGAACCTGGTCTTTCCCGTCCAGCCCGATCCCGTAAGCGGGCAGCACTGCTGGCATCAGAAGGTCACAGTGACCAAGGCTGGCACTGAAGATCGTTATGGCGACATCTTTGTGGATACCAGCAAGGCGCACGAAGAGTATCGCCGCTGGTTACAGATGACCCGGCCCGCGCCAGGACCGGACAACTTGCGGCGGCCATTGTGGATGATCAGAGTCTATCGGCCAGCAGAGGAAGCGTTCTACCTTCCCGGCCACTAATCGCCGAACCAACAGGCAGCGGGATGACCTACCAGCTTGTGGCAGGCCATCCGCCTGTGTTCTTACAGTCTGACGGTTCGGGTTAGTTATCCGGATCGCAGGACTGCGGGTTTTTCAGGTTTGCGGCATTCTGCAGACGGTCCTGCTCGGAGCATTGCTGCGCCTGGGCAGGTTTATCGGAGGTGTCGTCCGGGCTCCCTCCGTCAGCATCATCGTCATCATGGTCATGTCTTTCGGCCAGGAAGCTGTGAAGGCCCCTCGCCTGGTCGAAATACTGGCCGGCAATTTGTCCGCGCGAGTTGATTCCCACCGGGAATGTCCCGGTTGACCCGGGGAAATCAACCGTCCGCACCCTCTCTCTGTGCGCCATGAACCCATGGGAGAAGGCATGCAGGTCCTGGAAGCCACCAACCACGCTGCCAGAATCACTCAGACCCTCACCAAATACCTGAAATCCTCCGGGAACGTTGATCTGCTCGAAACCATCGTCGTTCGAAAAGAGGAAGCCATGCTCCGCGAATTGGGGGTCGAAGAACAATCCTGACAGGTTGCCACGGTCGTTGATGCCGAAGACTTCGGTAAGGGCGGGAGTGCGCTGGTCGGGCTCGTCCACCGTTGTGAAGCCATTTTCGTCGAAAACAAAGCCATGGGTACTGAAGTTGGGCAGACTGTAGAAGCCGGCAATCTTGCCGTCTTCGTTGATACTGGTTGCGATGGTCAGGGTCGATCCGGGAAAATCTACGGTGGTGAAAACGTCCTGATGCAGAAGGAAGCCGTGGCGCAGGCGGCTCGTATCCCGGTAGCTGCCCACGATATCGCCCTGATTGTTGATTCCGAAGGGTTGAGTTGCTACGGCGTTGGGGAAAGTGATGATTTGGAATGCATCTTCATCGGCCATGTAACCCCTCACCACGCCGGTGCTGTCACGGAACACGCCTACGGTCTGGCCATGGTCGTTCAATCCTTCCACTTGCGTAGCCAGAGAGTTGGGAATGTCGATGTTCGTGTAATCCAACTTTGCCAGTGGCGGCAACGGGACCTGAGGAGCAACCGTATAGAGAAATGTGGCCGAGCTAAGGACCGCGTCTCCGGGGTTGAAGGCAAACGCGGTCAGGTTGGTGGTAAAGTGGAGGCCCAACGGATTCGGATTGTTACTCACCAGTCCAGGTATTGCCAGGGTTGCGCTCTGGGAAAGGGTATTCGTCGCTCCACCTCCAGGAATAAAGTTAAGCGTAGGCGCTACCTCAATGCAGCGCTGGTTGGTAAAACAGTGCGCGTCGAAGGAACTAACGTTTTCGTTGGCCGTTCGCGTGATGCTGGCCGCAATGGAGCCCGTTTCGTCTACGATTTCAAAGTTCCCGTTCACTGCCAGTCCGTAAGAGAAATTCGCGTCGAAGAAGTTCAAGAACATGCTGGTGGCATCCGCCACAAAGTTGGGGTTGAGCTGGAATCCCACCCGATTCGCGGATTGAAGGGGTACAAAGCCAATGGTGTCCGGCGTGAAGAAGGTTGTCACCAGATTGGTCCCGGTATCGTTGGTCTGGTGAAATCCCTGAAAATTGTTGTCAAACGTGAATGTGACGTTTCCGATGGTACAGCTCGTTCCAATAACATTGGCCAGCGTGCCACTGGGGCATGGCTGGGTCTGGGCGAATGATAAAACTGAAGCGAAGGCTACCAAAAGGGACAGAAGGTTTGTGTATTTGCGAATCACAGGTGCGCCTCCTAGCGCGCGGTGCTTCAAGATGCGCAAGATCGACGGCCTGAATAAAGCAACGTTATATTAAGAAAAGATAAATTTTTTGTCATTCGCTGAAGTTATCTAAAGAAGTTCGGCTTTGAGCTAACCGTACGCTTGATCCCTGAACGTAATCCAAACCAAAGGCACGTGAAAAAAAGGCCGGCCGCGGGCGGCCCTTTGTCCGATGGCTTCGGCCAGTTGACGGGTTTGGACTGAAATGCTGGGCCACACTTCTTTTTTGTAAGAGTGGAGATATCGCCTATGACCAGCGACCCATTGGCGCACTCCAGCGAGTCGTTAGTGTTGCCGGTAACGGTATCAATGGCGGCGACAGGGCTCCTGCAAGCAGTCTGGGCGTGGAAATAAACACTTTCATCATTTGGTTTTCTCCTTAAATTGGGTGCAATCGCTTTCCGGAATAAAGCGTGAAGGGGGTCACGGGAACGCCAGCAACTTGGGTATGCCAGGACGTTCTAATTTGGGGGGATCAAATCTGTGACAGGGCAAAAATATACTGGGTCGCGCTGTGGTTGTCCAGCAAGATTTGGATGGCGCACATTCCTGCGGCAAAGGGAGCCGGCGGTTCTCGGGACTTGAACCCGCGTTACCGTTTTAATTGAAGGCGCCGGGGAGAACAGATGACTGCTTTCCCCGGTTTCTCGCCATGACCGCTTACTTCTCACAAGCATGTATGCATTTGGTACGTGTCGCATCACAAACCGAAGGAGACACGTGTTCTGATATGCAGGCGTGGAACTGGTTATCGCAGTTATTGATGCACTGCGTGACAGACGAGCCGGTCTCGACTTGGCTGCTTATCGAGTTGTCGATCATCCTGATGCGCAGATCATTCTGAGTACCTGATGCGCCTCGTTGACGGAACCAGGATCCGGACCAGCCACGGGGTTCAGCGATCGCATTGAACGCCGGCTGTGATCTGAACCTGCCTGGAGACTGCGAACAATTGCCACTACGGTCGGCTACAGATGATCGTACCCTTGGCTCCAACAGTGTGGCAGGACAGCGGCGTGGCTGGCTGCAACGGCGCCGCATTGCTTTGCGCAAGGGATTGGCAGCCTATGCTTGAACTGTCTCCTGGTCCAATTCCGCCACCGTGGTTCGGTCTGAGCAGGAAGCTGTGAGTATTCCCGGCGCTGTCTGTAAACTCGCCAACAATGAGGCCGCGCGAATTATTTTGTTCAAGAATGGTCCCCGTTGCGCCTGGGAAATCGACGGTCGTGAAACGATTCTTCTCCTGGATGTAGCCATGTTCCACAAATTGAGAATCCAGGTATCCGCCCACGATGACAGCTTCGTTGTTGAGTCCGACGGGGAACGTACTTGCAGCGCCGGGGAAATCGATCGTCTGAAACGATCCGTCGGAGAAAAGGAAGCCGTGTGAATTGAAGTTGGAATCGAAGAATTGGCCCACGACAATGCCACGGTCATTGATGCCCAGGACGTTGGTGATGGTAAATGGCCCGTTGGCTCCGGTGAGTATGCCCTCGTCCGGATCGTCCAGGGTTGTAAATCCATTCTCGTCCAGAAGATAGCCGTGGGTGCTGGAATCGGCAGTCCCATACGCTCCCACGATCATGCGCCTGTCGTTGATCGCGGCGGAAGAAGTCAAAATGGCGCTGGGGAAGTCTATGGTTGAAAAAACGCCGTGACGCAGCAGAAATCCGTGGAATTGGCTATTCGCATCTCCATAACTGCCAACAATATTACCGCGGTTGTTCGTGTTGGCTCCGAGGGTGGAGGTGCTGCCGGGAAAATCAATCTGGCGGAAAGCATCATTGTCGACGTCATCTGAATAGCCGTGAAAGATGCCGGCCGAATCGGTAAATGAGCCAACGACTTTGCCGGAGTTGTTAATACCGCTGGCAAAGGTGGACTGAGCGCCGGGGACGTCAATAGTTGTGAAATTGAATTGTGCTGCCGGTGAAGCAACCGGGCAGCTCAAAGATTGAGCATATGAGCCTCTCGCAGAAACACAAATTGCCAGGATCGATAGATAAGTCCGCAATGTTCTGGGCATTCGCTTATTCCTCCAAAGCCATGATTTAACGTAGCTCCCTTTGCCGGAGCAGATTTCTCGTTACGGCATAGAAAATACTGATTCAGGAACTCTCGATTCAACCCAATAATGTTTAAGTTTTCTGAAGTTTTGTAACTGTCTGATTCTCCTCTGCATAGTAAGTGACCAATTTACGCCAACCGTTTCACATATAAATCGGGCGATTCAGCTTTTCAAAGCTGAATCGCCCTAAAGGGTTACCGCCGAAAATCAACAGGTTTCTTAAAACGTTTCTCTCTGGCAGTGCGAACCTTGCCGGACGTCTGCCAATCTTCCGCTTCATTTGCCTTGAGTTGTTCAAGCAGATGGAAGTTGATCTCGAGCTGCATTTCCCGGGTGAGTCCGCGCAGTTCAGTGAGCCTGCGGGCAGGGAAGATGCGAAAGCTTCGCAGCTCCTGCAACCGGCAGAGAATAAGGTGGTACGAGCGATTCATGCGGAACAGAGCCTGATAAAGCTGAAGCCTGTCCCCGGCTGGTAAGATTGGGTCCAGCCATGTTGCCTCCTGGTTAGGTGATGTGGTCAGGACTGCGTCAGCGTTCCTGCGCTGGCGTGGTCCGCTGTTTTTATCGCACGTATGCGTGGCGAATGCAAGGAGAAAATTGAGAGTTGGCGATAAATTCTTGCCTGGTCAACGGCGCGCATCTTCACCTTTTTAGCACTACTCCATAGCTACCGCATCATTGCAGAACAAATTGTTCCGGTCCCGTCGGTAAGAAAAACCGCGCTGCTACGTCTCTCATAGTTGTCCTGCATGATCTTCCGCCGACCACGGCGGAAAAACCGGTTGTAGTAACATCAAAAACAGGATACGGAGCAAATATTTGGTTTCCTACGGCAATGATGCAGTCCGGACGGAATCTCTTGTCCGCCACTATAAGCTTGGGCAATCCCTGATTCGGGCCGTGGATGGCGTTTCGATTTCGGTCAAGAAGGGTGAATTTGCCGCGCTGCTGGGAGCATCCGGCTCGGGCAAATCCACGCTGATGAACCTGATTGCCGGCCTCGATCACGCAACCTCCGGAGCCATCATCGTGGAAGGCCAGAACCTGGCAGAGCTCTCGCCTGAGCAGCTTGCCCAATACCGACGGCACACTGTGGGAATGGTTTTTCAATCGTTCAATCTTGTGCCCACCATGACGCTCACGGAAAACGTGGAGCTGCCCATGCGCTTTGCCGAGGTGGAGCGTCACGAGCGCGCTGCGCGCGTCCAGGAATCGTTAAAGGCAGTCGGCTTGAGCGGACGGCTGGAGCACCGTCCCAGCGAGATGTCCGGCGGAGAGCAACAGCGCGCTGCTTTAGCGCGGGCGCTGGTGAACCGTCCCAAGCTCCTGCTGGCGGACGAGCCTACTGGCAACCTGGACAGCAAAACCGGCACGGAGATTCTGGATTTGATTCGCAATCTGAATAAAACACTCGGCATGACCGTGATCATGGTGACGCACGAGCGTGCGCTGGCCGATCGCTATGCGAATCGCATGATCTTTCTGGGCGATGGCAAACTGGTGGGCGAGACATCCAACGTTGCCGGGGGTGTGCGGTGAAGACTTACGACCTGATAGAGCTTGCCGGACGCAACCTGCGCGAAGCTAAACTGCGCAACTCGCTCACCACGCTGGGAATTGGGGTAGGCGTGGCGTCTCTGGTGGCCATGCTGTCACTCGGCGTGGGACTGCAGAAGCTGGCCACACGGCAACTCGGACGCTCGGGATTATTTGATTCGGTGGTGGTCACCTCGCGCCAGGACTTTCGAGGCGAGCGCCGCGCCCAGCCGGAGGCAACTCGCGGCCCGGCCAAATTGCTGGATGATGGGTCCCGGAAGAGCTTTGCCCAGATTCCCAATGTGGTCGAGGTCTACCCTGATATTCGCGTGCTGGGCGAGTTTCGTTACGCCGCGCCGGGCAAGCCGGAAGAGACGCACTTTGCCACCACCGCCGCCTTGCCGCCTTCCTCGCGCAGGAGCGATGTCTTCGACGAACTGCAAGGCAGCTTTTTCTCCGGTCAGAATGTACCCGAGGCGATCATCGTAAGCGAGTTTGGCCGTGACCTGCTGGGCATTGCGCCGGACCCGCGGCAAACGGACGAGAAACTTACCCAGGATCAGGCCAATCAACTCCTGGGACGCGAAATTGTCCTGCGCTACGCGGAGCGCCAGTCGAATGCGGAAGAAGCAGCCGCACCGCCGAGCGCCGATTCACAAACGCAGGACCAGACCAACTTCAGCGTGGTGCGAAAAGAGCAGAAGCTCAAGATTGTGGGTATTGTCACCACGGAGCCCTACGGCGCGATGCGCGGCAACCGTGGCCGCGTCTTTTTGCCTATGGATTTTGCCGAATCGCTCAACATGATCCAGCCGGCTGACCTGCGCCAGGTGATGCGTCCCGCTCAGGGCAAGAGTTACATCGCGCTCATTGTGCGCGTAGCCAAAAGCAGTGAGGTGGCAGGCGTTGAGGATGCCATCAAGAAGGAAGGCTTCGCTACATTTTCTATCCTGGATGCCTCGCAGGGGATTACCAGGTTCTTTACCGTGCTCGATCTCTTTCTCGGAATCTTTGGCAGCCTGGCGTTGGCCGTGGCCTCGCTGGGCATCATCAACACCCTGGTTATGGCGATTCTGGAGCGGCGGCGCGAGATTGGGATCATGAAGGCCATTGGCGCCAGCAACGGCGATGTGAGGAACATCTTCTTCTATGAGGCGGGCGCAATGGGCGTGCTGGGCGGCGGCCTGGGAGTGGCGCTGGGCTGGATCATAGGCAAAGTCATCAACTTCGGCGCCAACATCTATATGCAGCGCCAGCAGCTCAAGCCGGAAAGCTTCTGGTACGTGCCCTGGTGGCTGGTGGCAGCAGCGCTGGGATTTTCAATTATTGTAAGCCTGGTGGCGGGGCTTTATCCGGCGGCGCGGGCAGCCAGGCTCGATCCGGTGCAGGCGCTCCGAAATGAATGAGGCATTCGGCAATCAGCCAGAAACCTTACCACGGATGACACTGACTAGACTGATTTCCACTGATATGGCACACAGAGAAGGAAACGCTACTGGACACCCTCGGGTTGCCGGATATTAATACATTTCTTTTTTGATTCATCTGTGCAGATCCGCGGCATCACTGTCATCAGTGGTAAGGTTTTAGATGATTGCTGACTGCTTTTCTTCCGATGCGAAACCTTGCTTTCTTTCTGCTAATCGTAAGTATCCACGCCGTCGCCGCTGGCCGCGTCGAATGCGGCTCGGTCAACAGCAAGTACATGCCCAATGCAGTCGCATACTGTGCGCTGCTGCCGCCCAGTTATGATGCGCAGCCTGCGCGCAAATTTCCTGTTCTGTACTTTCTGCATGGACTGGGAGGGGACCAGTCGTTCCTTGTCGCCAGCGGAGGTTGGAACCTGTTTGAAGATGCGTGGGAGCAAAAGCAGATCACGGAATTTGTGGTGATCACGCCCCAGGCGGACAGCAGTTTCTACATCAATGCGAAGAGCGGCAGGGCCAGGTACGAGGATTTCTTTGTCCGTGACTTCATGCCGCAGATGGAAAAGCATTTTCACCTGCTGGGCACGCGCGCGGGCAGGGCCATAGGCGGCGTTTCTATGGGGGGCTATGGGGCGCTGCGCTTCGCCTTTAAGTATCCACAGATGTTCATTGCCGTGATAGCGCACATGCCGGCGCTGTTGCAGCAGTTGCCCCGTGGCACCGCCGAAGCCGGATTAACGCCCTACCTCGGCCCATCGTTCGGGCGTCCTTTGGATGAGGCCTACTGGAAGGCAAACACTCCCTTTGTTTTTGCGCAAACCGCGGTGCTCCATGGACTAAAGATCTATGTGGATTGCGGCGATCAGGATGATTTCGGCTTTGACGCCGGAACCAAGGAGTTAGACAAGCTGCTTACGGCCCGCCATGTTCCGCACACAGCGCACATCTACCCCGGCCGTCACAGTTGGCAGTTCGTGGCGCAGCATTTGGAGGATTCGTTGAAAGTGGTGTCAGATGCGTTTGAGAAGGCAACTAACAAATAGCAATTGGCCAAAACAGCGAGGTTACAGGTGACAGGGAACAGGTCACAGCGAACGCAAAACCATTCGCCACGGAGGTCACAGAGACAGATTCCGGGCATTATCCAGGGAACGCGATTGAGGTGGCTAATTGCCAATTGCTAGCTGCCATTTGCCAGACTACGAAAAATCCCTTCCACCTTGCCCCACACTGCCGAGCTCGGATCAATAATTTGAAAGTGATCCACGCCGGGCAGCGTAATCAGTTCCACATTTTCGCCCGATTTTTTCTTGCTATCCGCATAGCTTTTGCCGATCTCGTAGGGCACGTTGTCATCCGCCGTTCCGTGAACCAATTTTTGCATGGCCTGGGGGATAGGGCGTTCGGCCGGCGAGGCTTCGCGGTAGTGTTCCGGCACCTCCGTGGGGGAACCGCCGAGAAATCCGGCGACGGCATCGTTGCTTAAATGCAACTCCCAGCCCCGCCGCAGATCAAGAACACCCGCGAGGGAAAAGGCCTTGGTCACGCTCTTCTCATGCGCCGCCAGACACAAGGCAAGCTGCCCTCCGGCTGAGTGCCCGGCAACGCAGAACCTGTTCACGTCCATCTTCCCCACATCCGCCTTCTGGCTGCGAACAAAGTGGTATGCGGCACGGACATCTTCAAAGGTTCCGGGCCAGCCGCCGCCGGGATTTCCGACTCGCCGGTATTCGATGTTCCAGGTGGCAAAGCCCGCCTTGGTCAGCGCTGCGCAGAGATGTCCGGCGTGGACGAGGTCATATTTGGCCCGCCAGTAGCCGCCATGGATAAACAAGACAACCGGATGCGGACCCTTGCTGGTGGGCATGCGCACGTCAATGAATTGGTTCGGATCAGCGCCGTAGGTGACGCGCCGGTCAGGCGCAGGCGGTTGCCGGTCAAGAATGGACTCTTCCACCCAGGCAGTATAGGAGAACTTTAGGGATTCTGGGAATCACTTCCTCCTGGATTGGTAACCGGTGGTTTCAAGGTGCTGTACGGGTAAGAGCTTATAAGCAGTTGCGCTTCATCGCTGTCGATCGCTTCCAGGTCAAAGAACCAGCCCGACTCATAGCCGCCCGAGATTCGCGCCCTGAAGTAGTAAGCCTTTCCCGCCTCCGCAGTGAGGTGAGCCAACGAGATGACCCGGTCGGCAGGCGGCAATCTTTGTAAATCTGAACACAGATGATGCTCCCCAGCTTCGACGGAGAAGAAGAAGTAGGATCGACCGCGATTGGCGCCGACCCACGTGCCGTCCAAGCCTACACGCGTGGTGACGGCACAAAAAAGACAGGGAATCTGATCTTCAATCACATAGACCATTGCCTTGCCGGCTTCCGGTTGCGCTACCGGATGCTGTTGATTATTCGTTTTGACATGGAATTCGACATCCTGGGGGCCACATGCCGCTCGTGCGCGATCCAGCCCCGGCTTATCTTGAGCCGACGCCGGCAAAACGAGAAAAAGGATTGCCAGCAGTAGCTGGTAGCAGGCCACTTTGCACAATAGCCCTGCACGACGAAGCGGCCCACTACCAGAGGTCCTCATTGGTTGTTCCTTTCCGCGCTCTTGCTGCACCTGTCTCCTACTATCGAACTAATCCTGGGATCTGTACCGTTGCTTCTCACTTGGTGTTTCTCATTTCACATGGCCGCCGGAAGATCCTGCCGAGGAAGACGAACTGCTCGAGGAGCTGGCACTGCTACCACCACCGCTGTGGCCGCCTGAAGATCCGCCTCCGCTGTAGCTGCTGCCGCCACTAGATCCGCCGCTGTGCCCGCCGCCACTAAAGCTCGATGATCCGCCTCCGCTGCCTCCACGGGAAGCCGAAGTCGAACCTCGATTGCCGCTATCGTGTGAGGCTGAACCGCTGGAGTGACCATTGCTTCCTGAGGCTGATGCGCTCTTCGAATCCTGCCCAGGCTTGGCCGAAGCCTTGTAGTGGTCGCCATCATGGTCCGGATCACCGTGACCATGATGATGATGTCTGTCATTATCGCCATCGTGGTCGGGGTCGTACTTGTGATGATGATGGCGATAATAGTCGTTGTAATTGTTGTAATCGTTTTCATTGTGGAGCTGCGCTTCATCATGCCGGAAAGCCACCAGTGAGCTGCGACAGGCATTCAGGTCCGCGTCGTTCGTTGCCCGCGCCAGTTGCAATTGTGTTTTCTGGCTGGCTTTTAGGGTCTTGCAAGTGTCGGAATTCCGGCCATTGCTGGTCCGGCACTGGTTAAGTTCATTGGATTGATCTCTTTTCAGAGATTGAATTTGTTGATGGAAAGTTCCTCGCTGCTGCTTGCAAGGGTCAGGGCCTCTGTAGGCTGAGGCTGATGTGGGCATGACCGCGAACAGCAGAGCCAGTACGCCCAAAGTGCAAAGTGGCTGTCTACGCATAAAATGCGCCTCCAACACGTCGCCCCCACGATAATCCGAAGCCTTGATAATGAGCTGTAAGATTTAT
Source organism: Candidatus Angelobacter sp. (assembly GCA_035294925.1). Taxonomy (GTDB): domain Bacteria; phylum Acidobacteriota; class Terriglobia; order Terriglobales; family Acidobacteriaceae; genus Angelobacter. Next base: position 123,510 of record DATGJZ010000043.1, on the reverse strand, counting down.
CAAGTTTTGTTAGAGATCATGCAGGAGCCTAAACATAACTACCCGTATTGGATTGAGTTGCCACCTTCCCTTTGAATATGCGGTAGACAAATACAAAGTATCCCAAAGCAAGCGCCATTCCGAATCCCCACCAGATCAGACCACCGGAGAGCGAGTAAGGACCTGTTGCTGCGTTATAGACGGTGATGTTCAGCGCCGGGTCAGTAGTTGATGTGAGCAGGTTGGGATAGACGGCGACGGCGGCGCCCACCAGCATAAAAATCAGATAAGCGCTGGAAGAGAGAAAGGCAGCTTTCTCCAGTCTGCGGCGCTGGAAGAGAAACATGCAGGCCAGGCTGGCGGCCACCGCTACCGGTACCACGAACAAGACAGGAAAGAGTTTGTAGTTGTGGAGCAACTCGGGACGGATTGCCAGGGTAGCCCACAAGCTCAACAAAGTGATGACCACCAGCGCTGGCCACAGTGCGGAAGCCAGCCGATGGGCGCGCTGACTCAGCTCTCCCTCAGTCTTCACTGCCACGTAGTGGGCACCATGAATAGTAAGCGCAACCGTGGCGACCAAGGCCGCAATCACGGTGTACCAATCCAGGACTCCAGGTTGCGCTCCCGGCTGCCAGTCAGTCCAAAGAGACAGGAAAAAGTAGTGGTCCTTTTGCAGAGGCACGCCGCGGATCACGTTTCCCAGCGCGGCCCCGTAGAAAACGGTCAACAGGAGGCTGGAGATAGCAAAGCAGCCGTCAAAAAATCCGCGCCACACGGTCGACTCCAGGTGCATGCGCAGCTCAATGCCAATGCCGCGCAGAATCAGCAGCCACAGCACAATCATGAGCGGCAGGTAGAAGCCGCTGAACCCGGAGGCATAGAGCAGCGGGAAGGCAAAATACAAAGTGCCGCCGCCGGCCAGCAGCCAGACTTCATTTCCATCCCACACCGGCCCAATGGTGCGAATCACGGTGCGGCGCTCCTGATCCGTCTTGGCGATGAGCAGGTGAAGCACGCCGGCGCCCAGATCGAATCCATCCAGCACCACGTAAGCCGTAATCATGATGGCGACCAGCCAGAACCAGACGAATAACATTGGCGCTCTCCTAACCAGTCAAGGGCTAAGAACCCCTGATATCCCTTTGGTGTTGAATTTCAATTACCAACTTACCAACTTACCCAATTACCAAATCCCCTGGCCCGTGATCGATCTCCCGGTGCACGAGAAAGAGAAACAGAATTGCCAGCACCGCATAGAGCCCCATGAAGCCGAGCAGAGTAAACAATCCATTGCCCGCGCTAACGTATTTGGAATAGCCCTCCGTGGTGCGCATGAGGTTGTAGACCAGCCATGGCTGGCGGCCGATCTCCGCCGTCATCCATCCCGCCGTGTTGGCAATGTAAGGGAAGGGCAGGCAGAGCATCAGGATCCAGAGCATCCAGTGCGACGCAAATAGCTTTTTGCGCCACAACAGCAACGCGGCCACAACCATCACGGCAACAAAGATCGTTCCCAGTCCCGCCATGATGTGATAGCTGAAGTAAAGCAGGGGAATGTTTGTAGGCCAGACGTCTTTAGGGAACGCATTGAGCCCTTGAACCTCAGACGCGGTGTGGCCATAGATCAGAAAGCTCAAGACTTTGTTGACAGCCAGGGGATTATCGATGCGTTGACGTTCCTCATCCGGCTGCCCCATGAGCACAATGGGCGCCCCGGCCGCCGTGTTGAATAGCCCTTCCATGGCGGCCGTAGTCGCCGGCTGATTTCGCGCCATGTACTTGCCATGCAAATCTCCAGTAGGGAAGATTTGCAGGATGGAAAAAATAAGCCCTGCAATCACGCCCACCCGCAGGAATATGCGGCCTTGTTCAGCAAATTTCCCTTCCAGCAGATAGTAAGCCCCAACCGCCGACATCACGAATGCGCCGGTAATTACCGCTCCGCTCATGTTGTGGGCGTATTGCAGCAGCGCCCACGGATTGAGCAGCAGCCCCCAGAAGCTGGTCACCTGGAACCCGCCATCGGCAAGTCGCTCATAGGCCACTGGGTGCTGCATCCATGCGTCGGTCACGATGATGAAGAACCCGGACAGCCACGATCCCAGAAATACCAGAAAAGCGGCCCACCAGTGTCCCTTAGGACCCAGGCGCTTTTCTCCATAGAGAAACAACCCCAGGAACGCTGACTCGAGAAAGAATGAAAATACGCCTTCCATCACCAGGGGTTGGCCAATGACTCCTCCGGTCACGCGGGAGAATTGCGACCAGTTGGTGCCGAACTGAAACTCCATGGGAATGCCGGTCACCACGCCCATCAGGAAATTGATTCCGAAAATCCGGGCCCAGAAGCGTGCTGCCTGGTTGTAGGCATCATTTTTTGTGCGCAGGGCCAGGGTCTTAAGCACAACGATCAGCAACGCCAGACCCATGGTGAGCTGGGGAAAGAGATAGTGAAACGTTACCGTAAAAGCAAAGTGAAGCCGGTGAATCAGCAGGGCGTTATCCATTCCTAATCGCCTCGCATAATACCTGGAGTCTTAGCGGAACATTTTATTCTGCTCTTTTTTCGGTGGGAAAGAAAGAACACCACCGGCCCCGGATTTCGAACAATCGGGAAAATATTTGCTCCAACCGAGAAAATACTTGCAAGGAAAACGTGCAGCCTATATGTTAATCAGCACTCCCCCGGCGACCAGAGAAGGACACAACCATGTTCTGTGCAACCTGTGGATCTCAAGTGGAATCAGCGCAAGGTTTTTGCTCCAGGTGTGGCAATCGAGTGGCTTCCAGCCAAGGTGCCGCCGCTGCTCCAGCAATGGCGCCTGTGCAACAGGTGGTTCTGATCAGGACGCAGAAGAACCCCGGCGTAGCTGCTGTTTTATCTTTTTTCTGGGCTGGCCTGGGCCAGATATATAACGGAGAAATCGGCAAAGGCGTGCTCTTGCTCATTGTCTATTTCTTCTCCTGCCTGATGATGTGGATATTGGTCGGGTTCATTACCACGCCAATCCTGTGGATTTACGGGATGATTGATGCGTATAAGACTGCGGAAAAGATGAACGTGGCTTCTGGTCTCGCGTAGCGAGCTGCCCGGCAGCTCAGTTCTCGCAGGCCGCGGGTCGAACCTCGCGTAAATTACTCATTTACAAGCACAAATGCCTACGGTAGCATGCGGGAAGTAGTGTTACTACTCGCCGCATAATCGTGGAGGCTTTAGTTGAGGCAAGCGTTGCCCACACACGGCAAGCCCACTCCGGAAGCCTCATCCCATGAGCGGCTCATTGCTGCCGCTAAACATTTCTTTGCCACCTCTGGCTACGAGAACACCACCACCTCGGGCATAGCCCGCGAGGCGCGCACCAGCGAATCGCAACTGGTGAAACACTTTGGCACCAAAGAAGGACTGCTGGAAGCAATTTTCGAACAGGGTTGGGCAAGGCTGCGGATGCAAATGGCCACACTCCAGACTATCAACTCGCCCCTGAGGCAGATCAAGGCGCTGATGCAGATGGTCGTCCAGCTTTTTACAGAAGATCCGGAGCTGCGTGACCTGATGTTGCTGGAAGGACGCCGCATCCGCCGCGAAGGCAAAATGATCATGCTCACCAGGAGCTATACGGAACTGGTGGCGTTTGTGGATGCTCTCATTCAGAAGGCGCAGGCCGGAAAGCCCGCCGAGTATCCTGCGCAGCTGATTCGCTCATCGCTCATGGGCACGTTCGAAGGCCTGCTGCGGGATTTTGTGCTGCACGAACGCTTTGGATATCCTGCGGGTTACTCGCTGAATGAAGTTTTGAGATTTGTTTCGTCGCTGGTGGACCGGTTGTTCAGTACATAACAACTCGTGATTGGCTTGGGTCTTCCGATCACCGGATCCCCCGTCTCCCGATCCCTCCATCAGTGCCGGGCCTCCGCGCGTAAGCGAACGAACAAAACCACTCCTGTGGGATGCGCTCCGTATGTCGCAGTGAGAAACGCCGGTTTCTCGTACAGCGTGACTTGTCCGCCTGCGGCTGTGGCCACGTAGGGAAGAAATCGGAATTCGCGGTCATAGCCAAAAGTGTAGGCTTGTACTCGCGCAAGAAACTTCTCTTCGAACCCCGGAGGCTCCGGCAGTCCATCGAGCAGCAGTTCGGTGGTGCGGTCCACGTTTTCAATGCGAGTCCAGATGTTGTTGCGGTGGGCAAAACGCAATGTGGATTCAACCAGGTAGCCGTTGAAATTCTCTCCGCTTGAAAGTGAGTGGTTCCTTCCCCAAAGCAGAGTCGACGCCCAGTTACCTCCGCTCCATGGGTGGTTGAACATCACCGAGGCGGTCATTCGCTGAACGTCTTCACCCGGATGAATCGCTTCCGGGCTGGTGAGGTGGGCAAAAGAATATTGCGTGCTCCAATTCCCGCCGGGCTGCACGGTCAGGCGGGTGGACCAGGAGTCGATCCTTCCGGAATCAATGTCCCAGCGAAATTCATCCGGCTCGCGGCCGTGAAATCCCGATCCTTCCAGGCGAACGGATTTGTACGTCAGGCCTGCGGTCACCACGTCCGCGGCAATATGCGTGGAGTCTTCAAGATGATGTCCCAGGGTCGCGATGGGGTCTTCGGAGGCGGAGGTGCGGTGCGCGTAGGCTACAGGTCCCATGGCGGGATCGCCGGTAGGCGCGGCATAAAAAGAAAGCAGCGTATGCTCGGTTAGCTTGAGGTCATAGAGCGCGGCCAACTCCATAAAGAAATCATGCGGATGCTGGCCATCCGTGATGGGACGGCCAAAGGCGGTTTCCCCCTGCTGAAATAGCTCCGGATAAAAACGGTGCGTGACCGTGGCCGGCTCCAGGCTGATCATCGCCTTGAGCGTAAGCTGGCCCGGACCCACCGGCCGCTGGGCCATGCCCATAAGCCAATTTGTAGAGAAGATCTTGTCATCGCCGCGCGGCCCAGTCTGTTGAATGTCGCTGAGAAATGCCACGCCGTGGAGCATCAATTGCCATTTTCCTTTCTCAACCATCAGCATCTGATGTGGGGATGAGTCGGGCTCCACGCTGGTGCCGGACGCGCCATGATGCATAACTTCTCCCATCAAAGTGGTAGGCATGTGCACATGGTCGTGGGACATTCCCGGCATCTCCTGCATGTCTTGGTCAGACGGGGATTCCTGGGCGGCTACCGTGCGGTTCAGAGTGCATACAAAAAGAGAAAATGAGAATGCAGCAATAACGGACCAATAGGATTTCATGTACAAAGACTCCTGGCGCACCTAAATGCGTGTTGGTGCGCCGATCTCAGCGCTGCGACGCTGAGCGTCGGCGGCGCAAAGGAAGTTAGCCCAGGCGTCAAGCCTGGCTATGTAGCTTGTTTACCCTGGTGGGCGGGCATTGCGGACGGATGGATTCCTAAATCCGAAGTGTGAGTGAAGATTTTCGCGATGCGGAATCGACAATTACTTGTGGAGCATGAGGGAACAGCGTCGACGAAAGTTGCGCCGAAACCTGCAAATCAACTACGCAAAGCTGCGGGGGAACATAGCGCAGCGACAGTACTGCGGCGTCCTGATGATTGACCGTGCAGCATCGCTTGGCTGGGGCAGCGGGAACTGCGGGCATGGAGTGGTGGCAACCAGAGTCCTCTGTCACCGCCGCAACCATTGGCGCCGCACTGAGAAGTTGCGCAGCGCAGAAAGGCTGAAGCAGGACCGCAGCCATGAGCAGCAATAGAAGGGCTCGCCCGCTGAATTGGACCAAGGTACTCACAGAGTCCCAATATAGCACGATCAGAAATGGAAGTTTTTGCGCGCCGCGAGTGGCTGGAAAATCAGATGATTCCCTTGAGTATCGCCCCAGCCGTCATATCGAGGCCTTTGGCCAGCTTAGCCAGGGTGCTCAGGGCCACGTCCACTTCGCCGCGCTCGATTTCGCCCATGTGGGAGCGATAGAGTCCGCAGACGTCGGCAAAGTGTTCTTGAGACCAGCCGCGTGCCGTTCGCAGTTCGCGAATCCGGTCGCCGAATGTGGTCTGCAGTGACATGACTGTGCAATTTTCAGGGGGACGCTTATATCCGTCTACGCGTGATAGCAGGGCGCGTTATAACGCGCAAACAAAAATGGGAGTTCCGGCGTCGGAAGAGAGGTCATTCGAGCGGGCGCAACTAAGAGCGAGAGTCCGTGTTCCAACACTTAGCATGGCTTGGCCTAACCTGTCGCGGACCTCTACGGCACCATGGGGATAGGCCTATCGAATCATGCCGGCCCAGCTTCTGTTGTGTTATATTCGCGAGCGAAATGGACAGGTGGCGCATGAAAAGCTTTCTGAATCGGACTCTGAAGATGTTTGCAATTCTGTTTGTGGTCTCCGTTTACGGTGTTGCCCAGGACCGTGGGCGGGACCACGATGACCACGGCCACGGGGACGGCCGCGGCCATCACGAATACATTCCATCCCATGGCCCACGTGAGGCCCGGGGTGAACACCATGACGATCGGGGTGAACACCATGACGATCGGGGTGAACATCACGAGTACGCGGAGGACCGCCATTTTAACGACCGCGAAGGCCACCCGGATGCTCCCCACGTTCACAACGATGGCCGATGGATTGGACACGACGGCGGCCGGGCCGATGTCCACTATCACCTCGATCACCCGTGGGAGCACGGCCGCTTTAACGGCGGATTTGGCCGCAGCCATGTCTGGGTGCTGGGTGGAGGTGGCAGGGACCGTTTCTGGTTCAACGGCTTTTACTTCGGCGTAGCCCCCTACGATTACCGCTATACCGACGACTGGTTCTGGGACCGCGACCGCATCGTAGTTTATGAAGACCCTGACCACGTCGGCTGGTATCTCGCCTATAACGTGCGCCTGGGCACTTACATCCACATCAATTTCCTGGGCAGAGGCTAAGTTCGGAGTCTTTGCCGCAGATTTCCGCTGAGAAACGCAGATGAACTCCAAAGGATCATCTGCGTTTTCGTTTATTCGCATCTGTTGGCGTCAGTCGCGGGCCAAGGTTCCCGCCTTTCCAGGGTCGTAGGTTTGGTTTTGCTAAATACCAAATACCCCACATACCAAGCACTAAATACTCAATCTCGCTTTTGCTTTTCCCCTATAACCTGTTCCCTGCACTCTGTCCCCCTAAATTACTAGACAGCAATAAGCCCTTGGCGTGACAATTTATAAGGCTCATGCAGGAGAATCTTCCCAGGGTGCGGTCCCTATCATCGTGTGCAGCCGAAAGGAAGTTTATTTATGAAGACTCTGTTCAAAGCCTTATTGTGTCTTGCGCTCGCCGCCTCGGCGCTCAGCGCTCAGGATAGCGGCAAGAGCAAGCAAGCTTCCACCGGCCTGCCGCCGCTCATCGATCGTGAACTGCTTTTCGGCAATCCGGAGATTGCCGGTGGCCAACTTTCGCCCGATGGAAAGTATCTGTCCTTCCAAAAGCCCTGGAAGGGTACTCGCAATGTTTATGTAAAAGGCGTTGACGAGCCATTCAGCGCCGCGCGCCTGATCACGGCGGAAACCAAGCGTCCGATCCCGGGCTATTTCTGGACGCGCGACAGCAAGTACATTTTGTACATAAAAGACTACGATGGTGATGAGAACTTCAATATCTACGCCGTTGATCCCACAGCCAGACCGGCCGCCGGGGCCGATGCTCCCGCTGCGCGCGACCTGACTGGGTTGAAAGGCGTGCGAGTGGAGATTTTTGAGCTGCCCAAGAGCGATCCCGACGTGATTTACATCGGGCTGAACGATCGCGATAAAGCCTGGCACGATCTCTACAAGCTCAAGCTCTCTACTGGAGAAAAGACGCTGATGCGCAAGAACACGGAGCGCATCACCGGCTGGAATTTTGACCTTCAGGGCAATCTGCGCCTGGGTACTCGCTCTGCCGAGAATGGCGACACGGAAATCTTTCGCGTAGATGCCGATACATTCACCAAGGTGTACTCGTGCAACGTCTTTGAGCAGTGTGACGTCATCCGCTTCCAAAAGGATGGCAAACGCGCCTATATGGCCACAAACAAAGGCCCCGACCTCGATTTGGCGGCCCTGGTCCTGCTTGATCCGCAGACCGGAAAAACAGAGATGGTGGAATCTGACCCGCTCAAAAGGGTTGATTTCTTTGCCGCAGTCTTTTCCGAAGTAACCGACCAACTGGCGCTCACGCAGTATCTGGACGATCATCTGCGGCGCTACTTCAAGGACAAGGGTATTGAAGCTGACTTCAAATGGCTGCGGGCAAAATTTCCCGGCAAGGAAGTAGGCCGCGCCTCCTGGACCAAAGACGAACAGCTCTGGCTGGTGGTGGTGAACAGCGATACCGAGCCGGGCGAGGACTACCTCCTTGACCGTAAGACCCACAAACTTACCTTTCAGTTCAAAGTGCGCGAGAGACTTCCGCGCACAGCCCTGGCAGAGATGAAGATTGTGAGCTACAAGTCGTCGGATGGTCTTGAGATTCCGGCTTATCTTACGCTGCCCAAGGGTGTTCCGGCGAAGAACCTGCCGGCCATCGTGCTTCCTCATGGAGGCCCCTGGGGCCGGGACGTATGGGGCTATAACGGATACAGTCAGTTTCTTGCTAACCGCGGCTACGCTGTTTTGAGCATGAACTTCCGCGGTTCTGCCGGATATGGCAAAAAGTTTATTGACGCCGGCAACCTCGAGTGGGGCCGCAAGATGCAAGATGACGTGACATGGGGAGCAAAGTACCTGATCTCGGAAGGCATTGCCGATCCCAAGCGCATCGGCATCTTTGGTGGATCCTATGGCGGCTACGCTACGCTTGCGGGCGTGGCTTTCACCCCGGACGTCTATGCGGCGGCAGTGGACCTGTTTGGCCCGGCCAACCTGATCACGCTGCTGGATTCGATCCCGCCGTACTGGGAATCCGGACGCCAGACGTTCTACCGGCGCATGGGCAATCCCACCACGCCTGAAGGCAAGGCCTTGCTGGTCGAGCGCTCGCCGCTCACCTCCGCCGGCAAGATCAAGACGCCTCTTATGATCGCCCAGGGCGCCAATGATCCCCGCGTCAATCATGCGGAGTCCGAGCAGATTGTGGTGGCTTTGCGCGACCGTGGATTCCCGGTAGAGTACCTGCTGATTCCCGATGAAGGCCACGGCTTCGCCCGGCCGGTAAACAATATGGCCAGCCTCATGGCCACGGAAGCGTTCTTTGCCAAATATCTTGGCGGACGTTTCCAGGACGGCGGTACGCCCGAGGTTGTGGCCCGGCTGAAGGAAGTCACTGTTGATCCCAAGACCGTGGTCCTGGCCAAAAAAGCTGATCCCAGCAGCGCAGCCGTGCCCAAGCTGGCTGTGAACCTCTCTCCCGGAACCTACAAGTACAAAGCGACGCTGGCGGTGGCAGGACAAGACATTCCCCTGACGCTTTCCACGACGATCAAGGAAGAAAATGGGGCCTGGAATGCCACCGATGTTGTGGATACTCCAAACGGCCAGATCACGGATACTACGATCCTGGAGAAGGACACGCTGATCCTGCGCAAGCTTTCTGCCAGGCAGGGCCCGGTGGCCTTTGATCTTGCCTTTGACCACAACAAGGCCAGCGGCACCATGAACATGAATGGCCAGGATAAGCCGGTAACCGCCGATCTGGGCGGACCGCTGTTTGCCAATGCCGCCGGCTCAGACCAATCCATTGCCTGCCTGCCTCTGGCGGAAGGCTACACCGCAACCTACAGAAACTTTGACCTGCGCACGCAGAAAGAAAAACTGCTGCAGTTGAAAGTAGTGGGCGCAGAAAGCGTAACCGTGCCCGCGGGCACCTTTGACGCCTTCAAAGTAGAGGTGACCTCGGCCGACGGCGGTTCCGACCACCAGACGCTCTGGATTGCCAAAGACTCACGCAAGCCGGTAAAAGCAGCAGTAGTGCTGGCAGATATGGGCGGCGCAATCCTGACTGCGGAACTGATGCCGTAAGAAAAATGAAAGGCTCTTCGCAGCAGATTTCCGCAGAGTTACGCAGATGGAGATGGAGAAAGACGGCAGGCAACGTGATATCGCTGCTCACACGGGAGCGATTTTGCGTTTGCTTTTCAATTACGCAATTACCAAATTACTCGATTACCCAATTCTCTGAGGAGGCAATGCTGCTTTTTAACGCAACGCGAACAGAATTCTCGGTAGCGCGTGCATAACGAAAAAAATGGGGTGGCTCCCCCAGCCACCCCAAGTTTGCAGGAATTCCTAGATCACATGGTGTTCTCGCAGCTCCTGCAACTGCTTCCTGACTCCCTCCAGGCCTTGTTCACTGTAAATGATCAATAGCCTTTCAGCGGTTATGAAACTTAACACCGGATTGCGGAAATGGTTGTTGTAATTCGCCGTATCTGCCGGATTAAATCCAAATTCCGGCGCCAGCTTCTGCAGAATCACCTGGTCGGTCGACACCGCGGGGCCGGAATAGGTAAAGTCCGCATCGGACAGATTGTGGATGGTGTATTCCGCCAGCAGGTTCGTCTGGGAGGGCGTCGCATTGATCAGATCCATGCTCCCCAGCCTGCGTAGCGCCGGCAGGCGGAAGTTGCCGTGCGCATCGCGGGTAAGAAAGCCCTTCTGTACGGGATCGATCTGCGCCATGATCGCCGCCGCGCGCAGCCAGTTCACCACCTTGAACTCGTTGCCGCTGGTCGGAGCGGAATGGGCCGATGCCTGCGTGATCACAAAGGCCGGGCTCAGGCCGCGCTTCATGGATTCGGCAACGCTCATAATGTGGTGCCCGCCCGTGCGGGAATCCCCCGGCGTGCCGTTGTTGTCGTTGAGGCCGCTGCCGCCAAAATTCAGCTCCACAAATTCCGAGCCATCGCTGTTCCACTGAAATACGATCGGCTTGGCCCAATCGTGCCAGATGGGCGCGCCCAGAATGATGTCCTCATCAATGAAAATGGCTGAGTTGCCTGTCTGCAGGAACCCGGTGAAGGGCGATGGACTGATCGTCGCGAAGTCACCGGTTGAATGCCCATATACCTTGCGATATTCATTGGCCAGGTCGACATCGGCAGTGTCGTTGTTGGATTCATGCACCGGCAGTCCGCCGGGATAAGAATGATGCCCGCCAGTTACGCTGCCGGGAGCGGAAAAGAACCTCTGCGGCAAGTGCGGGCAGGCGCTGCCATCGTTCAACAGGGGAGGGAAGACACCGGCCTTGAGTCCGCCCGGAATGCCGGCGCCATCGGCCGGATTGACCAGCCCCGCGCTGATCAGGCTCTGCAGAATGCGGTCTTTATCCGCGTCAGAGAGTCCGGCACGGTGCCGGACGCATGTATCTGGATTGCTGATGGCATCCAGCGTCTCTTCTCGCAGCTCCGGATCGTCAATCCGTTTCGCCTGCTCGATCAGGAATTGAAAAGCAGACTGCACCATGGGCGACCGGCTGCTGAGGTCAATGGCATTCTGGTTTCCCGCGCCAGGAACAGTCTGGTTTTGCGCCAGTGCGGGAACAAGCAGGGTCAGGCAGAGGCCAGGCACAAGCAAATAGTGGGGCAATTTCATCTCTTTCTCCTTCTTCCTTTTGCGAATTGTGATTTGCGATTCACCACGCCCGCGTCCACACTCCACGGCCTGCTTCTCAAGTCAATGGTTCTCAAATCAAAAATCACAATTCTGAAATTATCGAGTGCTGTGGGGGCACAAGAGGAGTAGAAGGAAGAATCGTTAATCCCGTGTGAAGAAGGAGTAAATCTTTGCAGAATTCCGGAAAGTCGCCGCAGATTTCCGCTGAGATACGCAGATGGCACTTATTCAGAGGTTAGCGGTATTTTGAGTTTGTGCTGATCTGCGTTTACCTGCGTAAATCTGCGGCAAATAGGGTTATTCCTTGTTCCTAACCTTCGTGTCCTTGGTGGTTCGTCCACGGGGTTCTTTGAGTCGCTTTTGCCACTTCAGCCGGAGCTTCTGAAACCGCACCGCATCTTCCGTTTCCCGCTCTTCCAAAATTAAGAGCAGGTCAGAATTGGCCAGGGCCCGGACCTCCTCAGACATATGGCGGAAGGCCCGCAGATCACGGGGCCGCATGAGTCCGAGCCGCTCCAGGCGTTCAAAGTTGAAGGCAGTAATGTTGAATCCGCGATTCAGGTGGTAGAGCGCTTCAAAACCGCGAAGTTTTACATGATGATCAATGCGACGGCGCTTAGGTTGCGCCGCAGGGATAGAGCGTTTAACTTGAGTGTCAGCCATGTTACCCGCCTCCAGCGGGTGATGCGGTTAGGGCCATGCCAGTGTTACAAGCACTGGCGTGTGCCCGTTGGTTAAGGTTTTACTTCTTGCGTTGCTGCTTGTTGCCGCGAGAAACGTGTGGCACAGCTTTCGGGGCCCCCGACTTGCGCCGCTTTTGCGCATGACGGGGTGAAGGTGCCCCCGGCTGTGGCTTTTTCTTCGTCTTTGACTTCGGTTCTGCTTTTGCTAATTGCCAATTGCTAGCTGCCAACTGCTTCTTCTGGTGCCTCGTCTTCCTGCCATTCTTAATCTTTGGCAGAAGCTTTCTGAGCCTTTCAATGTCTCTGTCGGTCCAGGCGCGAAACTTGCCGCCCCCAATCTTCTGAACGGGCGGAGCGACTATCTTCCCTTGCGCAATATAGTTCTGGATCGTCCTCCAATCCAGTCCCAGCATCTGGGCAGCTTCGCGTGTGGAATACTGGTTCATTAATTCATACACTATGAAATATTTATATTTATGTCAAGTATAAAGTTGTCTACTTTAGCAGGCTAAGCATGCAATGGACAGCGATTCTGTTGACCTTCCACCTGCATCCCCAATCCCTTGTCATCCTGGAGCGAAGCGAAGGACCCATGCACTTGGCTTGCGTTACAACGCTGCTGGCTTCTGCCCAGTGTGTGCGTGACAAGAGAACGCGGGGAGTCTCGATGGCTCCGAAGGAGCTGCAGTAACTTCTAAGTCTTGCAACTCAAGAACCCCGGGAGGGGTGATCCAGTGTAGCCGAGAGCCTGTTCTCGAGGTGCAATGTGTAGAGTCGGGTGATTGAATCTGGAATGGCACCCATTCGGTTGTCATTAAGGTAGAGCATCGGAAGACTTCGCCTTTGATCTTCAATTACCAAGTTACCAACTTACCCACTTACCAAATTTCTTAAAGATGACCCGATATCCCGACGACCCGATGACCCGATTCGTATCCACGACCAAAATCCGGACCGACAGTTGGTGTCTCCATGGCGCAGTCAAGGGTTGTAAACTATCCTCATGCGTATTCTTTTGTTCAGCGGTAAGGGAGGGGTAGGGAAGACCAGTTTGGCCGCCGCTACCGGTTTGCAGCTTTCACGGCTCGGGTATCGGACGCTGGTCATGAGTGTTGATCCGGCGCACAGCCTGGCCGACGCCTTTGATCTGGAAACCAATTTGTTCCATGGCAGTACAGGTGACCCATTTCAGATCAACGATCATCTGGCCATCCACGAGGTCAACATCCAGAAGGAGATCAAGCGGCACTGGCTGGAGATTTCTTCTTATGTAACCTCGGTGCTGCGCACTACCGGCATTGGCGATGTGGAGGCCGAAGAGCTGGCGATTCTTCCTGGCATGGAAGAGCTGAGTGCCATGATGTACGTAAACCAGTTCTTTCGCGAGCAGACCTACGATGTGGTGGTCCTCGATTGCGCGCCCACGGCCGAATCCATGCGCTTTGTCAGCATGCCGACGACCCTAGATTGGTACATGAAGCACATCTTTCCCTTTCAGCGCGGGCTGCTCAAGGCGATCCGTCCTCTAGCCAACCGGGTCTCTCCGGTTGAACTGCCGCCGGACAAATATTTTGCCAGCATCAAGGACCTCTTCGGCAAGCTGGAAGGCGTGAATGAACTGCTGGAAGACGCCCGGACCACCAGCATCCGGCTGGTGACGAACCCCGAGAAGATGGTCTTGCGCGAGACGCAGCGCGCCTTTGTCTACTTCTCCCTGCATGGGATGACCGTGGACGGCGTGATTGTGAACCGCGTCCTGCCGGAACAGATTACTGACAATTTCTTTCGCGAGTGGCGCGTCTCCCAGGGCCATGTGCTCCAGGAGATTGAGAGCTACTTTGCGCCGGTGCCGGTAAAACGGGTGCCACTGTTCATGCACGAGGTGGTGGGTCGCGAACGGCTCGAAGAGCTGAGCCGCGCACTGTACCACGAGACAGAAGACCCCGCCGCAATAACCCGCACAGAGGCTCCGTACACATTTGCCAAGCGCGACGGCCACTATGAGATTCGCCTGATGCTGCCTTTTGCCATCAAGAGTGAAATCGGGTTGTTTAAGAAAGGCGATGAACTGGTAGTGGAGATCGGTACGCTCCGCCGCCACATCGGCCTGCCTACCTCAATGGCTGGACTTTCGCCGGGCAAAGCAAAGTTGGATAATAAGGTGTTGACCGTGGAAATGAAGGAGAGCTGAACATGGAAGAGAAAACTGCCACCCATAGCCACCAGGAGCAAGGCTGCTTTTTTTGCACCACGGCCCTGCCGATGATCGAGCGTCTCTGGCCCGAAGCCACGCGCGATCACTTCCGCAACTCGCGAGTCGAATTTCTGAAAGGCATTCGCAGCCTGCTGGACGACCGCATCGCCCACCTATCGCGCAAAGAACAGAAGGGAACGCATGTAGCGGTGGAGTGAGGATAGCCTTTGGCCCTTGGCCATTAGCCCTTGGCTTGAGTCTGGAAGGGTCCGGCGATCTAAATAGTCAGCCGCAAGCGCATTGAGGCCATGGTTGGTTCTTCAGATGAACCGATGCCCCGATGTACCGATGCCCAGATTGAGTCACAGCTTGTTCAATCCTGCCAAAGCCGATGGCAGCGCTTTCCCTGTGACCTGTAACCTGATCTATCGTACTTCGTCAGCCTCAAAGATTTCTGAAAGAGCCAGGGAGAAGCGGGGAAGTAGAGTCTCTTCTTTGAGCGCGTCTGACTCACGCAGATTTTGAACGCCTGCCTGGGAGTGCATTTCTGCCCGGCGCAAGCCAGGATAGACGATCCATACGGAGCGGCATCCGGCGCCGAGATATTGATGAATCTTTTTGACCGTGTCTTCAGCACGGTTGCCCGGCGAAATGACCTCCACTGCCAGATCGGGGGCGCCAAAGATGGGAGAACGGCGTCTGTCCAGGTTCTTGAGTTTTTCGCTGGTCACGAAAGCAATATCTGGAGTTCTCGCGGTGTCAGAGGACAGCTGGAATTCCGTCTCTACTGTGACCCTTCCCAACCCATGCGTCTTCACAAAATCACGCAGGCGATTGGCTATGTAATCACGAATGTCGTTGTGCCACCAGGTTGGCGAGGGCGCCATCAAGAGGGTACCCTCATCGAGTTCATAGCGTACGCCCTCCTGCTCCGGGAGTTGCTCGTACTCCTGAAACGTCAGCTTGGTTATAGTGCCCATGCTTCCCTCATTATCGCTCATCTGCAATGGCAATTGGCAAATAGCCTTTGGCACTTGGCCATTAGCCTTTGGCTTAAGTCTGGAAGCTTTCAGCAACTTGGTCCGGGGAAGAATCAGTCTACAAGCGCATCGAGTCCATGGTTGTTGCTTCAGATGAACCGATGCCCAGATGCACCGATGCTCAGATCGCGTCACAGCCTGTTCAATCTGGCCAAAGCCGATGGCAGCGCTCTCCCTAGAACTTGTTCCCTGTGACCTGTCCCCTTAGGCTGTCCCCTTGCTTCTATTGGGCCAGAATTGTAGTATCAAAGCCGAGTCATGCTGCGTCGAGCTCTCCAACTCGTTAGCTTTGTATCTTTGGCGGGGTTGGCTCTGTTTTATCCTCTTATTGAATCCTTGGACGGCTTTGATTCGCAGGTACCGGCCTCGGACTTCGAAATTGAGCTCATCGTTATGCTCACCTTTGTGGGCATCATGTTTGTGCTCGGGCATCTGGTGGCATTGGTCGCGATCTCCCTCCTCATGCAGGTGCTTCAATATTTGCGCAGCCGCATGCGCGCTGCAGTCGAGATGCCTGCTTTTGCGTTCTCTCCGCAGTTGACTCCCTCTCCTCCTGTGCCTCTCCGCATCTGAGAACCTTTGTTTCCCTGAAACTACACGTGTGCCTGTGTTCTTGCGCGTGTCCTCTTTATTTTCTCCAGGGAGGCAGTCCATGGTTCGACGTCTAATATCCAGATTGTTTGTTCTAGCGGCAATCGTTGTCCCGGCGGGCATCATGATGGGGCAAGAGCCGCCTTCAGCGCCAGCACCGCAAGCCGTTCCCGCGCAGCAGCAGCCATCTACGTCTACCCAGGCGCCGCTGACGCTCACGCTGCAAGACGCTCTGGCGCGGGCGCGAAAGTACAGCGTCGAATTCAATGCCGCGCTAACCGATCAGGGTGTGGCCCATCAGGATAAAGTCCAGGCGCGCGCCGGACTCTTGCCGGGCGTCACCTATAACAACCAGGCGCTCTACACTCAGGGCAATGGTAGCCACACCAATACCGCAATCTTCGTTGCCAATAACGCCGTCCATGAATACATCAGCCAGGGCAACGTCCATGAGTCGGTGGGGTTCAGCGATCTGGCTGCCTACCGTCGCTCCCGAGCGTTGGAAGCCGTGGCCAGGGCCAGGGCAGAGATTGCCGCGCGCGGCCTGGTGGTGACGGTGGTGCAAAGTTATTACGGATTGATCGCCGCCCAGCGCAAGTACGCCAATACGCAACAGGCGGTGGCCGAGGCGCAACGCTTTCTGGATGTAAGCCAGAAGCTGGAAAACGGCGGCGAGGTTGCGCATGCGGACGTGATCAAGGCACAAATCCAGTCCCAGGATCGCCGGCGCGATCTGCGCGAGGCCCAGCTTGGCATGGATAAGAGCCGCCTGGACCTGGCCGTCCTGCTGTTCCCGGATTTCAATGAGAACTTTAATCTGGTGGACGATCTGGACCTCGCGCCGCCGCTCCAGACCTTTGATGACTTCGAGCGCGCTGCACAAATCAAAAATCCGGAGCTGCGCGCGTCCGTGGCTTCTTTGCAGGCGGCACAGTCGGAGCTCACGGGCGCACGGGCCGGCTACCTGCCGTCCTTGGGATTGGATTACTGGTACGGCATCGACTCAACGCATTTTGCCACTCACACTACCGTTCCGAATCCGCTGCCGCCGCCAGACCTTCTCCGCCTGAACGCGCTGGGCTCTTCCGCCAGCGCCACCCTGAACATTCCCGTATGGAATTGGGGCATCACGCACAGCAAAGTGGTGCAGGCGGACCTGAAGCGCAAACAAGCCCAGCGCGAACTCTCGTTTGCCCAGCGCAAGCTGCTGGCAGAGATTCGCACCTCGTATGATGAGGCGCAGGCGGCCGTCTCCGAGCTGGATTTGCTCAAGAGCTCCGCCGAACTTGCAGCCGAGAGCCTGAGACTCACCACGCTGCGTTACCAGGCCGGGGAATCCACCGTGCTGGAAGTGGTGGATGCACAAAACACTCTGACGCAGGCCCGCAATGCCTACTCCGATGGCGTAGTGCGCTATAGGACAGCGTTGGCAGGTCTGCAGGTCCTAACAGGCAATATGTAGTGGTAAGGTTTTTGAAGTTTCGTTTCCATGCCGACGGACGATCTCGAGGATGGCAGGCCGTCCGCGGGCTGATTGCCCGCAGCGGCGGCTGATTGCTGATTGCTATGAATATGACCACAAAACAAACGATAGTGTTTACCCTGGCGGTGCTCACGTGCATCGCAGGATGCAGCAAGGGTGAAAAAGAAGCGGAGCCGGAAGTATCGGTGCAGGCCGTCGCTGCGCAAAAAGCGGACATCTCCAGGGTGATCAACGCGGAAGCCGTTATCTTTCCCGTTGCACAGTCTATGATCACTCCCAAGGTGAGCGCCCCGGTGCGCAAGTTCTACGTGGTGCGCGGGCAGAAGGTTCGCAGCGGTCAGCTGCTGGCTGAGCTGGAAAACCGCGATCTTTCTGCGGCCAGGCTGGACAACCAGGGAGCATACGAGCAGGCCCAGGCCACCTATGAAACCAACGTAGGCGCCACCCTCCCGGAAGACCGGCAAAAAACCGAGCTGGACGTGCAGACGGCGCAAAAGGGTCTGGATGCGGCTCAGAAGATGTATTCCAGCCGGGAGAATCTCTACCGGCAGGGAGCCTTGCCCCGCAAGGAACTGGATGATGCCGCGGTAACACTGGCCCAGGCTACAAGCCAGTACGACCAGGCTAAGAAGCATTTGGATTCGCTGAACTCAATCGTAAAACAGCAGTCGCTCAAATCAGCGGCCGGCCAGTTGACCTCCGCCAAGGGCAAGTATCTGGCAGCGGAAGCGCAGCTCAGCTACACCGAGATTCGCAGCCCGATTGACGGAGTCATCACAGATCGCCCGCTGTATCCGGGAGAAATGGCCTCCACCTCCACGCCATTCCTCACCGTGATGAACCTCTCCAGCATTATTGCCAAGGCGCACATTCCGCAGTCGGATGCCTTGCTCCTGCGCAACGGCGACAAAGCCACCATTACCGTTCCCGGATTGGAGGCAGTGCCAGGCACGGTGACGCTGGTAAGTCCGGCGCTCGATCCCAACAGCACCACCGTGGAAGTCTGGGTACAGGCCAAAAACGCCCGGCAGCAACTGCGTCCGGGAACAACGGCTCAGATCGCAATTACAGCCCAAACGGTGCATGACGCGCTGGTGGTTCCAACCGCGGCCCTGCTGAACGCCAGCGGAAGCAAGGCGCAGGTGATCGTGATAGACAAGGACAGCAAGGCGCAAAACCGTGACGTCCAAACCGGCATACAGGGCGAAGAGGGAGTCCAGATAGTCTCCGGCCTAAAAGAGGGAGAGCAGGTAGTAACCGTAGGCGCCTACGGCTTGCCGGATAAGACAAAGTTGAAAGTAGAGAAGCCGGCAGCCGCAGAGAGCGAGTCTGGCAAAGGCGATGACGAAAAGGACAAAGACAAGGAAAAAGAAAAGCCCGATGCAGGCAAGAAGGACTGAAACCGAAGCCAGTAGTTAGTATTTAGTACTTAGCAACACCAAAATAAAATCACCCGGCAATCTTGCAGACTGCTGGCAGATGAGAGGTCGAGATTTTGGTTTTGCTAACTACTAAATACTAAGTACTGACTAACTACTACGCAAGCATCGCCCAGTAACCATCATGGAGCCAACAGTTAAAGCCGGAGCGGCAGCATCCACCTCAAAACCAACCTACTGGTTCGCCCGCAATTCCCAATCTTTGATTTTCTTGATTGTGGTGATTGCGCTGGTCGGGGCGTATCAGGCTTTTACTATTCCGGTTGCCGTTTTTCCTTCCACTGATTTTCCCCGCATTGTGATTGGACTTGACAACGGAGTCATGCCTATTGACCAGATGATGGTCACGATCACTCGTCCGGTAGAGCAGGCGGTGAACAGCGTACAGGGCTTGGAGACGGTGCGCTCCATCACCAGCCGGGGTTCGGCGGAAATCGACCTGTCCTTCAACTGGCAGGTAGATATGTTCCAGACGCTCCAGTTGGTGGATTCAGCACTATCCAAGGTGTCTACGGAACTGCCTTCTGGAACCAAGATTCAGAGCCACCGCCTGACCTTTGCGTCATTTCCGATTCTAGGTTATAGCCTGACCTCCGATACCGTTCCCCAAACACAGCTCTGGGAGACGGCCACCTATGACATTGCGCCGCGTCTGAACCGTATGACCGGCGTGGCCACAGTGGTGGTGCAGGGCGGCCAGCGGCCGGAATTTCAGATCACCCCTGAACCGTCAAAGTTGCTGCAGACGTCAGTCACGGTTACGGACATTTTGAATGCAGTGAAGCAGACCAATCTGATTGATTCCCCGGGATTGTTTGAGCGCAATCATCAGCTTGTGCTGGGACTGGTGAGCGGACAGGCCAGAACCGCCCAGGATGTTGCTCAAACCGTGATCAAAAACACGCCCGCAGGAATTCCCGTACACATTGGGGATGTGGCCGCGGTTACAGCTTCCGTGATGCCTGTATACACGATTGTGCGGGCAGACGGAAAACCTGCCGTACTGCTGAGCATTAATCGCCAGCCGGACAGCAACACGGTCCAGGTTGCCGATGAAGTGCATGCGGAGGTTGATCGCATTCGCAGCACGCTTCCTCCCGGCATTCGCCTGATCCCTTACTATGACCAGTCGGGAATCGTCCAGGATTCAATCAAGAGCGTGCGTGACGCCATTCTTCTGGGGCTGATTCTCTCCGCCGGAGTGATCATTCTCTTCCTGCGCGACTGGGGAACCTCAGTGGTTGCGGGGCTGGTGATCCCGGTCACAATCATGGTGACGTTTATTGTGCTCAAGCTGCTCGGCCAGACCTTTAACCTGATGACCCTGGGCGGGCTGGCAGCGGCCGTGGGCCTGGTGATTGACGATGCCATTGTGGTGGTGGAAAACATCGTCCTGCATCGCGATGCCGGCGAAGATAGGCTCCAGGCAGCCGGCAGCGCCTTGGCGGAAATCACCGTTCCGCTGGTTGGGTCCACGCTCACGCCCATAGTAGTTTTTCTGCCCTTGATTTCCATGACTGGGGTGAATGGAAGTTTCTTTCGCGCCCTGGCCGTGACCATGTGTGCGGCGCTGATGACGTCTCTAGTCCTGGCCCTGAGTTGGACTCCCACTCTGAGTCTCTACCTGATCCGCCGCCACAGCACAGCGTCGCCACCGCAAACGCCAGAGAATGGCGACCTCGACCAGGAGATTCGCAGGCTGATGGCCGCCGAAGAGGCATCCATCAAGGGTTTCTTCCGGAGGGTTGTTGATTTCTATGAGCGCTGGATGCGCCGGGCGCTGGAGCACCCCCGTTGGCTGGTGATTGGCGCAGTGGTGCTGGTGGCTCTTTCTTTCGTCTGTTACAAGTTTTTGGGTTCAGATCTTTTGCCGGAGATGGACGAAGGTGGTTTCATCGTGGACTACCTTACGCCTGCGGGAAGCTCGCTGCAGGAAACCGATCGCGTGGTCTCGCATCTGGAGCAGATCCTGCGTGAAGTACCGGAAGTTGAGAGCACGTCGCGCCGCACCGGGCTGCAACTCGGGTTGGCCGCGGTGACGGAGGCCAACACCGGAGATATTTCCGTAAAACTAAAAGCCAGGCGCAGCCGGGCGATTGACGACATCATGGCGGACGTGCGGGCCACCATCAAAAGTGAAGAACCTTCCGTCGATGTGGATTTGAAGCAGCAATTGCAAGACATGATTGGCGATCTCACGGGAGCGCCGCAGCCGGTGGTCATCAAGCTGTTTTCAGAAAATACCAGCTTGCTCACGGATACGTCTCCCAAGGTGGCGGATGCCATTGGAAAGATTCCCAGCGTGGTGGACCTGAAGAATGGAATCGAAGACACCACCAGCGGCCCGGCAACCGAATTTAAGGTGAATCCCACGGTGGCGTCCAGGGCGGGCTTTACGGCGGAAGAGGTTTCCACGGATGCCACAGCGATTATGCAGGGCGTTCCGGCGGACGCGCCCCTGGTAGCCAACAGCCGCGCGTACACCATCCGCGTCCGCTTCCCGGAACAAAATCGCGCCTCCATAGAGGCTATGAGCAACACCCTGTTGACCAGTTCCACCGGCAAGACGGCAACCCTGGGAACGCTGGCCCAGGTCAATGAACAGCCGGGACAGACGGAAATTATCCGCGAAAACCTGCAGCGCCTGGTGGAGGTGACAGCCAGACTGGAAGGTGAAAGCCTGGGTACCGGTGTGGCCAAAGTCCAGAAGGTTGTGACCGGGCTGCACTTGCCGGCTTCCATTCGCGTGGTCTATGGCGGCACCTATGCTCAACAGCAAAAAGATTTCCACGACATGGCCATTGTCCTTACGCTGGCGATTATCCTGGTCTTCACGGTTTTGTTGTTTGAATTCCGTAGTTTTTCCGCGCCCATTGCCATTCTGAGCTCCGCGCTGCTGTCGATTGCAGGCGTATTCATCGCTTTGGTGGTCACGGGGAAGACCGTGAATCTGGCTTCGCTGATGGGATTGATCATGGTGATCGGTATCGTGGCCAAAAACGGAATCCTGCTGCTGGATGCGGATCATAAATTCAGGGCGGCTGGTTTCGAACCGGAGGAAGCCATGATCCAGGCGGGCCGCCGGCGTCTGCGGCCCATTATCATGACGGCCATGGCCACCGTCGCCGGCATGTTGCCGCTGGCGTTTGCCATCGGGGCCGGATCGGAAATGCTGCAGCCGCTGGCCATCGCCGTGATTGGCGGGATCTTGATCTCCATGGTGCTGTCCCTGATTGTGACTCCCGCGGTGTTTTTCTGGATGGGAAAGAAAGCAGCCGTTAACCATTAATATGAAAACTCTACTCAATCAACTTGAAGACATTCGTCGCTGCGCGCAAGAGCTAATTGCCGGTCTCAGCCCGGAGCAGCTCATGCGCCGGCCTGATCCGGCGAAATGGTCCATCGCCGAATGCCTGGCTCACCTGAACCTGACCGGGACGGGCTATGTGCCGCTGATTGAAGCTGCCATCCGGCGCGGACGCGAAGGTAAGATGCTGGGAAAAGGACCGTTCAAACCGGGCTTGCTGGGCTCGCTGCTCAAGTGGATTGCCGAGCCGCCGCCAAAATTCAGGTTCCGTGCGCCTGAGAACATTCTTCCTCCGTCTTCCATCACTGATCCTTCGCGGGTGATTGCCGAGTTCATGCGTCTGCAGGATGAATGGGAGCGCCTGGTGCGGGAATCGGATGGGCTGGATCTCAAGAGGGTAAAGGTGGATTCGCCGCTTCCACAATTGCCACGCCTGCGGCTGGCCGCGCCGGTTCCCTGGATGCTGGCCCACGAGCGCCGCCATCTGCTGCAAGCAGAAAAAGTGAAAGCAGAGATCCAGGCAAAGGCCGCAAGCGCCTGAAGTTTGGAGTAATCGGCAATCGGGGCAATTGCAATGCAAATGGCGGTGCAGCCGTCAGTTCTTGCGAGCAATTAGCAGCCTTCGTCCGCCCGTTCAATGACCCAATTACCAGATTACTCAATTACCCAATCTTTTCTGGCTATCCGAGTCCTTTTACCAGCAGAACCACCGCCGTCGATCCGGCTTTGCGGTCCCTCGCAATTTCCTGGTAATCGGCAGACTCTGACCATTCCCGAAACGCGGCCTCATCTGGAAACGAGAGTAATACAACCTTCTCCCGGTCCCATGAACCTTCTACGACCGTAGGATTCTCGTCGGCTGCCAGCACGCGGCCTTTGTAGCGGTTCATCACGCCCATAAACTTGTCCTGATACCGTTTATACGCGGTGCGATCGCTGATCGAGAGTTGCGCAATAGCATACACGGGCATCTTCTGCACCTTATCTTTCCTGGATGTTACAAAAAACCAGTTGTGCGCTTGTAACATTTTTTCCATCGCCAAATTCATAGAGCCAACCAATAATTTCTCTGCGGCCTGAAAATCTCAATCCTAAAAAAGCAATCTGGGATAAGCAATCCGTTTTGAGGCGTGGTATGAGTCTTTGTGTGTACCGAAATGACAAGATCGTGCGTTCGGCGTCGAGAGACTACGCAGTAACAGAGCACACATGCAACTGTAGTTTAGAAGCTCGGAAGGGGAGCTGAATCAATGAAACTGATTTCCGCAGTTGTCCTGAGCGTCTTACTGGCTGTGGCGCCGGCCTATCCAGAAACGTTCCCGTCTCAATCGAAGAACGAAACCACGTCGTCGTTAGGCATCGTTAGGATTCAAGTTGTCCGTAAATTTGCCAAACTTTTCGAAGGCTGTCAGGGCTACGATGCAGGGACCAGGAAATTCACCAGCCCGGTGGCACTCTACGATCCCGCAACCGAAATCAGCCTGAGCGCCGCTCTCGTGGAGAAAGATTTGCCAGGAAGACCCGATCCCACGACGATGAGCGACCAACTTACACTGCCCTTCGGTTTCGCCGATCCTCCAGACAACAATCGAGAGGTCCATACTGAAATCACTTCCCTGAAGATGGTCGGCGGCGGTTTGACCATACGCGCAGGCCGTTGGTACGATGGCGCCGGCATATCTTTGCCCGCGGAACACTGGCGTAGCCGAGGGGAAATCTTTTCCGATGCCAAGGCAGGCCAGATCGGAAAACCTGAGTATGATTTCCCCGCCCGCAGTTTCTTTAACGTCTTTGTGAACATCGATATTGCACGTTGTGGACATCTTCCGGCAGCCACGACAACGCTCTACAACAAATTGCCGCTGATCGTGTCTGCGGATAAACTCCTGGGGCTTCCGCCCAATGTCATTTATGAGCACGATACAAGCAGCGCGGTCGCTATTTATCTCAAGGAGCAGCGACCCGTGGTTGAGTTACCGGGACGACGATGGAAGCACCAGGACGAACTCGTTGGTTATCTCCTGCTGGCGGGCCACGGGGTAGGCCAAGACGGAGTCAATTCCGCTCAAAACCAGCAAAAGCTCAAAGACCAGGTACTAGGCCGGCCTGAGGCGCAGCCGCCGTGCGACCAATAACAGTGGATGGTCTCGTAGGGCGGTGGATGCTCGCGGTTACGCAGTCTGCTGAACCTTGAATTGAGGTACCGCAAAGTGAACAGTGTTGCCGCAATACTGTTCACTTCATGTGCAGGGTGTTCAAGACGCAGACGCATACTGTCAGGCGCACAATATCAAAAGAGCACGCCCATAATGAGGTTGACTTGGTTAGCGCGCTGGCTGGTTCCTTGAATCGTAAAGGTCCTCAGCGCGCGGAACTCGGCCGAAAGCAGCAGATTCGAGCGTGGCCTATAGATCACGTTGGCAAGCTCGCTTCGATTCCGGATCAAATTCGCAGCCAGATAACCGGGCGCAACGGTGAATCCTCTCGCGTCAGCGGCAAAGGCATCGTCCTGGCCTGCGGCAACATTGAATTCAAGTTTTGTGGTTGGCCTGAACTTGAATTGGCTCCATCCGCCAACCGAGCGTAGTGCTCGTATGGCGGTTGTAGGATCGGTCAGCGGTCCGGTAGATAAAATGCTGTTGCCGAGACCTGCTCCGAGCCCGCCAATGGCTAGCCCACGATAAACTTTTCCGCTCAAGCCGAACTCTTTTCCCAGCGGGACAGCCCAATCTATCGTTGCCGCCCAACCGTCAATGTTGTGTCCAGCCCAGTTCTCTCGGTTGTAGTAGCCGCCAATCCCGATTTTGAGTGGTTCTCCGAAGGCCCGGTGACTCCAGTCGATCCGGCTCGCGTATGCGGGCTGCCGGCGGCTTTCCCCCGCACCCGGGAGGCGGAGAAAGTCACTTGGAGGCGCCTCCCCTGTGAGACCGTCGAGAATCCCTCCCGATACAGTAACGTTCGAACTGTCCGATTCGAGCAAACGGTGCTCAACTCGGATCTGGGGCATCCAGGCCCAAATGTCTCCAGAATATGCAAACGCGGGAATACCCAATGATGCATACGAAGTAGCGTAGGTGGGAGAAAAGAACAGATTGTCCATGCCTGCCACAATCGACGTGCGCTGCCAGTCCATGCGGACCGTGCCCGTTCTCACACGTAGGGATCCCCCCGCCGCACCATTGTTGATCTCCGGGAATGCCCCGAAGAAGTCTGCGACAAAATCACCGCGGGTCGTAGCGCCTGCAATCGAAGGTCCGTAAACTTCCAGCCCAAGCTGCGACTGGCGCAAGGTGGCTCCGAAACTTCCGCCTATGCTGCCCTTCGTGGTAAACGGAGTGGCCGCCAAAGCAACGCTCGGCACTTCAATGTGGTCAACGTTGCCTTGATTGCTGAAGGTATTCATCAATATCATGCCAAATATCTTCACGCGGTATTTTGAGCCGCTCTCTACTTTGCTCTGATATTGCTCATCGACCTTGCTTGCCAATAATTGCTGGTTGTCCTGCAGCCTCTGGACTTGCTGTTCCTCCTGACTCTTGTCCGTGGATTGACTATCAGGTCCGTGATCGGGTGCCGCCTTTTCAGCGTTAGGTGCTAAAGCGCCAACTGCTGCCTGTAGAGAACGCTCCGTTGACTCCAGCTTCTCTTGCGTCTTTCGCAGTTGCTGCTTTAGATCCAGGATCTGTGCGCCGGCTTGCGCGCGATAAAGCGCTTCCTCGGCCTTCATCTCATTCATTGCCATCTTCAGATCGTTCAACTGTTGTTGCATCTGCGAGGCGGAGTCCAGCTTGGGATTCGTGGAGGGACTGGACTCTTGAGTGGGGGCGCACTGCACGCCAAAACAGACTGTGAAAACTGTTGTTAGGATCAGAAGTTGTAGACGCGAACGACCGGTAAATCGCATTGGCAAGCTCCCTTGCAGGCAAGATTGTTGAGTCAACGATTTTACAACTTACAAAATGGAGTGCGGTTTCGCCAGACTCAGCTTCTGAACCTGCCTGGTCAATGGTGAACACAAGATCCCTGGGCCTGCACGCGCCGGCGCGCGAGTAGGCCCTCGGGATGACAAACCGTTTTTTGCTTCGTCGTTAAGTGAACGGTAGTGGGGCCAACGACCAGCGGCCCGGCTTCATTTCACATCGATGGTCCTCGATTCGCTTACGCTATTACCGGTCGCATCAAATGCCTTCACCACAATGAAATGCATTCCCGGCGCCATGGAAAACAGCTTGTTCACCTCCGTTGCTGTCGCATCGTTGAACTCTAATTGATTGTCGATGTAGACCTGAATCGCCGTGAGTGGGCGGGGCGAATAGGAGTTGGCAAAGATCTGCACTGGCGAACTCAAGGTTGCATTCTGCGCGGGCAAACAGATATTCACGGACAGGGCTGTTGAAGAAGATGAGGGGCAAGTCTCCCCCGGCGCTCCGCTAAAGATGGTAACGTGACGGTCCGAACGGAAACTGGCCCCGGTTGGATCAAATCCTTTCACCACCACAAAATGATCTCCGTTGGATAAATTGAAGAATTGATTGATGGAAGAGCTTGCAAAACTCCCTTTCTTAACATTGTCAATAAACACATCAATGTCGTTCACGCCTTTGCTGTCATTCCCTTCGGCAATGATGTGCAGCGGCGAATTGGAGAATGTCGCTTCTTGGGGCTGGCAGACCGTGATGGAACCATTTGCAGTGTTCTTTTGGCATGCGGCCCGCGGCGTCGCATTGAGCAGCACCTCCATGAGGCCATTGAAGATGAGGCCGGCGGCAAAATCAATTTTGCCATCGCGGTTAAAGTCGCCGGCTACCAGGGCAGTCTTGTCGCGGTCAGTGGTGTAAACAAATCTCGTAGGTGTCTGTTGGAGCGTACCGTTCGCATTGCCCAGCCACACGTACAGGCCATCCGCAAAAGTGCCATCATTATCCAGCGCGGCCAGATCGTTGATGCCGTCTCCATTTACGTCTGCCGCAATCATCTGCCTCGGAGACTCAAAGGCGCTGTTGGGTGCGATCAATTGCTGGAAATTGAGGCTTCGATTGGGTGTTCCCAGATACTCGTCCACTCCGCCCGCCAGCGTGGACGTGTCACTGGTGAATGACACCAGGATGTCCGTAAAGCTGTCCTGGTTCATATCTCCGGTGTTCATATCGTTGGTTTGAGCGTAGTGATTGAGAAGCACGGCATCAAAGGTGAAATCGCCGTTGCCGAACAATGCGGTAATGGCGTTATTCTGCAGCACGGCAATGTCGACTTTGCCGTCGCGGTTAAAGTCGCCCACGCGCACCTTGCCGATTCCCGAGCCATCCGGCGGAGCGATCAAGTTCACACTGAAAAAGTGTCCGGTGCCGTCCCCCGCGAAAATCTCCACAAAATTCTGGGAGCCATTCTCGCCCACGGCCAGGTCCATCTTTCCGTCATTGTTAAAATCCGAATTTGTAATGGAAATGACGGGTCCTCGAGTCAGCACCGTGATGGGCGGCTGGAACGTCCCATCGCCGTTCCCGAGCAGGACTTGAAAAGAACTGCCAAAGCCGCCAGGGACAATTGCAATATCGAGCTTGCCGTCATTGTTGAAGTCGCCGACGGCTACGTCCACGCCTCCTCCGGCTGTGTTGGTGTTAATGGGCGGGGCAAATGTACCATCGGCCCTGCCCAGCCAAACGCTGATGGAATCGGTACTGCCGCCGTTTGTTGTGACCAGATCGAGGATGCCATCGTTATTGAAATCGCCACGGTTGATTGCGGCAGCGCCGGCGGGGGCGTTGTTGCGTCGTAACATCATGCTTTCTTGCGCGCCCAGCAACGGGCTCGCGGCGATCATAAGCATGGCAGAGAGGCTCAGACAGAGAAGAAAACGATGCGATGCAGTCATGGACTACTCCTGTAGGAATGTTTTGGCGGGGAACAAGCAGAGAATAGGAATTATCAAGAAGTAACCGGAGTTGCCCGGAGCTGATGCTGCTCGTTTACTTAGTACCAGCTTAATTGCGGCCAAACGGGGCTAAACCACAAAATGTTTGCAACGCTTGGCTCCTTTCGAGCACTATGCAATAGAGAGGAATAGACTCATGCAAACCCTGAAACCGCTTATAGCCGCGGTCGAGTCGGGTGATCCATCTTGCCGCGGTAGATCAAACGTGAAGGACGTTGCAAGTACTGCCGGTCTCATTGTCGTTGTTCGAATCATTTATGGGTTCTGCGCCGCAACAGTGTTCTTTGCAGGTAACCCCATCCATTGGCGGATTGCGCTCATGTTGAGGGAACTCTCGACGGAATCAGCAAGACCGTCAATCTTCCGCTGGCGTTCTGCTGCGCGAAAAACGAAATTCCCGGAAGTATGGAGATTACACGCCGTGCGGGCGCTCCGCAGGAAAGCATGCCGGAAAGCATCGCTATCGAACAGTCCGTGTACATACGTGCCCCAGATGCGGCCATTGGCGCTCTGCGAACCATCCACAATAGCAATCTCGGTTGCATGAGAGCGATGCAATTCAAAGACTGGCGTTGATCCGGCGAGGTAGGTGGTTTCACCAAGATGGATTTCATACCCCGAGGTGCAGCGTTCGTCATGGTGAATGCCAAATAGCTTGTCTGAAATGATTCTGGCCGTCACCTGGGCGGTGATTTTTTCCCGCAGCATTGTCGTATCGATTGGCAGCAAGTCCAATCCAGCGGTCTTGCCGCCTCCTTCCATGAGATAGGGATCTTCTAGAGTGCGGCCCAGCATCTGCATGCCGCCACAAATTCCGGTTATAAGCTTACGGCCGCTGAGAGCAATAATTGTTTCGGCTAACCCTGAATCCCTTAGCCATTGAAGGTCTCGAATTGTCTGCTTGGTTCCAGGCAATAGAATCACATCCGCATGCTCGATCTGCCGCGGCCTCTGGACGAAATGTACAGAAACACAAGGCTCTGAGGCCAGCGCATCGAAATCTGTAAAATTAGACAAATAAGGAAACTGTACGATGGCTATACGAAGAGGCCGTGCTTTGTCCCCTTGTTCTACCCACGATTGCAGTGAGGCGCTGTTCTGGTTTCTTGATTCCAACCCCACGCTGTCCTCTTCGTCCAAACCCAGGTTGTGCAGATATGGAATAACGCCGACGCAAGGCTTTCGCAATTTGTTTTCGATCTCAACGATTCCCGGTGTCAAGAGATTCAAGTCGCCGCGAAACTTATTAATCGCGAACCCGCGGATGCGATCGCGTTCGTCTGCCGTCAGCAGTTCCATGGTCCCGACGAGAGAAGCAAAGACGCCGCCGCGGTCAATGTCTGCCACCAAAAGGCATGCGGCATCGGCGGCTGCCGCCATGCGCATGTTTACGATATCGTTCTCTTTCAGATTGATTTCTGCAGGAGATCCAGCGCCCTCCAGAATGACAAGATCATACTGCGCGGCCAATCGGTGGTAGCTCTCAATGACAATCGGAAAGAGCTCTTTCACGCGGTTCAGGTGATAGTCTTCTGCGGACGAGTTTCTCCAGACCCGTCCCTGCACGATGACTTGACAGGACCGGTCGGAGTCTGGTTTCAACAGGATCGGATTCATGTCGCGCGTGGCAAACAATCCTGCAGCTTCCGCCTGTAAAGCCTGAGCGCGTCCAATCTCAAATCCGTCTATCGTGGCAGCAGAATTCAGGGACATGTTCTGCGCTTTGAAAGGTGCTACACGAATGCCCGAGCGTGCGAAGATGCGGCATAGCGCTGTGGTAACAATCGATTTACCCACGTGAGACGCTGTTCCCAGCACCATCAAAGATCGCGATTGCATATTATGATAGTACGTTGCCAAGGATTATATTGGGCTGACCCGCTGAATTCTTGCTGGTAGCAATACTCATATCAGTTCTCCCGACACGAACACATAAATCATTACAAGACAACAGTCGTCTGATCATCAAAATTGTAAATTGCTAACTCAATTGAATCGGAAAATAGTGCCCACAACCAAGCTGTAAATCGCCGTGCCTGCGGTTGCACCCTTCAGCCGCCGGGGCTCCAATGTGCTGGCTCCGAAGATGCCTGAGGCCGCCGCCATGATCAATGTGTTCACTGTCAGAAGATCTGCCAGGAACAATACAAGGCAGAAAAATCCTCTCATTGCGCCTCCCAGGTTCGCCGCCAGCGCGAATAGGGCCAGTTGGCGTTGGAGTTTCCAATACCTCATATAGCCGAATTGCAACTTTGCTTGCTGCCAATATGAAAAATTTTGAAAATGACGTGCATTTGGGAAAATCATGCGTACAATTGTCTACGCATAAAAGGCTGGCTTTTCTCTCAACGGGAATAAAAATGAAACAGCCATGCAAAGCTGGTGATTCGAGGCGCAAAGGTCATAAGGCAATACCCGAACAGAACGCAATCGAAAGTGCATGCCGCGAATCGGTGTCCGGTTGGCGGTTTGAATCAAACAAGGAGGCTCTTGTGAAAATTTGCAATATCAGGTCCGTATTGCTGTGGGCGACAATCTTCACCGTTAGTTACAGTGTGAATCTTTGGGCCCAGGGAATCGATATCCAAAACACCCGGAGCTTTCATGGCGGGCCGATTGACAAAAACAGTGTGGGCAACTTGCGCCTGCAGTGGGAATTTCTCACCGCACCGGATACGGGCACCATTACTCCAGGGTTTGGTTCCATATCGTCCACGCCAGCGGTGGAAGGCGGGTTTCTGTACTTCACCGATATTTCCGGCAACATTACCAAGTTGAACCGGTTCACAGGCCAGCTTGTGTGGAAGAAGAACTTTATTACCGACCTGTCGATTCCAGGCTTTGTCGTGACCGCATCCAGAAATACGCCGCTGCTGATGCATGGTCTTGTCATCGTGGGCAGCAACTTCGGCCTCAATGACCCGCTTTGTGAAGTCATTGGCAAATCGCCGGCCCCTGGAGTATGCACTTCCGGGTCAGGCGCCATCGTGCTCGCCTTAAACCAGGCCACCGGCGATCTTGTCTGGCGCAAACGGGTCGAAGATCATCGTTCCTCCAAGATCACGGGCTCCATCAGCGGACATGGAGACAGAATTTTCGTTCCGGTCGGGAGCTGGGAAGAAGACTGGTCGCGCGCTTACCCGAACATTTTTACGCAACCGATTGTGCCTGGCTCCAGGTATCCTTGCTGCTCCTCTCGCGGAAGCCTCGTTGCCATGGATGTCAATACCGGAAATATCATCTGGAAAACACATATGGTCATCGGTGATGACCCGGACCATGAACTCAGCCCCGAATTGAGAGCGCTGCTCACTCCAAAAGGCTTTTTTGGAACCTCCACCTACGGACACAATCCAACGCTCGACCTTGAAAGAAGGCAGATTTATATTGCCACAGCGCAAACTGAGACCGCCCCCAGAGTCGCCGAGCTTTGCGAACAGGCGCGCCGCAGCACAGGCGATCCCAACGCGAACATTCCCGGGCTGCCTGCAGGGGTCACGTGCCTCAACCTCAATGAAAAGCTCAAGTCCTATGCCAACGCCATGCTTGCCCTTGACATGGACACCGGCAAAGTCAAGTGGGTCTTTTACGCGCGCCTCTATGATTCGTGGACTCATGCATGCGGCTCTCCGGACTTTTATGGTTGGTCTACGGTTGTCCCCCTCGTCTTTCCGGTTGGGATCGCCAACGCCGCAAATTGCGATCAAGACCCTGTTGGACCTGACATGGGATTCGGACAGATGCCGACGCTGGTCAGGAATGTCCGCACGCCGGAGGGGTCGCGAAGGGACCTGGTGGTTGCAGGGAATAAGGATGGAAGGTTGTTTGCCGTAGATGCGGATACGGGCAAAAAAGTCTGGGAGACGAATGTCGACCCAGGCGGCATCTATGGTGGCTTGCAATTTGGCCGGGCGACTGACGGCAAGCGTATTTATTTCGGCACAACCAACACTCGCAACTCGGGTAGAGACATCCACAGAGCTTTTGTCCCTGCGGAAACTTTTCTCGATGTGAATGGCTTCACCGCACTGGGCATTCGAGTAGGCAAGTTCGAGAAGAGGGACGCCGCCACGCCCGTTTCGCATCCTTCGCCCTCGGACCTGGTGCTGCCGTTCCCGGGGCCCAACATCATCTTCGGACTTAACGATTACCCCAACACCTTCCCTGATCCGGACGGAACCGGAGCTCCTGCTGCATTTCTCAAGGGACCAGCCAGCGGCCCAAGCGAGTTGTGGACATTGGTGAATCCTCCCGCGGATATCTCGGCGGACGGGATCAACGTATTCGCTGCCGGCAACAAGCTTGAGACGATTACCGGGATGGTAACTGCCGTTGACGCTGCGACTGGAGCCATCGCTTGGCAACGTCCGGCAATCGACGGAATCAAAGGGACGCTCTCCCAGGCACAAGCCTTTGGCACCCTCACGGTTGGCAATGGCGTGGTCTTTATCGGCTATGCCGATCAACGGGGAACCATGCTGGGTCTTGACGCCGACAATGGCCGCAAGCTTTTCGAATTCCATCAAAAGGTAAAACTGGCTGACGGCGCCGAGGCAGCTTCCGGCAGTATCGAAAGCGGGCCGGCCGTGGTTGGAAGATGGGTCTATTGGGGTGCCGGCGCGGAAACGGCTTCGTTGTTCCCGGACAAATTCTTGCAATTTAGACACCGTGGTAACCGTCTCTTCGCGTTCAGGCTGCCCGGCGGTGACGATGATGATCCCGCGGAGGCTGATAACCAGGCGGCAGTCAACGGTCACACTGTGGCCGGGACGAAATAGGCTGCGGGCTCTGTCATGAAGTGGGCAGCAAGATGTTGCGCGCTGTTGCCATCGGTCACTTGGATTGGGTTGCTGGCCGCCGTTTCGCTCTCCGGCCAGTCAAGCGCGCCATTACCGTCATTCGGTGCGTGCAAACCGGTCAGCGAGCGGACGGTTGAGGTTGGATGCTGGATCCTCGTCGACCAACCCGTCGGAACAGTCGAGCAAGCGCAAGTCTTCTGGCATTTGGACGTCTACCCAACGCGCTCAGATGCGGATAAAGCCAAAGGACCGCGAGGGACAGTCAGCGAGGCTTTGGGAAAGGTGTGGCTGTTTACCATCGAAAAGGCGGGATGGCGACCGGCTTTAAAGGGACAACGCATCGCCGAAATTGGCCCGCTCCCGGTAACGGCTGGTGCACAATACTCGGCGCTCGTAATGGAGTCTATCTCCATGCCGGGGACAACCTCGCCCATTCACACTCACCCAGGGCCTGAAGCCTGGTACACGCTGGCCGGAGAAACCTGTTTGGAGACTCCGAATGGCAGGCTGGTCGGAAGCGCTGGCCGTCCGCCGGTCATTGTGCCAGGCGGCTCGCCCATGCTGCTCACAGCCAGTGGCGCCGAACAGCGCCGCGCGCTGACGCTCATCCTCCACGAATCGTCAAAGCTTCCATCCACTGTAACCCACGATTGGACGCCGAAAGGGTTGTGTAGAGTCTCGTAGGCCAAAGGCAAAGCCGGCGTTGCCCGATGAGTGCACTGGTCCCGGTGAGCGGGCCTGAGGCTACAGGCCCGCCAAGTCACTCAATTTAGGGACTTAACGTCCCGCTGTCGTATATGTTTCTGTTGAATGGATATCCTTTGCTCCCTGATTTTTGCGGTTGTCATCATCTTTGTCTCTATCATCTTTATCATCATCTTTGTCGCCGCAGCGCGAGGACTCGCACTTGTCTTTATCAGGAATAGCATTCAGCTCCGCCAAGAAGATGTCTAGGTCTCCGGCGCTATGTAATCTGATCGCGTCGAAGTCGGCAGTATTCTGGTACCCGCCGGTTACCAGGACTTCGCGTGCCGGGGTCACGCACATTCCCTGATTCACCTCAAGATTGTCTTGGCCGGCTCCATCTGCCTTCTTGGCCCATTCCAGGTCGCCGGTTCCAGGCTTGAACTTGAGGACGAAGAGGTTGAAGCGCTTCTCCCCTGTCAGAGATTGGCCCTCCACGTTGATCCTGCCTTGAAAGCCCCCAGCCACGTATAAATTGCCTTGGTGGTCGTAGCTTACCCCGCTGCCGCCGTCATTCTCGTTCCCGCCAATGCGGCGTGCTTTGAGCAACACTCCTGCGCTGTTGTACGTTGTAACGAATGCGTCCTTGTTAAAGGGGTTCGTCAAGTGGCCTCCACCGAGATTGATATTCTTTCCACCCGGCTGCGATGTGGCGATAGTCTTGGCTTGTAAAGGCGTGCCGGCGATGTTTCCGATGAAGCCGGTGATACTGATCTCGCCGTGCTCGCTGACGGCGATGTCAGTCGCGATGCCCTTGTAGCCGCCAATCAAATTGACCCACTTTGCGTTGCCTTCCGCGTCGTACTTAACGATGAAGGCATCATCGGGAAAGTCGGGAAAACTTTGCACGGGTTGGCTCAAGCCGGTAACGGTCAGGTCGTGGCCGCTATTGCTGTGAAACGTGGTTGTGCTCTCGAGCCAGCCCGTTACATAAGCGTTGTCGTGTGCGTCTACGGCGACTTTGTGCGGGATGGTATTGGGTGAGGCTTGGTTCGTTTGGCCCCAGTGAAAGTTGCCGTCGGTGTCGTACTTGACCAGGAACATATGCCAGGTAAATACTCCCGGAACTGTGTGTTCGGCGCCGTCAGACGACGAAAATGTCGTGTCCCCCTGAGTAATGCCCGTGATAAACACCGTTCCCGTCGCCGGGTCTATAGCCACGCCGAAGGCCTCGTCTTGGCCATTGAACGATGCGATACCCGTTTGCACCCAGGCGAGTTTGCCTGAGGGGGCGTATTTCGCCAGAAAAATGGTCAATCCTGCGCCGGTCACCTTTTTGGCCGGGCCGTTGACGGAATGAAAGGTCGCGCTGTCGGTAAACGAGCCGGACAGATAGATATTCTGCTCCCGATCAAAGGCGATATCGTGCCCCACATCATCTCCCGGGCCGCCAGCCTGGAGCAGCCACTGCAGTTCACCGGAACTCCCAAATTTCGCCAGGAAGATGTCAGTGCCACCAGCCGAAGCGAGTGTTTTATTGCCGAATCTTGCAGTTAAGGAAAAACCGCCGGTTACGTACCGGTTGCCGCGCGTATCGACCTTAACGGCGGCGCCGCTGTCTGTCCCGCTGCCTCCGAAACTCGCCGCCCGCGTCCATGCGGGTGTGTGGATCGTCCTCTGGACAGCCTGTCCAGCGATATAGGATGAAAGCAAAAACAACACAAAAGTTGAACTGACAAAGTACAGCAACGATTTAGGTTTCATGGAGCACTCCGGATTGAGAATTGCTGAATAGGAATCGATGAGGAGAGCTTCTGGTTGCCACGCCTAGGGTTCTAAAGTCGGGCAGAGTAAGTTCCTAAGTAGGAGAAGATAACCGACGTAGTTGCCAGAAGGATCAACCAGGTTGTAGGTCAGCCTTTATTAGTGTTTGTTAATGTTTTCGAGCGCAAGTGGCGTAGCCCAGAAAGTTCATGATGTTGGCTTAGCTATGATTGGGAGTTCAAACGATCAATTTGATTCTTCCCGCGACCTGGCAGAACATAAATAAGTCCTTCGCGAAATGGATGGCGGGTGCTTTACACTTCTACTCGAAATCGCAGTATTCTATTAATAAGACTGCGTGTTTTCCTTAGTTCACGCGCGCATAAGCCGTTCCCGTTTCGAGCGGATTGTTGTTTACACGGACAGCCCAGCTACTTACAATTTAATAAACCAATGGCCAGAAAACGCAAGCCAGTGAATACCCTTGATGTTTCCAAAGACCTTTGGATCAACCCTCGATTAAACATGAAAGGGCCGGACGGCAACCGTGCCTGGGACAGCCGTGGCAATATTGACTCCACCAGTGGCGCTCGCTTTCTGGAATTGGCCGATGTTGCCTTGGGGCTGAAGAAGCCTACATCGAAGAAGAAAAGAACCGCCGCTGTCGGCGCACATGAGTCATCGGCTAAAACTGAGCCCTATTCAAGTTGAGTCTCGGCGGCGATAAGCGGTAGTAAATTACCGCTGTCCATGGCGTCCACTCTGTCCACCAGGTCCACTTTGCGTACCATTCTTCCAACATGGCCATACTTTGGCCCAGGCCAAATGCTGAATGGACACGCGATGAGCAATCAATTTAGTCTTGATTCCCTTGATTTTCAGAAAGAGGAGATTATGAAGCGTCCTGATAGACCACGTACCCGGAAACATGCCGGAATGGTGGGCCGGGACGCTTGAAGAAACCCAAATTTCTGTCTATGGCCGATGTTTACTGCGTTTTTGTTGTGCTTGATCCAGAATACGGCGAACGTCTTTTGGAACTCGCTCAGGCTGGGCCGGTGTGGATCGCGGACACCCCGCCGAACCGTGCGACGGCGCAGAAGGTCTGGGCCGTTCATCCGAGTCGCAGCCATTTGGAGGGCGTCACAACGTTCGAGACTGGCGATGGTTGTTCAGCCGAAGACATTCTCATCAACAACCTAGACACAATCGACCTTCATCACGGTACGCATTCAGCAGATCCACTGTACACGGTCCTTGAAGTGATCGGCGCGGTACTGAGCGAACGACTAAAGACCGAACTCGCTCAGTTGGGTTTCGAGGATTTCCAAGCAACAACAGAAGGTTTTCGCGCGACGCGTCCAGTGCCGAGCAGCGGGGTCTCCCGATAGTTTGTCAAAAATCGCGTTGCGCCAGCAGCCCATCAAGCCGTGACAAATTGTTTGCGTCGGGGAACGCAAGATACGGCCCCACAAAGATG
This sequence comes from Candidatus Angelobacter sp., assembly GCA_035294925.1. Lineage (GTDB taxonomy): Bacteria > Acidobacteriota > Terriglobia > Terriglobales > Acidobacteriaceae > Angelobacter. The sequence continues at coordinate 86,605 of DATGJZ010000043.1, read as the reverse complement.
CTCGGGGCGCTACAGTTTGCCTGTTCTCAGAGGGGCTCGGTGGTGCTATAACCTTTAACCCTGTCATCTTGAGCGTAGTCGAAAAGCCTGTCCTGAGCGGAGCCGAAGGAATCCCGAAGCTGCTGAAGCCGAGGGATACCTACTAAGGATGCGGCGCTGATGACGGTGATTGCACTGATCTCCAATTCAAAAGAGGGACAAAAAACCCGGGTTTCCCCTCACTCGCTGCGGGGCAGACCACTCAGTTGCTCAAGACATGGATGTAGAAGGTGTTGGAAGAGTAAGTCTCAATCGTAGTGCTGTCCTTATCATACCGGCCATAAACTTCAACGTGCGCATCTTTCCTCACAGCCCACCCTTGATGATAGGCCTGATTGTCTCCATGCGGGCTGGCTTCGCCGATGCTGTATAAAACGCGGATTTTCCGGTCGCTAACACCCAGCCGCAGATAGCATGAGGCATCAACCTCACATCCGTGGTTGTTCTCCACCACAATGCCCGTGGCCTTGGCAGTGCCGTCGCTACTGACTTTGATTTCGTCTGAGGCAGCACGCATGGCCTCTGGGATGGCCGGTGAATTGTGCATCTGCCGATGGCATCCAGCAGACAGTGATGCCGCTAAGACGACTGGTATAACCTTTAACCCTGTCATCTTGAGCGTAGTCGAAAAGCCCGTCCTGAGCGAAGCCGAAGGAATCCCGAAGCCGTCGAAGCTGACCATGCTACTCCAGGGAATTCTCACGAAAACGTTCTTGCAGAAATGTATGCTGCTCTTGGATCGACTGCCTCCTAAAAAAAGGCTAGTGATTTATTTCGCAAAATTGATCTTGACGCAATTTTACTTCCGACTTTCTGCGCTCGTTTCGCATTTTCTCCTTGCATTCGCTCCAGAATTCTGAAATAAATAACACGGGCTGGACCGGTGCTATCAACATCGGCCCAGCCCTAACCAAAGCACCTTGATTGGAGGAACCTTGGCTGATTCCAATGTTACCCGAAAACTCGAAATCTACCGCGCCTTGTTCCGGCTGAACCGGGCCTTTGCGCATCTGGCTCATAACCTCGACTGGCTCACCTCGAACCGCGTCCTGATAGACCACGTACCCGGAAACATGCCGGAGTGGTGGGCCGGGACACTCGAAGAAACCCAAGCCGAAATGAACCGCCGGCTCACTGAAACCCTGCACAACCTGGAGCATGGAGACGTGAAAAACCTTGGGCGTATCCTGGAAATGGCCCCGCACATCCGGGCCAAATACTATCCGCCAGACAAAGCGGACTCGAATCCACAACCGCCACGAAAACGAAAACCCAGGAAATCCCGCAAGTAGCCACTTCTCGAAACCTCACACCCGCCAGAGATGGCGGGTTTTTTATGGGCGGATCACTCGCGCTTCCTTTTCGCAGGTCTCGAAACGGCCCACTTCGGCGCATAGTAGCTCGAAAGTAGTGGAGCTAAGACAGTTGTCGTAACATGCCATTTGCCCAGCAACTATCGTGCCTGCGTCTACTTTCCGCGAAGGGAGTCTATTTGGTCTCGGCGAACGAGTTCTTGTAGACTCCAAGTCCAGTGCCTCCGAGTTCAAGGCCACCGCTATCCAAAAGTGTGCTGAGAAAAAGCTTACGCAAGCTGGAGAGTTAGACCAGGGGATCCGACTGCATAGTTAGCAACACCTTCTACATAGGACGCTCTATGGCCGATGTTTACTGCGTTTTTGTTGTGCTTGATCCAGAATACGGCGAACGTCTTTTGGAACTCGCTCAGGCAGGGCCAGTGTGGATCGTGGACACCCCAGCGAACCGTGCGACGGCGCAGAAGGTCTGGGCCGTTCATCCGAGTCGCAGCCATTTGAACGGCGTCACAACTTTCAAAACTGGCGATGGTTCTTCAGCCGAAGACATTCTCATCAACCAGTTAGACACAATCGACCTTCATCACGGTACGTATTCAGCAGATCCACCGTACACGGTCCTTGAAGTGATCGGTGCGGTACTGAGCGAACGACTAAAAACCGAACTCGCTCAGTTGGGTTTCGAGGATTTCCAAGCGACAACAGAAGGTTTTCGTGCGACGCGCCCAGTGCCGAGCAGCGTGGTCTCCCGATAGTTTGTGAAAAATCGCGTTGCGCCAGCAGCCCACCAAGCCGTGAAAACGCCTGTTCGCGTCGGAAAACGCAAGATACGGTCCACAAAGATGCTCGGGGCGCTACAATTTGCCTATGCTCACTCAACGCCGTGCATCACGCAGCATCGAAGCTGCAATAGAGTGCGAGAATTGGCTGAAAGCGCGGCGTCTAATTCGTGAAGCACTGCGGCGGGCGCCGAATGACCATTGGCTTCTCACCCGCCTGGCTCTTACGTACTACGAGCAGCGGCAGTATCGCAAGGCACTTCACTACGACGTGAAAGCACTCAACGTCGAGCCTCATTGTCCTCTTGCGATCTGGGGCTACGCAGGGGCGCTGGACATGTTGGAGCGGCGCAAAGAAGCTTTGCAAATCTACCGTTGGCTCATCAGTTGGGGGGAAGACAGGCTTGCGTATGGGCAATGTGGCGAGGGTATCCAGCACGCCCGGTCGCTGATCGCTGATTGCTTTTACCGTATCGCGCGAATTCACGAGCGGAATGGCCAACGAAAAAAAGCCATCGCTGCTTACGAAACTCATCTCAGCCGGCGAAATGCGGCCACGCGCAGTATTTACCCGTTGAAGGCCGTCCGGAACAATCTCAGGGCACTCGAAAGAGTAGATTGGGCTGGCCAACACATAGGCGACGATTGTCGATAGCTATTACAACCGCATTACGCTCACAACGTTGATTCTGAGTGAAATATCGTGCCCTGCGTCTACTTTCCGCGAAGGGAATCTATTTGCTTTCTGCGAGTTTGAATTTCCCAAATCGTCACAGGAGCCAACACAATCAGGCCGAAAAGAATGAAAACAAGACCAGCTTGCCATTCCTCTGGCCACAAGCGCCACAAATAAATCCCTACCGCGCATACAGCCGCTCCGAGCAGGCACACGATTGAAAGGAGAAGGCGCTGCCGGCGTGAGTTCAAGGGAGGTGTGACATCCGACCGAGCCACGCCAGAAACCATGAGCCAACTTGCAGACTGCTGTCCGAGCCAAATAAATATAGCTATCCAGACACAACCCAGAAGAACAAAACCGGCACGCAGCAGCCAGACTCCAAGGACGATACCGGCAAGCGACATCGCTATCAGTGATAGGATTTGCCATTTGCGACTGCCGATCATTTCAGCTCCTATTCACTGCGGAGTGCATCTCCAGTGACAAGGCATCATATTAAAACGACATTTGCCCGGGTTAAATCGCCATTTCACTCACACGCGGCCATGAACCTCACAGGCTTCACCCGCCTCCTCGCGCACATCTAGCCGCCTGCGTTGGCGGCCTCGGTCGCTACCCCTAACTCCGGCAGCCCCCTTACGATCTTTACGGTCTCAAGGCTTACCTGTACAACTTGTTTCACAAGACGAACGATATATTCGAGGTCATCTTCCCGGTTGGGGTCGTTGGTAATGCCGGAGCGCTTGTCAGTAGAGACCTGGTACTGGTCGATCACCCATTCGAGGGCGGACCGGTTCCCGAGTCGGTACTCGAAAGTCTCGGGTGGGATGCCCGAAAGGCTGAGCGCGTCGTTGTACAGTAACGAAGTCTTGTCCCGGCTGAGGCGCATCTTTTCCACGCGGTAGTTGAGTTTGGAACCAGGCTTCCAGATTTCCTGCAACGGATATTGAGGTTGTTGTTCGTAGTTAACGTGGAGGTCGGCAAGCGCCTTGCCGGCGGTAGCGAATCCGCGGAATTCGGGCCATATGGAATGCGGGGGAGTTCACGTTTGAGGTTGGCGGCGTAACGTTCGCGGTAAATGGGGTGATGGAGGATGGCATACACGTAATGAAAGATGTCCCACTTGGTAATGGATGCGTCGTGGTAGTGGCGGCGGAACTGGTCGAGCGCCCAGTCCGTGATGTTCTCGCAGCGGTCGGTGCCGGATTCGTCGTAGGTATAAAAGGGATAACACTGAGTACCGCTCCCGGCACCAGCGAGGTGGTAGTTCGCGATTTCGGTTGCCAAAAGTGCGAGGAATGGTTTTTCCGAACCAGCGCTGGTCACGCAAATAGTGGGGTTTTCCGATTCCTGATCCGCAGTCGGGTAGATGACCGGCATCTTGCCTAGCTCATCGACTGCGACATCGGCGAAGAATAGAAAGCGCTTCGCAAATGGACGGTACAAAGACTTGCGCATCCGGCGGTCGTCGAACGTCAGATGATCACCTTCGGTAAGGTGTCGCTTGAGATTTCTACTCCACTTCAGCTTGCCATAATCAACAAAATCATCAATTTTCTCTGGCCGACCTCCTCTTATCCATCTATCCACCTCTGAGTTGTACGATTCCACAAACTTCTCAATCTTGGTTTTAAGCTCGGTGTTGTCAAACGCGTATACGATGTCGTCCCTTGAGGTATTGACTCCATGGCTCAGAGTGCTGAAGATGCTGGTTTCACTTGAGCCCGTAGTGCCGATCGATACAAAGCTGGAATATTCCGACCTGAGTTCAGTCATGAGCCAATTCGCTCTTTTGTCAGGGAGGATGTTCAGCCACTCGATCTGTCGAACTGCAGGTATTCCGTCGAGGAATTCATATTTTCGTTCTTTGCGCCAGTCAATAGGTACCGCGGAGTAGAAGAGTCTTGCACTTGATTGGGATGCATCGTGCGGTTTCTTGATTAACAGCGTAATACTTACACCTACCTGAATTCCAAAGACATTATGAGTAGTACCGGAGAGCTTTGGGTTCTTACGAACGTTGCCTCCAAGATCTAATACGTAGATCGCGTCGAACTGCTCGTGAAGACATTTCCGCATGCCGTCGAATGCCAATTGGTCCACGAAGCTGTTGTTGCTGACAAACGCAATAATACCTTCATTCCCCAGACGGTCTGTTGCCCACCGAAACGCCTTCACATACGGGTCATTGAGGCTGGACAGTAGCGTACTCTGAGAATTGTGGGAGTAGGTCTCAGAGACGCGCCTGTCTATTGTTTTGTACTTTCTGTTCTTGTTGTTGTCGTTCTCGTTCAATTGCCCAACGTTGTACGGTGGATTCCCAATGATCACGAAGATCGGTGCTTGTTTTTGCCGCTTTACCCGCACCGTATTTTCTTCAGTCATGAAGCCGAGTTGCGATTGCTCAGGTTCTGCCAGTTCAAACGTGTCTACCAGGCAGATGCCGTCGAATGGACGGTACTCGCCGACCTGCTCCAGGTATTCGTGCTCGATGTTCATGCTGGCGATATAGTACGGGAGCAGCATGACCTCGTTGCAGTGAAGTTCGTGCTCGTACTTGTAGGGCAGCGCGGACTTGCGGGTCTCGGCGATCTGGCGCATGACGCGGGTGATGAAGTTCCCGGTGCCGACGAACGGGTCGAGGATGTGGACGCCTTTGTCGGCGAGCGAGCGGCCAAACTCCTTCTGCAGAATGTCTTCGACGCTGCGCACCATGAAATCGACGATGGGCTGCGGCGTGTAGACGATGCCGTGGGTATCGGCTTCCTTGGGAGAATAGCCCTGGAAGAAGCGCTCGTACACGGTGTTGAGAAAGGCCTGCTTTTCGGAGTAATCCTCCTTGTCATCGGCGGCGCGTTCGATGGCCTTGTAGAAGCGGTCAAGGTCGGAGAGAAATTGGTCGCGGCTGAAATGGCGCGAGGTCATGGACGCGATGACCTTCTCGATTTCGGCGGCGATGACGTTGCGCGACCGGAACTCTTCGGCGTGGAAGACGCGGCGGAAGATGCGCTCAGTGAGCAGGTGCTGAACGAGCATGTCCTCGACGGCAACAACTGACAGATTGGGATTGATCGCCTGACGGCAGAGGTCGAAGAAGGCGTCAAAGGAGTCGCGGAATGCCTTGTTGGTGCGGCGCTCCTGGTCGATGAGTTTCTTGGCGGTCTCTGCGACCTCGGGGATGCGGTCCTTGAACTGGGCAACGGCCTCGTCCCATGCGTCGAGATCAGGTTCGCGGTAGGCGAAGAACTCGGTGAGGAGGTCGACCATGTTCTTCGGGTCGCGAAGGTCTTCGTTCAGCCCCTGGCGGACCCCGTGCTGGTAGAGGATGGCGCGCTCGGGAGCCTGAAAGATAATGTTGCGCGTGGGGTATCCCTTTTCGATCTTTGACTTGATCTCGCGTTCGAGGTCGTCGTGCTCATCCTTGGCCTCCCAGAGGCCGCGGCGCTGTTTCCAGAAATCCACGACCGCGCCGTCAACCACGATGCGATGGCCTTTGCTCCGGTAGATGGCGTATTCGGGAATGAGCGTCCATTCAAGTTTCCGGGAGTAACCAGAGAAGCATGTCCTGAAAGGCCTTGCGCACGGCGCCCTCATGGCTGGCATGGAGGGATTCGAATTCGCCCAGGGTCTCGTAATAGGACTTGATGAGTTTGTCGGTCGGCTTGATGGTGATGGGAAGCATGTAAAGGAGGAGTGTATAACGGCTGAGCGAGTTTCGAGCGCAGCAAGGGGTTTATCACGTAGGCGCTGGCGTTGGCTTGAACATAAACCACGATTCTTCCACACGTTCCCCAGCATTTGGCCCACATTTAGCCACAATACTGTTCAACTAAGGAGTTACCGGCGCGAACACTATCGTAACTTGCCGAAGGCTTTTAGCTCAAACCGCGGATGCCCCAATCGATTTTGGGTATGCTCGCCGGACCAGCGCTCTGGATGCCCTCGCCGAACACGTTCATAGTCGGACCTACCGGCGCACTCGGCGCCACTGCTGTCGCGTGAGTACCCTTTGCCATCAGTGAATCAAATTGTCGATAAGTCAGTAGTGCCACCAACACGCTTGCAGAAATCGCGGAGAAAGTCCACAAATTGATCGCCAATTTAGCGAGCATCAAGGTAGTCACCGGCGGCGCTAACGCCGCAGACGCCTTCGACATCAGCTTCGCTGTTGACCGATCATAGACCCCAATCCACGCCACTCTCCATCCTGCACTGTCAGCACTCAGCCGAGACGTTAGTTCGCGCAGATGAATCCACAAATATAGCTGGATGCCCACCAGCAGAAAAGATCCCCAGGTTGTCAGCTGTCTCACGGCAATCGCAATTCCAAAAATCGTAGTCGTAGCTTCCGGCTTATCCATGTGCGTCGCCAATCTGTCCGCGCTCTTTTGCAAAGTCTCGCCATAGAGCGCCAATGTCTTAGCAACGCCGTTCAAGTCTGGAAACGCCAGATCAAAAGGGTCTCTCCCGGAAGGGTCCCCCCACAAATGTCCCGAAACTACATCATGCATAATGCCCAGATTCAATTGAAGTAGTGGGGCGCGAGTCACTTTGAAAGTCACGAGAATTTTGTGTCCGTCAGCATCAACCTCCCCGCGCAATTGTTCCGCAGCGCGCGTCTGCGGCTCTGGAGACAACGGGATTGGGATATCGCCCACAGCGGCTCCTTGAAGGTTTTTGGTTACCGTAGGATTCTTCGATTTGCCATCCACCTGTAAAACCGGCTGCCCGACGTCTGTGATGCAGGTCAATGCCGGGGCCTTCGAAAACCGATTCCAGAAATCACTAATCTGCCCAATCGTATCGAGAGAGTGGTTTTTCAATACACGGCGTCCGTTCTCATCCGTGCATAGGTCGGCTATATCCAGTGATGGCCTGATCTTGATTGAGCCATCCTCTATTCTTAGTGCCGACAAATCAGCTGTCGAAAGGTAGGGCGTGCATTCCTGGAGCTTAGCTTGCTGATAGCTGGATTGCTCATCTACCTTGGACTGCTGATCGGCCGTTGGTTGTCGACCCGGCTCAGACAGGTAATGACAAGAGGAAACCCGCAGAAGATTTTGGACTCCGTTTTTCCATTCGTTGGATACTTTCTTGATCAGCTGCAATTGTGAGTAAGCGTTATAATACTGATCCTGATCCCCAGTAGATATAACCAGCAACGCTATTGACAAGGTAATCAGAGAGAAATGCACCGTTCTCAGGTGTTCGACAAAATCTTTCGACCAGTCGGTCGGAGGTTCATCGGGTTGTCCCATATTGAGTCCTTTTCTGATCCCGAATTTCCTTTGTGACTTCGAAAACTGCAGAGATTGTACACCGAGGTTCTCTCCTTGGGCGCCGTTCGACAACAATTGCCATCTCAGTTCTCCCCGAAGTTCTGCAAACCGTCAGCATTCAGGAGATCGCCTTGTCCGCATTTCGCTTTGACAACATCCCCAGGCAGCGGATGTTGCCGCTGTGAAAGAGACTTGACTGCTAAACTAAACTCTGTGAAGTCTCCACCCTTGCCTCCTATCCCGACGGCGCTGGCAGTTCAAAGCGTCGGCCTGGCGGTCGCTGGAATGGTAGCCGCCTCCCCCGCCGCGCCAGCGAGCGCTGGACGATCGACGCAGTCGATCACACCCCGGGCGACTGAGCTGTCATGGTAGGGATGAACCCAAAACACAACCAGATCAAAAAGTAAGCCAAAAATGCGGTAATGGGGCTTCGGCCTGGTGCGAGGAATCTCATGGCTTTTCCTGCCAGCGGGACATCTAAACCAGCGGTGGTTCAGGGCCACTCTGATGGGTTACATTGCCCGGTTGTGGAAGAAAGCGACTGATTATTTGGAACGGATCGAATCAGGTCCCGGCTTGCCGCGGCTCAACGGATCACCCGATTGAATCACGCCGTCGTCAGCGCCGGCTCGGCCACTTCATACAGCGAATACCACGGCGTAGCTGCCTTGAGGCTTTCATTTACGTTGCTGATGTTCTTCACGCCCTCGTTCTTGAGCCACTCTTCAAACGCCTTTGCGCCTTGCTTGGCATAAACGGGAATGCCGTCTTTCCAGGTAGCGCGCCCACAGAGCACGCCGTTGAACTTAACTTTAGCTTCCGCCGCCAGGGCCAGCGACTCATTGAATTCAGAATTGCTGACGCCGGCTGAGAGATAGATAAACGGCTTGGTGGTGACAGCGGCGGCCCGGCGGAAGTGGTCCATGGCCTCCTGCTTCGAGTAGGCCTTCTGGCCTGCGTAAGACTTGGCGCCTTCCACGAATTTCATATTCACCGGCACCTCGACCTTCAGCACGTCCACGCCATATCGGTCCTTGGTAAATTCGGCCATGGATTGAGTCACGATCTCCGGCTTTTTGCGCGCGAACTCAAGGCCCTTCTCATCCGCTCCTTCTTCATAGCCGACGAATTCAAGGAAGAACGGAATATCGTTGGCGCGGCATTCATCCCCAATGCGCTCAACCCAAGCATGTTTCCTGTCGTTGATGGCAGCGCCGTCAGTGGGAGTGTAATAGAGCAGAACTTTTACGCAGTCAGCGCCGGCTTCCTTCAGTCGGCGGGCAGACCAGTTGTCCAGCAAATCAGGCAGGCGTCCGGGGCCAGTCTTGTCATACCCGGTTTTCTCATAAGCCAGAAGCAGGCCGGAATTGCGGGCGCGCTTGCGGGAGGCCGGCAGCCCAAACTCGGGATCCAGCAGGATGGCGCTGGCATGCACCGTCAAGACCTCTGTCACAATGGACTTGAATTCTTCCATCATGCTGCCGGTGATATCACTGCCTTTTTCTTTGGCCAAAGACTTCTGTAGCGACCCGCGCTGGTCCATGGCCGCCGCGGCAATCACCCCGCGTGCGTTGGAAACGGCCTTCATCCCCGCTAACTTTCCCTGCGTAAGCTTCACGGTTGCTCCTCCCTATGTCGTGCGCTAATTGTAAACGTTGCAATAAACGACCTTCAACAAAGAGGAACAGAAGCAGCAGAACAGCTTCGAGTTGTACGGACGAACGGTTGTTCCTCTGCTTACTCCTTATCCTCAGCATTTCAAAGGTTTTGTTTTTCTCTGCGCATCTCCGCAACTACTATTCCTCAAGTCTTGTTGGCTTGCTACGATTTTTCCCATTCTCTTTTAAGCTTTTGCAAAATTCGCGTCCGTTCGCGTTGATTCGCGGCCAAACTGGTTTTTTTATCTGCGGCCATCGGCGAAAATCAGCGGTGATAGTTACTGTAAAAGCGGCAGCTTGTTCAGGATGCTGCGCTGCTTGGAAATCAGCGACTCGATCCCCTTAGACGCAAAATCCATCATCCTCTTCAACTGTGCCTCATCAAAAGGATGCTGCTCGGCAGTCGCCTGCACTTCCACAATCTTGCGCGCCCCGGTCATTACGAAATTCAGGTCGACCTCGGCGCGCGCGTCTTCTTCGTAGCACAGATCGAGAAGCACGGCTCCATCAACTACGCCCACGCTGATGGCTGCGACAAAATCGCGGATCGGAGCTGCGGTCAAGGTGCCGGCTTCAACCAGTTTTTCCAGCGCCAGTCCCAGAGCGATGAATGCCCCTGTGATGGAGGCGGTGCGGGTGCCTCCATCGGCCTGGATCACATCGCAGTCCAGCGTGATGGTCCGCTCCCCTAGCTCCTCCAGATTGACCACCGCGCGCAGGGCGCGTCCAATCAGGCGCTGAATCTCATGAGTCCGTCCGCTCACCCGGCCCCTTGCTGCCTCGCGCGGTGTGCGGGTCAACGTGGAGCGGGGAAGCATGCTGTACTCTGCCGTAATCCATCCCTTGCCCGCGCCCTTCAAAAACGAGGGCACCGTTTCTTCCACGGACGCAGTGCAGATCACGCGGGTGTTGCCGATCTCAATCAGTGCGGAGCCTTCCGCCGTGGAAATGAAGTCGGGAATAATGTTGACCGGACGCATCTGCTCCGGGGAACGGTTGTCAGAACGGAAGATCATGTCTTAGCTCCAATACTGTTCACTTAATGAAGACCCTGACAAACTCTAGCGTCATCCCGAGAGTTTACTCGCGCGCCAGCGCGGGTAAATTGGAGGGACCTTGTGTTCAGCATTACTAAATAGGTTCTGAAGCCTGTTAAACGAAAATCAACTTCGTTCGCGGCGGACGAAGTTGCACGTCCAGCCTAAGTCCTTTGTTTTCAGCATAACTATGTTTGCCGGCCTTACCCCGATCAGCGCGAGTTGTCACCCTTCAATATCAATCAACTCTACATGTTCCAACGGACGGCCAAGGAAACGTCCGCCGAGCCGCTGGAATTTCTCCACCGAATCCGTCGCAAAGCATCGCAGGCGGCCTTCTTTGTCTGGACTCGAGTTCTTCACCTGCCGCGCCACCTCGTGGGCCGTGGATTCGGCTGAATCCACAATCTGCACCTCCGGCGGCGCCACCCGCCGCAACAGTGGACGGATCAAAGGATAGTGCGTGCACCCCAGAACCAGCACGTCCGCGTCCCGCGCGCCATCCCTAAAAATATCATCGAGATAAATGTGCGCTACCTGCTCCGTGACCGGATGTTCCACCCATCCTTCTTCCACCAATGGCACCAGCAGCGGGCAGGCCTTTTCCGTGGCTGTAATTCCACGCTCGGCCAGGGCCTTCTGGTAAGCGTGGCTGGCCACGGTAGCTTCTGTGGCGATCACCGCTGCCTTCTTTGTTTTTGAGATTTCCGCCGCGCGTTGCGCTCCTGGGTCCACCACGCCAATCACCGGCACCGTAGTTGATGCGCGGATCTCATCCAGCGCCAGGGCCGTTGCGGTATTGCAGGCAATCACCAGCAATTCCGCGCCCTGCTCTTGAAGAAAATGAATGCTGGAAATCGCGTACTTGGCCACCGTGTGCGCGGACTTTGAGCCATAAGGAAGCCGTGCTGTATCGCCGAAGTAAAGATAATCGAGCCCTGGAAGGACGTTCAGCAGCTCATGCAGAACCGTAAGCCCGCCAAAGCCGGAGTCAAATACCCCGACCACCGGTGAGCTCGCCAGGTTCATTTATTCGAACTCCTTGGCCAGCTCGTGGACGGAGGAACTCTGATAAAAGCTCATCAGGTCGGCGTGTCCGGCGAGCGTCTCGCGCTCACGGCCGTCAACTACGAATTTCACGCGGTTGATGCCGGGAACATTGGCGTTTAAAGTCTCAATCAGGGAGCAAATAGTCATCTCTTCCAGCAGGATGCCCGAAGGATGTCCGTCGGCAAATTGCGGAGTGGTGTCAACTACCGCGGTTTCATTGTTGATCAGGTAAACGTCCCTGATGTCGGACCCTTTGCCCATGATGTGCGGAGAAGGATTCTGCAGGTATTGCGCCAGCACCGCCCGCAAAACCTCGCGAGCACGCAGGTTGCGCTCGGTAGGCAGGGAAACCGTGGCCTGCCGCCAGCGCAGGGCGCGGTCTTGATCATAAGCCACCAGGACTGAAATGCGTTCTGGTTTTCCGCTCAGCGGAGGCGCTACCGGCCTCTCTTCCATTCCCAGCAGGTTCTTGGCTTCTTCCTTGTTGGTGAGTTTGATGATGTAAATACCACTGATCAGGATGCCGAACAGAAGTAGGGCGATCGTGATTTGGAAATGGCGCGGGATCACGGCTGTCCCTCCAGCCGCGGGCGAAGCTGGGCGATTCCTGCGGCAATCCCGGCAGCTACGGTGCTTTGAAACTTCTGCGCCATGATGTCCTGCATGTTGTCCGGATCGGGCGCCAGCTCCACCGCGACTGCTGGAGCGGTGACGTTGTTCAAAGGACGAATCGGAGTAGCCAGCTTGAGTGCGGTTATGCTCTTCTTGTCCAGCTCGCCAACAATCGTCTGCGCCAGCTCCTGGCTGCGAGCCAGGGAGTTGGCTTGCGCGTCGCCCCAGGGCAGGAATCTTCCCGAAGAAAGCGGTGGGGAAGAAGCAAGGGCCGGAGCATAGACGCGCACTCCGCTGCCGGGCAGGCCCGCATGTAGGGCCACATAAACGCTCGCATGTTGTTCATTCGCCGTTTGGGCGCGCTGCTCCAGGCTGAGGGTCACATCGCCATCCCGTAAAAGATGGGCGGGAATGCCTCTCTCCTGCAACTCTGATTTCAGCCGCCGCGCCAGGGCCAGGGTAATCTCCTTTTCGATCAGCTTGTCCCCCAAAACTGCCCCAGGATCATCCCCGCCATGTCCCGGGTCGATCATCACCCAAAATGCGGGCGGGCCGTGGGCCGGATTCACGGGCGGCGGCTCCAATTGTTGCGGTGCAGGAAGGATCATCGGAAGAGATCCTTCCGGAGAGGAAATTTGCGGCGGGGACGCGGTCGCGATCGTGGCGGGAGGAGCCTGAACCGTGATCGTCCGGCCATCGTTGGAGACTGTAGCGGTCAATCCGGCGCCGGCAATCGTCAGGAAGGCCGTGCCGTTGTCCTCAGAAAAATTCAATGAATGGATGGTTTTATCATCCCATGGCTGGCTGGTGAGATCGGAGATCAGAGGCTCGCGTCTGAACGTCAGCTGGATTTTGTTGTCTTCCCGCGTCACAGTCGGATTGACGGGACGATCGAAGTTGAGCAGCAGGGAAGATCGGTCACCTTTTTTCAACTCTGCCATAAAGCGGGTGCCGGCGTTATCAATAAAGATGCGCCGGCCGCCGGGATGCACCTCCACCGGGACCTTGAGCAGCGCGTTCAGCAGGGCGAACGACCCGCGAAGCGGAACCAGTACGCGCTTGCTGTCAACCAGAACCTTACTGCCCAGATCAACCGATTTGCCGCCGATTTTTACCGTGCTCTGGCCCTGGGTGAAACGCGCTTCGGCGCCATTGAAACGCAGCTTCCATTCCTTTCCATCCTGGCGCATGCCGATGGTTCCCAGAGGCTCGACCAGATCCATGAGTCCGATATAGGTTTCACCGTCACGGTCCTGTGCCTCAACCGAGTAGCTCTTCTGCGGGGTATAAACGGCGAGCTGCCGTTCCGGGCCGGAGATGCACAACAGCAGGGTGCAGGAAAACGTCATGCCTGCTGCCAGAAAGGCTCTACTCCAGCGCATAGATAGTGAGCCCGCTCAGGAGTTTGGGATAGAAGTCAGTCGATTTTTGCGGCAAGACCTCTCCGGCAAAAGCAATTTCCCGTACTTGGTCAATGCGTGCCGGATTCAACAGGAAGGCCACATTCGCTCCCTGGCGCACCCAGGAGATTGCCTCAAAGGCGTCGCGCTCGTACTTGACGTGGTCTTGGTTGCGGATGGCCTCTTCTGAAATGCCCAGCACCCGCTCCAGCATCACCTTGTGCAGTTGCACCACGTCCAGCTCGCGCTGGCGGGCCGAAATCGTGCTGAGAGCATCGTGGATGGCGCGCTTCTTGGCCCGCATCAAATATGGGCCTTGGCGCGTGACGGCGACAAAAGCCGTGCCGCCTTGTCCCGCCTCCTCCAGCAGGGTGGTGGCGCTGCGGCTTTCGCTGGGCACGTCGATGCGGCGAATATCAAAAAAGCGGCTCGCCGTCTCCAGCATCCTCTCCCGATCAAAGTCCCCCAGTCCATGGATGATCCTGTGCGTAGGTAGAATTACCAGCCCACGGCTTTCCATGCGGATAAGTGTCATCATCACGAATTCGTGAGGGGCATTGCGGTTTGCAGGGCCGCCCTCGGCGCGGCGTTCGTCGCGATAGGCAAGGGCGGTCTCGTAGCGATGATGGCCGTCCGCAATCAGCAACTTCTTGTCCCGCATGAGTTGCTGAATCGTCTGCACGATTCCTGCATCGTAGACGCGCCAGACGCGGTGCAGCACCTCGTATTCATCCAGTACGGAAATATCCGGCTCCTCTTCGGTGGCCAGCAGCCGCTCGATCTCTGCCTCCGGATCGCTGTACAGCATGAAAATCTGGCCGAAGTGCGCCTTGGTGTGCCGCAGCAGATTCAGCCGGTCTGCCCGCGGCTTGGCCAGGGTTTGCTCGTGCCGGAAAACTACCTTGTCCACGTAGTCATAGAGCCTTCCCAGGGCGATGAAACCACGTCTCTCAGCCAGGTCGCGCGAGCCGGGAATGGTGAAGGTCTGGGAATAAAAATAGAGGGAGGGCTCGGAATCCTGCTTGAGGATGCCCCCTGCGCGCCAGTCGTGCAGGTACTCAGCTGCCCTTGTATAGACGTTAAAAGCCGGGCCATCCGTTTCAAAGTGCCGCCCCAGGATGATGCGAACCAGATTATTGGGGCTCAACTCGTAATACCGGCCCTGCATTTCCGGGGTGATCTTGTCGTAGGGCTGGGTCAGCACGTCATCCAGCCGCACCTGGTGGGGATCGTAACGGATTGCCTGAAAAGGAAGTATCTCTGCCATGGAAAAATGAGCCTACGGCAATTCTATCAAGCGCAAAACGGAAAACTGTTGCTGCACTTTGCACATCTTAGTCTCTGTTGGTCCTGTGGGCAGCAGGTGCCGCGGACCGCCAAAATCGTATTTTCGATATGTAAAAGTCCAGCGCCATTGTGATAATATCGCGTGAAATTATGAGGTTCCATATGTCGCGCTTCGAAGGCGGGTATGGGTTAACCCGTTCCCCTGGGCTTTTTAGCTCCTCTAACGTGCGCACGCTGCCGGCTCTTATGGCGGCAATCCTCTTCTTGATATTGCCTGCCTGCGTGGCTGCGCAAGATGTAAACGTGCACATTGAGCCGCGAGACAAGACAACGCCGCCTGCGGCAACTCCTGCGAAAAATGTAAATTCAACTGCTGACGTCCCGCAGGGGATGGTTTTGCGGCCCACCGGCAAACCCATCATCAAAAGTGTTGATCTGGTGCTGGTCAATGTCACCGTCACGGACGACTGGAACCGCATTGTCACCGGACTCGAAAAGGATAACTTCGCCGTCGTTGAAGGAAATGAGGTCCAGGAGGTCCGTCATTTTTCCAGTGAAGACGCCCCTATCTCCTTGGGCGTGATCTTTGACATGAGCGGCAGCATGGCGGAGAAGATTGCCAAGGCTCGTGAAGCGGTGGTGGAGTTCTTTAAGACCGCCAACCCGCAAGATGAATTCTTCATGATTACCTTTAACGATCGCCCGGAACTGGCTGTCGGCTTTACAACTTCCGTGGAGGATGTACAGGGTAAGCTGATTTACACCGTGCCCCGGGGAAAAACCGCCCTCCTGGACGCTATCTACATGGGCATGAACATGATGAAGGACGCCCATAATAGCAAAAAAGCTCTGCTGATTATCTCCGACGGCGGCGACAACCACAGCCGGTACACCGAAAACGAGATCAAATCCTCAGTAAAAGAGGCGGACGTTCAGATTTACGCCATCGGCATTTATACGGTGAATCCCACTCAACCGGAGGAAGCTGCCGGTCCGGGACTGCTCACCGACATCACGGAAGTGACTGGTGGCCGGGCTTTTACTATCAATAATCCCAATGAGCTGGCGGATGTGGCCACAAAGATTGGAATAGAGCTGCGCAACCAATATGTGCTTGGATACCGTCCAAGAAACATGACCAAGGATGGTCATTGGCGTAAGATCAAAGTAAAGCTTATTCCACCCAAGGGGCTGCCTCATCTTAATGTGTTCGCCAAAACGGGATACTATGCGCCTTCACAATAAGACGGTTTTAACCGTCATTTGCTTCTTTTTATTTTGCCTTTCGCGGACCGGAAACGGACTTCCCCAGCAACCGGGCACAGGACAGCAAACCCAGAGCGTTCAGCCCACGCCGTTGCCCTCTGATGTAGACCCCGCCGATCCGGCGCTGCCGGTTTGGATGCGGCCGGCAACTCCGCCTCGTTCGGTGAAAGGCGCCCCAGAGCCCAATACCGCCGCCAAAGCAACGGACGCCGATATTCCGATCGTTCCGCCGTCCGGCCGCGTAGGCGAAGTTACAAAGACCGATAGAGGTTTTTCGATCAGGTCGGTGGTGGAAAACGTGACTCTGCCCGTGACGGTAGTTGACGACCGGAGCCACTTGGTTACCGATCTCCGCCGTACAGATTTTACGGTTTACGAGAATGGAGAGCCGCAGCAGATCATTGATTTCCGGCGTGAAGATATCCCGGTCTCGATTGGTATCCTAGTGGACAACTCCGGATCCATGCGGGAGAAGCGGCAAAAGGTGTCTACGGCTGTGCTGAACCTGATCAAGGCCAGCAATCCCTCAGATGAGGAATTCATCGTAAATTTCAATGACGAATCGTTTCTGGATCAGGACTTCACAAACGATCTCGCCAAGCTGCATGAAGCGCTTGATCGCCTGGATTCCAGGGGCGGTACCGCCCTTTACGACGCGGTAATTGCTTCGTCAGACCATCTGGCCAAAGCGGCCAAGCGGGACAAAAAAGTTCTGATCGTGGTGACCGATGGCGAGGACAATGGCAGCCAGGAATCCCTGGAACAATCCATACGCGCTGTTCAGGATGAGAATGGCCCGACGATCTATTGCATCGGCATCCTGGGAAGTGAGGGCAAGCAGCACCGGGCCAAGCGGGCCCTGGAGGCGCTTTCTCTGCAGACCGGCGGCGTGGCTTTCTTCCCTAAGAACCTGGACGAAGTAGAGACGATTAGCCAGGCGGTGGCCCGCGATATCCGGAATCAATACAGCATTACCTACAAACCCAGCAATCCCCAGACCAACGGCGGCTATCGCCAGGTGAAGGTTGTGGCGCGCGCGTCAGGCTACAAGGACCTGGTTGCCCGCACCAAGAGCGGCTACTTTGCCGGCCAACAGAAGGCAACGGCGAGCAATAAATAGCAGTTAACACTCACCAATCGGCATTCAGGCGCTGTGCATTCTCGTCATGTGCCTGCGGGATGTATTTGGTCGCCAAGATTTCGCAAACATCCGTCATTGCCGTTCTTTTCTTCATTTATCCGTCGCTTCAATATTTATCCGTGCTTCAATAATGTTACGTTGGCTGACTGCTGAATGCTCCCCCTTCGTGTTAGTCTTGAAAGTTTCCTATGTCCAGTCCACTTATTGCACAGAACATCATTGAATTGGTGGGCCATACGCCCATGCTTCATCTGCGCCGGATCGTGCCCGCAGGGGCTGCGGATGTGTATGCCAAGCTGGAGTACATGAATCCAGGAGGCAGCATCAAAGACCGCGCCGCCATCGGGATGATTAAGCGCGCGGAAGAAGAAGGACGGCTGAGGCTGGGAGGCACCATCGTCGAGGCTACGGCGGGAAATACCGGGATCGGGCTGGCTCTGATCGGGGTGAATCGCGGGTATCGCGTGATTGTCTGCGTGCCGGAAAGATTCTCTGAAGAAAAAGTCAAGGTCATGCAGGGACTGGGCGCCGAGGTCGTCCGCACTCCCGACGCGGAGGGGATGCAGGGGGCCATCAGAAAAGCCAAAGAAATCGCTGCCGGTATTCCTGGTTCGTTCGTGGCGCTGCAATTTGAGAATCCGGCCAACCCAGACTTTCACTACTCAACCACCGCGCAGGAGATTTTTGATCAGATGGAGGGAAAGCTGGACGCGGTAGTGATCGGTGTAGGCACTGGGGGGACTTTTACCGGAATCGCCCGTTTCATGAAGCAGCACTTGCCGCAGGTCCATTGCGTGGCAGTCGAAACTCAGGGATCCGTGCTCCAGGGCGGGCCTCCGGGCGAGCATAAGGTAGAGGGCATTGGAGCAAGCTTTATTCCTAAAACGTTTGATGCCGGGGTGGCGGACGAAATCATCATGGTGAACGATCATGATGCTTTTGCGACGGTGACATTGTTAGCCCGAAAAGAGGGTGTTCTGGGCGGTTCCAGTGCCGGGGCGAATGTCTTTGCGGCGCTGCGGGTGGCCGAGAAACTTGGCTCGGGCAAACGCGTGGTGACAGTGATTCCCGATTTAGCGGAACGCTATATGTCCAAGAAAATTTTTGAAGGCGGGCCTTTGTAGAGTATGAAAAAACGAGAACCAGGATTTGCCACCAAGGCGATTCACGTAGGCCAGGAGCCTGATCCTTCCACCGGCGCAGTTACGGTGCCCATCTTTGCTACCTCGACCTATGTTCAGGAGGAAATCGGCAAGAACAAAGGGTACGAGTACGCGCGTGTATCGAATCCCACCCGCACGCGCCTGGAACAAAATCTGGCAGCCATGGAGGGTGGTACCTCTGCCCACGTGTTTGCCAGTGGAATGGCTGCTGTTACTGCTGTGACCCAGTGTTTCCTGAAGCAGGGTGATCATCTTATTTGCGGCCACGACACATACGGAGGCGTGCCTCGCTTATTCAATCAAGTCCTGGCCAACTACGGCATCGAGACCACATACGTGGACACATCCGATCCGGGACTTGTGAAAAAGGCTTTGCGCAAGAGCACCCGCATCTTGTGGCTCGAGACTCCCACGAATCCGCTGATGACGCTCACGGACCTCAAAGAGATTGCCGCAGTCGTCCATGCCGGAAAGGCTGAGCTGGTGGTGGATAACACGTTCATGTCTCCATACTTTCAGCGTCCGCTGGAATTAGGCGCGGACATGGTAGTCCACTCTACTACCAAGTTTCTCAATGGGCACAGTGATGGCCTGGGCGGTGTAGTTGTGGCCACCAAGCCTGATCATGCGGAGAGACTTGCCTTCATGCAAAAGGCTGCCGGGGCGATTCTGTCACCGTTTGAGTGCTGGCTGGTGCTGCGTGGCGTGAAGACCCTGGCGGTACGCATGGAGCAGCACGATAAGAACGGCAGGGCCGTTGCCGAGTACCTGCAGAAACACCCGAAAGTGAAGAAAGCCCTGTACCCCGGACTGAAGGACCATCCCCAATATGAACTGGCAAGGCGGCAGATGACCGGCTTTGGCTCGATGATCACCTTTGAGACCGGCGCATTCAACAATGCGCAAAAGATGCTGCGCAAGGTGAGCGTCTGCTCGCTGGGTGAATCATTTGGCGGGGTGGAGACGCTCATCTCCCATCCCGCCACTATGACCCATGCCGCGTTGGGCAAAGAAGGAAGAAAGAAAATTGGATTGACCGATGGCATGGTCCGCATCTCCGTGGGAATTGAGGACGTAGACGACATCATCGCCGATCTGGAGCAGGCGCTGGCCGCCATATAGATTTATGCCGAGGGAATGGAAATCCGGCGACTATCATCGTCTTTCTGATCCGCAATACGGATGGGGCCTTAAAGTCCTCAACAAGCTCCAAGGCCAGAATCTGCGCGGCGATGAGCACATTCTGGACGCGGGCTGCGGCAGCGGCAGGGTGACTGCCGAACTGCTCAGAGCGTTCCCAAAAGCTAAAGTGAAGGCGGTAGACGCGTCTGAGAACATGGTGACGGAGGCGCGCAAGACGCTGGCGCCGTTTGGCGATCGAGTGATAGTGGAGCGGATTGATCTGCTTGACCTTGCAATCGAGCAGACGGTAGATGTTATTTTCAGCACGGCAGTCTTTCACTGGATCAAGGACCAAGACCGGCTGTTTGCGAATCTGTTTCGCGCGTTGCGCTCTGGAGGGTTCTTGCTGGCCCAGTGCGGCGGCGGCCCCAACCTGAGACTCTTGCGAGAGCGAGCAGATAAGGTCCGCAGTTTGCCGGATTTTGTGCCTTTCTTTGCGAATTGGGAGGCAGTGTGGGAGTATCCGGGCCCAGAATTGGCCGCCGAGCGATTGCAGCGAGCAGGTTTTGTGGGAGTTCGCACGGCCCTGGAGGAAGCGCCGGCTACGCTTGCAGACGAAACGACCTTTCGTGCTTTTTGTGCCACTATCACCCTTAGTCCATACGTGCAACGGCTTCCAGAGGAGCTCCAGGACTGCTTTCTTGATCCGATCGTGCTTGAAGCTGCGAAGGACAGCCCACCTTTTACGCTGGATTACTGGCGGCTCAATATGCAGGCGAGAAGAGCAGGGAATTAGATAGCCTTTCACAATTCACCTCCAAGCACAGCGCGAGGCCCTTATTCCCAGTGAGACGGCCATGTACTTGCTGTTATATATAGCAAGCAAAGACGGTATAGTTCAACGCGTGCTCACGCCAAGCATTCTGAATTGAGCAGGGTTCTCTCGCTGCGCTCGAGATAAACTCCGAAATGCCTGCCCCCCAAAATACTTACCCCACGTTCTCCCCTATCCACGCCAAGTACGCCTGGCTCCCGCCAATTACCTCCAGCATCAAACATTCAGGCAGATCATAGGAGTGGAGTTCTTTGATGGCGGCTTGCAGGCGTCCAAAGACTTCGATCTGGGTCTTGATGATCAGGAGGAACTCGGTGGCGCTTTCCACTTTTCCCTGCCAGCGGTATACAGACTCGATTTGCGGCACAATGTTTACACAGGCGGCCAACCGGCGCTCCACTAAAGCGTGTGCGATCTTTCGGGCTTCTTCCTGCGATCCGGTGGTGGTTAGAACGATGCGCGCTGGGTTCATCTGTTCATCTGGGTTCATGGGGGCGTCCTTTACGCGGGTTGCGGCAAGTTATTATCATCGCATTTCGCGGTAAAACCCAAAGCTGTGAGATTGCAACTAAGAGGTGGGCCTTCGGTTGACCACACAAATTAAATTCGGTACCTCCGGCTGGCGTGCGATTGTTGCCGACGATTTCACCATCGCCAACATTCGGCGCGCGGTGACCGGAATCGCCCGGTACATAGTCTCGCAAAAGCCGAGTGGCGCAGAGATCATTGTAGGGCGTGACCCGCGCTATATGGGCGAACGTTTTGTTGAGGTGGCAACGCAGATTTTGGCAGGCTTCGGCATCAAGCCGCTGGTGATCCGAGAACCTGCTCCCACGCCTGCCATTGCGTTTGAAATTTTGCGTATCAAGGCCGATGGAGCCATTAACTTCACGGCCTCTCACAATCCTCCGGAATACAACGGCATCAAATTTTCTACTCCCGACGGCGCACCCGCGATGCCTGAAGTAACAAAAAAGATCGAGGCGCTCATCCCCGCTGATGGGGAATACTCTGGCGGCGCAGCCGGCATGCAGAAGGCAGAAGCCGATCAGATTGATCCGCGACCTGCTTATCTTGCCCGGCTCAAAGAGCTCATTGATCTGGAATTGGTTAAGAAATCGGGGATCAAAGTAGTTTACGACCCGCTCTGGGGAGCAGCGCGCGGATATCCCGATCATCTGCTGCAAGAAGCCGGAATCGATGTGGCCACCGTGCACGACGCCCGAGACGTTCTTTTTGGCGGGCACGCTCCTGAGCCTGACGGCCCTCTGTTGAATGATTTGCGAGAAAAGATGAAAGCCACGGGTGCAAGCCTGGGCATAGCCACCGACGGCGATGCAGACCGCTTCGGGATCGTGGACCATGATGGCAGCTTTATCCAGCCTAACTACGTGATTGCAGTGCTGTTTGATTACCTGGTCGAGACCCGAGGCTGGAGAAATGGCGTGGGCAAATCTGTGGTTACAACCAACATGATCAACGCACTGGCGGAGCATCATCGAGTGGAGCTGCACGAGACGCCAGTGGGCTTTAAGTACCTGGGTGAGTTGATCAAAGCCGATCGAATTGCCATTGGCGGAGAAGAGAGCGCTGGTCTTTCCATTCGCCATCACGTGCCTGAGAAGGACGGCATTCTGGCCGGACTACTTTGTTGCGAGGCCGTGGCGCGGCGGAAAAAGTCCTTAGTTACACAAATTCACGAGCTATTTAACCAAGTTGGTTCATTCTATCCTCAGCGGGAGAACTTTAGCTTGACCCCAGAGGCCCGGGAGAAGTTCACTAGAAGATTGAAGGCTGATCCGACGGAGCTTTCCGGACGCAAGGTGAGCCAGATCGTCCGGACGGACGGATTGAAGTTGATCTTTTCTGACGGGGCCTGGGTCTGCTACCGGCTATCCGGTACTGAACCGGTTGTTCGGGTGTACTCGGAAGCCAAGTCGGAATCGGATTTAGAGAAGCTGGGCATGGCCGCAAAAGATTGGATCTTGGAGTGACGAACAATTTGCAGGATTTTTTCCCGACCGTAATTACCCGGCTCTATCAGTCCCGCCGCAAGCTGGCGACATTTGGAGTGGGATTTTTGGCCTGTGTGTTGGGCTACCACGTGATATTCGGCGCAAACGGCCTGATGGTCTATGAGCAGAAGCGTAAGGAATATCGCCAACTGCTGGAGCAGAACCGGTCTTTGCAGCAGCAGAACGAGGATTTGGAACAGCAAAACAAGGCTTTAAAGACTGACCCACAAGCCATTGAAAAAGAAGCCCGTGAGGGCATGCATTATGCGCGCTCCGGCGAAGTAGTTTACACCTTGCAAGCCAAGCCGGCTCCTACCGCTGCTGCACACAAATAAATGGGGTTTTTGCGTGTGGTGCAATCCCCTTGCTGGATCTCGAGGCATCGGTAACAATTTGTGAATACCCTACAAGAGGACAATCAGGATGCGATGAAGGGCACCATGTCCGCCTCACGGGCAAGATGGACAACGACACGCTGCACGTGGAGAACGTTGCCATGCTGAAGCCTGTGAGCGAATAAGCTCGAATAATCGCGTTGCTAGCGCACCACGCCGTGTAGTGGAGAGCTGGCAGTGGCATAAAGCTTCCTAGGCATCCTGCCAGCTCGAAACGCGGCCCGCCCGGCCAGCACGGCATGTTTCATAGCCTCAGCCATCAGCAGAGGGTCCTCCGCATGGGCAATACCGGAGTTCATGAGTACGGCATCTGCTCCCAGCTCCATGGCAATTGCAGCATCTGAGGCGGTGCCCACGCCGGCATCCACAATGAGCGGAACACCGGTGATGAACTCGCGCAGAATCTGAATATTGGCGGTGTTCTGAATCCCCATACCACTGCCAATAGGCGCGCCGAGAGGCATTATGGCGCTTGCTCCCGCATCCAGAAGATGTTTAGCAACTACAATATCATCAGATGTATAGGGAAGAACTATAAAGCCTTCCTTTACCAGTATGCGAGTGGCCTCAATGGTGGCTTGGACGTCCGGATAAAGCGTTTTTTGGTCGCCGATAACCTCGATTTTGACCCAGTCGGAAAGCCCAACCTCGCGTCCCAGGCGCGCTGTGCGAATTGCCTCCTCGGCCGTGTAGCAACCGGCGGTATTGGGAAGCAGAAAATATTTTCTCGGATCAATGTAATCGAGCAGGGACTCCTTGCTGCGGTCCAGATTGACGCGCCGGACAGCGACCGTGACCATTTCTGCGCCGCTGGCCTCAATGGCCCGTGCCGTTTCCTGACCGGACTTGTACTTGCCTGTGCCAACAATCAGCCGCGAGCGAAATTCGCGGCCGGCTATCGAGAGGGCGTCCATAGAATCCATTCTAATGAATTTCAGACACTACGAGCATTTTTGATTCATTCAGCGAGTTGGTAATCGGGTAAGTGGTGTACTCGAAACCTTCCAGGAAAGAGATACAACCCAATGATCCGCTTTACTAAATTACCAACCGGCCTCATCCGACAGGCGCGGTTTCTACGGGGTGCGGTTCGCGGTAGAGTTGCTCAATCTGGTCTTCATACTTGGCTTCGATGACACGTCGTTTCAGCTTCATGGTCGGCGTGATCTCGCCCGTGGCTACCGTGAACTCATCCGGGACAATCACAATCTTTTTGATGGTTTCATACTGCGCCAGCTTCTGGTTTACGTCCTCCACAATACCACGATAGAGTTCACGGACCTTGTGGTTGGCCACCAGATCCTGCCGCGATGTGAAATTCACCTGGTTAGCCCGGGCCCAATCTTCGAGCAGAGGGAAGTGCGGGGAGATGATGACGGATGCGTACTTTCGTTTGTCGCCGATCACGGCAGCCTGGGCAACGAGCACATTGTTCTTTAAGGCGTTTTCAATGGGCTGGGGCGCGATAAACTTTCCGCCGGAAGTCTTAATCAGGTCCTTCTTGCGATCGGTGATGTTCAGAAACCCATCGCTATCGATTTCACCGATGTCGCCAGTCTTGAACCAACCGTCGGAAGTAAAGGCGGTCCGGGTCTCCTCCGGCATGTTCCAATAGCCTTGAAAAACCTGAGGGCCTTTCACCAGGATTTCACCATCGTCCGCAATCTTGACTTGAACAATCTCATTGGGCTTGCCCACGGTGCCAAGCTTGAACAACCCGCGCCGATTCACGGAAATTGTGGGCGAGGTTTCAGTGAGGCCATAGCCTTCAGCAATGGCGATGCCCATCCAGCAAAACCATTGTGCCATGTCTTTACCGAGGGGCGCGCCGCCGGAAAAGTACGCTCGACTGCGGCCGCCGAAGCCTGCGCGGATCTTTGAATACACGAGCTTGTCTGCGAGTTTCCAGCTCAAGCTTTTTGGTTTCTCATTGCGCAGGATTTCCTCTGTGTGGCGTCGGCCTACACGCAATGCCCAGTTCATAATCTTTCTCTTGATCCCGGTGGCGGCCTGGCGCTCCACCTCCTGGCGCACCTTTTCATACACGCGCGGGACCGCCACGATGATGGTTGGCTTGGCCTCCTGCAGCATCTGCGGGAGCTGCTCAAAGAATGGACAATAAGCGATAGTCACACCATTGAGGAAACAGACGTAATCCAGATGCCGCGCCGTGACATGCGAAAGCGGCAGGAAGGAGAGATAGAGATCGCCCTGCACCCATTCCGACTGTCTGGTTGATTCCAATGCAACTGAAGTCAGGTTCCAGTGGCTCAGCATCACGCCTTTAGAAGTGCCGGTTGTTCCAGACGTGTAGATGAGCGTGGCCAGGTCGCCGGGCTGGATTTGATGTGCCTGAGCATCGAATTCGGGGTCGGGGCCATTTGTCGCCTGGTCCAGAATTGACCACATGGGAATCACGTTGATCTCCGCGACGTCATCCATGATCACGATTCTTTCCAGGCTGGTCTGCGACTGGATAGACTGAACTTTCCGGAGTTGCTCCAGTGACGAAAGGAACACCACTCGCGCCCCGGAGTGACGAAGCAGGTAAGCGGTCTGCTCAGCGGTTAACGTGGAATAAATGGGGACATCCGCAATTCCACTGCACACACAGGCGAAATCTGCAATCATCCACTCCGGCCGGTTTTCGCCCAGAATGGCGACCCGGTCGCCCTTACGGATACCCCACTGCTTGAGGGCGCGAGCGATGCTGGTTACGTAGCCATAATATTGGCGGGAAGAGATGATCTGCCAGCGGTCGTGATGCTTGAACATCACGTGCCGCTCCAGATTGTGGCCCACGGAGGCGAAAAAAATATCAGCTAAGGTCCTGGTTTCCATTTCAAGGCTTGGCTTCCATACCCTTCAGAACAATGTCAACAATCACATCCGCCAGACTGGAGAGAGAGTAATCCCGCTCCTTCTCAAACAGAATCCACGAGGTTACCATCTCATCCACTGCGCCAAAGAAACAGTTTACCGCGATCTTGACCGGCAGTTCGGGGCGAAACGCGCCCGTTTCCTGGCCTTCCCGCAAGACGTCCCTGATGAGGTCAAAATACTCGACCAGGAGATTATGGGAAAACTGGACCAGAAACTTGGCGCTGTGACGCAGTTCGGTCTGAAAGACAATTGCCATGTTGCGGTTGTTGCCCAGAGCTTCCAGGTGCAGGAAGGCCATTTTGCGCAGCTTTTCCCGTGGATCCGTGAGCTTGCTCAACTCATGCCGCGCGCGTCCAATGAAGCCATGAAAGGCGGAATCGATCCCCGCCATGAGCAACTCGTCTTTATTCTTGAAGTAGAGGTAGATTGTGCCATCGGCCACGCCGGCGCGGTCCGCAATTTCAGAGACGCGGGAGTGAAAGAAGCCCTTTTGGGCAATAACCTCGATGGCGGCATCCAAGATGCGCTGGTACTTGTCAGAAGTGCCCGGCGAAGGCTTGGCCGCGGTATCGGATGAGCGTTTCACAGCGAAGTAGGTGAATGTACTTGGATTCTTAACGTAACGCAACCGTAATCTTGAAAACATCGATTCAACGGTTCATTGCGTCATCTGGCGCCATTCCAGAAACTTGCGAAAGGCTTTACCTCGATGGCTGTATTGCGCTTTCTCCCCGGGCGCGAGTTCAGCGAATGTTTTACCGAGGGCAGGAAAGTAAAACAGCGGATCGTAGCCGAAGCCAAAGCTTCCGCGAGGGGTCGCCAGCATCTCTCCAGAGACTTCTCCGTAGAAAGTTCGGAGCGTTTTTCCGTCTCTGGCTGCTGCGATGACGCACACAAACTTACCCGAACGCGCTCCTGGCGGCAGCTTTTCCACTTGGGTGATGAGAAGGCGATTATTCTCTTCATCGCCGGAGTTCAAGTGGGACCCTGGACCGCCGCTCACAACCGCAGCATAGCGCGCGGAATGGACTCCGGGAGCGCCATTCAGTGCGTCGACAACCAATCCGGAGTCATCGGCCACCACCAACTCCCCAGGCGCCGAGCGGCTGTAATATTCTGCTTTAATGCGCGCATTTTCTTCAAAGGTGAGGCCATCTTCAACGGCTTGGGGAAGGGTATCCAATCCCGGCAGCACCTGGACCGCCACGTCCAAATTGGCGGCTGCGGCCTTAAAGTCCCTGACCTTTCCCGGATTGGAGGTAGCGAGGTAGATTCGAGATAATGAAGGGATGCGTTTATCATGCATGAATCGTCATCATAATCGATCTTAGAAGTTAAGGAGGGGTATGTTACGGCGTCTCAGCGCAGGACTTTTATTTTTTGCAATCTTATTTCTGACCGGTTGCGTTATATCACCCAGGAGAGACGGGACTTCCAGCGGAGGTGGAGGCACTGGTACAGGTCAACTCTATGTGTCGGACGAAGGTGGCAATGCCATACTTCGATTCAGTGGAGCCACCGCGGCGACAGGCAACATTGCTCCGGCGGCCAACATTTCCGGGGTTTCCACACAGCTTTCCAATCCGCAATACATTTTTTCCGACCCCGCCAACGACCGCTTGTATGTGGCCAATCTGAACGCCAGCAACGTTCTGGTTTTTGAGAAGGTCAGCACCCTAAACGGCAACGTCGCGCCTACCCGCGTAATCAGTTCTACCAGCCTGGCTACTCCGACGGACGTTGCGGTGGATACAGGAAGAGACTTGCTCTACGTTGCGGACACCAACGAAGTGGCCGTCTTTACCGGCGCCTCCACGGCCAACGGAACCACATTGGCAGTGCGGATCTTGCAGCTTGCATTCACACCCGGTGCAATTCTGGTGGACGCCAGTAATGACCGTCTGTTCGTCGCCGACAACGTAAACAATGCGATTGATATTTTCGACGGCGCCAGCACGCTCAACGGTGCGGTTGCTGCGAACCGCAGCCTCACCGGATCAAGCACACAGTTGAATCAGCCATTCGGCCTGCGAATTGATGGCGTAGGACGGTTGATTGTGAGTGACTTTGGCACACCCGGCATTACAATTTACACCAATGCAGCCAGCATCAACGGGAACGTCGCTCCTGTCACAGTGATCAGCGGCAGCAATACCACCTTCGCCGGCCCTACTCAACTCGCCATTGATACCACTACCAATGCAGGCGAGCTATACGTTGGAGACCCGTTTGGCGGCAACGTTGTGGTGTTCAGTAGCATAGGCACAGCCACGGGGACCCTGAATGCCGTGCCCAATCGCAACATCACCGGCTCCAATACCCTATTGACGGGGACGGGAGCGGCCACATCCAGGGGCGTTGCTCTGGATACGACCCGCTGATCGGACCATCTGGGATTGGTTACCGAAGCAAGAGGCCCCAGACCGCTACCACTATGCCTACTGCGGTGCTGAGGAAGGAGAGTTTCCAGTACATTCTGTTTTCTGCCAGCAGGGCAATGGAACAGAGAACGATGGAGACCTCGAGGAAGAGCTCCGCGCCGTCGTAGTAGTTGGCACGTTGACCTTCAAGCATAGTTTCGGCATCTCTCTCCTTGGCCCTCTCCTGAATTTTCTCAGCTCCGTCCTTTGCGGGCTTGTCATTCTTGGCGGGAACGCCTTCTCTTTCAACTTTCGCCGCTTCCTTGAATTCTGACGCCAGATCTTTTCCCGCAGGGAGTAGTGCCGCCAGCTTCGCATCTGCCTCATACATGTGGACGCGAACATTCTTGGCCTGATAATACGCCCACTGATCATTAGCGTCCCCCTTCAGCACCACTTCTTCGGTATGTGCACGATGGCTCAAGAGAGTGGCAATCGCCAGCAAAACGGCCACGACTGCCATGGTGAGTCCAACTCCTTTTTCTCCTGAGTGGTGGGCATGTTCCGTATGTTCCTGCAATTCGTGTGGGTCCATGAGCCCTCTTTCTCTTCAATTTTGAAGATTACCGTCTAGTGCTTATGCAAAAACCTGAGCCGCCTCTGCGGCTTGAGATGGCCGGGAACATCATCGTACTTGAGGACACTGATGGACCCATCGACTTCCAGGACTGCCAATGCCACTTCGCTGACGCTGGGAACTCCATGTTCCCGTAGCGCCCGCTGAACTTCATCTACGGAGACGTGCTCTTTGGCGCAATGCGCTTCAAGCAGTTGTCCATTGTGGATGAGCAGGGTGGGCGAACCCTGGATTACGCTGCGAAATCGGCGATTGATCCCTGAAACCTCAGCCAAAAGATAATTCAAGACCAGGAGGACGCAAGCTGCAACCGCGCCGCCCAGCAGGGAAGTGTCAGGGCCGGTCATGGCGTTCTGTACCGAATTACTGAGCAGCAGAAGCAGGGTCAGGTCAAAGGGCGTCATCTGACCGACTTCGCGCTTGCCGGTGAGCCGGATTCCAACCAGCACCAGGACGTAGATCACCGAAGTACGCGCCGCAATTTCCAGTGCCGTGTGCCAGTGGGTAAACATTTTTGGAGAGCGTCTGGAAGAGATTCTAAATTTTAAATTTCGAGTTTTGAATTTTATTTTTCGCTGCCCCGGCTGAATCCCTTAGCCGCTTAATTCGGTGAGCGCACCAGTTTGCGCCGGTCATCGTGTTAAAATAAAATGGTTTGCTCGTGTTCTGCGCGCCCTTAGCTCAGCTGGATAGAGCGTCTGACTACGAATCAGAAGGCCGGGAGTTCGAATCTCTCAGGGCGCGCCATCTAATTCAACATCTTAGCTACCACTCTCTTCTCCTCGATCAGTCGCCTGGGCTGTAAATGGGCTGTTTTGGGGCTGTTGCTATTCCCCGCTAGTTCACCATCTTGCTACGGTTGTGGCTGTCGATGACTGCTTTGATTTGTGCTGTCTCGGAATGCATGTAGCCCATGGTCGTATCGAGCGACTCATGGCCCATGACTTCTTTGACCAGGTAGGGGTTGCGGGTTTTGTCCATCGCGACCGTTCCAAACGTGTGACGGGCGCAATAGAGCTTGAGTTGGCACGGCAGGCCGAGGCCATCCGCGATAGAACGGAACTTGCGCTGCAGGGCGCGCAGCTCGACGTGGCCGGACCTGGACTTAGTGGAAGGGAAAACAAATCCTGCGGGTAAGGGGTGCGTCTCCCCTACACTCCCGCCGGAGCTACCGTGTTTGGGTACAGACTTCCCATTGCTGGCATGCCTGCTCACCGTGGTAGACCCGCAGGACTCTTGCTGCTCGCGCAGCAATGCAATGACGCGCTCGCTCAGTGGAACGCGGCGGCGCGCCTTTTTGGTTTTGCCGGCAGGATTAAAGTAGAACGCTTCCTGCCAGTGGACGTGCTCCCAGCGCATGGAAACTACTTCGCCGTCGCGCATCCCGCTGTCCATCATGATGAGGAAAACTTCGCGCAGCGGCGCCGGTTCGCGACGTCTGTAACGGCGCGTTCCATCGGCCTGCTCGATGGCGGCCAGGATGCGGGTTTCGTCCTGGTCCGCGACCATGATTTCGCGGCGCGGGGCATCCAGGCACCGGATTGCGGGTGGATCTTTAAGCAAGTCTCCTTTCCTTTTGGCCCTCCGCAGCATCCGCCGCAAGGTACGCAGGGCGGAGTTGGCGCTGTAGGGGGAGTCGTGGAAGTGCGTGGTGTTGATGTCGTCATCGGTGATGCGGTCGATCCGCATCCCGAGGAGCTTCGAGCCTAAGACCAGGCGGGCGCCGTTCTTATAGTCCGCTTTGGTCTTGGGACTCCTGGCGGTCTGTTCGATCCACTCAACAAATTCCTTCATGGCTTCCTGGATCAAGGGTGCGGGTTTGGGTTTCAGCTCTTCGCCTCGCTCTACAGTAACCCGCTTCCGCGCTGCTATTTTCGCCGCCTCTTTTGGGTTCGAGGTCCCCGTGCTGCCTTTGTATCGGCGACCCTGAACATAAAAGAGGTAGTGGTAAATTTCTCCTCGTTTAAACACTGACATTCCGCTCGGCTCCTAGCTTTGCGCGCACAGAGCTGGTGCGGACGCTGGAGCGAATGAACGCATCCAGTTCCCGCAGATCATACAGCACGCGGCCAGCGGGTTTGAAGTAAATTGGCCCTTTCCCCTCCGAACGCCAGGCGCGAAGGGTATTCGCGGGAATGCCAGAGTAGGTAGCAGCCTGCTCTGTGGTGACGTAACGCTTCTCGCACTTCGTGCTGGCTAGGCTCACAGCAGCCTCCTTTGCGGCATCGCATCATAGGCCGCCTGATTCAGCCACACACATTCCGTGCGGGTCTGGGAATTGGAATTGGCGCTACAGAACTGGCCTCCGGTCCATTCGACTCTGTGCCATTTTTCAAAGAGGCGGCTATACAGAGGGCCCGGGTAACTGGACACGATGACCATGCCCTTAAGGGACACCAGCACCGAGGCGAGAGTGACGTGGTCCTTGTCTGTCATCTCATAGCGGTATTTATGCTCCAGCCGTTGTGAACCGTCGCGCCGGGACCTGACATGGATCGGATACGGTGGGTCAACATAGTGAAGGGCGTCTTCGCGATCGATCTTTTTGAGGATGGCAAGGGCGTCCCGATTCTCGATGGCTACGCCCTGAAGACGTTCCGTGAACGCTCGAATCATGTTGGGGTAGACAGCCCATTCACTCGCGGCGGTCGTTCCGGATCGGTTTGAGTTCCAGCGAAATCCGGTTCGCATCACTGAACTGATTCGCGTATTGAAGCCGGCACGGCTGGCCTTCAGGCGAGTAACCGAGTCCGACCCAAATCCCATGAAGCTGCGGATGATCGTGCGCCGCGCCCGTTCCACCTCGCTCCGCGTGGGCTTGTAGCTCAGTTCAAATTCGGCACGTGCGAATGGCGTGAGTCGCAGCAACGCCTCGAGGCGCTTCGCTCGCTTAGGGTTTTGCAGCACGCGGAAAACGTTGACGACTTCGCCGTCCCGGTCGTTGTAGATTTCTGAATAGCAGCGCGGCTTTTGCATAAGCACGCTAGCCCCCCCCCCGAAAACTTCCGTGTAGACCCGATGCGGCGGGAAGAGGTCGAGAATAAGAGGGGCCAGACGGAACTTGCCGCCGTGGTACCGCAGGACCGGCCTGGAGATAGCAGTCAACTCAATTCCCTTCGAGTTGCCGCACGAAGAGCGCCGCTTTCTCGTTCAAGGAGAGCGCAGCCCAAAAGCGGTCTAGCGCCGATTCGGGAACGCTGATGTTGGCGATAGAAGGATCGGCACTGGCGGCCTTGGTGTTGGAATTGCGGGGGGGGCAAAGGTTGGCGCACCGCGCGCGGTTTGATGTCCACGGGATTCTTGGTGGACCAATAGAAGTCCTTCGCGCAGCATCCGCTCTTCGTGTTCGCCCGAATCATCACATTGCATCCAGGACGCCGGCATTTCACTTTGGCTTTGTCGCTGGAGAGAGCTTTGGGTTGCTTGCCTGCAGGGTTGTGGCCCTTCAGGTAAGGGTGACGGTTGACGACGGGATTACCGCAGCCGCAGGCGCAGAATCGTGGCATTCTCTTTTCCTTTCTGGGATTGTTCTGGATCTCCTGGGGCTGCTTTTCGCGTGAGCTCGTAGTCCCTAGCTGCTTGGCCTGGTCCGTGAGGTTTCCAGCAGCCCGAGGAGATTCAGGATGGTGATTTGTTTGAACCTTGCTTGAGACGGCCGGGAGCGGTGGCGGCGCACTCAGAGAGCCAGCGCGCTTCCGGTTCGGGCATGCAACACCGTCTTCGCAGAAAATGCAGAGGGTAAAGCCAGTCTGTGCTTCGCAGCATCCACAACGTTTACACACTGCCATGCGTTTTGCTCCTTTTCTCCGCTCGCTTCTTTTCCACGGCAACCTTGACGGCCTGGTTCCACATGCCGGCATAGGAAAGTTCGAATCTTTGGCGCGTGCCTTTCAATCGCAGGAAGGCGGTGAACTCATTTGCTTCCACGATCACGGGGCGGAGCTGGCCGCGATAGCGGACGACGTCGCTGGTCTCAAAGGACAGGCGCGTCTTGCGCTGGGAGAGGGCGGTCATAGGCTCTCTGTGCAGCTCGGGCAATAGTCTGCCCCGTTGTGGCGGCTCCATCCAGCCTGTTTTGCTTGCTTTCGCAACTCCCGCTGGCTTACCGGGTCGATGAAGGCCTGGACCTCCAACTCGGCGATTGGCGGGAAACTCACTTCGCCCATGCCGTGCTCGTTATCGCAAAAAATCACTGGTGCGCGTCGGATCATGCGTTCTTCTCCCATTCCTCGCTCTGACGTACCTTGCCGATTGTCTCCGCCAGGTCCTTTGATCCGTTCTGGGTGACGGCATAGCAACGGTCGCCAAAGTGTATGTAGAAGCCGAGGCCCGTCTTGAACCGCTCAACCTTGACGCCGTTTTCAAGGAAGAAATGCGGATTCGGTGCAGTCGTTGGCGGATAGCTCATGCCTTCCTCGCAAGGGACGCTTCAAACTCCGCTAGCGTCTGCTGATCTTCCGGGCCGCGCGCGTGGCAGTAGTTACAGGAGAGCTTGGCCAGGCGTTGCGGCTGGTGGCGATGGGCGAAGGGAACCATAGCAATGATGGGGGGCTCTTCGAAGTTCGGAACCGCGTCGTCTGTCCATTCCGGCCAAAGTTCGGTGTTGTAGATCCAGACCAGGCCATCGGCTTCGTTCACCACATAGATGAACCAGTCTTCGGCCAGGAGCACGCGCAGGCCTTCATCGGTGTACAGCGGCTGGGCGGGTGCGGCAGTAAACGTCATTCCTGGGGACCTCCTGGTTAACTAATTAGTGGACTATAGGGCCATCAAAATCAGCCTGTCAAGAGAAATCGTAAAATCTTTCAAAAATACTGCATTTTTTCATTGACAAGCTTTCCCGCTTAGGCGTAATGTGCATCTCAGCTAGTTAGTACACTAATTAGTCAACTAGCGAGCGACCATGAAACCATCGACACAAAGAAAGAAGAAAGCCGCGACTGGGGAAGCGGAAAAACCGCTCCTTTCGATCACGGAACAGCGGCTGCTGCAGGCCATTGAGGCGGAAAAGCAGTCCGGGAACGAAGCGCCGCGCAACAAAGAACTCGCGGCCCGGCTGGGCGTGGTGCCAGGGACGATCACGGCGGCGCTCAAGAAGCTGGTTGCCAAGGGCTACGTGGTCCCGAAGCTGGAGATTGTTGGAGGACAAAGCAATGGAACGTAACCAAAACAGGATCGAACTGGCGGACACCGAGAAGACCCCGGAAGTCGCCGCCGCTTTGCAGACGTCTGGAGAGCAGCAGTTCTATCGCGGCAACGGGGACGACGGAAACCCAGACCATCCCGTCTTGCACATTGAGTACTTCGATACCGATGCCAGCAGCTACAAGCATCGTCTCCACCTGCCGCTGAAGGCTCCTGGTTCCTTCCGTGTTGTCGCCGGGGCGGTCCTGCAGATCGAGGGCGCGGACGGACAGACGAATCACATCCCGTTGGCCAACGTGTCGCGCTACTACTGCGGCGCGCGTCCCGAGGGGGCGCTCGAAGGCCTCGGTGCTCGAATGGCCGGAGTGGATTTCTACCTGGCGCGGGGACTGGCGGCGGTGGTGTGCAACGTCGTGCGGATTCATTTTGGATCGGCAGCGGATGCGTGCGAGATCAGCCTGCAGAGTTTACAGGAGCGGGAAGCCGCGGGCGAAATTACCGCAACGGAGCTGATCCTGGAAGCCATGGAGTTGCACTTGAAGCTGGCTCTGGCGCAAGGCAAGACGGCAGCGAACTAAACGATTCATGAAGAACGTTTTCCAATCCGACATTCCGCAGCAGGGCATGCTTGCGGATTCATCCACGGGACGCGCTCTCGCTTCCACGCCTGGTCAACCATCCGGTGGCGGAGCGAGAGTCCCCGTGAGGATGGAGGCGCAATGTTCAACGGCCTACTGATCGAGGACCTGGTGGCCCACGTGGCGGAAGTGATGGAGCGTCCGGAGAACGAGTGGGAAGAGATTCCCGAGAAACGCTCGATGCCGGCGGACACAGAGAGAGCAGGGAACGCATGAGCCGGACCGATGCCGTCCACGGAGCCAAGAAGTCCATCGCCAACCGCTTCCAGCTGGTGATGATGGCGGCGCGGATGACGCGGTTGCTCCATCCGGTGCTGCGGCACAGTGCCGGCGTCGAGTACCAATTTGCCCCTACGGTCGCGCAGACCATCAACACGTCGCTCGAAAAGATCGCGGCATCCGGGGACAGAGTTTAGCAGCAAAGCCTGTATGGCTAGTAATCGAAAATCCGAAAAGGAGGCCTGTATGGCCGCAAATGGAACAGATAACCACACGTCGAGTTTCTTCACCAATCTAACCAAAGAAGGTGCGCAAGTCGCTTTCGGGAAATTTGGCTTTGAGGGCCCGCCTGGGTCCGGTAAGACAACCACTGCGGCCCTTCTGGCCGCTGGGATCTCCAAAGAATTTTATAAGGGTGCGCCCGTGGTCTGGGTGGACTCGGAGAATGGCGCAAATTTCATCCGTCCGATCTTTGTCGCGGAAGGGGTTGACCTGCTGGTTGTACCCACTAAGAGTTTGGCGACCTTGATTGAATCCGTCGCGCAAGCGAAGAGGGCCGGAGCTTGCGTCCTGGTTCCTGACAGCATGACCAAGTTCTGGACAACGCTGGTAGCCAATTACATGAGGGAACACAGGATCACCAGCTACCGGCAGATGCTCTCGCACTGGCCGGCGGTCAAGGATCCGTGGCGCGAATGGGCGGACCTGTTCATCAATTGCCCCTTGCATACGATTGCCTGCGGTCGCGGCGGGTTCGAGTATGACCAGGTAGACGTGATCGACGCAGAAGGCAACGTCAACACAGAGACGGTCAAAGGTGACTACAAGATGAAGGGCGAAGGGGAATTCGGCCATGAGCCGGATGTGAACCTTCACTTTCAGTCGATGACCGATCCCAACGCTCCGCAGAGTTTGAAGCAGAAGAAGGGGAAGAAGGGAGCCGTCCAGCTTGTAGCGCCGCGCAAGATTCACGTAGCCACGGTGCAGAAAGGACGGGTGTGGCCAATGAACGGCAAGGTATTCCAGTGGGCCGACCGTGATAGCTACAAGAGCGGCGAGTACAAATCAGTGCTCGATTGCTTCCGTCCTTATCTGGAAGCCCTAAACATCGGCGGCCAGCATCAGACGGTTTCCGCTGGAGCTAACCCGTTTGGCGGTGATCATGCAACCAATGGCTCCTATCTGCGCAAGAAAAAGGCGCTTGAAACCTGGGATGCCACGATGCGGGTGGTCTTCCCCAAGAATGACACGGCCACCAAGGTAGCTCGGCAATTTGTAGGTGAGGCCATTACCGGAACGCGCTCGAAGACGGCTTTTGCAGCTCAGACGGTGGACCAGGTCGAGTTCCAGCTCCTGATGCTGCGCAAGTTTGAGGAAAGGGCAAAGACTGAGGGAACCCCTGACATCTCCGATGCGGCTGGTCCCAAGCAGACTGACAACCGTGGCGCCCTGGAAGCATTGATCGCGATGGCCCGCGAAGAAGCCGAGTACGAATGGGCTGCCTTGCATGGCACACCGCAAACCCCCACATCCGAATCCGCAGACGGCTCCCATGCCGAAGTGCCTTTCTAGGAGATGCCATGAACTGGATAACGATTGAAGGCAGTACCGCAATCGGTCGCGCGGGGTACGACGCAGCGGCCAAGGTCATGGGCGTTGAGACGCTCGCGGGAGGACAGTATTTCTATAGCGATGTTCCTCCCCGAAACTTCGACGACTTCATGGGCGACAAAAGCAAGGGCCGGGCATGGGCGCTCATTAAGAAGAACTTCGTGCAAGTGGGCGCGGCAGCTTCCACCAAAGACAAAGCTCCCAAGGATGAGCCTGTAATCACGGTTCCGAAGGAGCCAGCCGACATGGTTCCGGTGACCGTGCTGGCGATCTCCTTCGAAGCGGGGCAGGACAGCGTGGGATTCCCGCCTCTACCTTTCGAGCAGATGGTCACGCATCTCCGGGAGAAGATGGACGCTTTCTGCGCTCCATTGGTGACGGAAATATCGGACCTTTCCAATCAGGCGCTCAAGATTGAAGTTACGAACGCTGCCACCTACGAGCAGGCCGGCGAGCTGGGTAAAAAGCTGGCCGTCCTGCGTCGCAGGATCACCGCCATGATGAAACCGCCGAAGCAATCCATCGACTCGGTCAAGGGTGTCGTCTTGACCAAGGAGAAGGAGCTGGGCGAACTGGTGGGCGTGGGCGAGGAGCACCTGGCAAAAGGCTGTACAGCCTGGCGTAGCGCCGAGCAACGGCGAGCGACCGAGGCAGCGCAACAGGAGCAAGCGCGACGGTTGCGCGATGCTGAGGATAAACGGATCAGCGATGCGGAGAAAGCGCAGGCTGCTGGCCGTGATGCTCTGGCCGATAAGCTGCTCTCTACTCCCGTGACTGCACCCAAAGTGCAAATTGCTTCTGAGGTTCCCCAAGGAGTAGGGAGGGGACGAGTGAATTACCGCTTTCGTGTTCTGGACGCGGCGGCCGTGCCGCGTGATTGGCTCACGATTGATGAAAAGAAAGTAGGGGAGTACGCGCGCAAGTCCAAGCTGCCGAATGGAACGCTTCTGCACGGCATTGAGTTCTACCAGGAGGAGGACACGAGCTTCTGATGCTACGCACGCGCTCCAAGTCGGCGTGCGAGACGCATGCGCGACATGCTTCTTATGAGGCTGCACAAATGGAAGTTTGCCGCCAATTCGAGGAGCACCACATCCGCCTGGTGGTATTTCCGTCCAGTAAGAAGAAGGCGTGCAAGTGTGGCGGCTGGCATACAGGGCACCTGCGGAAGGCAATTAAGGCGGCAGAGAAGGCGAAATGACAATCGTTTTTCCCGTCTCTGGAGAGGCCCTGGTTTCAGTCCTCCTTTGACAGGGTTTCCCCGGGGAGCGAGCTGAACCTGGTTTAGCGGCTGGATAGGCAAGCGATGATCCGAAAGGGAGACGGGAGAGGAGCTGGCCGGCGGAGACGTAGACACGGTTTGTGCGACCCATTGAATCGCACAAGCATGGACGCTCCGCTGGCCAGGCTCTGAGGAGTGATTTTTATGAATGAACACGAATTGCAAATGACGTTTCCCGACATCGCCTGGCGCTCTCCGCTTCTGGTGATGTTCGGGAAGAATCTAGTTCAAAAAGCGGCGTGCCGCTACTGCATCGTGCAGCGGCAATTGAAGCCGGGCGAGATCCACCTCGTCAGTTTTCACAACTACCAGCAGTGGCAACGGCACATTTTTGCCGCACATGGGCTGGGAAAACGAGCTGAGGGGAAGGCAGCGTAAGAGCGAATTCAATCCAGGTCAAAAAAGGAGAAGCCATGAAAACCACAAACAAGAAACAGTCCACCCGCAGCCAATTGGAGGAACTACGGAAGAGATTCAAGATCCGGCCTCTGATTGAAACCAAACGGCGCGAAGTGGAACGCGCGCTAGTACTCACCAAGGGCGACAAGGTGCTTGCGGCGGCGCTGCTTGGGATCGGGAAGACCACGGTCTACCGGACTTTAGAGCGATGAGCGCGACCGCACGAATGGAGCGCAATTGCAGGCTTGTCGGTCTGGCTGAGGATTTTCTTTCCGATGCCAGGAAGTGGGCCGAGTACTACGCCGAGCACGCCCTGGCGGGACGAGCCGAGGACGCAGCGCAAGATCTCGCCCGATTTGAAAACCGGGTGCGGCTGGCCCTCGACCAACTGGGAGCCGTGGAATTGGGGGAGCGGAAATGAGCGAAGCGACGCAACCGAAACCGATAGACGCGATTGCGTCGTTTTACTCGCCCGTGTGCCCCCACTGCGGGAAGAAGAAGCAGCCGCGCTGGTCGTTCTGCGGGCCGGACTATCACCGGTTGCCGAAGCTGATGCGTGAAGCGCTCTATCGCGGGATCGGCAGCGGCTACGTGCCGGCCTTTCAGGCCGCAAGCGATTGGCTGAAAGAGGACGATGCCAGGAAAGCGGACAAAGCGAAGAACGGAAGCAAGGCAGCCCGATCCGCCTAGCGCCTTTCGGCGGGTGGAGCTGCTCACGGCCTGCACGTGTGCCGAGGGACCGCGCTTCCCGGATGGATCGATCGTCCCGCATGTGCATCCCTCGATGGCCCGCAAGGACGAAGAGCGGCGCAGGGGGCTGGAACCGAAAGAGGCCGAGGACCCGAAGCAGATGCGGATCGGCGAGGAAGGCTGGGACCCCGCGCAGTACGAAAACCAATTTGGAGTATAGAGCCATGGGGCAGAAGCGACGCTTTGAAATTCCGCCACGGTACCTCAAAGAGATGGACGAATATCTCCATTCCCCGGAGTGGCTGAATCACAGACGTCTGGAACAGGCGCGGCTTTGCCCTCGATCCCAGTGGCCGATGGAAGAGGGCATCTTGCCTGTGGGGATTTCGCAAGAGTCTTTTCAAGCCTCGCTCCAATGGCTGAAGCGTGACGATGTGATCCAGGCGATAGAGAACGGGACGGCCCTGGTAATCAATCCGCAAAAGGGAACGATCCGCGCGGAAGCCAAGACCAGGCCGCGCCGGAATTTCGCAAGACCCGCAATCTTTCCGCTGGCCTGGGGCGCGTTGCTGCTCCTGGCCTGCTACGTGGTTCACAAATTTCTATGACAGAGGAGAACTAGATGAACACCGAGGTACCGACCCAGCCGGCCAGCGCGCCGGATGCCGTAGTTTCAGCCGCCGCCAACCGGGGCAACATGGAAATTCCACTGGACATAATCCTCCCGTCTCCCTTGAATCCGAGGAAGACGTTCCGCGATGAGGGCCTGGCGGAGCTGGGCGCGTCCATCCTGAAAACCGGGGGCGTGATCCAGGATGCGCTGGTGCGTCCACGGTTTGCCACGAAAGAGGACCTGAAGCTGCTGCCGAAAGGCACGGCAGTGGGCGACCAGTATTACCAGCTGGTGTTTGGTGAGCGCCGGTGGCGTGCCTCCAAGCTGGTGAAGATGGAGACTCTGACCTGCAAGATCCGTGACCTGGATGACGACACGGCTTTGGAACTGATGATCGTCGAGAACGGCCAGCGCGAAGATGTTCATCCCCTGGAAGAGGGACTCGGGTACAAGGTCCTGCTGGACAAAGGCCGCACCGTCGAGTACATCGCGGAGACGGTGGCCAAAAAGTCGCTGAGCCACGTCTATGCCCGGATGCAGTTGGCGCAATTGCTGCCGCCGATCCAGGAGGCGTTTTTTGCCGGGAAGATCCATGCCAGCCATGCAACAGAGATTTGCCGCCTGCAGCCGAAAGAGCAGGAACAGGTGTTTCTGGAGTGCTTTGGCGGCGCAGCGGAGCGCGACTACGACAGCGACAAGGAATACAAGGCCCTGGCGCAGGTCATGAAGGACCCGACCGCCGAAGCGTCTGTGAGCGTAAAGCGGCTGCGTGCCTGGATTGCCAGCCACATCCACATCGACCTATCGAAAGCGCCGTTCGACACCAAGGATGCGGAGCTGGTCAAAGGCGCAGGGGCCTGCACCAATTGCCCGAAGCGCACCGGAAGCAATCCCAGCCTTTTTGCAGACGTCAAGAGAGGCGACACCTGCACCGATCCTACTTGCTACGGAGCCAAGAAGGACGCCTTTATCCAGATCCGGATCAAGGAAGAGGCCAAGGTTGCCGCGCCGGCGCCGGAGCTGCCGTCCACGGGGTTGACGGACGCTCAGCGGGAACGCCTGCAATTCGTACTGCACGCTTCCGGTGGCGCATGGGACAAACTGCGCAAGAGTGGCGCGACGAACGATCAGGTCATGGAGCGGGTCCGGGAGGAGTTCGGCATAGAGGGTGCCTCGGCGAACGTGAGCTATAAGGGCGGCCCTGGTCCTGCCGTTTGGTTCAAGGACGCGCCGAAGGGCAATCCAGATCTGAAAGGCAAGGATCTGATTGTCGCGGTGCGCGATGTGATGCAGATTCCAGAGCCGGTGAAGACGGAAGGGAAGAAAGCGGACAAGGGGAAAGCCGCGCAGGCGCCCTCAGTGCAGAAGATCAGCGAAGACCACTTGCACTGGGGCGATAAGCCAGAGCCTGGCGTGCTCCATCCGGGCGCTTACGAACTGGCAAAACCCAAGTGCAAGCTGACGCAGAGGGCCATTTACGTGGATGGCAAGAAGATCGGCCAGATTGTGGACATCTGCGTCGAGGAGAACTGCCAGCAGCATAGTTACAGGTCTTCCTACAGTTCGGGCGGCGGCAGCGGGCATGCGCCGGTTAGCTTCGAGCGGCGTGTGGAGATATGGAAACAGCGGGTACAGTTCGTTTTTCGCAACAGCGTAGTGAAGGCTCTGGTACCCAAGCTGCCCGACGAACTGAGCGCAAAGGACGCACCTATCGTGCTCGATTGGATATTGAGCAAGATGGACCATCGCGACCAGGCCAAGGTCCAGCGCGTCTATGACATCAAAGGCACGGCGGGATTCGATAGCTCGCCGCTGAAGCGGTTCGCGAAAACACTCAAGGCGGGAGATCTGATGAAGATGCTGGTGATCTGCGCCTTGGAGCCGGAAATGGGCCTGGAGGAGTTCTACTACAACACCTCGCTGCCGAAGTCCTCGCCTCTGGCGACCATTGCCGCAACCTACAAGATCGACACCGCTAAGCTGCTGGCGGATGCCGAGGCGCTGCTCGAAAAGAAGCGGCCTAAGAGCAAGGCGGAAAAGGAAAAGCTGGCGAAGGATAAAGCCGGCGACAGCGGTAAACAACCGAAGAAGGAGAGAAAAGCGAATGCAAAACGGAAACGGAAATAGCGAGCGCCACCAGGGCTCGGTGAAGTGGTTCAACGGTTCCAAGGGCTACGGCTTCATCACCCATCCGGAGCGCGGGGACGTCTTCGTCCACCACAGCGATATCCGGATGGACGGCTATCGGACGCTCAACGAAGGGGCGCAGGTACAGTTTGACCTGGTCCACGGGGCGAAGGGTCTAAAGGCCGAGAACGTGACCGTCGTGGCCTGATGGCCAAGGGAATCAAAATCAATTTCCCGTTCGTGCCGATGCCGCTGGAGGCCTTTGACGCTGAGAAGGGGCTGAAAGAGGCAGGGCTCAAGCTGTTGGCCTACATCCTCAAGCATACCCGGTTCGGGGAAGCTTTTCCGGAGCTGACCTATGACGAGCTGCTGCACGGCATTGTCAACGAGAAGACCGGCAGACGGAAGGACTCAGGCTGCGGTTTGAGCCGCAACGGCATTAAGAACGGACAGGCGGAATTGGAAGACCGGGGCTGGCTGAAGGTCACGAAAACGGACCATCGGCCTCCCCGTCTGTTCTATCGCCTGGTCCTCCAGCCTCAAGACGACCCGGCATCCGCCGAGGACTCACCATCACCAAGTGACGCTGGAGTGTCACCAGATGACAGTGGCACGAAAAGTGACCCGGCGTCAGTTCGTGACACTGGAACGTCACCAAGTGAGACTGCCGATTCACAAGGTGACAGTGGCAGTGTCACCAAAAGCACGGCACTGTCACCAAATGACAGTGCATATAAGGAAGTAAGAAGTACCAGGAGCTTAGAGGAAGTACAAGAAGAAGCGGGAGAGAGAAAAAACGGACACTCTCGCGCGAAGCGCAAAGAACTTACCACCTCCGATGGAATCCACTACAGCCGGTGGCGGTCCAAGATGGAGCTCGAGGAGAAGGACTGGCAGCGCCGCAACCCGGAAGCGGTGGAGATGCCTGGCAGGGTCTGGGCTCATCTGGCGGCGATTGCGGCGGAGCGATCGGGCACACCAAAGAGCGCGCTCATCCGGATCCTGAAGCATGAGACCCCTGACGACCCGAATGTGGACCTGATCGGACAGCAGCTCATCCTGGGGAGCGGGGACAAGGTAGAACAGCAACTCGAATTGGGTGCCACGAAATGACCCAAGCACTCACAGCCGAGCAGGTCCAGCAGATGCAAGAGCTGCTGAGACAGCGCCGGCGTGAGCATGGAGTTGCGGAAGACGGCAATGCTCTGAGCCCGGTCACGCGCAGAGCTGCGCTGCCGGCGGGCATGAGGCAGGCCGGGGAACTGTTGAAAGAGCAGATGAAGGCCGAGCTGGCCGAGGCGCAGAGAGAGCTGGCTGCAGCGGAGCCCGCGGACGCAGTGGTTTACGAGTGCGCGGTCTGCCGGGATGATCCGAGTGGATTTGTGATGCGCCTCGAGAACGGCAAGCGGGTCGCGGCGCGATGCGAGTGCTGGAAGGCGCGCCGCGCCAAATCTCTGTTGCGGATGGCTGGACTTCCGGAAGAGTTTCGGGGCACTACGCTCGAGAATTATCTCTGCGCCGGCAATGGATCCCTGGAGATGGCGCGCATGTCGGCGGGGCGATATGTACAGGAGTGGCCGAAGCTCGAAAGGCCTGGGCTGCTGTTCTGGGGGCCCACGGGCGGCGGCAAGACGCACCTGGCGGCGGCGCTGTTGCGGATGCTGATTGAACACAAGGGCGCGCGGGCGCTGTTTCGCTCCTATTCGGCGTTGCTGCAGCAATTGCAGGGAACGTTTACGAGCGTGAGCGGACAGATCGAAGACGACGACGGAAATGCGGCAACTGCCTATGACCTGGTGAGCGACATCTGTGAAGCGGATGTGCTGGTGATCGACGACATCGGGCCGGAAAAACTGACGGACTGGAACCGCTCGATGCTGTATTACGTGATCGACCAGCGCTACAGCCATCGGCGGTCCACCATTGTGACCACCAATCTGCCCTGGGACACGGCGGCGATGCCGCAGAGCGCAGCCCAGCGGGCGATGCGCGTCGAGAGTCTCCGGGAGCGGGTAGGGGAACGGGTGCATTCGCGTTTGGAGGGTATGTGCCGGATCGTGGAGGTCCGGGGCGCGAAGGACTGGAGGCGGCGTGCCTGAACAGCCAGTAGTTGTCAATCTCGATCTGAAAATGCGCGAAATCATTGCCGAGGCACTGGCGATAGGAGTGGATGAGATTTACTCCGATCAATCCTTGTCGCAACTGGGGGCGGATCCAGGCAGCGAGTCGTACGTGTGGCGCAGGATTGAAGAGGAATTTGACATTGCGGTGACTCTGGCCCAGCGCGGCAGCCTGAAGGACGTGGGTGCCATCATCCACTACCTGAAGTGGCGGCTGAAGGGAGTTCCGCGATGATCCCGAACCAGCCGCAACGTTTATTCGAAAGCGCAACGCTTCAAGAGTGGCAGAAAGCGGAAGCCGCCAAGCACTTGGACATATGGCAGGCCCTCAATTACCTCAAGAGCGGCGAAGAGGAGATTGTCAAAATCAGGTTTACAGACGTCTCCACCGAGGTCAAACGGAAGACGATCAAAACCTATTCCCGTCGCCTAGGGCTGAGTGTTCAAACGCGATGCTTGCCCGGAACCATCCTGATTCGGAACGTCACGGTACAGCGCAAGAGGAGTGGGCAGAAGCGCGGCAAACTGCGGCGGGATCATATTGTCACGTTTGAAGGGATGGGGGAATAAGCCATCATGAACGCCGAATCTATCTACCAGGGTTCGAACGGCGAGGCCACAGCCGCCTTCTACGAAGCCCTGCGCCAGAAAGGGATGCTGGGCGTGGTCGCGGAACATCTCTTCCGCGCTGGCAAGTGTTCCGAACGGGCGAAGCAATACCGCGGCGGGATCCGGGGGCAGGGTTCCTATCGGCAGATGGCCTACGACAAAAAGAACTGGGCACTGCGCGAGCTGGACAAGAGCCTGGGAGCCTTGTGCCTGGCCTCGGGCACATCGTATATCCCATGGGGCTGGGGCTGGGACGAAAAGACACCTGGCTACTCCTGGGTGCTCTATGTGGACCTCCCGCAAGGCCAAGTGAGTTTTCACACGGCCAAGCGGGGCGACGGGCCAAGCTACCTCGGGCAATGGGACGGCGTACGGAATGCGAGCGCGGCGCGCATCATCGCCTTTTGCCAGTGGGTGTATGACGGGCACGGCGGCCGCCCGGTGGCCGTGGAACTGGAAGAGCTGCCCGTTCCAGACGTCGGGAAAATTGAGGGCGAGCAAATCGCACTGTTTGGAGGCATGGCATGAAGCGTCTGCAGGGCGATTTTGAAAAGGCATG
This sequence comes from Candidatus Angelobacter sp., assembly GCA_035294925.1. GTDB lineage: Bacteria > Acidobacteriota > Terriglobia > Terriglobales > Acidobacteriaceae > Angelobacter. The sequence continues at coordinate 41,643 of DATGJZ010000043.1, read as the reverse complement.
GAACACGAGCGGCCAGGCGCTGCAGGCGATTGCGGTCCTGCTGCTGAGCGCACTAATCGGCTTACTGCTACTGGCCGCGTGGTTCGTCGAGCAGGGAAGGGACTGGGTCGAGGGCGGCTGCCGGCCTCCGGAGTGGATGAAGTTTGGCAAGATCGTGAGGAGGGGCGATGGATCGGCGCTCTGAGATTCTCCAGGCCATTCGCGAATACAAAGGCCGCAATGACGGCAATTCGCCTTCCGAGGCGGAGATCGCGGAGCAGCTGGGCATCTCGCGCCAGGCGGTGAACAAGTACCTGCAAAAGATGGAGTCAGAAGGAATGATCCGCCGACCGGGGAAGGGACGGCGCACGGTCCAGGTGCTGCCACAGCAATTCGACCTGCCAGTTATTTCCGCAGTCCACGCAAAACCATAGACGCCATCTGCCGCGTGCAGCCCCGTTCTGCCATGATCCGGGCAGTCTCGGGATTGCCTGGGCGTCCTCCTCGCTTGCCGTTCTCACGGGCGGCCTTGGTCTTGGCTGCACTCGTCTGCCGGCCTGCGGTCCTTGCGCGTTTCACCCGTTCACGTTTGTTCATGGCGAGTTTGTGGCCGTCTTACGCCCGGCCTGCCCGGTACCACCCGAGACGTCCCGCTTGCCCGGGAATACTGGGGCGCGGCGGAATTAACAGTTTAAATCCATGCGAAATCATGCCGCCACTTCGTCGGCGTGGTACGCCTGGGCTTGCTGCATAATCGCCGCAAATTCCAGGCCTTCGCGACGGCAATAGTGCATGAGGTCCGCCAGTAAATCGGTCAGGATCGTCGGCACTTCATCGGTATAGCCCATGTCATCCTTGGTCCCCGAAGCTTCTGCGAATGCATCAAGGGCGGCCTGTCCAAGGTCGGCGCGGAAGTCGTTGGCGCAATTTGCGCACAATTCGTCCGGACTCAGTCCCTGCTCTTCCAGTTGCTTGCATGTTTGCCCTGCATCCCTGGATCGTAAGCACGTCATAAAACCTCCTGCCTTCTCTGGCCGGGCTTGCAACCGGCCTGCCGCATTACGGCCCTTGCGGGCCGTGCTCTGCGATTAGGCTTCGTTCTTGATTTGGGCCATCTTCTCGGCCAGCGTCCAGAGAGCCCGATTCAGTTTCACGTCCTGGTCAATGCCCTTGACTTCGCGGGTGGTAGTGCGGCGAAGGTGGCCAGCGGCATCGTGCCCCAAGGCGCGAACTCCGCCACGGATGACATTTTCCTGTATGCGGTTCAGGGTGGTGTACAGGTCGTTGCGGGTGTCAGAGGTGCGGCGAGCCTGAAGTAACTGGGCAGGCTTGATGGGTGTGTCGGTCTTTCCTTCTTCGTCGCCGAAGCGGATGGAGTGAGCGGCCTCGGCAAATACCTGCTGCTCGCCTGCCGTCAACATCAGGCCCGTCCAGTTGTTTACGGCGTCCAGCATCTTGGGCGCGGCCTCGATAATGCGGGTGCTGCCTTCGACCACGGCCTGGATGATGTTGCCCTGGTGGCGGACGGTGATGCTGTCCTGCATGGAGCTGGCGACGACCAGGCCATTACTGCACACCAGGCGGAAGATTCCAGCCATCAGTTTGTAGGCGCTGGTGCCATCGTGAGAGTTGATCAGTACGACTTCGGGAAAAGAGCCGCCGACCTGTACTTCCTGCGAGACATGGCGGAAGCGAATCATGTGCTTGGTGAAGTCGCGGCGATCTTCCAGGCGGGTGCGGGACTGCTTCGCGGAGAATGGCAGGAATCCTGCTTTCTCCATGCCTTGGATGATCTGCAGGGTTGGGATGTAGGCATAGCGGTCTGAGCGGCTGCTGTGCGCTGTGATAGCGATAGCGGACGGGGCGAGCTGGCCGATTTGGTCGAGGGTTAAGGGTTGGTTGCTGCTGCGGGAAAAGCTGTTGAAGTTTCTCACTTTGTATTCTCCTGCCGTTGGTAACGGCTTGATTAGGAGTGTATCTCCGTTAGTTGGGTTTGTCAACAACTATATTACCTTTGTTTTGTTTGGTTTGTAAACTATCGGAAGGTAGCCGCAATCTATAGTGGTTGCGAAAATGCAACTTGAGTGTATAGGGCCTTAATCCCCATAATCCTATCCAACCTTCTCCTTATACCTGGGCAAAATGTGCGGCCCTCGCCAAAACAGGCAGGGTCGCACGAATCAAGGGGAAGGGAAGACAATTGCAACACGTCAGACGCACGGACGATAACTGGGCGCTCCTCAATCGTATAGGCAGCGCATTCCCAAAATGAGCCGCAACCAAAATCCCCGCAAAACCTGTTTATTGAGCCGCGACGAGTACGAGGCTCTGGTTCGACGCAACATCCGTCCGGATTGTTCTCTGGGCCTTCACGCGCATCTCTCCATGGTCGAGCGCGCAGACATGCTACTGACCGGGGAGATTGAATTGATCTCCCACCATTTCGCGTCCTATGGAACCTATGCCCGGCGGGTGAAGGGCGGCAAGCTGAAACCTTCTTCGGCCACGATCAAGCGGACCGAGGTAGAAGCGAACGCGGGCACGATGGGACGGTCCAGGACAGGGCGTTTGAGCGCCTTAGCCAAGGACCTGCTGGAGAGGCAGGGCCAGCCCACGGAAGACTTTATCGAGCGGGCGCAGCAGAAGATTCGGATGTGGCCGTTCGTGGGGGACACCAAGGCCGTGCGGGTGGGACCGCTGGGCGTAGAGAACGCGAGCGGATCGAGCCGGTGGTAACCGATGCGCTTCTGCAGCGATTGCGGGCATCCGCTCAGTGCGAGCCATAAGGGCAACTGTCCAGCGCAAAAGGAAGCCGCGCGCAAGGGCGTCAAGCTGGCGCGGCCTGGCATCCATCGGCGCGTGAACGCGCTGCCGCCTGGCGCACCGGTCAATGTGCAGAGCAGCCCGAATCGGGGTTGAGTTTCACCGTTAACGCGACGCGGTGAGGAATGGAGGGTCGCGGAGAAATCGCCAGAGCCATCGGGCCGGATTAACCTCCGGCCTTTTGAATTTCGAGGGGAAGAGAATGAGCGAATACCTGTGGCACGGTAGCGAGCTGTTGACGCTGATCATCGCGGCCTGGAAGGTGATATCTGCCGCAAACAGGGTCCTCGATGTATTGAAGGATTTTCCGCCACACCGTCACGTGAACGGGCATGTGATTTATCCAGAGGGATTTCAGCCCTCGCCGATCGAGGAGCTGAGCCGAGCGCGTCGAGCGGGGGCGGACTGATATGCCACACGATCCCTGGTTTTGGATTTTCTTCGGCTGGGTCATCTTCAGCGGCCTGGTCAGCGGCATGCCGGAACCGGACAGCAAAGACGGCAAGGGCTATCGCTGGATGTACAGCAGCCTTCATGCTATCGCCGCGAACTTTAAAACGGCCTGGAATGCTGCGCCATCGACTAAGTTGCCGGCTGGCCCCGTGGATCCGGACGCAGGCAAAGTGTGAGCGAGCCACTGGATGTCTCGCTGGTCATCACGCTGGACCGTTACTACGGGGTGACCAAAAACAAGAAGCAAACCACAATCAAGCTCAGCACGCCGGAAGTAGTCGATTCGGCGGGCGATTATGTGCAGTCGATTGTGGACCAACTGAAGCAACGAATGGAGGAGAAGAAATGAAATCGTTCGGTTCTGTTCTGCTGTCCTTCCTGCTGATCTTCGGCCTTTGCGTTCCCCAAGTCGGATGCTCTGGGTCGCTGATCGATACAGTCCTGGCTGACTTGCCGGTGGCGACGGATATCGCCATCAGCGTAGTCAACATCGTTTCTCCTGGCAATGCGGCCTACGTCCAACAGGTCACGGAATACGCGGGCAAGGTGAGCGCGGATTTGAAGCTGATCGAGTCCCTGGTGGGCCAGTACAAGGCCAACCTGGGAGCGGCGCCCGCGACTGCGCTTGGCCAGATCAATGCGTCGCTGAGTGATGCTCAGACGAATCTGAGCGCGATCCTGACGGCGGTGGGCGTGGCCGATCCGAAGGTCACGGCTGCGGTGGCTGCCGCGATTGCCTCAGTGAAGCTGATTCTGCTGGACGTGGGCCTGTTGATTAGAAACTCCGCGCCGGCTCCGGTCACCGCTCAACTCTTCTTCGGGGTGGGCATGCCGGGCGTGGACTTCCTGGCTGTGCAGACGAGCGGCAAGCATACAGAGCCCGCGCCTGTGCAGAAACCGTCTGGCAAATCAGCGCGGCAAATCGCCAAGGAATATAACCAGAAAATTTCCAAGGACTTCGGGAAAGCCAAGGTGAACGTGCCTAAGATGCACGTCCTGGGCGTTCCGGTCCCGATGACAGGGGGCAAGTAGTGCCTCCGGCTGGCGCGATTCTGGCTGCTGCGGCGCTGGCGGGTGCGCTCTACGCTGGGGAGAAAACCTACACGCACGTGCTCAAACCAGCGGGCTGCGTCGTGATGAAGGTGGCTACCATCGGCAAGAAGCACTGCGCACGGAAGCCAGCGGCCGCCGTTACGACGCACAAATAACCTGGACGGGGGAAGCCACAGCTTCCTCCGTTTACTTTTCCAGACGTCAGGAGAGAGTGAAACACGATGAAGCGGTTAATTCTGGGTGGCGATCCGGACGCAAAGTTTCCCGTTCCCAGCAAGCACGATTTCGAGGTCCAGGGCGACTGGATCCAGGCTTCGGGCTGCGAGAAGATCGCGAAGGCTCTCATTGAGTCGCGCGCGTCTCTTGCCCCTCTGGTGGACGCCAACATTGCGTACTTGTGGAAGGCCTCGGGCGGCTCACGAAAGGGCAAGGTAATCCTGGGGACATGTCAACGGCCTTCCGGGCTGCTGCGTTACTTTTCCGCCATGGATTTCGTGATCTGGTTTGGCGCGGACAACTGCCGCGACTCCGCCCTGGATTACTGGCAGATGGAAGCCCTGGTGTTTCACGAACTCAAGCACGCTGGCATGGAAGACGAAGTGCCTGTGAGCCTGCCGCATGACTTCGAGGGGTTTGCCGAGGAGATCCGGCTGTACGGCCTATGGAAGCGCGACATCGTCGGCATCGCCAAGGCGGTGACCGAGTCGCTGAAGCTGCCATTTCCGGAGACTCTGCCGTTTCCAGAGAGCAAGTAGATGGCATCCGGCAAAAAGGGGAAGGGCAGGGAGCGGTGGGCGGCAGGGAAGGGGAAGGGCAAGGATAAGGGCCGTCCGGCTGCGCCATCGAAAGGGCGGAAAACTGGCAACGGCGGCGGGAAGAAGTTCTTCGGCCAGGGCATCGATCCGGCGGTGGGCCGGGCGACTCAGATCAAGCCGGGCGAGGTCAAGAACCCGCATGGACGGTCCGGCAAGCTGAAGCCGTTCACGGACGCGATTCTGGAAGTCCTGGTGGAGAATCCGGAGCTGGCCAAAAAGATGGTGCGCGAGCTGTTTGCCAGTGGCGAAGCGAAGGCGTTTGCTGTGATGGCGGATCGCGTGGAGGGCAAGCCGGCGCAGCAGTTGAAGATTTCGGGCGATGCGAAAGCGCCCTTGGTGGTCAAGAATGTCGCCGACGCAAGGAATCGATTTGTGGAACTCCTTCAGCGAGCGCGATCTCGCGCTGCTGAAGCCGGAGGAGTTGGAGGAGGCGCTGCAGCTGCTGGAGGAGATGGAGCGGCTGGCTCTTGAGAACCGGATTGATAGCTTCTATCCGGACCATGGGCCGCTGCGGCGGGAACTCTATCCTCGGCACCTGGAATTCTTCGCAGCGGGCGTCACGCACCGTGAGCGCTGCTTTCTGGCGGCCAATCGCGTGGGCAAGACAGAAGGCGTGGGCGCATATGAGCTTACGCTGCACCTCACGGGGCGCTACCCGGCCTGGTGGAACGGGCGGCGCTTCACGCATCCGGTGGATGCCTGGGCGGCAGGCGACACGAGCAAGACGGTCCACAAGGAAATTCTGCAGCCGAAGCTGCTGGGCAAGCCTGGCCATCATGGCACCGGGATGCTGCCGGGTGATTCGATTCTGCGGTCCGTGTCCAAGCCAGGCGTTCCCGAGGCGGTGGAAACGGTCTACGTGGAGCACGCGAGCGGCGGCGAAAGTGTCCTGACGTTCAAGAGCTATGAGCAGGGCCGGGAGAGTTTCCAGGGATCAGAGAAACATGTGATCTGGCTGGATGAGGAGTGCCCGAAGCCGATTTATGTGGAATGCCTGATGCGGACGATGACCACGAACGGCCTGATCCTGCTCACCTTCACGCCGTTGCAGGGCATGACGGAGTTGATCAAGGACTTTTTGGGAATACAGATGTCTGAAACCTAATTTCTGGAGGGCGCATGGCGTACAAAGAGGCAAAAGCGGAGCGCGGCGGCGGTGGGTCGCGCAAGAAGAAACTGGACCATACCGAAATCCGCAACAGTGAAAACGGCGGGCACACGGTAGAACACCACTTCGACAACTCTCTTGACTACAAGAGCTTTCGCCGGCCGGTGACGTATTCCTTTTCCAATGGCCCGGAGATGGTGAAGCACGTCATGGACGCGCACGGCGTCAAGGAAGCCGAGATGGTCGCACACCTGAAGGGCGACAACGAGGCGGAACCGGGCGGCGGGGAAGCGGAAGAGGAAGGCGCCGGCGAAGAGCAGTCATGAGCTTAACCGCAGCCAAGCGCAAGTCGCTCCCGCTTTCGGATTTCGCGCTTCCCGGTAAGCGCAAATATCCGGATGACACCATTGGCAGGGCCAGGAATGCGCTCGCAAGGGTGTCTGAGTACGGATCACCGGGCACAAAGGCGAAGGTGCGGGCGAAGGTGAAGCGGGACTGGCCGGGCATCAAGCAAAAGATGGTGCCGCTGCGGTCCTTGCTGAGGAGCAAGTAATGGCCATCACGGGAAGCCCTGCCAATACTTCGCCTAAATCGTTGTGGCCCTCCGGCACGCTGAATCTGCGGCAGCCGCGCCTGGCTCAATCGAGACAGAACCTGGCGCCCAAGATGAAGCCCGTGCGGGTTGGGCCGATCAAGCCGATTCGTCCCGCTTTTAAACCGTTGAAAGCTGGATCGGCGCGGATGGTTCCACTGAGCAGTCTATTGCGACCGAGAAGGATGGGATTTTGAGCAATCGAATTGTGCCGGACCGCGTGGGAGTGTACGACGACATGCCGCAAGGTTTCAGTCGCAGCACTCACAAGCCAACATGCCCTGAATACCGCCAGCAGCCAAATGCCGAGAATGGCGGTTTCGTGCAGGACAGCGCGTTCTCTTGCAACTGTCAGTCATCCGTTCAGCCGGGAGACGACATGGAGGAATTACGGTGCACAAACTGCAATAGAGTGCTCGGATTCTGGGAGAGACATAGCGACGTGCCATTCAACGGTGCACCGTGGTGCGAAACATGCAAACGCGGCCTTCGAACGCTCCCAGCGGTCGGGCGCAAGCGTATCGACGACATGCCGAAGCCAATCACATTCGGCGCAGACAAAGAGGAGAAGGGCTGCAAGGTCACGCCGCAGGACCTGGGCCACATCCAGCCCCTCCATGATCGCGTGCTAGTCCGTCGCGATCCGCCAGAAGCGCAGACGCAGGGCGGCATCGTGATTCCGAGTGTAGGCCGCACCGAAGCACTCAGAGGCCTGGTGCTCGCGGTGGGACCGGGCAAGAAAGACGAACAGGGCGTGTTCCATGAGACGCAAGTGAAGCCAGGGGACCGCGTTGTCATCTCTGGCTCCGTAAACGTCCCGTATGGGGACTTGGTGAAGGATGGCGACCTGGTGATGATGAGCGAAGCCGACATCCTTGGGATCATCGGTCTGTAAGCGAAGTTAAACACACTTTTTGCAAGGAGGCTTTATGTCATTCGGTCATCAGGGTGCCCTTGACGCATCCGCCATTCAGGACATTCTTTCCACGCTGGGGCCGCAGTTCAACTCCACGGCGCTTTCGAACGCCACACTGACGCAGGGGTTGATGACGGGCGGGTTCTGGGTGAACCTGACCACCACGGCCAACGGCGCGAACGCTCTCACCACGCGCACGGCGGCGCAACTCTTCGCCGATCTGCAGGCCTCGCTGTCTGTCACTCCGCCGGCTAACTTCACGTACATGCTGCGGATTACCAACACGGGCAATAACACCGTGACCCTGACCGCGGGCGCAGGCGTGACCATCAACGGGACGGCCACCATCGCGACGAACACATTCCGCGACTTCATGGTGACCGTAAACAACGCGGGCCAGGTCACGATCCAGTCGGTGGGAGTTGGAACCATCTCCTAATGTCCAAGTTTGTCGTTACCGCTACGTGGGATGACGTTCCGCACCTCAGTGACGAAGCCAAAGCTGAGCTGTTGAAGGAAATTCCCGCGTACCAGCGGGACGCCCGGACACGGGGCGCGCCCCAGCTCGGGGCCGGTGCCATCTATCCGATTGCCGAGACGGACATCGCGGTCCTTGACTTCGATATTCCGGTGCATTGGCCGCGCGCGTACGGCATGGACGTGGGCTGGAACAAGACTGCGGCGATCTGGGGAGCCCGCGACAATCAAAACGGCGTGATTTATCTGTATGCCGAGTATTACCGGGGGTTGGCAGAGCCAATCATCCACGCTTCGGGCATCCGGTCGCGCGGTGACTGGATTCCAGGGGTGATTGATCCGGCGGCGGATGGACGGCAGCAGGCGGATGGTCGCCGGTTGCTGGAGATGTATCGAGCGCAGGGGCTCGATATCGACAAGGCGAATAACTCGGTAGAGACCGGCATCTACGAGACCTGGCAGTTGATGGCCACGGCCAAGCTCAAGGTGTTCAAGTCCTGCCAAAACTGGTTTACAGAGTTCCGCACGTTCCAGCGCGACACGAACGGGCGCATCGTGGACGATCACAAGTATCACCTGATGGCGTGCACGCGGTATTTCGTGATGAGCGGGCGGGACCGGATGAAGACAAAGCCTGTAGAGCAGCAGCCCAAGCCTAAGTATATGTCGGCCGGATCGATGCAAGGGAGTTGGATGGGGTAAATGTTCGACACCGTCAACGAAGCCACACATACCGACCAGCGCCAGGACGATGATGCAACCACGAAGAAGCGCAACGTCCAGGCCTTCCTGAAGCTCGCGCAGGACCGCTTCAAGCAATGCGCGGAAGCCGAGGCGAAGACGCGCAAAGAGGCTCTGGACGATCTGCAATTCTCGATTGGCCGCCAGTGGCCTGCCGATATCGAGACGCAGCGACAGGCGGATGGGCGTCCGTGCCTGATCATGAATCGCGCACCACAGTTCCTGCGCCAAGTCACGAATGAGCAACGGCAGCAGCGCCCCAGCACGGTGATTAACCCAGCGGGCGATGGTTCCGATCCGGAGACAGCAGAGATCTTGCAGGGCACGGTCCGGCACATTGAAGTGATCAGCGATGCCGAGATCGCCTACGACACAGCCTTTGACAGCATGGGCCGGTGCGGGTTTGGGTACTGGCGCATCGTGACCGAGTACATCGACGATGCTGGCTTTGATCAGGAAATCAAGATCAAACGGATTAAAAACCCGTTCAAGGTCTTTCTGGATCCGAACTGCCTGGAACCGGACAAGTCGGATGCCCGGTTCGGTTTCATCGTGGAAGACGTTTCGGCTGAAGAAAACAAGGCCAAGTATCCGGATTCGTCGGCTGCCTCGCTCAATGACTTTATCAGCATTGGCGACCAGCCCTTACAGAACGGCCTGGACAAGGACACCATTCGCATTGCCGAGTACTTCTACGTGGAAGAGACGCCGATCGAGCTGGTCCGGCTGGCGGATGGCTCGGTGATGAAGGAAGACGAGTACGAGCAGCACCTGAAGGCTCACGAGGATCAGCTGCAGGCGTACCAGGAGCAATTGCAGGCGATGACCGGACAGCCCCAGCCCGGCGAGCTGGCTCCGCCTCCCCAGGCTCCGCCTCCAGTGACGGCGAAGCGCAGAAGTTCGCGCCGGCAGGTGAAGTGGGCCAAGATCAACGCGCTCGATATTCTCGCGGAGCGCGACTGGGCCGGGAAGTGGATCCCCATTGTGCCGCTGACAGGCGACGACGTGGACGTGGACGGCGAGCGCCACGTGGCTGGATTGCTGCGACACTACAAGGATCCGCAGCGGATGTATAACTACTGGATTTCCGCGGCCACGGAGACCATTGCGCTGGCGCCGAAAGCGCCGCACGTTGCAGCTGAAGGCCAGCTTGAAGGACATGAAGAAGAGTGGCGGCAATCGAATACGCGCAACCTGGCCGTGCTCACGTACAAGCCAAAGACGGTGGACGGCGCGTTAGTTCCTCCGCCGGCGCGGCAACAATTCGAGCCGCCGATTCAGGCCATGTCGCTGATGGTGCGACAGGCAGACAACGATATGAAGGCCACGACCGGCATCTACGATGCCAGTCTGGGGCAGCGCGGGCCAGATGAGTCAGGCAAGGCAATTCTGGCGCGGCAGAAGCAGACAGACCTGGGCACGCTCAATTTCACGGACAACCTGGCGCGCTCGATGCGCCACAGCGGGCGGCTTCTGATCGATCTGATTCCGCACATCTACGACGCGCCGCGCATCCAGAGGATTATTCGTCCGGATGGCACGGTGGACCACGTGGGCCTCTTCAACTCGCAAAAGGGCGCGAACGCGGAAGAGGTGGCCGCGCTCGATCTCATGCAGAGCGTGAAGAAAATTTACGACGTGGGTGTGGGCCGCTACGACGTGATGGTCTCCACGGGTCCCAGCTATCAATCAAAGAGGCAGGAAGCCGTGGCTTCGATGATGGCGCTGGTCCAGGCGTATCCAAACATGATGCAGGCCGCCGGTGATCTGCTGGTGCGGAACATGGATTGGCCGGGCGCGAAGGAAATTGCCGACCGGCTCAAGAAGATGCTGCCGCCCCAGCTTCTGGAGGACAGCGACCAGGACCCGGAGACGCAGCTCACGAAGATGCAATCCCAGCTGCAGGCGATGATGCAGCAGCATGGGGCGCTGGTCCAGGAACTGAGCGCCGCGACGGACCTGATCAAGTCCAAACGTCTGGACCTCGAGTCCAAGGAACGCATTGCGGCGATGCAATCACAAGTGCAGCTCCTGACGGTCGAGGCCAAGATTCGGGGCGAAGGCGCGCTGGCTGCGTTACAGGCCCAGTTGGGCGCGATCAGTGGGCGGCTCGAGCAGTTGCATAACTCTATGGGCATCGACCAGGAAGACGGGGAAGAAGGCGCAGCCCCGGCTCCGGTGCTGGTTGGCGGTGGACCTGGTAACGGCCCCGGCAACTCGGGAGCGCCACCCGCTGCAGCAGCGGTTGCGCCCTAGACGTCACAGACGTCTGGAAACTGGCGCAGTTCATCAAGTTTTGCAGGACGGCTAAGCGACGGCCGTAAGGTCGCGGTTTCAATTTCTTGGAGGAAATACAATCCATGGCGGAAATCACCGTAGCATCCACAACGGACTCACAGAAAGCAGTCGAGCAAGCCGCAGCCGGTCTGCGCGCTGGCGACTCTGACGCTGCCGCGGAACAGGGGCAGGAACAGGAGTCAAGAGAGCAGACATCATCCGGGGTTTCTGCACAGGAAACCGAAAGCGCAGCCGAAGCGGAAGCGGCTGGTGACGAAGAAGAGAGTGGCGAAGAACGGGAAGAGCAGCCGAGGGCCGCTGGAGACCAGGAAGGCGACGGGAGACCGCGCAAGTCTGGCGTCCAGAAGCGGATTGATACGCTCACGCGGCGCATCCATGAGCAACAGGAAGAAATGGATGCACTCCGGGCGCAGGTCGAGAAGACGGGCAAAGGCGCAGGCGATGGAACGGGCGAGGGTACGCAGCCGAGGACCGCTGCGGCCACGCCGGATCCGGAGCCGCAACTCGCCGATGCCAAGTATCGCGGCAGCGCTACAGCCTACGAGGACTGGATCAGAGACCACAATCTCTGGGCTGCGCGGAAAGTGTTCCACGACGAAACCGCGAAGCAGTCCAAGACTCAAGAGGACCAGGCTGCACAGCAGCGGACCGCGGAGGTCCGTCGCGTGTACGACACGGCGGCGAAGGCAGCCGAGGAAAAGTATCCGGACTTCCGCGACGTAGTGGGAAGTTCGGCAACGATTCCCATGATCGCGCAGGTCGCGATTATCGAAGCTGGCGACATAGGACCGGAAATTGCCTACTACCTGGGCAAGCATCCGGAGGTGATTCAGGAGCTGGCGGAACTGGTGGAAGTTAGCCCCATGCGAGTGGTCACGCGCATTGGGCAAATCGAAGCTGCTCTGCAACTTGAAAAACCCAGCGCCGGAGATACCGCGAACGGCAAGAGCGCTACGCGGACTTCGACTGGATCCCAGACTCGCACGGCTGCCGGCAACGGTTCCCAAACACGCACCACCACGCCACCTCCCAAGAAGCCAACCCAGACCTCAGCCCCGGCGCCGATTACGCCCGTGGGCGGGTCTTCCACCAAAACGACGGTACCGATGGATGAGCTGCCGTATCGAGACTACAAACGGCTGCGCGACCAGGAAGACCGGGCCCGTCGCGGGTAAATCCCGAGGAGAGTAATCCGTGGCGAACACACTGCTGACTATCTCGATGATCACGCGCGAGGCGTTGCGCGTGCTCGAGAACAATCTGAAATTTTTCCGGGGAGTCCGCAAGGATTTTGACGACTCCTTTGGGAAAACCGGGGCGAAGATCGGGACCGTGCTCAACATCCGCAAACCGCCGCGCTACATTGGACGGCGCGGGCAGGCTTTGCAAATTGAAGATGCGACGGAGACCTTTGTGCCTCTGGCGCTCAATACACAGTACGGCTGCGACCTGGCCTTTACGTCAGCCGACCTGACGCTGAGTATTGACGACTTTGCCGACCGCTTCATCAAGCCCGCCGTGGCGAACGTAGCCAACGGAATTGATTTTGACGGCACCGGTCAATACCTGAACGTCTTTAACCTGGTGGGCACTCCGGGAACGATTCCTAACGCCCTGCTTACCTATCTGCAAGCAGCACAGCGGCTGGATGAGCAGGCAACTCCACGCGATGGGCAGAGAAGCCTCGCCATCTCGCCCGGCATGCAAGCGGTGATCGTTGATGCTTTGAAGGGACTCTTCCAGGCGTCGTCCGATATCGCTTCGCAATACCGGCGGGGCATCATGGGCGAGACCATTGACTTTGACTGGGTCATGGACCAGAACGTAAGGGTCCAGGTCATTGGCGCACAGGGCGGCGCTCCGGTGGTGAACGGCGCCGGCCAAGTGGGCAACGTGATCAACACGAGCGGCTGGAACAACAACACCCAAGTACTGAACCAGGGCGATGTGATCCAGTTTGCGGGCGTGTTCGCGGTCAACCCACAGAACCGGCAATCCACGGGCGTGCTGGCGAATTGGGTGGTACTGGCCAACGTCGTCTCTGGCGGCGGCGGCCTGGCGGCCATCCCGATCGCGGGGCCTGGCGGCCAAGGCATCGTAACCGCTGGACCGTTCCAGACTGCGACCGCTTCTCCCGCCAACAACGCTGTTGTGACCGTGAGCGGCGCTGGCGCCGTGAACAGCCCGCAGGGGCTGGCTTACCACAAAGATGCTTTTGCCTGGGGATGCGCCGATCTGCTTCTTCCCGGCGGGGTGCATCACGCATCCCGCGTGAGCGACAAACAACTCGGCATCAGCATGCGCATGGTGCAGGCCTATGACATCAACACCGACCGCTTCCCCTGCCGCCTCGATGTTCTGGGCGGCTGGACGACGCTGTATCCGGAGCTCGCGTGCCGCGTGGCTAGCTAAGCACTCCGCAAGCGTTCGCGCGACAACAGGTTGAGACAACTTCCAAGGGGGCCAGTGATGGCCTCCTTCACTTTTGAGGAGACAACGCAAATGAGGTTCCTGACGAAAACTTTTGGTGTTTTTCTGATGGCGGTCCTGGCGAGCATGGCTGCGCTGGGACAGTCCACACTGCAACAGACGACTCTCTCTGCTGCCGTAAACGGCGGCACATCTGCGACGGGCGGCGTGGTGCTACAGACGCAGATCCAGCCCGCTTCGCTCACCGGCTTCACCGCACCCACGCAGGGCAATCAAAACGGCAGCATCGTGGTGGTGGACACTGAGTTCATGCAGGTCCTGGGCGTGAACGCAAGCACTGGTCTTGTGTCCGTGGCGCGCGGCATCTGGGGCACGCAGGCTCGCGGCCACGTGTCCGGCGCTACGGTCTACGTGGGGCCGCCCAACTTCTTCAAAAACTTCGATCCAAACGGGTCCTGCACGGCATCGCTTGAACCTGTCTTGCCTACCGTCTCAGCGGCAAGCGGGGACGTCTTCACGTGCGACTCGAACACGAACATCTGGGTAAGGCAGGCAAGCCCGTGGCCGTACAAGTTCACAGACGGCGCGATCCCGTTTACCTTTTCCCAGTGCAATTCGAGCGTTTCCGGCAACTCGACGGGAACGAACGGCTTTACCACCACGGGCGCTTCCGCCACTCCCGTTGTCCAGGCGCAGACATCCTCGACGGGTACGAACACCCATACATACGTCTGTAAAGTCCACGTTCCGCAGCGGCTGTCCAACACGCAGCCGGGCAAGGGCGTCTACCTGACGAACTTCGTGTTTTATTACGGAGTACAGGGCGGTGCGCTTGGAACGCAGGCCAACACGCTGGCCTCGGGAACGTTCAACAGCTCGATTGTGTTCGGGCAGGTGACCTATCCGGCCTCTGGCGCGTCGGAAACCCCTTCCACGGTCGCGCCGGCAAGGCTCGATTCGGGAACGATGGCGATTACTCCCGTGGTGGGGTCGTTCAACACGGCCACAACCACGGCGGGAGCTTTCTACACGGTGACCTTCACGCCGGCATCGCCCATCCTGCTGCAGACGGACTTGCAGGACGTAGTGTTGACGGTGACATTCCAATGTGCCGCGACCACGGCCACAACCACGAACTCACCGGGTGGAATCATCCACTACACGTATTACCCGATTTAAGCAGCTATCCAGAGTTTCGGCAGAGAAAAGCGGGCCTTCTGCTTCACAGCGGTTTCCAATTCTCTCCTGAAGAGTTGGTGGGCGCGCGGCGGGTAATCGCCGCGAATGTCGCCATGCAGTTAGGGGTGCAAGGGGCGCGCCGGGCAGCTGGGGATGCCCGGTTTCCATGACCGCTGCATGGTGGGCGCAGGTTCTCTCTCTCAACCTTCTGCCGAGTTTGTTCACACTTTTCGCGACAAAGGAGAAATCACTTTATGGCTACAACGCCACCTCTCATGCCGAATCAACAGGCAGAGCACATGAAGATCGTAAAAGGTCCTCATGTCTACGATAAGGGAACCTATCTGGAAATCCGGTACGAGCATCAGGATTTTCCGAAGTGGAAATATCACGCAACGCTAGCACCTGTGCTCGTGCAGAATCCTTTTCAGGAAAAGGAACTGGGAGCCGGATGGAGCGATACTCCGGGCAAGCCGGCGGCTGCTCCTTCGCAGGCGGGAATTCAGCCCGTTGGGCCTGACCATGCGATGGAAGAGAAAGTCGGGCAACTGGAACAGCGGCTCGTGATGCTTGGGCAAGAAAACACCAGATTGCAGCTCAACGTAACGACGCTGCAAGGGCAACTGCAGGACCTCAGCCAAGACAAAGCCACTCTCCTGCAGCAACTGGGGGAAGTGGGGAATCGCTTGCCGGACTTCACGGACTGGACCAAGCGCCGACTGGCTGCCTACGCCTTCGCGCTGTTCGAGCTGGATCTTGACCCTGACAAGACAAACCGGCCAGACCTGATTGGCCAGATCGAGCAAGCCCACAAAAGGCCTAAGCCACAATGACAGCAAACGATCTCATCGCCAGCGCGCTCCGGTTGATTGGCGTCCTCGCCAGCGGAGAAGTACCCACCGCGGCCGAGGCCAATGACGGATTGACCATCCTGAACCAGATGATCGATTCCTGGGGAACGGAGCGCCTGGCGCTGTTCACTATCCAACGGCAGGTTGTCGTGCCCGCCGTGCTCAAGCAAGCCTATACGCTGGGCGCGGGCGGTGACTTCAATCTTCCCCGGCCTCCGCGCGTGGACCGCGTCGGAGTGATCAGCCTGACCAATGCGGCGCAGCCCCTGGAGTTGCCGCTCGAGCTGTTGACGGACGCGGGCTGGCAGGCAATTCCCGTCAAGAACATTACCAGCTCGCTGCCGCTGAAAGTCTGGAATGATCTTGGTTTTCCGCTGATGACGCTGAACTTCTGGCCGATTCCGAACGTCCAGGTTAATTTTGCGCTGTACACGTGGACGGCCCTGACGCAGTTTCCGGACCTGGTCACGGATGAGACGTTTCCGCCTGGGTATATGAAGGCGCTGCGCTACAACCTGGCGGTGGATCTGGCTCCGGAGTTTGGCCGCTCGGATGTGCCTCCGGTGGTCGCGGCGCAGGCCGTGTCCAGCAAGGCAGTCATCAAGGCGCTGAACATTCCTCTGCTCGATCTCCGCTGCGATACGGCCCTGGTGAACCAGCGCGGCGGCCACTACAACTGGATTACAGATGGACCGGTGAGCCGGTAACCTATGGCACGCTTCGCCTTTGTTGGCCCGTCCTACCAGTCGCAATCCCTGAACGCCGATGCACAGAAGACGCTCAATTGGTACGTGGAGCAGATCGAGAGCGGACAGGGCAAGAGCGCGATGGCCTTGTATCCCACGCCGGGGCTGGCGGTGTTTGCGACTCTGGTTGTGGGCGGCCATGCGGTCAAGCAGGTGCGCGGAATCCTTGCGATCGACTCTATCGTGGGGCTGCGAGTTTTTGCGGTTGGCGATGGGACTCTATTTGAGATCAACCCGCAGGGAGCAATTACGGTGTGGGGCAGTGTCACGAACGACCTCTTGCCCGTAGCGTTCACCGCCTCCGCTACGCAGGTGGTCATTGCCAGCGGGTTGATACCCTATCTGTTCGACATGCAGGCCAACACCTTGACCATCATCGGGGCGCTTGTCGGTATTCCAATTTCACAGGTCGGCTTTAGTGATGGATTCTTTATCGCGCTGCAGGCAGCGTCCCAGACATTTTATGTCTCGAGCCCGGACAATGCGGCGGCTTGGGACCTGACCAATTTCGGCACCGTAAGCGTCTTTCCGGATGTCGTGATCGCGATGCTGGTGGATCATCGGGAGATCTGGCTGTGGGGCGCGACGAAAAGCGTGGCCTATTACGACTCCGGTAACGCAGATTTTCCTTTTGACGTGGTTCCCGGAGGATACATCGAACAGGGCATTATCGCGCCGGCCAGCGCGGTGCGGCTGGACAATAGTGTGTTCTGGTTGGGCGCGGATGATCGCGGGGGGGGGATGGCATGGCGGGCACAGGGTTACAGCCCGGTGCGGGTGAGCAACCATGCGACAGAGACGGCCTGGGCTGCGTATCCAACGATTGCGGACGCCATCGGTTACACGTACCAGGACCAAGGGCATTCCTTCTGGGTGCTGTACTTTCCCTCGGCCAATAAAACCTGGGTCTACGACGTGGCCACGCAAATGTGGCACGAACGGGCCTTCTGGGATGCAAAGAATGCAGCCTTTACGGCGCATCGCAGCCGCTGTCACGTTTACGCGTTCGGCAAACACCTGGTGGGGGACTGGGCCAGCGGCAACATTTACCAGATGTCGATTCCAACACAAAACGGGAGCGGCTGGAGTTTTGCCGATGACTTTGGCAACGCGATCCGCCGGATCCGCCGGGCGCCGCATATCAGCTCTGAGCAGCAGTGGACCTTCCATCACGAGATGCAGATTGACCTGGAGCCTGGGCTGGGACCCATTCCGCCTTTCACGCAGGCCGCGATCTTTCCCGCGACTATCACGCTACAGGATCCCAATGGAGTGTTGTGGAACGTCTCCATCACTGATCTTGGGGCCATTCAAACGGCACACGGCGGGGCCGCTGCGCAAGTCGTTCTGCTCAATGACGGAACTACGGCCAATGAATCTTGGCAACTTTCCATCAGTATCACCGGGGTTCTTGGCGTGACGGCTGTCGCGTTCTCCGCGACGTACGCGGGCTCTTATCCGATGGCCAGTAGCGGGACGCAATTGCTGACTGGCCTGATGGTTAATGGAGGCGTCGTGCAGGCGAAGCCGCCGACCGTTTATCCACGCGATCCGCAGATCATGCTGCGATGGAGCGACGACGGCGGGAAGACCTGGAGTAACGAGCGGGTGATGAACTGCGGCCAAGCTGGAAATTTCAGGACGCGGACGATTGCGCGCCGGCTGGGACGGTCCAGGGACCGCATTTACGAAGTGAGCGCCAGCGACGCGATCCCGTGGCGCATCGTGGACGCTTACCTGCAGGCCACGCCGGGCTTTGCGCCGCAAGAGCGGCTAGTGAGCCAGCTCCGGAAGGGCGGTTAAGCGCGGCCTCGCTTCCAGTCCAGACGTCTGGAACGTAGCTTGCTCCTTTTGAGTCCTTATGGCCCCTGGTTCTAAATTTCCGCCCGGTCTTCTGCGAACTCCTTTTTTTGACGGCGCAGGCAACATCAACCTTGCGTGGCAGAAATGGCTGCAGACGCAGGGCACCACGGGCGGCAGCACGGGCACCGCGAACTTCGCCGATGCCGAGATCCCGCAAGGGACCATCAACGGCGTCAACGCCGTGTTTACGCTGGCGAACTCTCCCAATCCAGCCAGCAGCTTGCAACTCTACAAAAACGGCCAGAAGCTGACGCAGGGCATTGGCTTCACGCTGGCCGGCAACCGCATCACCTACGCGGCGGCCTACATTCCGCAGCCGGGCGACACGCACGAGGCGATTTACAGACACTGATGATGGCGCGATTCTGGAAGGAATTCTGGTTTGGCTTCGCTCTAACCGTCTTGGCCATTCTCGCGCTATTCGCTCGTTCTGCCGGCGCGCAGCAGATCGACTGGGAACGGCAGCTGAAGAATAAGCCCGTGCGGGATGTACGCAATTACGGCAACAGCCTGACCGGAACGGGGAAGCAGTCCTACTCCGGAACCCTGACGGCCGGATCGGCGACCTTCACGCTGAACAGTACTTCCTGGGACACATTCAGCCCTACAGACGTCGGCAAGAACATCCTGATCTCGGGCGGTTGCGCTTCGAATGTGTGCGATACCTGGAGCTCGATTGCGAGCTTTATCAGTCCAACCCAGGTCACGCTCTCTTCTCCGGCGGCCAACACTCTGAGTTTCGTGGCTGAGGCCTACTGGTGGAATCCGGCGCAGGATGATACGACGTTCATCCAGGCCGCCATCAATGACACCACACCCACGGCGCCCATCGTGTACATGCCGCATGGCGTCTATGTGATCGATAACACGAACGCTCCGCTTGCCTATCAGCCCACTATGAAAGCGCTGATCGGCGATGGACGGCAGAGCACGGTGATCATTCCCCAGAATCCGCTTTTCCAGTCGCGCACAATTGTCTTCAATGATGTAAACCATTTCCTCCTGAAGGGCATGACCTTCCGGGGTCCAGGGATTAACGCCATCTTTGGCGGCAACATCACCTTCCACCTGGTGAACCAATCGAACACCGAGGATTTGCGCATTGAGGATGTCGAGGTCCGGCACGCGTGCTCGGATGCGATTTTTGTCGATACCTGCATCCTGTGTTCTTTCCGGAACGTGAAGACCATTCTCAATGCCGCGCCGGGTATTCATCTGCACGATCCGGTCGCGGTGACCCTGCAGCAGGCATACTCGATTACCAATGTGGGGCCTGGGATCTGGATCGACAGCGGGGCGGATGTGGATATTTCCGGTTCCGCATCCGAATCGAACGGCATCTCCTACTGGATTCAAAATGCGCACGATGTGAGCGTGCGCGACTCGGACGCCGAAGCGCAAGTGCATCGCGCTCCTTCCGCGCCGTCCAGTTTCCCCAGCGCATCCGTCGCTGCCGGCGGGACGCTTCCCGTGGGAACCTACTTTCTGAAGTACACCTGGCAGAGGCAGTTCAACTCCTCGGCGCTTTCGCTCGAATCGACGGCCAGCCCGGAATCGAGCCTGGTCACGCTCACGAGCGGAAACCAGACGATCAATTTCACGCTGCCGATCGCGCCCACGGATGCGCCACTGGTGACGGTGGCGAACGTGTACATTACGCCGACGAATGGGGCCTCCGGATCGGAAGGATTCGAGAAGGCAATCACCGTCTCTTCGAGCAGCACCACCGCTGTGAGCCTCGGCACCTTCACACAGCCTGGCTCTGCGCCGCCTACCGTGTCCCTGATCGGGCATGCGTTCGTGGTGGACGGCAGTTCGCACGTCCACATCGACACGGACAACTCGAACGGTGTCCCTACTTCAGACGCGCGCCATCTGTTGATCGCCAATGGCGCGGATGACGTCCAGGTGGACAACTTCCGGGTGATTGAAGGCAGCACCACGCCGGCCTCTGACCTGCAAATCAATTCCGGCGTTACCAATACGCGCCTCGCGGGAAGCTTCAGCGGGATCTCGCTCACCGATTCAGGCAGCAACACCGTCCTGGTGGACCGGGGAACGATGGGACTTGGAACCAGCTCGCCGGATGTGAATCTCGTCGTGCAAAGCACGACCAGCGCCGGCGCGCCGCAGATCGGCATTAAGAACGCGGCCAGCGGCGGGTCTGAATGGTACCTGGGGTCAACCGACACCGGCAATGCCGGGGGTGGCGGTCTGTTCATCATCAATAGCGTGAACTCGGCGGTATCGCCTGCGTTTTCGATCAACGCGTCCAAGAACGTGGGCGTGGGAACGAATAACCCGCTGGGCCTGTTCAATGTGGCGACAAGTACTTCTGCTGGCGCGAACCAGATGGTGATCAGCAACTCTGCCGCTGGCGGCGTGAATTGGTGGTTTGGGTCTACAGACAACGGCAACGGGATCAATGGCGGGAAGTTTGTCATCCACAATTCCAGCTCGCCCACGGGTGCGCAGTTCACCATTAACAGCAGCAATAACAATGTGGGCATCAATCAGACGTCCCCCGCCTTTGCGCTGGATGTGACCGGCGCGGTGAATGCGACAACGGGGTTTCTGGTGTCCTCAGCTGCTGCGGCTGGAAACGTATTGAGGGGAAATGGCTCGCTGTTCGTCTCGGCGCAGCTTGGCTTCGGCGACCTTTCTGGAACGGTATCCTCGGCGCAAGATCCACATGCGCTACTGAGCGCGTTTCACACCGATACCACGGCGGCGAGTCCAGTTCGCGGGGATGGCCTGTTTGCTATCGGTGCAACGCCAACATGGCAACGGCTGGCGCATCCGTCCACTACTGGCGGATATTTCAAGTGGTCCGGAACGGACATGACGGCCTCCACTGGTGCGGCGGGAGGAACGGGGAGCTGCGCAACCCACAACTTTCAGACGGGCGACAATGCGGATGCTGCGCCTACCTGTGCGCAGCCGGCCTTCACTGACATCTCAGGCACGGCAACCGGAGCGCAGCTACCGAATCCATCTTCTTCGACGCTGGGCGGCGTGGAATCGATTGCAGCGGCAACCCACAACTTCTTGACCAGCATTTCGACTTCGGGAGTTCCGGCGCAAGCGCAGCCAACGCTGGCAGACGTCAATGGGGGCACCGCACCGGCAGGGCAGACGTACAACTTCAACAGCAATCAAATCACAAGCGCAAATCTGACCGGAGCGAACAGCGCTAACAGTGTCACCCTCCTGAATTCACAGGGAGTCACGTCGCCACCCAACACGACTGGCAACAGTGCAGATCAGGTTCTCTATACCTATACACTCCCCGCCAATACCCTGCTGGCAGGGCAGATGTTGGACATCAAATGGAGAATAAGACACGATACGGGAACGGCTGCATGGGTTGTAAAGCTGAATTTTGGCAGCGGCTTTTTAAGCTGGACCCATACCGTTCCCGACACTGTCAGTGCCTGGTATGAAGAAGTGGTGCAGGGCCTGAGTACGACTACGCAGAATTTTGTGGGCTATCCAGCTTTCTCTGACGCAGGCGCGTTTCAAGGTAATTCCGGTTCCCCTTCTAATCAGACAGCCACTTCCAGCATCACGATCACCGTGACCGTGAACATACCAAACACAGACACCTTCGACGGCATATTTTTTATTGTGCAGAAAATCCAATGAACACTTTCCTACGCAACAGACGAATCAGATCAGCCCGCTTTTGGGCCTGGCTCAAAAACCGAATCGCTGGCTACGGCCAAGGCTGCGAAATCATCCCCGGAGTATGGATCGAATGAGCCTTACCTACCAGCTCGAGCGCTGGTCCGATATTAAGCGCGCAGAGATGGACCCGCTCTTCGCCTTGCACTGGGAAGAGATCGCGCTCAATAAGGACAAGATCAAGCTGGACGTTGACTACGAGCGCTATCGAAAGCTGGACGAAGCCAATATGCTGCACATTGTCACCCTGCGGGATGACGGGAGATTGGTCGGCTATCACTGCTCGCTTCTCGATACCCACCTCCACTACAAGGGCGACATCATGGCCCTGACGGATGTCTATTTCCTGCTGCCGGAGTATCGCAAAGGCCGGACCGGGATCAGGCTGTTTCAGGTAGTCGAGCAGACACTGAAGGCACGCGGGATCACGAAGATGATCACCGCAACCAAGCTACATCGGGACAAGGGGCGCCTGTTTGAAGCAATGGGCTGGACGGAAATCGAGCGGGTCTATACCAAGATGATCCGGTAGGGAGAAACAATCATGCCAATCAGTTCAGGAGTGGGACTTCTTATCGGTGGCGGCCTCTCGGCAGCCGGCGGCATTACCAGCAGCCTGCTGGGCGCGAATGCTGCCGGCAAAGCTGCATCGACGCAAGCGCAGGCGGCTGAGGAAGCGGCTCAACTGCAACATGAAGATGCGCAGGCGGCGCTGCAATTCCAGGAGCAGGAGTTTGGCCAGGCGCAGGCGAACGAAGCGCCGTTCCTGCAGGGCGGCTCAAGCGCTGAAGCGAACCTGCTCAGTCTCATGGGCATTGAGCCCTCTAGCTTTGCTTCTACTCCTACGCCAGGAACGTTCTTGGTGCCTCAACCGGGCCAGCCCGGCCAGACAGGTCTTGCGCCTAATCCGTTTGCCACTCCGGACGCGCAGTTGACGGTGCCGAGTCCTGCTGGTGGCGATGGAGCCTTTGCGCAACCGTTCACGTCGGGACAGCCGGGCGGCAACATGGTGCCGATGTCGTCACTGTTGAGCGGCGTGGATCCATCCAGCTTTAGCGCAGTTGCACCGGGTGGCCGATTTCCTGGGGGTCTCACCAATGCGCCGCAAGGCGGCCCGATCATGGATCCACTCCAGGGCCCGGTAACCGCGACGAATGGCCCTGCGACTGGCGCGACTCCGCAGAGCGCAACTTCGACAGCGCCCGGTTTCCTGGGGCCGCCGACTGCTGCACCAGGCTCTCCATCGAGCATGGTCCCGCTATCTTCTTTAGTGAATCCTGCTTTGGGAGCGCCGGGATCACTGATGGAGCAATGGCCGTTCCAGTTCCAGGCGCCCACGGACGTAACCGAGCAGAACGATCCCGGGTTTCAGTTCCGCCTGAACCAGGGCGAACAGGCGCTCAATAACTCGGCGGCGGCGCGTGGCAGTCTGCTGAGCGGCGGATCCGCCAAGGCGCTGCAGCAGTACGCGCAGAACTACGCGAGCGGCGAGTACCAAAACGTCTACAACCGCAGCTTGACTGATTACCAGCAGGCCTACAACCAATTCCAGCAAGGGCAAGCCAACCAATTCAACCGTCTGGCCTCCATTGCCGGCATGGGACAAGTCTCAGCGGGCCAGCTCAACTCGGCGGGGGCCAGTGCGGCCAACAGTGTGGGCAACACGTTACTGACGTCTGGAGCGCAGATCGGCCAGGACCTGAATAACGCCGGCGCGGCCAGGGCCAGCGGCTACGTCGGGCAGGCCAACGCTTACGGCGGCGGCCTGAGCAGTTTGAGCAACTTTGGTTCGATGATTCCGCTGCTGAGCCTGTTGAGCCAGCAGCAAGGAGGGGCAGTCTAAATGGCATCGATTCCGCTTCCAGCGTTAGGCGTCCGGCCTCCGGAGCAGCAAGACCCTATGGCCGCGATGGCGCGCATGGTCCAGCTCAAGAGCCTGCTCGCGCAAGCTCCCATTCAACGGCAGATCTTGCAGCAGCAGGCGCAGGCCGGATCCTTGGCCAACCAGAACACGTTGCTGGAGATGGCGGCGCGCAAGCGCGTCTCGGACCTGCTCTCCGGCAATGGCTCTGCCGGGCCTGGCTCGCCCGCAAGCGGCGATGGGACGCAGGCTGGGGACGCTGGCGGTGGTGGGATCCCTGGCGGTGCACCGGCTGGCGGAGCTGGGCCGTCTGCACCTGGCACTCCCACAACGCAGGGAGCGCAGCCGGGATCGGCTGGCGCCGGCGCCATGCCGAGCGATGAAGATGTGATGCGCGCTGGCGGTGCGTATGGAGTGCAGATCCTCAAAGGAATGAAGGAGGTCCAGAAGACGAATGCGGATTTACGCAAGGCCGCAGGGGACCATCAGGCGGCGGCGCTCGATTACATCGGGAATGTGGCCAACGCAATCAAGGCGGGTGGCTACAATCCGAACGATGCGGACACGCTCTTAGCGCATGCGGCGGGCGGCGGGTTCGACCAGCAGGTGCAACAGTTGCGGAGTCAGATCCAGCAGAATCCGGCGATGCTGCGTACGGTGGTGGATCACGCGATCGCGATGAGCGCGAAACAGCGTGAGGTAACAGCGGCGGAGACGGCGGCTGGGGCGCGGAAGGAAACCGCGGACACTGGAGCGCGGAAAGCTGGATTCCAGACGGCTGCACAGATCATGGGGCCGGCCACGGACCAGGCGAGCTGGGATGCGGCGCGGTCCTTCCTGATGCGCTCACAGGGTCTGAGCGAGGACCAGGTCACCAACCTGGGTATTCCGGCACAGTATTCACCGCAGGCGGCCAAGCTGGTGGCAAGTTTGGGAACGGAGAAAGAGAAGACGGCTACGCCTGAGATGATGAGCATGCAGGACTGGTTGGCAAAGCATCCGGGGAAGGGCGCGAGCGATTACGAGCAAGCCAAGGCAGGTTGGGCCCCTGCGGCGAAGGTAATGGTGGAGAACAGCGTCGGCGGCAAGGGGATGAATGATGCGGCGCTGGACCAGGCTGCGGAGCGATACTTCCAGACGGGACAGTTGCCGCGCGTGTACGGCACTGGTTCGAGGGCAATGTTGCAGTCGATTATGAATCGGGCCGGAGAATTGCATCGGGGCGAGAGCATCTCAGCCGCGACCGCGGCCTATGAAGCCAACCGGAAATCACTGGACGCGCTCCAGGCCAGTTCGGACCAGGTGGACGCATTCGAGAAGACAGCCGGGCGCAACCTGGATAACTTCGTCAATGTGGCCGGGCGGGTGTTGAACAAAGAAGGTTCGCCCTGGTTCAACAAGCCATGGCGCGTCATTCAAGCGAACTTGGCTGGTGATACGGACTATCCAGCGGTGAATGCCGCGAGACAAGTGGCACTCACAGAAATTGCGAAGGTAACCAACAATCCTGGGCTACGAGGTCAGCTCAGCGATTCAGGTCGGGAAGAGATCATGGCGCTGTCGCCGCAGAATGCAACACTGAACCAAATTCTTAGCGTGGCCAACGTGCTGAAGACGGATATGGCAAACCGGAAGCAGTCGAACGCCGATCAGATCGGGGACATTCAGAAACGGCTGAACATAAAGCCCTCGGCGACTGCTCGGCAGAATAGCGGGGCTGCTACCGTGATGATGAAGGCCCCTGACGGAACGGTGAAGCCTGTGCCGGCAGACCAGGTGCAACACTATAAGGACCAGGGCGCGCAGGTTGTGCAGCAGTAGGCGGGATTTACAGCCGTCTGGAACCGGGATCGCTTGCCCGTTCGCGCATGGGATTTTTCATGCTGCGCTCCATCGGATCGGGAACGTGCCAGCCGGTGGCGCTATTCAGGCCTCGCCTTAACCGTTTGGACACTCGGATCATGCCCCACCAGAAGGCGACGGCAAAGGCAACGAAAAGCACCGTATAGAGGGCTTCCTGGGCGGGCGTGTAATAAATAAGGTAGGCAACCAAGGCAACACGAGTTAAACACAATGGAAGAGCAAAATCAAGGTCAAGATTGGTTTAGCCAGCACGCACCGCCTGCCGTTGTCGCTGCCCCTCCTGGGACATCCAGCAGCCCGCAGGGCGACGATTGGTTTGCGCAGCACGCTCCTGCGGCAACGCAGAGCCCAGCGAACACCCCGATGATTCGACCCCAGCCGGGTGGCCTGACCGGCTGGCTGCAAGACTTGCGGGCCGATGTCACGCACGGCAGCGATCTGACGTTTCCGGGGAAAGTACTCAAGTCCATGGGCGCCAAGGGCACCGAGACCGGAACAAGTCCTGGCGCGGCGGCCATGATCGGCGGACCGGCGGTTGGTCCTGTAGACGTTGCCGGTGGTTTGAATCAGGTGGGTCACGGCAATATTCGCAGGGGAGTCAATCAGACAATGCAGGGCGTGGGAGAATCGGTCGCGCTGCCCCTGGCTGCGACGAACCCTGAATTTCTGGCCCTGGCCGCACCTGCCACGGCGGCACAGACGGGCGCGACCAAACTCATCCAGAAGATGGGCGCAGATCCGGAGACAGCGCAATTTCTGACGAACGTCGCCGGGATCGGCCTGGGCGCGTACATGGGGATGCGCTCCGCGAAGGTACCAGACTATGAGACGTGGCGCGATCAGAATTTTCCAAAGAATGCGGCGGGGAACTATGAAGGGCCGAGCGGCACCCAGTACACCGAAGCCCAATTGTCGTCGATTCACGATACGCTCTCACGCCAGGCAGGGAATCCGCTCATTAGTCGGCTGTTTGCGGGGCCAAAATCGACGGCTGCTGACTTCATGACGTGGAGGGGTCAGAATTTTCGCTACAACGAAAATAGCGGCTTCTGGGAGTCTCCCAGCGGCAATGCATATACGGGAGAAGCCCTGCGTGCGATGTACGACCAGAAGTCGTCGGTGCAGCCTGGTCTAACCGACACGGCGATCCAGACGGTGAAGGATGCCGGACAGACGACAACGGCGCTGGTGAAGAGTGGTGCGGATATAGCGCGTCATAACCCTGTCACCAATACCGTCATCGGCATGGATCCCGAGAGCCTTACGCCGGTTCAGGCGTTCACCAAGGCCACCAAACCGCGCAACTCGATTCAGAACTTCGGGGATCATGTCGAGCGGGCGTTGCCGGACGCACGGCGGGCGCTGGACACACTTGGCATTGACCCTGCAAACATGACGCTGCAGGATGCGGAGACGGCCGTAACGCAAGCCAAGAAAGACGTGTGGAGCGAGTTCGAGAATAACCACCTAAATCCGAATGCCAACGTTTCACTGGATGCTTCCCCTGTAGCGCAGAGAATTAACGCCGTGGTGGACAAGATGACCGATATCCAGAAGCGGCGGCTGGGCAGTGCGGTGGATGATATCCAGGATGCGGCGGCTGACTACGACGGCCAGCAGATGACCGTGGCCAAAGTTGAGGACCGGATCCAGGAGCTGAATAACCAGCTCCGCAGCCAGCAGGCGCAATTTAAGGTGAATGAGATGGGTCTGCGCCGTGATCCGAAGTTCGCGCCGCTCTATGCCGAGCTGGACGGACTGAGGCAGCTCGAGAGCGATGCGTTTGGACAGTTGAGCGGCCCAGAAGCCGCAGAGCTCAAGCAGCGGTATGGATCGCTGAAGGTCCTGCAGGACGTGATTGACCGGCGCATCAATGTAGCAGAGCGCCAGAATCCGGCTGGGCTATATGAGACTGCTGGACGCATGCAAGGCCTGGGGGACATTGCGGGCGGCATTGTGGGAAGGGAGCCGGGCCGTGTCGCTGCCGGCATGGTGAAGCTGCGCGCCGGACAAAATGCGGCGAAGTTGAACAATCCGGATTTCCTGATTCAGCAGGCTTTCAGCAAAACGGAGCCCAGCGCCCCTACGGTGTGGGAAGGCGAGTATGAGCCTCCGCCTCCAAAGGGGCTGCTTGGACCTGGTCCTATCATCACTCCACCTCCCGCCGATTCGAGCGGATCGGTTGACTTCACGCCTCCCGCGACTGGAGTTGGCACACGAGAATCACGGCTGGGCCTGCTGCTGCCGCAACGCACGGCAATTGAAGCGCCGCCATCGTCGTATTTTTCGAATCTGACTTCCGAACCGCCGGCGTTTGACAATACGACGCGAGCGCAGCGTCTGGGACTGCAGGAAGAGGAGCCCGCTCCTGTCGCCGGCAGCTTGGCAGAGCTGCGATCTAAGACCCGCCTGGTCCAGGATCCGGTGACGAAGCGCATGGTGCGCGTGCCGGATAATTCTGTTGACAACGCTTCCGGCAGTGCTACTATTTCTGAAGGTTCAACCAGTGACGCCTCAGCACAAAACGGAACAGCAGCAGCGGGCCGATCGCTTCAAGAATCGCGTGGAACAAGTGCGCCGATTGCGGGCGGCGGAGAAACCAGCATCCCAGTCCCTGGCGAGGACCGCAGCTATCCGGCACACTACCAGGTCCGCGAGCTAGCCGACATCCAGGCGTCTCACTCCGGCGTTACCTTCCAGCCCAATTCCAAGTACGCGCTCACCAATGACCGCGACTACGCGAACGCCGTGAACCAGGGCAAGGTTATCTCTAACAGCGCTCCTGGCCGGTTCGATCCTGCCTTCCACATCACGGACAACCCGGACGCGACGAACGGTCCAATTGTGATCGACTCGCGCGGTAACGCTCTCGGCGGCAACGGGCGCGCGATGATCCTTGACCGGGTGTACCGCTACAACCCGGATGGCGCGACGGCGTATAAGAATCTGCTCATTAAGAAGGCAGGTCAATTTGGAGTGGATCCGCAGACCATTGAAGGGATGAAACAGCCGGTGCTGGTGCGGGAGATTGATGACTCTGAATTTGACGGATCCGCCGGCAAGCAGGGCGCGGTAACCGACTTCAATAAAGTCGGCAGAGCGGAGCTCACGCCGGCGGAGCGTGCGGTGACGGATTCGCGGCGGGTGAGCCAAGGCACGCTGGACGATATCGCCGGGCGGCTCGATGCGGCTGGTCCGGACGCTAAGTTGACTGATGTGCTGAATGACAAGTCCGGGCTGCAGGTGCTGGACCGCCTGACGAACGATGGAGTGATCAGTCCGCAAGAGCGTGCCGCTTACGCTGGCCAGACGGAACTCACCGAAGCCGGCAAGCAAAGAATTTCCAAGCTTCTGGTTGGGCGCTACTTCCGCGATCCCGCCCAGATCGAGTCGACGCCAGTCACGGTCCGCACCAAGCTAGAGCGCATGGTGGCGCCGCTTTCGCGCGTGGACGGCGTGCCCCAGTGGGACATTGGTCCGGATGTGCAGCAGGCGGTGGACCTGCTGGAAGATGTGCGCACGCACGGGGCCCAGAGTATTGATGATCTGCTTCGGCAGCAGAGCATGTTCGGCCATGAAAAGTACTCTCCCGAGGCTGTGACCCTGGCGAAACACTTGCAGTCCACCTCTCCCACTACATTGGGATTGAAGGTGCGCCAGTACGTGCGCGATGCGGCTGACTCGCAGCGGCCACTCCTGGGCGGACCGACGATTGGCCCGGAGCAGGCATTCGACGAGGCGTTTGGAAGCAAACCTTAATGGGACACGGAGGCAAATAGAAAAGGAAATGCAAAAATCCAATATCGTGATGGTGGCGCTGCTCTGTGCAGCGCTTTTTTGTTGCTCGCCGCTGCTGGTGGCTCAGTCGGATGTTTCTTACTCCGCGCAGCTCACCACGGCCTACACCCAAGCGGACAATAACTGCCCTGCAACCGCATGCCTGACGGTGACCAGCGCTAATTACGGATCGGTTGGCATCGGCGTGAGTGGAACCTATGCCGGGTCAACGCTGGTTTTCGAGTACACGCCGGACGGCGGCCGGACCTGGGATCTCAGGAACTGCAGCCGCGGTGACACGCCGCTGCAGGAGAGCAGCGAAGCGCTGCCTTCGAACCAGTCCCGGGCCTGGAACTGCGGCGCTTACGCCACTACGAACTTCAGAGTGCGGCAATCCGCGATCGGGAGCGGAGCGCCCAACATAGTCCTGCTGCTTTCTGGCAAGCCGATTGAGCCGGCCCCAGCTCCTGCTGGGGGGACGGCTGGTACGCCTGCCGGGCCGGTTCTGACGGTCCAGCCTCCCGCCGGTAGCACTGGTACCCCTTTTAATATCGTGCAGAACGTTGTCCGAGACACAAACAACACGACGACGGCGCAACTGGCTTCGTCCGCGACTTTTACGGGGACATACACTTCGACCCTGGGCATCAGCAGCTACCAGGTGAACATTGTGACGGACCAGCCTGGCACGCTGATTGTGGACCAGTGCAAGAACGCCAATTGCTCGAGCCCTGACTTGAGTAGTCCGAGTATCACCGTGCCGGCATCGGTGGCGAACTCGCCGCTGATGGCGCTCACCTTCCAGATGACCTCGGAAAATGTGCGCATCCGTTTCACGAACAATGGTGGCAGCACGACAACGACCCTGGCCATCACTTCCGAGCTTTGTCCCCTTTGTGTTTTCCAGACTGCCTTCCCTCCGATTACGTCTTCCGCGTTTCTGGGCAATTCCCTGAATGTGGGTGTGCCGATGATGGAGAAGGGATCGCGCTGGCCCGGCGTGGTGAGCTCTCCCGCTGCGGGCTCGCAGGCGACGGCCAGCAAGGCAGCCGGCGGCGCTGGAGTGCGGCATGTGGCCGATTGCGTGTCGGTGTCGGCAGGCGCGTCCACAGCGCCGACTGCGACCGTTCTAACGATTAACCTACGCGATGGAGCTACGGGCGCGGGAACGGTCCTATGGTCTACGCAGATCGCGGCGGCGAACACTGCAGCGCAACATGGAAGTGTGCACTTGTGTGGGCTAAATCAGATTGGCACGGCCAACACGGCAATGACCCTGGAATTCGCGGCCTCGCTGGCCAACGAGAGCGAATCCGTAACGCTGATCGGGTACGACGTCCACTAAGGAGATTGAACCATGAAGAAGCGGATCCTTGTTCGCGCATCGCTGTGCGTATTGTCTTTCCTGGCTCTGTCCTGCCTTGGACGGGCGCAAGTACAGGTGGCGATAGCGCCGGTGCCGAAGCTGCAATTTCTGGATGTGAACGGGAAGCCTCTCGCCGGCGGCTGTGTCTTTACTGATGCTGCCGGCACTACGACGCCGCAAGCTACCTACACGGATTCGACCGGCACTTCGCAAAACACGAATCCGGTGATCCTGGACTCCGGAGGGCGGGCCTCGATCTGGCTCACTTCATCGGCTTACAAGTTCATCGTGTCCAGCAGCGGGGGAACCAATTGCGCCACTGGTACGACGCAATACACGATTGACGGCATCACGGCGCCGAACCTGGGGTCGTTGAACCAGGTGGTTTCCGCTTCGGCGAACCCAGCTACGTCCGGGTTTATCCGCATGGCTAACGGAGATCTGGTCAACTGGAGAAATATCGCGAACGCCGCGGACATCGGATTCAAACAGGGGGGCGTGGCGGCGGCCGGCACGGGGAACCTGGCAGACGTGCTGCAATACGGCACACTGTCCACGGGCGGTCTGCAGGCGCAACGCTTTCTCGATTTCTCCTCCGCGCCGGCGCAGAGCGGAGACCTGGCGGGCGGGAACAATGTGTGCCTGGTGGCGGCGCGCAATGCGGCCGGGAATGGCGACGTGTGTGTGGTGCTGGTGAATGCGAGCAACATTACTGCGCTGGGGGCAAGCGCTGGGGTAAGCCTTTCCGGTCCGGCTTCCAGTTCAAGCACCTACAGCGGAACAGCATTTATTGACAACGGGCACACCAATGCTGCGCAATCTGGATCTTTCCGTTGTGGCAGCTCCGGCTCGGCAGGAATTTGCGTCACGGCAAGGTCGCCTGATAACACTGCGGATGTACAGTTGGGAATCGCTGCTTCCGCCACAAAGGCGATATTCGGCACTATCGCAGGATCGGATGCAACCGTAACGGCTGCTGTCGGCAAACTGGAGGTAGATACAGGCGTGCTCAATTCGGGCACCGGCTTTCAACACGTCCGCCAGTCGTGGTCCTGCACAGTGACCACGGGAAGCTTTGATGGATGCAACATCACGCTAAGCTGGAACGCGAGCTTTGCGGACACCAGTTACACGGCTGTCTGTTCGGTGGATACTCCGAACATTCCGGTCTTCGCCGGCTTCTATGGAGCGCCCAAGAACGCGGGCAACATCCTGGTGTCTGTCTTCAAGCTTAATGATGGCGGCTCTCATACCTCGATTTCGGGGACGCTGGACTGCATCGGGGTGCATGACTAAAAGCGCTGTCGCGAATCAGTTGATCACTCCCACCAATTCAATCTTCTGTCCGGTCGCGCACCCCGTGGTGTTGGCATAGGGCCCTGCTTTGGTGCAATAGGCGTCTGGCAGCATGGGCCTGCGGATGGTAACAGTCGTTCCTGCCGGCAATGCCAGTGGTACCGTAAATGGACGCCATTCGTGCTTGTTGCCCACCGTATCTGTATGCTTGTCGAACTGCATGAACAGGGAAAAACTGTGAGCGTTTGGCGTGACGAAGTCCACCCAGAAGGCCCATTCCAAATTGCTCCCTGTGTTTGATCCCATCTGCATGTCCGCACCCTGTACCAAGTGCGCGAATTTCAGCGTGTAGGTTTCTTTGACATCCTGCGCCGGCGTGCCGTCTCCTGCTGTGGTGATCAGGCAGGCATGCGAGGCAAACTGCAAATAGTCCTGGCTTTCCGTGGGGCCATCATAGAACTTTTCCACCGTGCATGTTTGGGTTTGCGCCTGAACTGGTACTGGCGGCGCTGGTGCGGCCAGGACGGTTGAGTTAGACGAGCTGCAGGACGAGCACAGCAGAACGCAGCTGAGGACAGCGATAGTCCAGGTTGATTTCGTGGCGTTCATTTCTGGGTCTCCTTCATGAGCGATGGCGCGAATCTGACAATCAGAACCAGGGCAACTATGCCGATGACTATGCTTCGCGACTCAGCAAAACACAAACCGGTAGCGATAGCAGTCGCCAATGTGGCGATGATGGCAGCCTGGGTAAAGGTGTTCACTTTTGGGGTTCCCATGTTACATCCTCGGGACATAGCGAAGCTATAGTTATTCTCCGCAATGGTGGACTTGCACGGGTCCGGGTCTCAGCCGGGGCAGGCGCTAACTTCTACGGCCCGCGGCCGCTCTACTAATTTTCCAGCATGTCTTCCTGTGGCTGTCCCTCGGCCGTTTCTGGCTCATTGAGCCGCGCATCATGCACGGCAATCGCGAACAGCACCCAGAACAGCGCGATCGAGAAACCCAGAAGGCAGAGAGCCAGCACGAGCTCCATCTGAATGGGTAGAGTGCGGAACCAGTTTGGCATGTGTTCCAGCATGGTTTCAGCAACCAGGGCACTGGCAGTCAGCTAGACCGCAGTCGGAGCATATCTGGGTGAGTTTGCCAGTCTTGTCTCGGATAGCCATGGCTCCGCACCCATTCTTGATGCACTGGACTACATCCTCCCCTTGCGGAGTACGATCCTTTGGCCACGGAGATTTGATCACTTCAAACTTGTGCGGAGACCGCGGGTGCATATAGCTCACAATCCGACCTACCAGTGGAGCGAAGGCTTCCGTTAAGCCGACGCACATTGGGCAGGGGCAATTCTTCTGGTGATGTTCGTCTCTTCCTGCCGTACGCTCCAGCATGCTCTTCTTACTTCTTTTCTCCTGACGTCGGTAAAGGCTTTTCATCCGCCGGGAAGTGGCCTTCTTTCCATTCCGGTAAGCCGATCCGGCCAGCGAACATCTTGAGCCTTGGCGGCGGTGCGGTCCGCTTGGGCCAGCGCTTCTTCTTCTCGGCCACGGTATAGAGCGCGTACTGAATGGACTTCATGATCTGCTGTTGCTGGTCTTTCATGCCGGCATTGATGCCCCACTCCACCATCGCCGCGATAATCTCATCCGCCGTCTTCGGCCTGCCCTGCTGCTTTAAATAGACCTCGATAGCGTCAATTGACTTCGCCTTGGGGCTGAAGGAGGGAAGCATTCCCTGGCCCTGCTGGAGGCGGATGAGGTCCTGGCGCTGCCGGCGCAGGATCTGCAAATAGCTTTCGGCCATCCCGATCTGCCGCTCCGTCTCCTCGACCGAGTGGCGGATGGAAGTTTCGATGGGTCCGGGAGCTGCTTGCTGGTCTTTGCTCGTGCGCGTCATGACGATCTCAAGCCCTACAGGCACAAAGCCGCATCGACCTTGCCTGCCAGCTCTGAATCCACCAGCAGTGCGACGTGTCTCAGGGAAGTACCGAGGGTATCATACTGCCCGCGCATTCTGTCGATCCGGGCGGTTTTGGCTTTGGCGGCGCGCTTGGCGGCTCGGCGCAATCCCATGGCCACGGCCCGCATTTCGAGGACCGTCATGCCCAGCTCATCGGTCTGGGGCGACGCTTCCAGCTGGGTCTCGGCAAATCGCGTGACCAGGGTGCATTTCTGTTCGAGGGCGCTTAAGGCGGCTCTGCGTTCCCGCGCGGAAGCGTGCGGCGGGGGAAAGTGCAATTCGATCCGGGTGAGCGCGGCCAGCAGTTCGAGCAAGGTAGAAGGATGAGTCCTCATGAATGACCTCTTGTGGGTTCGGTATGACCTTCTCCGAGCAGCGCGGGGGCAAGGCGCGTGATGTCGGTAAATTCGTCTTTCAGCGTGCGGAGCATCTCTTGCGTGATCACCTCGGGCTTCCGGACACAGGCCACCCCCCATATCCAGAGAACCAGAGTTACCAAATAGGCCGCCGTTGAGCTTTGACGCAGGATCGCGGCGCCGGCGGGCGAGACGAAGGAATACAGATAGGAAGCGGCGAGCTCGCCCACGGTGGTGAACGCAAGGCCGCTGGCGAGAATCAAGGTATGGCGTCGCCACGAAATTCCCAGACGGAAGGAGTAGACCAGCAAGACGATGCTGGCAGCGGCCAGCGCACCTAAAAGCCAGCGCGCGGCAACTGTCATGGCAGGGAACGCGGACCTGAGCCAGACGTCCGGCAGCAGGGATCCGGTGACGATGACAGCGGCGTAGAGGGCGGCGACGTACAGGAAAACACGGACCGGCACTCCCTCCGGGAGCGAGACGCGCGGCCCGAAGGTAGTGAGGTACACCTCACGCCAGAGAAAGCCGGCGAGAAGAGCATCCACGATCAGCGTGCCGCCGAAGTTGGTATAGGCGTAGTTGGCCAGGGTGCCGTTCTGCGCGATGACGTAGCAGGCGACATTGCTTGCCAGGCACACATAAACCTGCGCCGAGAAGAACGGCAGCCGCTTCCAGACGCCGCGCGCGACGAGCAGCACGCCGAGAACAGCGTGCAGGGCTCCGGCCAGAAACCAGAGGGAATAATCGATCGATTGGAGATAGAGTTTCATGGGCTGCCTCCGCAACAGTAGAGTCTTTTTGTGAGAAGCAGCCCAAGTCTTGGTACGACTATTTGGATGGTGGACAGATCGGCGGACACGGCGGATTGCCGCAACAGGAATGGGCTACTCCAGGCGCCACACCTACCGCTGAACCTAATAGGACTGCCAACGCCAGAACCAAACGCAGCTTCATCATAGTTTCCTCCGGCTCGCGGATTGCGAGCATGGAACCAGTGTATGCGTAACTGCTGTGGAAATGGCATTCGGTTTTTGAACTGCAAATTAGGCTCAACTAAGAGTAGGAGGTGAGCAAGAATGTACGCTTTCCCCATGTGGGTCTGCAAGAGAATTCTTGGCCGATGGCCGAATTTGGGCTTAGAGAATTCTAATTTTAGTCCGGGATGGGGTAGATGGTGCATGCACTCCTTTTAGTTTGTTGGGCTTCGCTCTTTGCGTGGCGCTACGCATTGGCCAAGCGCTGTCTCCGCTCTCTACGCTTAGGGACTCATGGCGAAGAAGCGGAAGGACCAGGCGGCGGCCCGGCTCGGGCGGAAGGGCGGCAAGGCTCGGGCCAGGAACCTTTCCAAGAAGGAGCTCTCGCGGCAGGGGAAGCATGCGGCGGCGGCCCGCTGGAAGAAAGAGAAAGGGAAGGACTACGAGGTCGAGTGAGAAATGTGGGATTCATGGCGCTACGCTCCCACCTTTGCTCCTCTGGCCAGCCCGCTCCCAGCTCTTCGCGGTTCGATCTTGCTGAGGCTGTTGGCTAAGGGTTGCAGTGGATGCGTGCCTGCTAATTCGTGTGTTACGGCCAGACTCGCGGAGTTCGCTTCCCAGCCACATTCGCACGCATGCATCTGCTTCTCGGTATCCCAGATGGTTCGATGGATACCATTGTAGTGGGGATCGCCTTGTTTGACCTGGGGCGATGGGGCGGCCTTTGCCACTCGAACGACCGGGCGGCGCTTGTCGTAGCGACGGAACTGGCGCACGTCCAATTTCAGTTCCGCGATGGTGCGGCTGAGGGTGTTGCGGTGCATGGCCAGCGCGCGGGCGGCCTTGCACTGGTTGCCTTGGTTCTGCTGGAGGACGTTCATGATGAAACGCTTCTTAAATTCGCGCACTCCCTCGGAATAGAGAATGCCGCTCGCGTGCATTTGTGCGACTAAAGCTTCTAGTTGGTCCTTCATGGGTTGCTGTCTTCTCCTTGTTTGTAGTTACTGACGTCTGTGGGAAGCTGTTTAGGTTTCGAGCAACTCAATAGCTCTCACCGTTACTTCCGTGCGCGGGTTGGCCACATCGCGGAATTTTCTTATCCGGAAGTCCACCACATGGGCATCACTCAGCACCTGCAGGTGAGCGCCTTTGGGAATTCGCCGGCGGAAGACCCATGTTGCGGCGAGTGCGTCCAGTAGGACTTTCCCGAAGCCATCGACGTCGCCCTTTTGTTTCGGTCCCAGATAAATCACAGCATCCACCTGGAACGCTTGTCCTATAACGAAGCGGTTTTTGAGCATTACAGCTACATCGGAGACGAACCGCTTGGAGGCGTCGGTCTTGTAGTGGCTGCCGTTGCGCGTGTGGCGAACGTAGTGATTCAAATTTGGCGGAGTGCCGGGAATCAGCAAGTGAAGCTCGTCGAGGGGCTGGACGCCGGATTCAGGGATGGGGATGCGGGTCACCGGGCTACCTCCGGGTACTGGTTCCACTCCTTGCCGTCGAGCTTGCGGCCAGCGTCATGCTTGCCGGCTTTCACTATGTACTCGCTTGCGTTGGGACACTTAGGGTTGTGTCCTTGATCTTCTACGTACCTGTGCTCTAAGTTGCGATTGCTATGAAGAAGGCAAGGATTTTGCGCAGGGTTTACCCATGTTCCCCATTGCTTGAAGAAGAAGGGAACGCCGGCATTCGCACATTGGTCGCGCAGATCGCGCACGCACTTGGAATGGACGGGCCGGGCATCGTGGCCAGACTCTCCGCCACAGATGACCCAATCTACCCGCGATTGCCACGAGTAGGATTTCCCCATCGGCGAAGCGAATGCCAGCGCGTTGCCCTTGCATCCTCCATAGAGCGGGTTGGGTATCTCTGTGAGGCGCAGAGGGCCAAGCAACGGCTCGGCTGAAACGCCGTGAACGATTGCAGGCGTCTGCAGCAAGAATGGAATGAACTCGTTGGCGGTTTTTTGTGTGCCGCAGCTTGCCATGCGCCACACGTTCGGCAGCGGCCAGCGGATGGGGGCTGAGGCATACTGCGCGCCGCGCTGCCGGCGGATCAGGTCAACCTGGTGCTGGATACGAATCTGACACTGGGGCGCGGTCAGGTATTCCAGTCGCCGGTCCGGACGCTTCGTCAGTTCAATGAAGGTGTGCTGAGGACAAAGCGCGTAGATCGCATGCACGCGGTCCAGCCACTCATCTTTGACGAACTCCCGTGCGTACAGGTCGGTCATCGAGCAGGGAAAGACCAGGCGTCCCTTGCGCCAGTGCAAAGGCTTCAGAAGCGTGGGCTCGTCGAGGTAGACGCGCACTTTGGGGAGCTGGTCGAGCGCGTAGCGAATGCCGTTTCCCATGCGTCCGGGATTGGTGCCGCAGGTTACGTTCTGATCTTCGGCGTAGCATTCCTTGCATTCGTCCGAGACCTTGATACAGAACCATCCGAGTTTTCCGTCCTCGATCCGCTCGGCGCGGATGACGTTCCAGGTTTCGCCACCTTGGAGCCACTCGATTAAGCTAGGCATTTCTGAGACTCCTTTCGTGCTTCAGCTACCCATTCCCGCTTGTAGGTCCACCACGTTTTTGTTTTGGTCTCTAGCATCAGAAGGTGTCCGCAGAGAATGCAGACCGCGCAGCCGCATGGTAGGAAGCGAGCGGCGTGGTGCTGTGTCTGGAACCACGAACCGACGTCTCTCGGGTGACCTCTGTGGCCTCCGCTCAGCGTCACGCAACCGAGGAACGGTATATCCCTGGCGAGATAGGACCGTGGAAATCTGAAGGTATGCTTAGCCCTGGGGCTGCTTTTGGGCTGTTGATTCCCATCGCTGGGCAACGTTTTCATTGGTTTGACCGTTCGCTCTGTGCGCGCAAAAGTTGAGGTAACTTGTTTGTTATGAGCGACTACGGTCGAGGGAAGAGCGTGGAGAGCGTCTGACTACGAATCAGAAGGCCGGGAGTTCGAATCTCTCAGGGCGCGCCAGTCTTTTCAATAAGTTACGCTCAACTAAGCCCGCACGGAAGCATTTCTCGCAGGTATTGAAAAGGCGCAATTTAGCGCACATGGTAGCAAAGCGGACGGCACACTTATGGCACACCCGCTTTCTGCGGAGCAGGCTAATGTCTCAATTCCATTTCTTTTTCTTTCCGTCTTCGTTCACGACCGAATCTTTCACCTGCGGCGGACAGGATTTGAAGTGACTTAAGGAATTCGATGACATAGTCTTGTTCGTGTGGACTCATCGCCTGAAAAGCTAGCCGACTCTGGAGGGCTTCACCGGAATGCGCCAACACAGCGTTTCGCGCATCGTGGTGTACATGCCGTGATGCCCATATGAATGTTGATGCGCAATCCCCCACAGCTTTCGTGTCAGAAACTTTCCATTGCCGGCAAAGAACACATCCGATACGTAGCTTCTGGTTCATATCCAGCGGCTCTTGGTTCGGGATATGCCTGGAAGCTGGATTATGTGGAAGTGAGGCGATGGAGAATCGCTCTGAGCTGATCGAAGATGTCCGGCCGGACAAAGTGAACAATGGGCTCAACGACAAGCTCGGCACCTCCCGGAATAGGCGGCACGGCGGGGGCACCGAAGGCGTCGGTCCACGGTCGGAGCAGATCGTTCGATGTCGCATTTGCGCGATCCTTGGACGTATCATCGGGGTCTGCCACGCCGCTCACCAACACACTCGCACTTTGTCGACCGAAAGTACCGCTCCTTCCCGTTGAATGCGGATCGCATCGAGATTTTCGAGGCGTAGATCGGGGAAGCGGCCGAACAGAACGCGCAACGCCGCTTCCAACTCAAGACGCGCGAGGTGCTGGCCCAAGCATTTGTGAGGGCCGTGCCCAAACGCCACGTGATCCGGACCGCGGCGATTTATGTCGAACCGCCCAGCGTCCGGGAACTGTTCTATATCGTAGTTGGCGTGTGCAGTCGAAGCGATCGTGCCTTCGCCTTTTTCGATCGACACGCCCGCAAGTTCGACCTCCGCTACGGCGATACGTGCGGTCGCGAGGTCCGCAACCGAAAGGTAGCGCAGTAATTCCTCAAGGCCTCGGTCGAAAGCTGCCCGATCGGCGAACATTTGGCGGCGCGCATCCGGCCGCTCGATGAGCATCGCAACGCTGAGCGCAATCATCGTCGTTGCCGTTCGATGCGCGGCGGCAATCAGCGCGCCGGCGAACTCGATAAACTGCAGCCGCGAGTAGAATCCCTCCCTCCGATAGCGCACGATAAGGCGGCTGAGCACGTCATCTGCGGTGGCGTCTGCCTCCTTCTCCGCACCGAGAGCGTCGAGAAGTTGGCGAAACGACGCTGACGCCGCGCTTGCTGCCTGGCGGTCGGCGCCCGAACCCAGAAGTATGCGGGCAAGTCGCGCCATTTCGGTGCGCCGCTCGGGTGGGACGCCCAAGAACTCGAAAATTGTCGTCGAAGCGATCGGCTCGGCGTACTGAGCGACGATTTCGCCGCTTCGCGTTTGCGGCGCGAGCACGGTTTCCAGTTGTCGCTCGGCGATTGCAAATACCCGCTGTTGCCACTTACCGACGCTTTCTATCGAGAACTCTTCGGCAATCAACCGCCTATGCAGTGTATGCTCAGGCGGATCCATGCCAGAATACGTCGCCAACGTCGCACGTTGGGACTCGTGCGATTTCTTGATCGGAAAGACGTCCGGGTAGTTCGGGTGGGTGTGGTCGGAACTCAAAGCGCGATGCGTTAGCGCCTCTCGACAGATATCGTAACCCGAGAGCAGCCACACTTCCTGTCCATGTGGGAGTCGCACCTTCTGAGCGTTGGCTCGCCGCGGACATTGCGAGGCGTCCTCGGCACCGATCGCGGGCGTCCATCCCGGAAGAGGAGGTATTGGTGTCTCGTCCATTGCCATTACCCGATTTGACCCCTCACCGCGCCCGGCGAACGCGCGAATGTTGCGAGACCCGTTGCAATGCACTCTAACAGCGCATTGAGATCCTCGGTGCTATAAATCAAGGCGGGCAAAACTTGGAGGCAACTCGGTCCCGAGTGAACCAAAGCGCCAGCTTCGAGAATCGCTGCAGCGATTGCGTCGGTGCGCGGCTGGTCCAAAGGTGCGCCGCTCTCGTCGCTGAGGCGCAACGCCCGGAGGCAGCCTCTGCCGACCGCAGCACTCACGAAGGGCGAGTGCCCCACGAGGGCGGAGAGCCTTTTGTCCAACTG
Organism: Candidatus Angelobacter sp.; assembly: GCA_035294925.1. GTDB lineage: Bacteria > Acidobacteriota > Terriglobia > Terriglobales > Acidobacteriaceae > Angelobacter. Next base: position 980 of record DATGJZ010000043.1, on the reverse strand, counting down.
CGCCGCAAGTGCAGCGCTGCGGCGAAGTGCATCGAGCCGTCGCATTTCTGCTATTGTTGCTAATATTGCCGCGCACGACGGAGGAGTGCCGGCTTGCGTTTCGGCGTGTCCGAGCACCGCTCCGGTTTCGATGAACCGCTCGAAGACAAGTGTCGACACAATCAACGCCGACGCCGCCTGCGTCCCGTTGGTCATGCCCTTGGCTGCCACAATGACGTCGGGAGGCTCCTCCCACGACGAGCTTGCGAAGACCCCTGGCCCTACGCGACCGAAACCAGTCGTGACTTCGTCGGCAATCAAGATGACGCCATGCTGACGTCGCACGTCAAATAGTCTACGGAGGTAATCGTCTTCGAGAACGACAGCGCCCGATCCGATCACGGGCTCGACAAAGATTGCGGCAACGCGCTCGCCGATCTTGCCGAAGACGCGGTCAATGTCAGATGCCGAATTGGCGACGATTTGAGAGACCGACCGTCGGTCAACGCCGTACATGCGCTGTCCAAGTTGGCCCGTAGACAACGCGAAAGCTCCATAAGTGAAACCGTGGAATCCTCCATGCAACCCGAGGATGACTTTGCGCTCACTTCGTCCGGATAGTGTCTGATACTGGCGGGCAAGCTTCATCGCCATGTCATTGGCGGCACCGCCCGATGTAGAAAACAAAACGCGACCGAACTCGGGACGCTCGGTGACATCCACAAGAGCGGTCGCTGCTGCATGCGCCAACTCATGCTCCATTCCCCAGACGCTTAGGTAAGAAGCATGCCTCAACGCGTCCGCCACTGTCTTTGCGATAGCCTCGTTGCCATAGCCCAGGTTGCAATTCCAAAGTCCGCTGTGAGCTTTCGGGAAGCCTGCGTAAGTCAGAGCCAGCTTGGGAGATTCAAAAGCAGTAGCCCTGCGCTACCCAGTAATGCCAGTCTCCAATGGCCTCGATAGTTGATTTATCGGCGTCAATGGCGGTCAGTTGAGACAAG